>JAKSIL010000024.1 GCA_024398815.1 Fibrobacter sp.
TGGCATTCAAGAGTATCGGTCAGAGACTTGGCTTCGTCAGCGCCGGCGACGAGCGACGGGCCGCGGTGAAAGCTGCGGAAAAGGCATTGGCAGAAAGGCTTCGCAAAAAGCACGAAGCCGAAATCACAGCGCTTAGGACTGCCAAGGACGGAGAAATCGCTGCCAAGGACGGAGAAATTGCTGCCAAGGAAGCAGAGATTCGCCGACTGAGTTTGCTTCTCGCCCAGAAGGTCTGATTCCGCATTCCAAGTGCGTTACCCATCGCAAAAGTCATGCCGAGGAAACTCGGCATCGGCTTCCCCGTATCGCAAAAGCCGTCCAATTTCGTCATCCTCGCGCAGCGGGGGCCCACGACGAACCCGACGCACCCCCTTTTCCTGGTTTTCAGGGTCATTTTTTCCAAAAAAAGCGCCCACAACACTATATATACCGTTTATAGAATCCATGTACACGTCGTTTATCGGAGCAATCCTCATTCTAGCATTCGGTATTCATTTGTTCAAAACACAAACAAACTAATTGAAATTTTCCAATTCGTAAACAACATCTTACAGCACAGTTTATCCCAAAAATCAGTTTATAGAGAAGGCGCGGATGTCCTGCGCCTCGAACGCCGCACGATTGCGGCCCACAATATGGAAAGACAAAACGACTCCATCCTTGAAAACCAGAACATAGACCGCTACGCGGTCTCCATAGGACAATCCTTGGCGAGCCTGAAAACCCGCAAGGAGAAAATCCGCGCCGAAGTGAATGTGGCAAAGTACCTCGACCCGCGTTTCGACCCTGGCTTCAAAAAACTCCTTGGTACGAAGGACGCCCTCAAATGCTTCTTGAACGAAGTCCTCGCGCCGATGAAAATAGAATCCGTCGAACAGTTGCGTTTCGAGAACACCGAAATGAACATCTACACGCCGGAGCATCTGCAGTTGCGCATGGATATCGGAGCGAAATACCCGAACGACACCGAAGTCAAAAAAGGCGGGGCCCTACCCGTCAGCGAAAAGATTAAGTATATTTTGATAGACCTCGGGAAGTTCAGCAAGAGTTTCGAGGAACTCGAAAACGACGAGGACCGCTGGCTCTACCTGCTGAAAAACGCCGGCACAGCGAAGAACGAACTGCCAAAGTTCAACGACGCCGCGCTGGACGACGCCATCATGCGAATCAGGGTGGATGTCACCGACGACGAAACAAAGAACGTTCAAATCCGCGAACTAAAGGCGCTGCTCGAGCAGAGAAAATAACCTGTAAAATATTTGAAATTAAACAAAGCTCACAAAGCCCAGCCCTTTCGCTGGGCATTTCCGTTCCAAGATAAGGTACCTTGACCAGGAAAAAGGGGGGCTAAATCCGGCACAAGCCAGGTTTTCCAGGCTTTTCCCGTTTTTTTTTGCAAAAAGTGGGATTATTTGCGTTTTTTATATACATTCAGGTTATGCAACCGCAAGCACTCAGACTCTCGGAGATTACCATTTCGAATCTGCGCTCTATCCAGAGGCAGACGTTTCCGCTGAGTGGCTTCACGGCCCTCATCGGCTACAACAACGCCGGAAAGACGAACATTTTGATGGGAATCCGCTGGTTGCTCTCCAAATTTTCGCTTGACATCTCGTATTTCGACAATCCGAACGAACCTGTCGAGGTCGAGGGTGTATTCGAGGGAATCACCGAAAACGTACTGAACCGTCTGGGCGAAGAAAAGGCTGCCCAGATAAAGCCTTTTTTGATAAACGACATGCTGCGCATCAAAAAAGTGCAGAGGGTGCCGGGAGAAATTCCCGAGAACGTGGAAATATGGGCGTTTTCGCCAACAAACAAACGCAACGACAAACGCAAGGACTGGGTGCGCACCGACGACGAGTTCCGGCACGCCTTCAAGCGGATGTTCCCGGAATCCATCGCTATCTGGGATTTCGAAGGAAACCAGGCGTTCACTAAGCTGTTGCACGAAATTTTCAAGCCGCTGGAACGCAGGTTCGGCGGTGAATTCAACGACATTTTGAGCAAGTTCAATGATTTGCTCAGTCCTCACGGCGAGAACCAGGCCGCAGAAATCAAGTCTTTCGACCACGATGTAAACGAGAAACTGAAACCGCTATTCCCAAGCGTACACGTCGAGCTGAACATCCCCATTCCAACATTGGAGACGTTCTTAAAAACGGCAACGCTCAAGGTGATCGACGAGGATGACGGTTTCGAGCGCGACATAAATCGCATGGGCGCAGGAAGCCAGAGAGCCATCCAGATGGCTTTGGTCCGCTACCTTTCCGAAATCAAGAAGCACCACAACAACCATTACCTGAGCCGCACCATGCTGCTCATCGATTCGCCGGAACTCTACTTGCATCCGCAGGCAGTCGAACTGATTCGCGTGGCGCTGAAAAACCTTTCGAACGAGGGCTACCAGGTTGTTTTCGCGACCCACTCCGCACAGATGGTCACCAGCGAAGACGTGAGCACTTCACTCCTTATCCGCAAGAACAAGGAACGCGGCACCTACATGCGCAAACGTATGGAAGACGCCGTGCACCAGGTGATTCAGGACGCCCCGAGCCAGCTGCAAATGCTGTTCAGCCTTTCGAACAGCAACGAACTTTTGTTTGCCGACTACGTGCTTTTAACCGAAGGAAAAACGGAATGGCGCGTATTGCCCGCCCTTTTCGAACGAATTACCGGCCAGAGTTTCGCCTTGATAAAATGTGCGCTTGTGCGCCAAGGCGGTGTGAGCAACACCCGCAAGAGCATGCAGGTTCTCGACGCCATGGACATGCCCGTGCGCGCAATAGTCGACTTGGATTACGCCTTCACCACGGCAACCCGCGACGGTTTTTTGGAAGTAAACGACCCCGATGTTAAATTCTGCCGCAACCTGTTCAAGGAACTCGCCTTCCACCAGCACTTACGTTTAGTGAACGGCCTCCCCGTGAACAAGCACAGCAACATCAGCGCATCCAAGGCTTACGCCATGATGGCGGAAATGCCCGAAGCAGAAAAACCCATACGGAACATCCACGAAAAACTCAAGGCCCAGGGAATCTGGGTATGGACTAAGGGCGCCATTGAAGAACATCTTGGACTCGAGGCGAAAAACGAAACCGCCTGGAGCAACTTCATCGAACGCAGCAAGTCGCAGAATTTCGTAAGGAACCTCCCTGACTACGACAGCATTATCGCCCTATGCCAGTGGATTATCGACGGAAGCAGGGAAACTTAAAATTCGCAAATTGCGTTATAAAAATCCGCGAACTGTAGAAAAAACGTCGTGAACTGTCATATTTTGACAGTTCGCGTTTTTATATTTAGGTGCACAGAAAAACACTTACCTGTTTGTGTGTTTTTCTTTTAAAAAGAGGTAAAAAATGTACAGAAAGTATAGCAAGCCGAGAGAAAACAACAAAACCGTCAAATTGGACGTGCCCGAAAAATCGCCTTGGGAATCCGGCTTTAACGTGTTCAAGCGCCGCATTGGCGAACAACTGCAGTTGAACGGATTTTCCGATGGAGTCCTGGACGACGACGATTTGCTTCCCTTTTACAGAAAAGGAGAAAGCGAAACGTTTGTTCTGAGTGCGCTAGGGTGCTCCGTAGGCATGTAGAATGCCGGAACTTTCTGAATCTAATTAGCCTTGTAGCTTACAAAACGAACATTGCCGCAAAAATCCTTGTGACTTCCCGTAAAGGAAAGCCAAGGATAGCGAACGGCTTCCGCTTCGAGCACGGGAGCCTGTTCCGAACCTATTTCAAGCAAAATCGAAGCACCCGAATTCATACGGCCTTCGGTCTGCTCCAAAAGTTTGCGGATAAGGTCAAGGCCATCCGCTCCGCCGAACAAGGCGAGAGCCGGGTCGAATTTGGCAACTTCCGGCTGGAGATTGTCTTTTTCTCCATCGGGAATGTAAGGCAGATTCGCGATAAGGCAATCGATTTTTTCGGTTTCCGGAACGGCGCCAAGCAAGTCGCCCTGGGCAAAACGCAAGTTCGACGAGGATTCGTCGCTTAAACCATTCGCAACAGCATTTTCGCGGGCCAAAGCCAAGGCGTCTTCGGAGATGTCTGTAGCAAGCACCTGCGCGCCTTCGATTTCCTTGGCGCACGAAATGGCGATAGCCCCCGAACCCGTACCGACTTCTACAATGAACGGGTTCTGAACTCCGTCCAAGAGTTTCTTCGCCATGTCGACAAGCGATTCGGTTTCCGGGCGCGGAATGAGCGCACGCGCATCGCACTTGATGATGAATCCGCGGAAGCTTGTATCGCCAACGATGTGCTGCAAAGGTTCACGGTTTGCACGGCGGGCAACGAGCGGACGAAGCGTGTCAAGTTCCGCAGGCGTGAGCGGTTTTTCGAAATTCAGGTACAAGTCCATGCGGTTTTTCATGCCCAGACCATGGCTTATGATGTACTGCGCATCGAGCAGCGGATCGGGAACTCCCTTCTTTTCGAAAAAGACCTTGGTACGATTCAATATTTCGAGAACGGTCATCGGCTTGTTTTCGGCGTTCATCGCATTACCTGCTCGCTAATAATTTGCAACCCATCCGCTATTAAGCGGAGAACTTTCCGAGTTTTTCCTGAGCGTTAGCCATCTGGAGACCGTTGATGATTTCATCGAGATCGCCGGTGACAACCTTGTCCAAATTGTACAAGGTGAGACCAATGCGGTGGTCAGTGACACGGTTCTGCGGATAGTTGTAAGTGCGAATCTTGGCGGAACGGTCGCCGGTACCCACGAGGGCTTTACGGCTCGCGGCTTCTTCCTGTTCCTTCTTCGCGATGACGGCGTCCAAAATCTTGGAACGGAGCATTTCCATGGCATGCAAGCGGTTCTGCAACTGCGAACGTTCCGTCTGGCAGCTCACCACGACGCCTGTCGGGATATGCGTAAGGCGCACGGCGGAGTCCGTCTTGTTGATGTACTGGCCGCCAGCACCGCTACTGCGGTAAGTGTCCATGTGGATGTCGGCTTCGCGAATTTCCACGTCGACTTCTTCGGCTTCCGGAAGGATAGCAACTGTCGCAGCAGAAGTATGCACGCGGCCCTGGGTTTCAGTTTCCGGCACACGTTGCACGCGGTGCACACCACTTTCGAACTTCAATGTTCCGTAGACGCTGTCGCCTTCGATGTAGGCGCGAATTTCCTTGTAGCCGCCAACAGTACCTTCGCTCAAATCCTGGATTGTGATTCTCCAGCCCATCTTTTCGCAATAGGCGCGGTACATGCGGAACAGGTCCCCAGCAAACAGGGCGGATTCATCACCACCGGTACCGCCGCGAATTTCGATAGTCGCATTGCGGTAGTCCCACGGGTCCTTCGGGACCATGAGAATCTGCAGTTCCTCAGTGAGGGCGGGCAAGGCGTGTTCGATACTCGAAATTTCCGACTTCGCCATGGCAACCATTTCAGGGTCGGAATCGCCAAGGGCGCCTTTCCACTCGTCCAGGTCGTTTACCATCTGCAGGTATTCCTTGGCTTTGATTACAGCCTTTTCAATACCTTTGTATTGCTTATGGATTTTGTTATAGCGAGCCTGGTCGCCTAAAACATCTGGATTTCCGAGTTCGGATTCCAGTTCCTCGTATTTTTCAATGAGTTTGCGCGCTTTATCTTTCATCGCGCCGAAATTTAGCATTTTTTCGAAAGGATGTCACGCTAAATTATGTCAACAACGCAATGCTAAACAAAAGCCAATGTTGTAGAAAGGATTCCAAAGGTCACCCTCGAGGATGACGAGATAAATACTGTTCTTTTGCCGTCATCCTCGCGCAAAGCGCGGGGATCCATACTGCATTTGTTACGTAAACAATATTTAGCGGAACAATTTGCAAAAAAAATCAGTCTTTATAGAAAGAGGTATCATCATGGAAAGGAAAGGATTCACTTACATCTTATTCAACAAGCGAAAAGGGACATTATATGTCGGAGTTTCAAGCAACCTAAAAAAAAGATTAATTCAACACAAAAACAAAGAGTTTGACGGATTTACAAAAAAATATGGCGTTGATAAACTAGGATATTTTGAAGAATACTCTTCAATACGACTCGCTATACAACGGGAAAAACAATTAAAAAAGTTCTATCGAAATCAAAAGATCAAATTAATAGAAACTACAAATCCCAACTGGAAAGACTTATTTTTTGATTTGCCATAAGTTCCGTATGGATCCCCAAGGGCTTTGCCCTTGAGGATGACGAGATAAATACTGTTCTTTTGCCGTCAAAGGGATTTACCCTCGAAGATGACGAGATAAATACTGTTCTTTTGCCGTCAAAGGGATTTACCCTTGAGGATGACGAGGTTATTCTATAACTGTTGCAACCACGGTGGCATGACCAACTTTATCAAGGCCTATTTTTTTACCGGCGGCAACACTCAAATCCAAAATGCGGTCACCCACATAAGGGCCGCGATCATTGACGCGGACAACAACACTCTTGCCATTGTCCTTGCGGACAACCTTCAATTTCGTGCCGAACGGGAGCGTCTTGTGCGCGCAGGTATAATCGTCCTGGTCGAACGTTTCGCCGCTGGCCGTTTTCTTACCATCGAAGCCGGGGCCGTAATAGCTCGCCTCGCCGGAAATCTTCATGCCGATTTCTGCTTTTTCCTTGGACGCGTAATGTTTTTCGGGATTCCTGACAAAGCCTTTGCGGGCGCTGATACTGGCCTTCCCTGCACACCCTGACAAAAGAAAAGCCAAGCAGAGAAAAACGACGCCCAGAAGATTTAAGCGACGTTTGCCCGCAAGAAATTTCTTATTGAACATGTTATGAGCAATCCCCAAAAAATTTATTCAAAGTCATACATGCTGTTGTACGAATTCTCGAGAACTTCGTCTTCTTGGCTCTTGACTTCGGCCTTCTTTTCTTCGGGCTTTTTATTCAAGTTTTCGTAGTACTTGGCGGAAAGGCTGTTGATGTGATCTTCGCTTTGTTGCACACGCCTGCGCAAACGTTTCAATTCGTCGTCGGTGATGGTCAAGCGGCCACTCAGAAGTTTTGCAGCCTGCTGCCCCCACGGAGTTTTGCCGTACTTGTCGCGCAAGTCGCGATAGGCGTGAGCCGCACTGTCGACACGATCCGGATTCATCTGGAAGTACACAGCCTTCATGTACAAAGCCTGCGCTCCGGCATCCGTTTCAGGATAAAGCTGATACAAAGAGTCGAACTCTACGAAGGCCTTCGCATAAGCGGAATCCACAAGGTCCATTTTGTCGAGAGGAATCTCGGAAGCTACCGTCCAAAGACTTTCGGCATGCAGATAACGTTCCTTGGCTTCGTCATCGCGGGTTTTGACAGTCACTCGCATTCCGAGGTTCACCTGAGCCTGTTTTGCATATTCGGTATTCGGATACTTTTCAATGATTTCCTTGTAAAGCTCCTCGGCGGCATCGTGGTCATCTTTGAATTCGTCATAGATGAACGCACGCGCATAAGTTGCACGGAGAACTCTGGCAGAATCATCGGAGCTTTCAATGACCTTGGTCAAGCGGGCTACGGCACTGTCAACCTCGGACAACTTAAAGAGGAATAGTTCAGCAATCTGGATTTCGTTACCGAAGAAATTATCGACATTGGGAATGGAATCTTTTTTGAGGTCTTCGTCATTGGCATTGCGCAAGGCGAGCAAGCGTTTCAACGCGTCGCGACGGTCTCTACTCTGGCGAGCATACTCACTAATCGTCCTAGAAACGAAGCTACTGTCATAATATATGATAGCTTGTTCGTAGTTCATCGTTTTAACCTGTTCATAATCGCCCAGGTTAAAATAGCTGCGGCTAGCAAACTCTGTACGCGGATACTCGGTATTCACTTTTTGCAGCACAATGAAAGCATCGGGATAACGGCCTGCCAAAAGCGTAATTTCACCAATTCGCACAAGGAAGAGCGGCTGATCCTTGACAAAAGCAGGATCTTTGTACAAGGCCTTGTATTCGTCGGCAGCCTTCAGATATTCCTTCTTGTTGACAAGGCATTCGGCGGCTTGCATGCCGGCAGTCTGCCGTTCACGATCGTTCAGCAGCTGAACTTCCTTCGCCTTGTAATGTTCCCTGGACTTGTCCCAGTTTTCCTTGTTGAAATACAAGCCAGCCAAACGGAAATGCGCCTTGCCACGCATAAAGGGTGTTCCCGAAGTATCGGCAAGCACGGCCTCGAGAGCGGCAATCGCCTGGTCCGGAAATTCCGACTGTTCATCCAGCAGCGACAAAAGATTCAATCCCTGGAAATAGTAGGGATGTTTTTTGTTGGTAATGACAGGTTCCAGCGCGAAACGGCTGATGTTGAATTCATGATTCTTGTAAAGACAGAAGGCTCTCTGGTATTCCACAGCCTGCATGGAATCGTAGTCGGCAAAATAGCGTTCGTATTCGTCGTACTTGGTAATGGCCTTGCTCCATTCGCCCTTATGCCTAAAAGATTCGCCTATCAGAAATACGGCTTCTGCGGTACGTTTACGGTTTTTCGGGAAACGTTCCAAGACGCGCGAACCCTTTTCAATGACTTTGTCATATTTGAGGCGTTCCTCGTTTCCCGGAAGTGAAGAGTTCTCATCGGGGACGCTGTCAAGACGAGCCGTCCTCATTTCAGTAGCTTCATCGTAAAGGCGTTCAGCATTGAACATGTGGTTCAAATAGGCACAGCAAGTACAGCCTTCAAACAAGAAGGCCACAAATGCGAGAACTATTAAACGAACACGTACCATACTAGAATTCTTTCAAATACTGAATGTAATCGCAAAGTTTCAAGCCAGCCGGGAGCACGCCCTTGTCAAAACGAACCATGCGAATTTCAGAAGGCGTTCCAACAATGCGGGCTAAAATTTCAAAATTGTCCTGAGTTTCCCAGACAGCGGCATCTAGCACAAGACCATCTCCGCAATCCGTTTCGCCGGTGCTGTTGCCAATGCCCGAAATGCGCGAATTCTGCTTCAGGAACCTCGTATAAATTTCGGGAGCGACACCCAAGTGATTCGATGTCGAAGAGGAATCCCGAACAAGCACATGGACTTCACGGAAATGATTCTGCGAATCAAAGACCACCGTGTATGTATGCATGTACGGAGCTTCGTAAAAAGACTCTTGCCATACATTGGCCTTGATAGGCCTAAAGTTGCTGACAGCGTACTTCTTGAAAAATTCTCCCGGAGTAGCGCCGTAGCGAACAAGGTAATGTCCGAGCATCGTCGTAAAGTCATGCGTGCTTGTCGGAGCCTGCGTTCCGCGAAGACTATCAACAGCCCTATTCAGATTCGCAGTCAATCCATCGCGAGCCGATACGGGCGCCGGCTTCGTCACGCTAGCCTCTTGAATTCTGCGTTGAATGTCGGGATACTCCGGATCGCGCGTCGCAATCTCGTGGAACTGCAAACGGGCCTGGTCAAAAACGCGCCCCTTGAGATACGCAAGTCCCAGCGCTTCGCGCAAAGGCAAGTTTTCAGGATACTTTTCAACAAGCGGTTCCAAAATATCGCAAGCCACCTGGGCGCGATCACGCGGAGAAAGCGTCACACCCGAACCCGTTCCCGGAGGAGACTTTTCGCCCAGAGTCGAAAGTGCGATGGAAGCCTTGGCAAACTCGGAATCAAACGCCAATATTCTGCGATAAATTTTTTCGGCAGCGTCAAAGCGGCCTTGGTATTCCAGCAAGTAGCCTTGAATCAAAAGAAGTTCGGCATCGGCGGGGAACTGAGACAAAGCGTACTCCACCACAGCCGTACAGCTGTCGATAAAGCCCTGGTCGTGATAAAGCTGCGCCAAAAGTTCATAGGCACGCGGGTCCGAGCCAGCCGACAAACTAATCGCCGCATGGCATTCGGATGTAGCTTGGATAAAACGATTTTCCTTGTTCAACAAACGAGCGTACCAAAGTCTTGCTTCATAAAGCGCAGGAGCCTTTTCTGTAGCGAGCCTAGCAAGGGAAGCCGCCATGGAGGCGTTGTCGATTTTTTCAGCCAGGCGGCTATCGATATAGACGGATGCGCCCGTATTGGCGAGTCTTTTTTGCAGAGCTTCGCACAAGACCTTCATTCGAATGTTTTCGTGATCCGCCAGGGAATCCATTTCGAACAAAGTATTCACTTCTTCCCACATTCCGCGAACAAATTCGGGATTGACAAGGACCAAAGCTTCCAAAATTTCGATGGCGGCGCGATGATTTCCGTTATGGGAAAGTTCTACCGCCCGTCGCAGTTCGGCCTGAGTCTGCACAGGAAGTTTCGAAATTTCGCTTTCCCAATCGGGGGAATCGCCACGTACTACAGAGCTACCGGCAGGCAAACCAAAGGGGACGGTACCCACTGAAAATTTTGACGGACCAAATTCCTCATAAAGTTTAAAACCGCCAAAAGCAAGCATGGCACCAACGCAAAGTGTCAAAAACAAGTACGCCAGCTTGCGTGCCATTACCGAGGAGGTCGCCATTAGAGCTCCAGGAAATCAGCGAGTTTTTCTTTATGTTCCTTGCTCTTCTGCAGACGGCGCAAGGTCTTGTTCTTAATTTGACGAACCCTTTCGCGGCTCAGACGCAAATCTTCGCCAATATCCTTGAGGGTCGTATCTTCAACAGTATCAAGTCCGTAGAACATGCGAAGGATTTCTTCTTCGCGACGGGGAAGCGACGCCAAAGTTTCCTGGATGAGTTTTTTGCGTTCATCCTTTTCCATGTCGTCGTCCTGGTTTCCATCGGAACCCAAAACATCCATAAGCGTGCTCACGGAATCGGCACTGGAGCCGCCAGCATCGTCGCCAATGGGAGCATCGAGCGAAATGTCGACAATCTTTTCCATCACTTCCACGATGTCCTTTTCGTAAGGAGCGAACTCTTCCATGGAAATGGTTTTGTCGTAATCGCCGCCATTGAGCATCAAGGCACGCTTGAAGCGGTTCACCAAGGCGAGCTTGTTAGGCGGAACGCGAACCGAGCCCACCTGTTCAAACAAAGCCTTCTGGATGGACTGACGAATCCACCAGACCGCATAGCTGATAAACTTTACATCCTTGTCCATGTCAAAGCGTTTGGCCGCCTTGAACAGGCCCAAGTTTCCCTCATTGATTAAATCCAGCAGGGCTAGACCGCGACCCTGATACTTGCGGGCTACACTCACCACAAAGCGAAGGTTTCCGCGAATCAGGCGCTGCAGAGCGGATTTACGAATTTCTTCGGTTTCGCCCGTCTTGATAATCGTCAAGAGAGCCGACTCCTCTTGCGGAGACAGCGTCGGGTAGCGATTCAAGTCGCGAAAATAAAGGGCTTCGTTAAAATCACTCATAACCTTTTACACCTATCTTCCCTCAGGCAAAAAGCCTTTTGGTTCAAACAAATATGGTTTTTTACACGAATTTCGTCAATTCCTTAAGTTTATCGTATGGGTAAATTCCCGAGCAGTGACCATCACTAAAGGATAGACCTGCAGCATAGCGACCTATGGACTGCACTCGCTCTAATTTTATATCGGCGGGAACGGTAGAATCGTCAAGCAATTTTTCACCCGTGTGTTCATCCACACAAAGTGCGCACGGACAAGCTAAACGAAGTGCACGGACAGCGCAGGCGCCACGAGTCCCGTCATTCCATTCGAATCCGAGTTTGCCATCGGCTGTCCTGAAAACTTTCGTAGGCTGGATCATGCTTCCTCCACCGGCAGTTGTTCGAAATTGTAATTGAAGTTCTTGAGAACATTTTCGCCTTCGCTCGCAAATACGGCAAGCGTCCGCACAACCTTGTCGGCGCATTCCATGAAGGCCTTGGCCGATTCGGAATTCGGATAGCGCAGAACGGCAGGAGTGCCCTCGTCACCGCAACCGGCAACAGCGGGTTCCATGGGAACCTTCGTCAAAAGAGGCACGCCCCACTTGTCGGCGATTCGTTGACCGCCTCCGGCGGGGAAAATGTTGTGATGCTTGCCGCACTCGTCGCAAATGAAGTAGCTCATGTTCTCGACGACGCCCACCACAGGAACACCCACGTTATCGAACATGGCGATGCCCTTGCGGCAGTCGGCCAAAGCGACTTCTTGCGGAGTCGTCACCACCACGGCTCCAGCCATGGGGCAGTTCTGCGTAAGAGTCAACTGGATATCGCCCGTTCCTGGAGGGAAATCCACCAGGAGGTAATCCAGCTTCCCCCACCGCACATGGTGGATAAAGTGCTGAATCATCTGCGAAACCATCGGGCCACGCCAGATGGTCGCCTTGTCGGAATCCGCAAACATGCACATGCTGACGATGCTGATACCGCCTTTTGCTTCAACCGGCGCAATGGTATTGTCTTCGAAAACCTCGGGAGCCTTGTCGATGCCAAACATGAGTCCCATGGAGGGGCCGTAAATGTCGGCGTCGAGGATCCCCACGCGGGCTCCAGACAAACTAAGCGCCATGGCAAGGTTCGCCGTGACTGTCGATTTTCCGACGCCGCCCTTTCCGCTGGCTACCGCCACCACGTGTGCGACTTCGCCGATATGGGAATTCTCCGGAGCCTTCGCTGCTGAATTGTCGTCGCCCACGCGACCCTGGCTCGAAGTAAGTGTCACTTCAACTTCGCTAGCGCCAAGGGACTTCACAATAGCAATGCACTGATCCTTGAAGCGATCGCGAATCGGGCACGCAGGAGTCGTGAGTTTCAAATCAAAGGAAACCTTCGTTCCTTCGATTTTAAGATTTTGAACAAAGTTCAGTTCAACGATATTCTTGTGCAGGTCCGGGTCTTGAACCGCACACAAGGCTTTAAGAATTGTCTGTTCATTCAACTGCATAATACTACCCGAAAATATTAGCCGCTAAACTTCGGCATGCGCAAAAGATGAGTCATGCAAGGAGGCCATTCCTCCTCGTAGTGGCTTACAAGAATTATTGTCGTCTCCGTCGAAAGCAACTGCAATAAGTGGAACAGCTTTTCGCGGTATTCGCCTTTGAGGCCCTGCGTCGGCTCGTCCAGCAAAAGGACCTTGGGCGGACGGATTGCAGCACGAGCCATCAGCACCAGACGCTTGTCGATAGGCGAAAGTTTGCGGAAGCGTTCCGTGGAGTCTTCGAAGCCAAGATATTTAAGCCATTCACGAGCCTTGGCCTTTTCTTCCCAGGTCACGTTTTCGGCACGACAAAGGTTCGGCGTAAATCCCGTGCAAAGCACTTCGCAGAGATCCAAGTCTTCGCGGTACTGGAGTGCCAGTTCCGGCGAGAAGAAACCGAGTTTCGCCTTATGCTCCCAAATGTCGAGGCCATGGCCCGGACGTTCCCCCAGGAGCGTAATGTCGTTGTTGTACATCTGCGGATGATCAGCAGTAAGAAGCCCCAAAAGCGTACTTTTGCCGGCGCCATTCTCGCCCATCACCGCCCAATGTTCGCCCTTGCGAACCGTCCAGTTGAGGTTATTGATGACCGTCGTTTCGCCAAAGCGGATGTTCACGTTTTTCAAGTCGAAAAGGATTTCAGATTCCTCACTACATTCGGAACGGCACAAAAAAATGTCATCCTGAGCGGAGCGCAGCGAAGTCGAAGGATCCAATCCATTTTGCAAACGTACGACTTCGTAACCTTTCAACTCAGCCTTCTTGAATTTCGGTTCCGTGGCGGTCTTCGGCAATTCGCCTTGATACACCTTGAAAGTCTTGTCCGCATAGACGAACGCAGGAATTTCTGGCAACAATTCATCTTCTCGAGCCAGACGCACTACAACATTCAATCCGGAACGCTTGGAAAGTTCCGTAACGCAACCAGCCAAGTGAGCGCGGTATTCCGGGTCGAGCCCGCCGAACAAATCGTTGAAATAGACCCATTCCGGCTTTTCCATCCACATGCGAGCCAACAACACTCGGCGAAGTTCGCCATTGGATAGGCTCAAAAGCTTGCGTTCCAAAATATTTTCAGCCAAGTCGGCAATGCCCAGGGCCTCGTGCAATTTTTCGGGGTCGGTTTCAGGCCATGCGGTATCGTCAATGTAGCGGTCAGTCTGCAAAAAGAACTTCTTTGTCAAAAGCAAGTTCTTTACCAGCGGAGCTTCTTCGTCGTGAAGGCTAATGAAGCGCTGCTGAAAAAACGGAGCCAGCGCATGTTGAATTTTCCGTTGCAGAGCCTCCGACATAGTGGAGACATTTTTGCGCTGGTTCAAGAAATGTGTAATGACCCGGTCAAGGTCCTCCCCTTCGGTGCTGAAAATCTGCACCTGCGGGAACATCTCGATCAAAGCCTCAAAGCGTTTGAATTCCATGCTGTCAAATTTAGCAATTTCACTTTATACTCGCCGAAGTTTTTATATTCACTATCATGAAGTTCCGCACAGAAATTGAACGAGAGCCATTGCTGCAACCCATCGACTGCCGTGACAAGGTTTTATTTGTCGGATCCTGCTTTTCGGACCACATCGGCAGTTGGCTTGAAAGCCATTGGCTAAACGTTTTGAGCAATCCCTGGGGCGTACTTTTCAATCCGGCAAGCATCGCGCAATCCCTACAGCGAATCCAAGAAATACGCAAGAACGGCTACAGCGATTTGGGTAGCGACAACAACGAAAAAAAGACCGCACAGACATTCGAACTTCATGAACAGAACGGAACCTTCTACAGTTTCGACCACCACGGCAAATGGAGCGGCAAGAACGCCGATGAATTACAACAAGCTCTAGTCAATCTCGACAAGACGGTCGCCGACTTCTACAATAGCACAAAGCACATCTTTGTCACCTTCGGCACAAGTTGGGTTTACGAGCGCAATGGTCGCACAGTCGCAAACTGCCACAAGTTCCCTGCCAACGAATTCACCCGCCGCAGTCTCTCCGTCGAAGAAATCGCCAACATGTGGAGCAAAGTCATCGAGTGCGACATCCAAAATCGCAGCGGTTCCAGTGGCGGTTCCAACGACAAGCACTGGATTTTCACGGTGAGCCCAATCCGTCACATTAAAGACTCCCTGCACGGAAACCAGCTTTCAAAATCCACACTTCTGCTCGCCATCGACGAACTGCAAAGGCGCCATCCCAAGCAAGTGGAATACTTGAACGTCTACGAACTCTTTAACGACGAACTGCGCGACTACCGCTTTTACGACAGCGACATGGTGCACCCGTCGCAAACAGGCGTCGAAGCCGTCCGCGAACTCGTTTCGGAAAGCTGCTTTACGCCACAACTTCAGCAATACATGCGCGAAGCCGCCCCCATCGTGCGTGCCCTGCAGCACAGGCCCACAGACGCAGAATCTGCAGAGTACAAAAAATTCATGGACGAGACGTTCGCTAAAAAAGAAGCACTCCTCGCTAAATTTATGACCCCATAAAAAACACTCCCTAGCCTAAGCTAGAGAGTGCACTTGGGTGATATATGATAGAGAAATATTAGAACTGGGTGAAGAAGTCCCAAGTGGTTGCCGGAACCCAGGACTGGTTCTGACCGGGATCCTTGTGGTCCCAAATGTGGCCGCCGTTCTGCGTGCACCAACGCACCGGGAAGCGCGGGTCCACATCCTTGTAATCGTAGCACACGTGCGGGCCGTTGCCACCGTATTCCTGGGCCTGTTCCTTTGTAGCATCCTTGCCTTCGGCGCTTGCATACTTCAAAGCGGTATTACGAGCGGCACGGCCCATTTCCGGGCGGCAAAGATCGTCTTGCAAACCAAGCACGCCCATCCAGGCAATCGGCTTGCCCGTATGTTGCGGCAGCCAAATATTCACTTCGGCGGTTTCGAACACGGCCACGGCGCGGAGCACATCCTGGTGGTTCCTGGAAAGGCCGTTACTGAACATGGAACCGTAGCTGAAGCCCATGGAGAACACGCGGCTTGAGTCAATGCAGTAGTTGGATTCCATGAAGGCCAACAATTCATCGAACAACGTGTAGTCATCTTGGCCCCACGGAGCCTGATTGCCATTGCCTTCCGGGGCAATAAAGATGGAGGTCTTCTCGGTATCCAGATATTTCAAGCCGTGATAGCCTTCTTGCTGAACGCCACCGGCCCAGCCGCCCATGCAGTGCATACCGAAAATCAAACGATAAGGCTTGTTGTTGTCGTAATTGTCAGGAATATCGATGCGAACGGTACGTTTGCCCTTGCTCCACTGGAAATCCCAACTGCCGCTCTTGGGAATGTTCCCTGGAGCAGCCTTGCCGCAACCGCGTGTCGGCGCAGGAGCATTCTTGAGGCCCCAGCCGAAAGCATACTCCGGTTCCGCGGCAGGTTTCTTTTTAAGCGTCAATGCGAGCGTGGTATCGATGAGGTTGTTTATCTTCACGGTGAGCGTATCGAAGCCTTCGGCAATAACGCGAAGATCGTCAGATTCGCCGGCCTTCATCAAGACCTTGCTCGCGCCGACAGTTTCGCCTAGCGCAACACCGAACTTTCCGTTTGATGTGAACTTGAAGTTCTTCTGGGCGTTACCCACGCTCACGCGAGCGAAATAAGTGCCCTGGGCCTTCATGCTAGACTGCATGTCCACCGCACCGGAACCATACAACGTCTCGTTCAAAAGACGGTTACCCACCATGTCGAACACTTGAACGCGAACAGGCTGGTTTACACTCTGGGAATAAGAGAGTATTCCATTGTTCACGTTGACATAACCGACGGGAGCGTTTCCACGGATAGCGGCAATTCCCGGATCAGAGGGCTGCGAAGGGTCCGTAGTCGGATTCGCAGAAGGATCGGTTGTAGGATTCGTCGCCGGATCGTTAGCTTCATCCTGATGAATCTTGAATTCGCCATTAGCATCCGTAACGGCGTTCAAGCCCTTGGCAACGAGAGAGACGGCTGCTTTTTCAACAGCCTTTCCACTTTCGTCACTAACCTTACCTGTCAAAGTAAAAGCATTTGCCGAAACGATCACACCAAGACCGAATGACAAGCCCATTATAAATGAGTGTTTCATACCAAACATTCCTTTTTGTTGTGTGTACTCTTAAATTATTTCAATATCTTCTGTTTTTTTTAAGGATTTGTAATTTTCCATGGATAATAAGTCAAAAAACGAGTTGCTGTTGAGATATTCTCAACGGATATTGAATGTTTACATAAATTACCATTCGAAAACTTGCTATTTTTAAAAAATGCTCGACTCCATCCTTGAAAAAACGACCGCTCCGAACTTCCGCCTTACGCCCGCCGAAGGCCTGGAACTTTTGAAAAACGCCCATTGGAAAGATGTGGCAGAAGCGGCCGACAAGGTGCGCCACGCCCGGCTCCCCGGGAACCGCGTGGGCTATACGGCATTCCGCATCGTGAACTACACGAACGTCTGCGAAGTCACCTGTAGTTTCTGCAGTTTTTGCAGGCCCGCCAAAAGCCCCGAAGCCTACGTGCTGAGCATCGACGAAATCCGCCAAAAGACCATCGAGGCCAAGGCGAAAGGCGCCGACCAGATTTTTTTGCAGGGCGGCGTGAACAAGGATATTCCGCTCAGTTACTACACCGACGTCCTGAAGATGCTCACCCGCGAAATGGGCGTAACCGTCCGTGGGTTTTCTCCGGTGGAACTTGTACGCATTGCCGAATTCAACAACATGCCGCTGGAATCGCTCCTGGACATTTTTAAAGAGGCAGGTCTCAGTTCCGTCCCGGGCGCAGGTGCCGAAATCCTTTCGGACCGCATGCGAGCGTTGCTAAGCCCGCGCAAACTCCCGGCGCAGCAGTGGTGCGACACGCTCGCCGCCTGCCACAAGAAAGGGCTTCCCGGCAGCGCGAACATCGTATTCGGCAGCGTGGAAACTCCCGAAGAAATCATCGAGCACCTGGAATGCGTGCGCAAAACGCAGGACATCGCCCACGGATTCAAGAGTTTCGTGGTCTGGACATTCCAGCCGCAAACCGACAAGTTCCCCATCCGCCATGTAACCGGCGAAGAATACCTGAAACTCTTGGCGCTCAGCCGCCTCTACCTGGATAACGTGCCCCACATCGAGGTTTCGCTCCTCGGAATGGGTCTGGAACTGGGTGCGCAGGGGCTGCATGCCGGCGCCGACGACATCAACAGCATCGTCATCGAAGAGAACGTGCTCAAAAATCACGGTTTAACGACCATTGAGCAAGCCGAAAAGTTCATTCTGGACGCAGGTTTCACTCCCTACCGCCGCGATTTGAACTTTTCCAACGAAAAAACCCCGGTTTAACCCGAGGTTCTGTATATTTTTTGAGAGAGAAAAACTCTAATCTACGCAAATTATGCGTTCTTTGTGTATTTCTTGAAGCTCTTGACCAAGAGAGCGGCGAGAATGCAGTACATTTTTAACTCCTTTTAAAACTTTTTTCGGCTTTTTTCGGTTATTTTAGCCATTTTCTTTTTACGGCGCCAATGATAACAATTTTTTACTAACACGTCAAGGGTAAAAAATATATATACAGTCGTCTTTTACGAAAAATTCGTTCTTTTTCCGTTCACGATTTCATTAATTACGCAAGTTTGACAATTTCCCCACATTTTGTCCAATCAAATTTTGGTAAATTTGGGATATGAAAAAGTTTTTGCTCATTTGTCTTGGTTTAGCAGCAATTGTAAATGCACGCCCCTCGTTGCAGGTGGATCGCGACAGAGTCGAAGCCGGAAAATCTTTTGGATTACAGCTCGTCGTCCCTATTCAAGAATTGCCCTCCCCTCGCGAAGTTCCCCAGCTTGAAACTAGAAACGGTTTTGTTTTTGTCGGCCTCGACAGCGCCGACCAAATGATGCGTCCGAGCATGGAAGACATGTTCAACAGCTTTTTTAACGGCGGTGGCAGATCGTACAAAGCGAGAGTCTATTCCTTTAAGCTCAAAGCCCCCAAAAAGACGGGTCAGTTGGACGTCGGGCAAATCACTTGGGAAATCGCCGGGCAAAAACAGATCGTGGCAAATTCCATCCCGGTAAACGTGCAACGCAGCTACAACGACGACGCCCTTGCGGTAAGCCTCTCGGCTAGCAAAAAATCCATCTACGAAGGCGAACAGTTCTATGTGACCCTCGGGCTCCACACCTACGAGCATTTTGAAGGAGGGCTTCAAGCCACCGACATGAGCACAGGGAACGATTTCATCGTCCACAGAAGCGACCTTTCCAACATGGAATTCAAGCCGGTCGAAGGCGCCCGGCGCGAAATGCAGGCCAGCGCCAAGTTCGCATGGCTCGCCCCCACCAAGAGCGGCAACCTGCAAATTCCTCCGTTCAAGTTCAAGTACACCAAGCGCGGCGAACCCAAAGTCGTCGAAGAAAACAAGAACATGGGCGGAATGCAATTCCATTCCCAGACCATCAAACAGGAATCCATCGAAGCCGAAGCGACTTCCCCTATCATCAACATTACTGTAAAGCCACTGCCCGCCGAAGGCAAACCCGAAAACTTCTCCGGCATGGTAGGCGACTACAAATTCAACGCCGAATTCGACCGCACGAATCTGAAAGTTGGCGAAGCCCTCACGCTCTCCATTTCCATCAAGGGCGACGGAACCCCGGGAACCATCACCGACCCCAAGCTCCCCGACTTCAGCGATTTCCGCTCGGTGCCGCCCGAAAACAACATCTCTAAAAAGATTACCGGCAACAAGGTCGTCACTTCAAAGGACATCAAAGTTTTCCTTTATCCGAAAAAGAAGGGTTCGTTTGAAATTCCCGAAATCAGCTATTCCTGGTTCAACCCTTCCAAAAAACAGTATGAAGTCGCAAAGGTCGGCCCCTGGACCATCGAAGTGGAAAAAGGTGACGCCAGCGCCGAAATGGTATTCCAGTCCCCTGCCGCGGCATCCGGCACGCCGTCTGTCCAAAAGCAGGAAATCGAATCCCTCGGTTCCGACATACGTTTCATCCACAAAGTCACAGGGGCAAGCGAAAGCGGTGCACCGCACAGAAGCATTCCCTTCTGGATTGCTTTCGTAGCGGCCCTTCCCTTCTACTTTATCGTTTCGTTCGTCATCACGCGCCGCCGCAAGCACATGGGCGACGCCGCCCTCGTGCGCAAGAACAAGGCGAACAAGATGCTCAAGGAAAAATTCGCCAAGGCGCGCGAAGCCCTGCAGAAGAACGAAGGCAAGGCGTTCTTCGCCGCCCTTGAAAACGGACTCGTCGATTATCTGAGCAACCTCACCAACCTGGAATTCAAGGGCATGACCCGCCCGCAAATGAAGCAGGAATTGGAAAAGCTCGGAATCAGCGCGGAAACCATCACCGCCATCGACAACTGGCTCGAAAAATGCGCCTTCGTACGCTTCGCCCCAGTCACGGCAAGCGCCGAAGAACAGGCCCAAATGCTCAAGGACGTAGAAAAGCTCTGCGAAGGCTTAAACAGACTTAAATAGTGTAGAGAGTAAAAAATGAAATTTGGATTGAAGAACGTTTTAATTGCAGTTTTCGCCCTGGTCGTCTCCGGCTTTTGCACCAATAACGAATGCTCCGGTATCGAAACCGGCACCAAGGCATACAACGACGGCGACTTTGAAAGGGCCATCGACGAATGGCGCACCTGCGCCGACAACGGCACCACCGACGCGGACTTATTCTACAATCTCGGAAACGCCTATTTCCGCAACGGCAATCTGGGCTTTTCCATATTCTACTACAAAAAGGCTCTGCGGCTTAGGGCAAACGACGACGACATCATCCACAACCTGAAATTCGCGCAAGCCATGACCAAGGACAAGGTCGACGAAGACGAAGAAGAAAATCCGATTCTTTCGACACTTTTCAAAATCCACCATGCTCTTTCCTTGAAAGCACAGTTGTTCGTGCTCTTGGCGATTGTCTGGATTATAGCCCTGGTTTGCATCGGACGCAGACTTGTCGCTAGCGAAAAAGGCAAAAACGTCTGCACGGGATTCGTATTCGCTCTCACCGCATTCTTCTGCGTTGTCGGAGCAAGCGCCGCCTACAAGGTGATTGTCCTCGAAACGGAAGTCACGGGTGTCGTCACGGCAAAAGATGCCGACGTAACAAGCGCTCCGAACGACAAGGCTCAGACGCTCAATACGCTTTCAGAAGGCACCAGTTTCGAAGTGCTCGACGTCCAAGGGAACTTCGCGTCCATTCGACTTGGCGAAAAAGTCAAGGGATTCGTCAAGCTCTCCGAAGTCGGGATTGTTGAATAAAATCCAACTTTCAAGCTCTTAAAATTAGTTGAACCTGAGCATCAAGGCGATTTCGAACTGCAGTATCTGACGCAGGTGCGGCGTTTCGTCGTCCAGCTTTTCGTGAATCTGGCGATACTCGATGTAGCTGCTCATGGACGCAATCTTGTTGAACTGGTAGCCGGCACTCGGTCTCAGGAACCATTCGTGGGTACGTGAAGGCACGGTGCGGTCCGTGAGGGACAGTTTCGGATTGTACGCCTCGTAAGTGTATTCGGGCACATCGAACTTTCTAAACACGCCATCCGTGCCGCTTTCCTTGTTCCACATGTCATAACCGGAATCGGGGTCGTACTGCTTGCGGATGGTCTTGTTGTAATCGTAGCCGGCGGTAAGTTTGAGATCGATATCGTTATCCAGCTTGAAGTACCACTTGAAGAACTGGAATCCGCGCTTTGTCTTGAGGGCGTACGAAATCGAGAGGTCGTTACCGATGTTTATGGCGAAGTCATTGAACAAGGACGTGTGAATCCACGGGGTATCCCAGAAGTAGTCAGTCGTATCCTGGCTGTTTCCAAGGGAATCGGGCCAGCTAGGAATGCCAATCACTTCTTCCTTGGGCCTGCGGTCTGTAGATTCGATCTTCAAGCGAACGCTGTTGTCGATGCGGATGTTCTTTTGCGTAAGGATGCTGACTCTCACGAGAGGATTGAAGTTCCATTGCTGCGCCCAGGAATCTTCGGCACTCTGGAACGGCCTAACCGTGGTCGTATAGGTGTAATCGAACCTGTGCGACGTACTCACGCTGCGGAAATTATTCAAGAACGAAACGCGCTGCGAGAAGTTGGGCACGTTGACGCCGATGCCAATTTTCGGCCACACGGTCGTCGTATCTATGTAGAGCGGATATTCGCGGGACTGCGAGAAATCTTCCTTCCATTGCAAATCACCCGTAATGCCGATATCCCAGAAAGGCAGCGTGATGCCGGTACCCGTCTGGAACTGGCGAGACACGGAATGCTTGAAGCTGCCCTGGTAAACAAGGGTATCCACATGACGGTTACGATATTCAGCAAAGTCCGTATAGTCATCGCGATGGTCTAGGCCCATGTCGCCCGAAACAATGTTCCAAAGTCCACGATTGCGGTAGCCGTTGCCGAGACCAAGGCCGTACAAATAATACTGAAGCGGAGTCACGCCCTGTTCTTCATCGAGCTGCGCCAAGGTAAAGTTTTCACCCACCGTGTTCGTACTCGCCGTCCAGCCGAAGCGGATTTCGCGCCACTTGATTTTATCGAGAGCCTTGGCGGCCGCGGATTCCTTGCCGAACAGCTGTACAAAATCCAGAATCTTGAACGTAGGCGTAAATTCAAAGCGGTTCGTCTGCGATATGGTCCAGTAGTTCTTTTCTATCGAAGACTCGTCCCTGAAATCAAAGTCATCTGGAATCGTCTTCAACTGAGAGAAGTCCGAAGAGAACGTGGAGTTGAACGGAATGAACGGAATAAGGCGAGGATTGAAACCGATGCGGAACTGTTGACTGCGGGAACGTTCGTTGCGGAGAATACCATAGGAACGACCGTACTCGCGATGGCCCACGCTATCGACCTTGTAGAACGTGGTGCTATCGTAGAGGATGGTGTACGAATCGGGATTCTGCATGTCAATCGCATAAGTGGTATCGCCATCCGGAGAAACATTGGGAATCGTATCGTACGGAATGACAACCATACTATCGCGAGAGACGTAAACCTTTCTATCGGTATGGTCGTAGTCAAAGATGTAGTCGCTGGCAAAGAGTCCGCCTTCACGGGAATTGAAGAAGTTCTCCTTGACAAACGCTTCACGGTCGCCGCCACCGTACATGTCACGACGGATATTCAAAGAATAGCTGGTCGTAAGGAACGAAAGGATATTCCAGCGCATGTTCAACTTATGATTCAAATCGGCCGTATAGGTGACAATCTTGTCGACCTGCGGTTTCACGTAATCCGGATCCCTGTCCTGGTCCACATAGCGGATATAGCTGAAATCAAACAGCGTCAAATCGAAGGTCTGCGGCCAGGGTTCCAATTCTGTTTTTGCGAACGACTTTGCAAACGAATTATTGAACTTGGAAAGTCCATCGAAAGGTTTCCACTTGAACAGGCTGAAGGTACCGAGTTTATATTCCAACACCGTGTGATACGAATACGTAGAATCCGCATTCGTTGTGGCACGGCCTTCTGTCTGCGTATAGGAATAACTGATGGCCGGACGTTCCAAGAACACCTGGTTTGCAATTTCGCCCACTACAGTTTCCGAAGCCTTGTAATCCTTGCTATAGCTTATGCTGAACGACTTCGTGCGTTCGTAGCTTTCGTAACCCTTGGATTCGCCCTCGTTGCGAAGTTCCTCTTCCTTTTTATCCGACGTGACCGCAAGCTCGTTCTGGAACATGTCCTTGGTAAGTTCCGAGAAGCTGCTCTTTTCAAGAATCATGTCGTCGGTAGGCTTCATGTACGGACGTTTCGTCGTGCTGCTGTAGCCCAAGTTCATGGGAATATGGAAGCCGAGCGAATCATCGAGGAACTTGTTCAAACTGATGCTAGCGTCTGCAGACAGGTCGAGCTGGGATGCGGCATCCGAAAGTTTCGGCTTGGGAGAACCGCCCGTAGACGACAATGTTGCAAAGGCACCATCCTGATAACGCACTGCACCGGAAAGCGAAAGGAAGTCGGCAAAGTTGACCTGGGCACCTGTACGGGCCGCATAGCCCCATTCCGTATCCATGTTCGACAAGCGCATTTCATCAATCCAGAAGGTACCCTTCAAGTCTTCGGCACTCGCGTTGGAGTCTGCGATAATCACAAAGCGCATCCAGTCGACACTCGTGATAGACGGATTACCCACCAACTTCAAACGTTCTTCACGATCACCGCCGAGGTCCTTTTCGACAGGTTCGATAAACGGCGGACGGCGTCCACGTTTCAAGTCAGAGAAGTCGGCGATGTCCATGGCGAAGGCGTTGTCGAGCCAGTTCTGTTCGTGGCAATCCTGCATGCGTCCACCGCAGTCCGAATCCAAGTTCACAGGCCTGAAGCTCCATTCGTAGTAATCGCTGGAACCTTCTAGAGAACCTTCACCGAACTGCAAGGCAAACCTGATAGGAACCTTCTTCGCATCCGTCTCGTAATGGATTTCCATTTTCAAAGACTTGTAAGTGGAGAAGTCCTTGGTATCCGTTTCAAAAATGCGAGTAACGCCGACTTCCTGGCCTGGCGACATATTTTGGTAATCCAAGACTAGCGCCGTTTCCTTTAGCGGTGCGTTCGTTTCGGAATCGCGCTCGGTCTTTGTATTCGGCGATTTAAAGTACGTGTTGGAATTCTCGCGGTTGTTAATCGTCGTCACCTTGATGTAACTCGTATCGCGTGTGGCCACGGACTCCGTTATCTGTGTGGGGACGCCGTTCACTTCGACAATCTGGGAGTTTTCGGTGGAGCTAGTCTGATACAAATCGGCCACCGTCGTTTCTTCCCAGGAGTTTCCAACGACTGCCAAATCCACAATCTGCACCTTGGCTTCTGCAACACCCGGATTCAGTTTGCCAATCCACAAACGAGTGAACAGAGCCCCGGAAAGAATCGTCTTGTAATCGTTTCCTGTAGGCGAAACGATGGTATCGTACTGGTTCAGCGGAATGCGCCATTTACGCCAGCCGTTCTTCAAAGTCTCGAATTGATTGGAATCGGAAAGATCGACGCGGTAGCGCACAAATTCGATGTCCTGATCCAACGAGCCGTTCTTGTTGATGTCTTCGGTATCGTAAACGCGTTCGCCCGAGTTCTTTTCGGTTCCGTTGATGGCGCGAGGCGGATCGCTGTCGTCATCCAAGTCTTCGTTAAAGTTGTCAAGAGCGATATCCGTCGAAGAAGCGTCGCTGTTGCTCGTGTTAATCTCAGTCGAAATACATCCCGAAATACGGCAGTCCCATTCCAAGCGTGTTTCCATGTCGCCCGTGGCATTGTCAAGACCTTTGTCGTGCAGGGCAAGCGTTGTACCCAAATCATTTTCGCCATCGTACTCGCCGTTCGGCTTGTAGCCGTTAATCGACAAGTCTTCGCTAATAAGGCCCAAGTCCAGGAAGATGGAGCCGACATTACCGCGAGCCACCACTTCGATGTACTTCATCTCGCTCAAGTCCTGATAGTACGAACTGTTCGGACGCATCACGCCACCCCAGGAATTACCCGCCAGGTTATCGTTTGCGCGAAGAGTCATCTTGAGGACCGTCAAATGCTGGTTATCGACATCAGAGTTGCCGACGTTGTTGTAAATGTACTTGTACAACTCGGTATTGTTGCTATGCCATATAAATTCGCCCTGGTGTCGATAATCCTGTTCCGGAATGTACGTCGCAAGGTTTTCTTCCACACCGCCCGGAGGAGACGCCTGGTACCAGGAAAGTCTGGACAGCGGATACGTAAGGCCCTGGGTCGTCGACTCGAAATCTTCGACAAGCGCTTCGTTGTCTTCGCTGGTGTTTGCATTGTGGCGGCTTGCAGCAAATTCAGCTTCAAAACGCCAGCTCGACTTCGCCTCGGTTTCAATTCCCGGAATCAAGTTCACAAAGTCGGTCAAAGCCTGGACCGTGTCCTGAAGTCTCAGGTTCATGCCCCACAGCACACTGGAGAACGGTTCGTTGCCAAGAGTCGGAGTCTTTGCTGTGGTGCTCTGGCTCTTGTACAAAGCCGTCACGCCGAACACGGAACCGTCACCAAAGCCATAGCGTTCCAAAGGAAGTTCGGCACGAGCACCCAAAAGCAGTTTGTTGTCGATTTCAAAAAGCGGTTCGCATTCGAACGTCACCTTGATTTCCTTGTTGGGGTCAAGGGCGCGTTCGCTCAAAAGTTCAATCTGTCCCAGTTCGTAGTTCACTTCGTAGTCAGTGCCGCGAGTAAGCACAGTAGAACCTGCGGTCAACTTTTCAGTACCCGGAGAAATATCCATGCACGAACCGGCACTCACGGAATAACTGGAATTCGGATCGCGAACGCTAATCGTAGAATTTCTGCGCTTTCCCACAGATTCGAAATAGAACTTGCTCGTATAGCGGTTCAAGTTGTACACAGGCAAATCATAGAGCTGGCTCACCGCCGACGTGGAATCCAACAAGCGCAAAGGTTCCAAGCAGTTCTGGATAGCCATTTCCGTTGCCTTGGATCCCTTGTCCTTATAGACGGAATCCTTCACGGAACGGCAGGGGAGCCACATTTCGCCCGTATAGTTACCGCTAGCATCCTTCTTGAAAATCGTAGCGTCGTTCACCAGCGGACTTCCGGTCTTGTCGTCGGCAAGCCCCAACTTTTTAAGGAAGTCGCCCGTCACGCCCGACTTATTTTTCATGCGCAGCACAAAGCTACTTGCGCTTCCATCGCTAATGCCAATGGAATACACGTTACGAAGCATAAGCTTGTCGATGTCTTCCAGTTCCGAAAGCTGGGCGTCCCATTGGATAAGCACCACCCTGGAGCCCTTGCTGATAGTCGATCCGACACGTCCAGTGCCGTCGCCCTTGCCATCTTTACTCCAGCTGGCCGCCACGAGCGTATTGCGATTGATTCCGTTTATCTTGACGATACCCGTCTTGGAATCGTACTCGTAATCGGTCGACGGGATTTCAATCATGCGCTCCACAAGCTTTTCAACAGTCTTTCCGCTGCGGGTCTTGTAGACCACGAACACGCTGTCGTAAACATCCTTGGACGTATTCAGCGAGCTGCGCTTGTACAATTTCAAATCCGACACGCGATAGCCGGGAGACATGTTTCCTGCAACGGCAGCATTTATGTAGTTGGTCCTCGCCTCTTGGTTCAAGAAGTAATAGCGGTAGGCAATGAACTGCTTGTCGAGCACCTGGAATTCCGTAGTGGACTCGCTCGCATTAATCGTGTATTCTTCCTGACTGCCACCATCCTGCGAAGCAATCGTCGTAAGGCGCCAATCACCTAACTTCCATTCAGCCTTGATACCGAACAAACCCTGGTGGTTTTCGGAATAACCGGTAAGTTCCGTACCCGTCAGCGAAAGCGAAGTCGTACCCGCTTCCACACGCTGCAAAATGTAGTCCTCGAATTCGTCCTTGTACGATTCCTCGTAAACCACGCGAACCTGGTTCTGCACGCCGAGGCCGCTTTCTACGTTGTTGATTTCAACCGTAATGTACGGGCCGATTTTTCCCTTGACCATGAAGCTAGGATCGTAGGTCAGTGTCGGTGACGGCCACAAGCTCGTGTTGGTGCTGCCTTCGGCATCGTCCTTTTCGCCATAGCCCTTCAATCGAATATCCATGGTACCCTGGAGCATGAGTTTCGGCTTGTCCAAGCCAAAGTCCTTCATCCAGGCAGGCATGTTCACAGGAATCGTGATGTCGAACATCGAGCCCGTCTCAGGGGCTTCGTAGCCTTCGTCCTTTTGCCCAACAAGTCCATTAAGCCAAAGGTTCTTGCGGCCCACGTCGTACATGTCGGACACGTAATCCGTAAGTTCCGGATAGTGCGCCGTCCAAAGCGTAGTCGTATCCCTGGAGACCGCATTCACGCGCTTTTCGCTCACGTCCAGTTCACGAGTCGCGATGTTGATGTCGTGGCTGAACACCTGCCCCTTGGTCGTCTTCATGAGTCTAGGGGAAGCCCCGATACCGCCGAAAGGCAAAAGACTGTTCAAGGGAGTCGCAGACGGAGGCAAAGCCATGTACTGATAAGTGGGCTGCCATTCCGTTTCTGCCGGATCGGGAGTCTGCTCTTCGGACTGCACAGTCACAGAGTCGGACTGGGCAAGCGCCAATCCGCTCGCCAAGAGCAACACCTGGCAAGCAGAGAACAAACCCACTAAGGGTCTATGTTTAGACCTTTTCAAACTCAACTATCACAAAATACAGAATTTGAGGCTCTCAAATTCAATAAAAGGTTGATTTTCGGGGAAATTAGCAAAATTTCGCACAAAAAAAAGCCCGCGGTCGCATAACCACGGGCTTTTAAGACACTTTATACGAAAGCCTAGATAAAGGCCTCGATACCGCCCATGCACTTTTGCCAAGTCGGGTTTTTCTTGACCAGGAATTCCATCATCTTGTCGTAGGTAGCCGTGTTGGCAAAACCCTTCCACAAACGACGTTCCACGGATTCGCCGGAATCCTTGTCGATGGTCGTGATGGTATCGTAGTAAGCCGGATTATCCTTGAATTCATTGATAAGGATAGTCTTGAAATCTTCGGTATAAATCTTGGAGGCATACTTGAGAATGGAATCGTTGAAGTTGAGTTCGTTTTCAACGAGCCACTCGAAGTCCTGAATCGGATTGCCGAAGACTAGCCAGTGGCGAAGAGCCAAGGCAACGACCAAGTCCTTCACGGCACTGCGGAAAAGGAACTTGTCTTCAAGACGACCATTGAAGGTAATCTTTGTCAGCGGGTTATCGTCGTTAGCTTCGATAGAAACGCCCTTGCCCGGAGTCACCTTGCGGATCTTGATCGGGAGACGGCTCAAAAGCTGCCATGCCTTGGTGAAGGCGATGGTCTTACGAACAAAGTCTTTTTCCTTTTCAGGAGCCACGCGGATAAATGCGCCGAAGCAACGCTGGTAAAGGGTTTCCTTATCGAAGATGCAATCGCTCGAGCGGCATTCGCTGAGCTTGCCATCCATCATGAACAAAGTCTTTGCAAGTTCGGGGCGCATGCGCACTTCGAGCTTACGGGTACGGGCCTTGAGACGCACGCCGTCCTTGTAGACGTAGGTAAAGCCTTCTTCCTGATAGCGCTGCCAAATGAAGAATTGCAGGTCATCGGCTGCACGCAGGTGGTAGCTGAACACGGGGTTCTGGCGGTTGTTGGCCATGGTCACCTGGTTCAAGAAGTTGTCGGCACCCTGGTAAGGCACGACGACCTTGACCAGCACCTGAGGATTCACGGGCTTCTTGCTCTTCTTGGCATACTGTTCGTATGTGAAGAGGGACTGGGCACCGTTAATAATCTTGGGACGTTCAATGAAAAGAACCTTCTTGCCATCGCGATCCTTGAGACGCAGGTCATCGCCCGTAAGGGTCATGCCGTTGTGGAGGAACGGGAAGTCATCGACGTTCACATTCATGTCGTCGTTTCTTTCCATCGTCTGGAAAGCATCGATAAGGGCTGCGTTCGTGTGGGTCAAGTTACCCAGGTAGGTACGAATGTTGCTCGAGACGATAGCCATGTTGTGCTTCGTCTTGAGGCGCTTGCCCAAATTCACGTGGTAATCGAAAATGGTGCGGATGGGGCAGAAACCGAGGAACAGTTCGCCGTGGTCGCTAGTCAGATGGAGCGGTTCGGAATCCATCACGATTTCAAGCTTGTCGTCTGCAGAACGGAAGTCACGGGTAAGATCGTCGTGTTCTGCAATGATTTCAAGTTTCGCCTTGACGTCGTTCTTCCAAAGGTTCAGCTTACGACGCATATCCTTGAGGGTACGTTCAAGTTCACTGTCGGTAACATCACGGCTGGAGCGAGTGCGGAGCACTGTAATTTCAAGAGTTTCCATGTACGGACGGCTGGCCGGTGCGCCATCGTCCTCTTCGGATTCTTCTTCTTCGCTAATCTTGTTGACCGCCCACGGGTCGGCTTCTTCACGAAGGGAAAGGAAGAACGGATTTGTAGGGTCGCTAGTGCGGAAAACGGCAATCTGAAGCTGCTTCAAGTCGGCATTCAGATGGGCAACAACCTTTTCGAGGGGAGTGTCTTCGTCCAGGAATATGAAGAATTCCATAAAGCCCTGTGAATACTGGAATCCGTGAAAGCATCCGTTATCGTCGAGATTCAGATGCCGGAGTGCCTTTATTCGGTCGTTAGGGTCATTGGGATTCAAGCTCAAGAGGCTTGCGACAAATGCTAAGCGGCGTTCCTGCGATTTTGTAAGTTCCATTTTTTCCTCAATTATAGCTTCACCACGATACAATATTATTACATATTGTACCCGTATCGTAATTAGCACCTTAAAAATAGTTTCAAATGCACCATTTTGACCAAAAAAATAGCAAATCTTTTGTAAAAAGCCCATTTTTAGTAAAATTTTCAGTGCACAAATGTATAAAAATCGTATTTTTCGCTTTTTTTTATAGGTCCATTCTTCCATTTTCTACAAAAAAGCTATGATTTAAACGTAGACAGAAAACGAGGAGATTTACATGAATTTGATAGATATTATTGCAAAGGCAAAAGCAGAAAAGGCCAAGTCCCTGGACCTTTCCCAACAGGGGCTCCGCATTTTGCCCCCTGAACTTTTTGAAATCGACACTCTCGAAGACTTGAACCTGGACCGCAACAAGCTGGTGGAACTTCCCGATGAACTCGGAAAGCTCGTCAACCTCAAGAGCCTTTCGGTCAGCGAAAACGACCTGATGGAACTGCCCGAAACTATCGGCAACCTCACCAAGCTCGAAAACCTGTACTTGGGCTACAACAGCCTTTCCGAACTACCGGAGTCGGTCGGAAACCTCGTGAATCTGCACACGGTGAACATCGCGAAAAACCAGCTGCTTGACTTGCCCCAGTCCATCGGCAACTGGAAGAAGGTCGTCAAGCTCTCCTTGCACGACAACATGCTCTCCGAAATCCCCGCAACGCTTGGCAACATGGAAAGCGTCGTAAAGCTCTACCTCGACAACAACGACCTGACCAGCGTCCCCAGCGCCCTGAGCCAGCTTTCGAACCTTGAAATCTTCATGATTTCCGGGAACCACCTCGCGACCATCCCGTCGGAATTCAGCAAGCTCTCGAAGCTGCGCGAACTCGTGCTCGACGCGAACCAGCTGGACACGCTCCCCGAAAGCCTCGCCGAATGCGAAAGCCTCAAGACCATTTCCATTATCGAGAACCCCATGGAAGTCGGCGTACCTCGCGTACTGCTCGAAAAGGCTGGTCTGAGCATAGACCAGTAGTCTAGGTAATGCGGACGCGCCTGTTGATTACGTTGTTGCTGCTATCCCTAGTTGGATGCAGCGACCTTATGGAGCCGGTCAAAGCTACAGGAACTCCTTCGGAGTACGAGTACAACTACTGGCTTTTGCAAAAGACGTACCTTTACGAAGACGAGCTTGCGGATTTGCCCGAACACGGGGATTCCGTTCAAGCCTTGTACGAAAAATTGGAAGACGGCTACACGCGCTACGTGCCGCCATCAAAAAGTGAATCCGCAGCCATCAGCATAAACACAAGCATGGTCGAAGGCGACATCGGCATCGAGTACGCCTACGCCATGCAAAATTATCCGGTCGTCGTCTATCGAGTCTATCCGGAATCGCCGGCGGCAAGGGCGGGCGTCCCGAGATATGGAATAATCATCAGCGCAAACGGGATTTCATTGGAAGGAGACAAAGCGTTCGCCGTGTACGACTCCGTATTGAACTACTCCTCGGACGTCGAGCTTGAAATTCTCAAGGACTCGACCGTCACCACCTACACCATGAAAAAAGAGACCGTGTATGCGCCCACGGTATTCGTGGACACCATCAGCGGAACAATCTTCATAACCATCACGACTTTCAAGCTCACGACATACGATCAACAGGAAGGCACCCTAGGCGAACTCCGAAGCTACCTGGATTCGACATCAGACTACAAGAAGCCGAGAGTCATCGACATTCGCAACAATCCCGGCGGCCATGTGAACCAGTGCATCCCTGCAGCCGATTTGTTCGTGAGCAAGGGTACACTTTCGACCCGCAGCTGGCGCGGATTTGACGGTTACGGCAACAACGCCTACAACAAGACTTCGGCTGTAGCATCGGCAGGAGATCCTGGTGAAAAAGGGAAATTCGTAATTTTAGCCAACGGCGGAAGCGCGAGCTGCGCAGAAATTTTTGCGGCCGCCGTCACGGAACTTGCCGATATACCCGTTGTTGGCGACACCACCTTTGGCAAGGGCATCGGACAAACTAACTGGAATACGATTGACGGAGGCCTTGCCATCATCACCAATCTGGAATTCTTGACTCCCAAGGGAAATTCATACCACAAGAAGGGAATCATTCCGCAGTACCCCTGCGAAGGCTCGGCCACCACAAGTTGCGCCATTGACGCTATTGAAAAGCATTTCGGTACAAAATCCAAGAAGAAATCTTCTAGTTTTACTTTTGACAAGGAACTCACCGTGCTCCCAAGAAAAACAAGTTCCATTGGCGGAGCCATAGTCATAGATTCAACCCGGAGGGATTTATGCAAATGACAAAACTCTTTCCTATCGCAACCGCAGTATCGCTCGGCATTTTCATGCTCAATGCCTGTTCCGTCGAAAACGCGGACGATTCCATCGTACTCCCTGAATCCATGACAAACGAGATGGACGGCAAAAACCCTGAGGCGGCCGCCGACACCGAGTACACTCTGGAACAATTGGAGTTCTTCAACAACTACGACTACCTCGACTTTTACTACATCAACTCGCAGACGGAACTCGGCGATTACGAAGAGTATTATCAAAAGGCGACAGGAGAATCGTTCGCCGATGTCAAGTACATGTACAGCAAGATGTCGGACAGCTACACCACTTACTACGACCCCGAATACTTCCAGACGCTGAACTACTGGCTCAGTTATTCGCCAAGCGCCATGGGCATCGGCGCCGAAGTCGTAAAGGAAGACAGCCTTCTCGTAGTTTCGCAGGTTTATCCCAAGGCGCCCGCCGAAGTGGCCGGTTTGAAAGCAGGCGACATCGTCGTAAGCGTAGACAGCCTTGAAATAAGTTCCGTTGAATTATTCGACAGGCTTGTCACTAGCGAAGTGGGCGACATCGTGACACTGCAAATTCTCCGCGACAGCGTCGAAAAGGAAATCAGCGTCACCATCAACAATTATATCATGCCCACGGTGTTCCTGAACATTGAAGATTCCATCCCGATGATTACGATAACGGAATTCTCCGACACCACGGTGAGCGACTCCGGCACTTATGGCGAATTTTTGCAGGCCCTGGAAAAGACGAGCGGCGCAAAGGCAACCATCATTGACCTTCAGCAGAACGGTGGCGGATCTACGGAACAATGCCTCAATATCGCTTCGGAATTCCTTCCGAAAAACGACACTATTCTCATCACGCTCAGCACGGAAGTCGACACTACAGGCGGACCAGAATACTACAAACAACTTATCGACACGGTTGCATGGTACAATGCCACCGATGGCGTTGCCAAGGACCGTTACATCGTGGTACTCGCCGACGACCGTACCGGAAGCTGCAGCGAAATGCTTATGGCAGCCCTCTCGGCCAACAAGAAATCCCCCGTCGTCGGAACAACCACATACGGCAAGGGAATCGGTCAATACTACCTGCTGACATACGCCTACGGGTATGCAAGAATAACCGCCATGAAGATGTTCGACAAGAATTTCGACACATACCACAAGGTCGGATTCCTGCCAGACTACGCTATCGCCGACAGGGATTCCGCCATCGCAAAGGCTGTGGAACTCGCCAAGAAGCGCAAGGCAAAACGCACCGCCGGCTATGGAACCGAAGATCTCGGTCGCTTCCCCGATAAGCCGCTTTTAAAACAAGGATTCGCAAGCAATTCGTTCCCGCGCGAAAAGGGCGCCTTTAAAATCATAAAGTCGCCGAAACTTCGTTAAACGATTCGGCGAGCATTCGCCAAACGTTCAAATTTCCGCAAAAGAAATTTCGATTAAATTAATCCACAAGACGCATACGCACCATCACATCGGTGGTGTCGTTTGCTTTTATGGCAGGAGACGCTAAAGTAAGCTCGATTTGCTTGCGAATTTCGGCGACTTGCTTTTGCAGACGAGCAAAGCGGGCGCCTTCAAGTTTCGGAGTCGCAATCATGGTCTTCGAAAGCGGGTTTATCCAGGCGCCCTGGGCATTCTTGAAACCAAAATGCAGATGAGGGCCGGTGCTTCGGCCAGTCGAACCCACACGACCAATAGCCTGGCCCGGAGAGACCTTGGCACCTACTCCAACGCCTCTCGACTGCATGTGCATGTACCAGCTTACGGAATTGTCGCGATGCTTAATGGCCACCTTGTTGCCGCTCAGGTCGTCGTAGCCGGAAACTGTCACGACACCTTCGGCGACCGCATGGACGACCGTCCCCATCGGAGCACCATAATCCACGCCATTGTGGCCCGTTCTTTTGCCCGTAATAGGATGCACACGGACGCCAAAGGAGCTTGTGATGCGAAGATGTTCCAAAGGATAGCGAAGCCCATCAAACACAAGCGCATCGCCTTTTTCGGTATAGTGGGCGTTGTACGAACTGCGCGGGTCTTCGTCTTCGTAGCGGAAAGCCTCGTGATGGCCGACGATGCGACCATCGAATTCCGCATAGATGACCTTGCCACCGACCCACACGGAATCCTGGTTGTACGAATCCTCCAAAAGAATTCTAAAGCGGTCACCCGGGCGGGCTAACGGGAAGGCGACCTTGCATTGAAGCACTCCGCTCACGATGCCCACCATTCGAGCGGGAATCCCGACCTTGAAAAGAATGCCGTTGAGCGTGCTGCCTTCTTCGAGGACGCCTTCGTACACGCTCTGTTTTTTCACGACGGGCTTGTCGATGCGACTGTACACGAAACCTGTATCGGTCTTGCTCACGACATGGACGGTCACGGGATTCGTGGCATAGCGGAACTTGCGCACCCTGTTGTCGGAATCGACGGTCACATAAAATGTTTCACCCACCTTGAGTTTGAACTCAACGCTATCCTGGATGGCGACATAAACTTTTCCCAAATCTTCTTCGCCGTTGCTCACCTGCGCCTTCAAACGCGAAAATACATGAAACGGACCTTCGCCGGCCCTCACAGTATCGCTAATGACGCGGGAATTGTCGGCAATTTCCTTGACTTTTGCAATTTCAGAATTCAACGAATCTATCTTCGCCGAAAGGGCTGCAGATTCCTGCTGCAAGGCGTTTATCTTTTCTTCTTCGTTGCAGCCAGTCAAAACAAGGGCAACGACACAAAGCATAAAAATCAATTTATTCATGAAGCATCCAAGCGGAAATGTAACGGGATGCGGTAAAGATAAATTTATTTGACTTAAAGATTTGCCCTGACGGATAAAAACGGAAGGTTCAAGCGGTTAAATTGACGGATAAAAAGAAATTTCATTCAAAAAGAGGGCACCATTTAAATTTTTTGCAAGTTCGCAACCTTATTTTACATATAAATTAACAAAAAAAAGCCCTCGCCCTAAGGCGAGGACCTTTCGTTTAGCAAATTCTTTTGCTTAGTTTGCAGCAGGAGCGGCAGCCGGGGCAGCAGCAGGAGCAGCGGCCGGAGCAGCTTCGGCAGGCTTGGCTTCAGCGGCCGGAGCGGCAGCAGCGGGCTTAGCTTCAGCAGCCGGAGCAGCGGCAGGCTTGGCTTCGGCCTTTGCAGCGGGCTTAGCAGCCTTCACAGCCTTCTTTTCGGCAGCAGGCTTGGCTTCAGCCTTTGCAGGTTCAGCCTTGACTTCTTCCTTGGCAGGTTCGGCAGACGGTGCGCCTTCGGCGTGGGTGTCAATCAATTCCATTTCAAAGACGAGGAGGCTGTTACCCGGAATCTGCGGGCCACGGCCACGCGGACCGTAAGCGAGGTCGCTCGGAATCCATGCGGTCACCTTGCCACCCACCTTCATGAGCTTGAGCATTTCGGTCCAACCCGGAATCACAGCGTTAATCGGGAATTCAAGCGGCTGTCCACGATCGATGGAGCTATCGAACTTGGTGCCATCGAGAAGAGTTCCGGTATAGTGGACCTTGACGACGTCGGAGTCACCAGGAACAGCACCGGTACCTTCGGTGATAACCTTGTACTGAAGGCCGCTTGCCGTGGTCACGACGCCTTCGGCAGTCTTGTTGGCGGCAAGGAACGCTTCACCGGCAGCCTTGTTGTTTTCGGCAGCAATGCTATCCTTCTTCATCTTTTCGGCCTGGCGAGACTGGGAAAGGTCGGTCAAGGTCTGGAAGATGACGGAGTCGTTCATAAGGAACTTAGCGGAATCTTCATTGTAACGTTCCTTGAAAGCCTGGATAAAGAGGTCAAGGTCAAGGTCGATGGAATCACGGGTCACCAACTGGAAACGAGCCTGGTTACCAAAATGAGCACCGAGAGCATAGCTGTACTTATCCTTTTCGGTCACCAAATTCGTTTTGGTCTTGGGGCCCTGATTCGGGCAGAGCTGATCGCAGCCGCTCATGAGAAGAGCGATGGCACCAGCAGCAACAATCAATTTAGTCTTCATGAAAAAGTCCTCTTTTTTTTAAGTTGACGCTTGTAAAATAGCAAAAGAAACGTGACATAACTCACACAAAAACTAAATTTTACACATTCTTTTCATATATTTTGGCGTGTAAAACCCATTAAGGATTATTTATGTGCGGAATAGTTGCCTATATCGGTCAAAATGAAGCCCTTTCCATTCTCGTTGGCGGTCTTAAGAAACTCGAATACCGCGGTTACGACAGTTCGGGCGTCGCCCTCATAGACAATGGAAAAATCGACGTTGTCAGAGCTTCGGGAAAAATCAGCGCCCTGGAAGACGCCTTGAAGCAACATCCTACGCATGGGAACATTGGCATAGCCCACACCCGCTGGGCCACCCATGGCGCCCCCACGGTAGAAAACGCGCACCCGCACACCAGCTTTGACGGTAAAATTTCCATCGTCCACAACGGCATCATCGAAAACTACGCAAGCCTCAAGGCGAAACTCATCGAGGAAGGCGTCAAGTTCCAATCCGAAACCGATACCGAAGTGGTAGCACACCTCATTGCCCGCTTTTACAAGGGCGACCTCAAGTCCGCCGTTCTCAAGGCATTGGCCCAAATCGAAGGAACCTTCGGTCTTGGTGTCATCTGCAGCGACGAGCCGGGAACCTTGATTGGCGCCCGCCGCGGAAGCCCGCTGATTCTGGGCATCGGCAACGACAACGACTTTTTCCTCGCCAGTGACGTTTCTGCAATCATCAACCACACCCAGAAGGTGGTCTACCTTGACGACAACGACGTCGTAAGCATCAAAAATGGAAACTATTCCATCGTCAACATGAACAGCCACGAAGTGCAGCGCGAAGTCCAGGATGTGGAATTCGACGCCGATGCCGTGGCCAAGGGCGGATTCGCCCACTTCATGCTCAAGGAAATTTTCGAGCAGCCCGAAGTTTTACGCAACACCATGCGCGGCCGTCTGCTCACCGCCGAAGGCAATGCAAAACTCGCCGGCCTCGACACGAACATCAAGGAACTGAGAAACATCAACCGAATCATCATCACCGCCTGCGGCACGAGCTACTATGCCGGCATGGTCGGCGAATACATGATCGAAGACTTGGCAGGCGTGCCTGTCGAAGTGGAGTATGCCTCGGAATTCCGTTACAGGAACCCCATCATCAAGCCGGGCACCCTGGTGCTCGCCATAAGCCAGTCCGGCGAAACCGCCGACACCTTGGCCGCTTTGAAGGAAGCCCAACAGAAGGGAGCCACCGCGCTCGCCATCTGCAACGGCGTGGGTTCCACCATCGCCCGTACAAGCGACGGCGGTGTCTATCTGCACGCAGGCCCGGAAATCGGCGTCGCCAGTACCAAGGCATTCACAAGCCAGGTCACAGTGCTCGCCATGATAGCCCTTTTGCTCGGTCGCCAGCGCAGGCTCAGTTTTGAAACCGGTGCCGACATCGCCAAGGCCCTGTTGGACCTCCCCGCCCTGGTCGAAGAAACATTGAAACTTTCCGACTCCATTGCCGAAATCGCAAAGAAGTACAGCAACGCCAACAACTTCCTCTACCTGGGCCGCCATTTCAACTATCCGGTGGCCATGGAAGGCGCCCTGAAGTTGAAGGAAATCAGTTACATCCATGCGGAAGGTTATCCCGCCGCCGAAATGAAGCACGGTCCCATCGCCCTTATCGACGAAAACATGCCGGTCGTGGTCATCGCCCCGAAGGACGCCCTTTTCGACAAGGTCATCAGCAACGTTCGCGAAATCAAGGCCCGTGGTGGCCGCGTGATTGCCGTGACCACAGAAGACTGCGCCCCGCTTGACGAATTCGCCGACCACATCATCAAGGTGCCGAAGACCATTCCCATGCTCATGCCTATCGTAACCTGCATTCCCTTGCAACTGATGGCATACCACATTGCCGTTTTGCGCGGCAACGACGTGGACCAGCCGAGAAACCTCGCCAAGAGCGTGACGGTAGAATAGAAACACTTTTCTATATTTCTCTTTAATGGTCGAAGAAGAAGTCGAAGAACAGGAAGACTACGAAGTCCACATAGGATCGTTCAACGGTCCTATGGACCTTTTGGTGTACCTTGTCCAGAAAAAGGAAATGTCCCTGGACAAAATACCCATCGCGGAAATTGCCGACGACTTCTTAAAGTGGGTCAACAGGATTGGCGACACGGACCTCTCAAAAGCAGGCGATTTCTTGTTCATGGCTAGCCGCCTGATGGCGCTCAAAGTGCAGGAACTGCTCCCCGCCGAAGAACGCGACCCGGAACTGCAACAAGCCTTTGAAGAAGACCGCGAAAAACTAATGCAAGAGATGCTGGAGTACCAGCGCTACAAGCAGGTTGCCGGCGGGTTGCAGAGCATGGAAGGCGAGAACTTTGGAACATTCTCGCGCGGGCGCCTAGAAAAGACTCAAAACGAAGAAGATACTCTCGCCGATGCGAACATCTGGCAGCTGTTCCGCGCCTACCAAAAAAGCCTAAAGACAAAAATTTCGGAAACGGTCCACCACATCGAACTGGACTACGTGACCATCCAGGACCGTCAGCAGGCCATCAACAACTACCTGAGCGTAAACGGACGCGCCCTGTTTGAAGACTTGCTCGATAACGACAGCCACCCCATCGTGGCGGCAGTCACCTTCATGGCCTTGCTCGAAATGATCAAGACAGACGAGCTTGTATTCCGCCAGAGCGAGCTCTTTGGCCCCATCTGGATTTACCGCAAAAAGAACAACGCGGAATACGCCGAAGAAATGGCCCGCGAAACGGTGTTCTTCTCGAAGGACCCCGAAGTGAAGCCGGGACTTGTGGAAGAAATCCGCAACCAGGCCATTGCGCGCAGCCAAGCGGGCAGCGTAGGCGATATCGCCGCCGTGATGAAAGAAGCAGTGCTGTGGACTACGCGCGGCAGGAACGTGACCGAAGACGATTTGCAAGCCATGCTCGAAGGCCGCGAAGACTTGAGCGAAGTCAGCGACAATCCCTTTGCCGAAATGATGGCCGAAGACGATGCCGCAGAAGGCGCCGCAAAAGCCGCAGCACAGCCTACGGCAGAAAATTCGACCGGAACCGCTGCCGAACAAACGCCTACAGAGACTGCCGCGGAACAAAGCGCCGCGCAACCTGTTGATAATGGAACTGCCGCGGAAACCACCGTCGAAGCCGAGGCCGTCGCAGAACCTAGCGCAAAGTCCGAGCCCGTTGTCGAACAAGCGCCCGCTGAAACGCCAGCCGAACAAGCGCCCGCGACTCAACAAATGAGCGACGAGGAATTCGCCGAGTTCATGAAAAAAGCCCAAGCTTACTACTCGAGCGAACCTGCATCCGACAGCGCCGAAACCAAGACTTTCAAAGAAGAGTCTGTCGTTGCCAACGATACCGACAACAACCGTGCAGACGACACTGCAGACGAACCTACCGACGAACCGTTCTACGCCGGAAACGAAATGACCGACGCCGAATACATCGCCTACCTGAACCGCAGCGCAAAAGCCTCCCGCAAAAAAGACGAAGCCAAAAGCATCCCGGAATCCGACAATGCGGAATTTTCAAACGACGAAGACGACGAAGGCCCCGTAATCTACGGAGCCAACGACAATTAAGCAAAAGCCGATTTAGGCATTAGCCTTTCTGCGCAAGAAGCTCTTTCAACTGTGCCTTAAGTTTGCGATTTTCCGCATTCTTGGCAGCTAGGCTTGGCTGAACATTTTACGGAATTGGGACTAGCGCTTTGCGGACAAAGCCTT
>JAKSIL010000025.1 GCA_024398815.1 Fibrobacter sp.
TCGCACGTATACCACACTTTATCACTTCCTAGTCCAACGGTATCCGCACGTAACTTCGTGCAACCACGCAAACCTAAAGAGCAATCACTATTGTTGCCTGTTCGCCAAGCCTCATTTTCAAAAACATAGCAGTTGGTCTTGACGACATCGCCATACTTTACATCACCATCCTTCGAGGTAGTTTTTTTATCAGAATCCATCCACTTGTACGTATCTTTTTCGATATCGCTAGCCACTCGCCAAGCACCGTCACGGCAAATAAAATGTACTCCGTGATTCATGCTCAAGGTATTGTCCGCTTGCAACACTTCCCCTTCGCGTTTCTTAACACATGAGCCAAGACCGTAATTTTGCCACCAGAAAATATCCACGTACTTTTCAAAGGGGGGTACGCCGCTAGACAAGTTCCAGCCAACGATATTATTACGAATAGCCGCAAGGCCGTTCCCTAAACTTAGTTCCGACGCCCAGTCAGCAATCTGCGTTTCGGTCTTGACGTCGTCCCACTTGCCATCCGTTTCAATATCGGCGGCGTAGTTGGCAAGGCGTTCGCTAAAATCGGCCTCGTTCAAGGTTCCCTGCATGAGCACACTCACCGCAAGGAGGGCCGCATTCTGTTCGCCGTCACCAAAGATGTCCAAATCTTCGGCATTCGCAAATTCTCCATCTATACCAAAAGACGCGAGTACCTCACTTTCAGCCTGTTTTTTGGCCTTGCCAACAGAAATTCCATCCGAAGCCAAATACAGCGAACGCTCATACGTCAAGTGCGTGAGCAAATTTACGTTCACCTCGTCGCGGTCGCTCAAGTCCGTAAGTGCATACAAGGTAACTTGCGATTTTGATTTTTCACCAGTCACTTCGTTGCGGTAGAACCCATTCGCCTTCAAGAGCGCATACTGCGAAGCAAGTTTCGCAACCTTCACGGAAAATTCGCCCAAATCGCTCTTGATTTTGCCTTCGAAACCAAGCCCCGTCTGCGTGAGGGTTTCACCATCCAATTCTTGTACAGTTACACTAGACCCATTCACAAACGGTCCTTTCTGCGAAACACCCGAGACTGTCTTTTCGGAAATAGCAATGACGCCTGCGTCCTCTTCGGTTCCTCCGGCGGTTTTGTCGTCGTCTCCGCACGCGGCAAGGAGCAACAGACAAGAGATCGCAACGGCTTTTGCAAAGCCTCTCGGCCAGTTTCTGGATTTTACAGATTCATTTCTTTCGTCTAACTCATTCATCTTTTCCTCCTTTTTATAGAGGGATGTTTTTTGTTTGAAAATTTTGACGTCATGGGAAACAGTTGCATGTTCAGACGGTAGACTTTTTCAACCACAGGGTCACTTTGCACAAGAGCCACAATGCGGCGGCGGCATTCCGCGAGTTCCCTGACGACTTCGACGAAGCACTTTTCGGACATTCCCAGCGTAAGGCCTGTTATGTCACGTTCGTCACGAGGCAAGTCAAGCGCCTTGATGGCAAGTTCACCCATCTGCCGCTGAAGTTCAGTTGCGGACACTCCCCCCGTATCGGGCATTTTCACAGACTTATTCGCCTCCCGATAGTAACCATTTTCATCACGAGTCAAGAACCCGGCAGCAGTCAGGTACCCGAGCGTTTCGGAAACGTCCTGTGTACTCACCTGCGGCCTGCAAATTTTCGCCAAGTCCATGGGTCGCTTGCCGGGTTGCGCAGGAGCCAACTCCCGCAAAAGAGGGTTTAGGTACGACTCAAAAAAGCGAATGTTCTCAAGGCTAACGGCGGCAACGGAATGCTCCGTAGCGAGAAAAAGCATCTTCGACAGGTGCGACTGTTTTTCCAACTGCCCCTTGGCATGGCAAAATTCCACCATGGAGGTGAAATATTCCCGTTCGTACCCCACCAGCCTTAGCCCTTCGGCAACCTGCGGCACGGCCTTCTGACTAAGGGAATACTTACCATCAATGACCTGTTTCAAATACACCGGAGAAGCGAATCCGCAGTTCTTCGCGAATTCGCGCCAGGTGAAAGCGTGGCACCTCTTGTTTTCGGCATAGTAGTCCGAGAGATACGCACGATAATCCAGGTACTCCTCGATGGGTTTCATATTTGATGAATATATGTTTTATTTCACGTAATTGCAACAAAGACAATACAAAAATTGCGATTTCTCACATAAAACCAAGCATTTATTAAATAAATCACCAAAAGTACAATACACACTTCAAAAAAAAACAAGATGCCCGGTCAAAGACGGGCATGACGACGCGGAGAATGAGAAGGGCTGAAAAAGCGAGATACCCAGCCACCCCCGTTTGGCGAGGTCAGACTCCGAGCATTACAATACGATGGATGAAAAAAAATCGCACTAGATTGACAGCATAAATTGTGCGCAAAGCACAATTCTTCCTACCGCCTACTTCCTACTGTCTACTTATTTCAACGCTTCCTGCACGAGGGCGCTCACGCGCTTGCCGTCGAAGCGGCCCTTGACCTTGGGCTGCAGTTCCTTCATAATCTTACCCATGTCCTTCGGACCCACGGCGCCGGTTGCAGCCTTGATTTCGGCAATCAGGGCCTTGACCTCGTCTTCGGTCATTTCGGCAGGCATGTACTTGCGGTAAAGGGCGATGCAAGCTTCCTCGGCCGGAACCTTGTCCATGAAGCCGCCCTTCTTGAGGATTTCGATGGCTTCCTGCTTCTGCTTCACGCTGCGGGCGAGCACGTCGACGCACATGGCATCGGTGATGGTTTCGGTAATCTGGGCCGGAGTGGCACCGGACTTCATAGCTTCGTTCTTGATGTCGGAATGAAGGGTACGGAGCGTACCGAGGGTTTCGGAATCGTGAGCCTTCATTGCGGACTTCACGTCGTCGAGTATTTTAGAAAGCAATTCGCTAGCCATAGTTTTCCTGGCGATTTATACGCCTCGCCCAGGCGAAAAATTACAAAGTCCTTTTTAAAACACGAAAACAAGTCCTCGACCGGTGGTCGACGACTCATTTTCTAAATATACTAATTGGAATTAGTAGAGACGCTTGCGGTTCTGGTCAGCAATCTCTTTGAGACGCTTACGACGAGCAGCCGTTTCAATGCGCTTCTTTTCTTCGGAAGGCTTTTCGAAGCGCTGACGCTTCTTGACATCGGAAATGATGCCATTCTTTTCGCAAGACTTGGTGAAACGCTTGAGAGCGCGTTCGAAAGGTTCGTTGGACTTAACAATAACGCCGATCACGATAATCCTTTGGTTAAAAAATTCAGTTTGAGAGCCCAAATATATTTAACTATCGTGAAATCGTCAAGGGGAACAGCCCAAAATGAGAAATCGGTCACTTTTTTCTATGTTTTTTTTCGTTATAACTTGCTTAATATCAAAGACTTATATATATTTTTCGCATAAAAGGACCCAAAACGTATTTTTGGCGTAACAAAACCATAAACTGGAGATTTTAATGAAATCGTTCTCGGCTTCCACCTTGGGCACATTGGCCATGGCCATGGTACTGATTACGGCCTGCAACGAACAGGAAGACGTTGTTCCGCAAGTCGAAGCTGCAAAACCCGCACCCGCCGCACCGGCACCCGATCCGGCACCTGCACCCGCAGCAGAAGAACCGGAACTTGTCCCCATACAGTCCCTCTCGGGTAGCGACGAGGCAAAGCCCGCTATTGAAGAAGCTAAACCCGCCGCAGCCGCCCCTGCGGCCGTCGAAAGTTCCGTCACCCCCAAGAGCGACGGCGCTTACGTAATCCAGGTGAGCATCCAGCCCTCCAAGAAAGCCGCCGACGGCATCGTCAAGAAGCTTTCCGAACAGAGCATCAAGGCCTACGTTGCAGAAGTTGAAAATCCAGGCGAACTGGAAGGCACTTACTACCGCGTTCGCGTCGGCTATTTCGAATCTATCAAGGACGCCCAGGAATACGGCAAGCAAGTCCTGACAGCCCTCAACTTCGCTTGGTGGGTTGACAACAGCGACAACGACGAAGTCGGCAACCCGTCTGAAGGCGAAGGCGACAACTACGAAGAATCCTCTGAAGAACCTGCACAGGCCGAAGAACCCGCTCAGGCACAGGCCGAAGAACCGGCTCCAGCTGAACCGGCTCCAGCCCCACAGCAGCAAGCAGCGCCTGCTCCGGCCGCACAACCTGCCCCGCAGCAGCAAGCAGCTCCGGCCCCTGCCGCACAACCCGCTCCCCAGCAGCAAGCAGCTCCGGCCCCCGCCGCACAACCTGCTCCTCAGCAGCAGGCAGCTCCGGCTCCGGCCGCACAACCTGCTCCCCAGCAACAAGCAGCTCCGGCCCCTGCCGCCGAACCTGCTCCTCAGCAGCAAGCAGCCCCGGCCCCTGCAGCACCTGCCGCAGACGTTGTCGACGACTGGGAATAAGAATTTCAAACAACAAAAAAAGAGCCCTTTCAAAGGGCTCTTTTTTTTATTCGTCAAAATAACGAAGAAGAACTTCCAATCGTCATCTTCGTCCCAGTCTTCATCGTACAGACTTCAAAAAAACTCCTTAACTTCCGCTGAACTTACGAAAGATAACACGAAAACACACCCTGCAAAGAGGATTGTCAAAAAACTATATTTGAATCATGCCTACAAAAAAGCCCAAAATATTCGTCGTGCATCTCGGATGCGCCAAAAACCAGGTCGACGCGGAATGCCTCGTCGGTGAAATACTCCACGCCGGATTCGTCACTTGCGATTCCGCCGCCAAGGCAGACTACATCTTGGTTAACACCTGCGGATTCATCGAAGCCGCGAAGGAAGAATCCATCAACGCGATTCTTTCGCAAGCGAAGGGCAAGAAGGCAAAACAGAAATTGATTGTGTCGGGCTGCCTCAGCGGGCGCTACGGCGAAGAGTTGATGAAGGAACTGCCCGAGGTGGACTACTGGGTCGGCACCTACAAGCCGGGCGAACTCTTGAAGAAGATGGGGTTCATCGCCCCGGAAAATTGCGACGCCGAAAACCTCCCGCGCATGAACCTTGGCGGATTCCCGCACCACGCCTACCTGAAGATTGCCGAAGGCTGCAACAGGCGCTGCGCCTACTGCGCCATCCCGCTCATTCGCGGCAAGCAAGTTTCCCGTTCCATTGAAGATATTGTAGCGGAAGCCCAGGAACTCGAAGCGCAGGGCGTCAAGGAAATTACGCTCATCGCACAGGACACCACTTACTTTGGTCGTGAAAAGGGCAAGAAGGGCGGCACGCTCGCACAACTTTTAAAAGCGATTCTCGACAACACGAACATTCCGTGGATTCGCACTTTGTACTGGTACCCGATGTTCGTGGATGACGAACTTCTGGACTTGATGGCTACGGAACCGCGCCTCGTAAAGTATGTGGACATGCCTATCCAGCATGCGAGCGACAAGATGCTCAAGAACATGAAGCGCAACTACCGCAAGGCGGAACTCGTAGACCTTTTGCACAAGATTCGAAAGCGCATTCCGGGAGTTACGCTTCGTTCCACGGTACTTGTCGGATTCCCCGGCGAAGCGCACGAAGACTTCGAGGAACTCATGGAACTTCTGCAGGACGTGCAGTTCGACCACTTGGGCGGATTCGTGTTCAGCCCCGAAGAAGGCACTCCCGTGATGAGCATGAAGCTCCCCGCCGTTGACGAAAGCGAAGCGCGCGCACGCCTCGACGCCGTGACGGACTTCCAGGAGGAACTCGCCGCCGACTACGCCGAGAACATGATTGGCAAGAAGGTCCGCATCATCATCGACCAGGAAGCGGAAGAAAGCGAATACCACTTCTACGGACGCACCGAAGGGAACTCCATGGAAAACGACGACATCGTGAAGGTGCTGGAAGGCGACGCAAGCGTCGGCGACTTCTGCGAAGCGCTCGTCGTGGATGCCGAACCGCACGAACTCATCGTGAAGATCGTTTAGTAGCGGTGAGCTATGAGTTATTAGTTATGAGATTGCTCCGCGACACAGTCCTCAAGTAATTCATAATTTATAATTCATAATTTTTACTACATTTACCCCCACAAAATAGGATGATACTTAAGAGTGCAATCCCTTATTTATCATTGGCCTAGCCCGTGTATCACAATGGATAGTGTCCGCCCCTCCGAAGGGCGTTATTCCGGTTCGATTCCGGACATGGGTATTAAAAAGCGTTCCTGCGGGAGCGTTTTTTTTATAAAAGCATCAAGATGCCATCGACGCCGAGCACAGTCACGCAGGCTACGATAGCGACCCCCACCAAGCCGCGCCCCATGAGCGACGCCACCACGGCCGTCACCAAGGCGCAAGCCGCCGAAAGCATGTTGTCCGTCGCATAGAAAATGGCAGGGACCGTCATGGCGCTCAAAACCGTATACGGGACATACGCCAAGAAGGATCGCCAGAACACACTGGTCAACTTGCCACGGAGCAAGATGAAGGGAACCGCGCGCACCAAGTAAGTGACACCCGCCATCACCAAAAGATATTCAAGATATTTCGTCAAGTCGAAAGTCATTTCTCGGACTCCTTGACTTTATCTGTAACATCCGCGGCAGGCTCTGCGGCACCCGAAGATTCATCTTCTTTGATAGGGAACAGGAACGCTGCCGCAAGCGAAGCGATGGTTGCGCAAATGATAATGGCGAAGCCGACAGTCACGCCGCTCAATGCAGGCACGTACTTGAAGGCAAGGCTCATCGCGATTGCAATGGCCACTGCAAAAATAGTCGGCTTGTGAACCTTCATCTGCGGAACGACGATAGCGACGAACATTCCGTAAAGCGCAACGCCCAAGGCATTCGTGACCATGGTCGGGAGAATCTGGCCGCAAATGGCACCCGTCATGGTCCCGAGCGACCATCCCAAATACGGAAGCGTCGAAAGTCCCAAAAAGTAAATGGGCGTCACCTTCTCTTTTTGCAACATGGACACTGCAAAGATTTCGTCGGTAATACCCGTGGCGAGCAGCAAACGCTTGCCCGTGGTAAAACTAGGCGACACCTTCTGCGACAAGGAAATCGCCATGAGGCTGTAGCGCAGGTTTATGAACAAAGTAGCGAGAGCCATTTCCAAGAACGTGCCGGCGGCATCGGCCATAATCTGGAGGCCCGCGAACTGCCCTGCCGAAGTCAGGTTCGCCATGGAAATGAGCGTCACGAAAGGCCAGGCGAGCAACTTGGAGCCGGCAATGCCAAACGAGAACGACACGGCAAAGTAGCCAATGCCAATCGGTAAACCGTCTTTAATGCCCTTTTGAAAATTCACGAACACAAAGATAGAAAATAAAGTCGCACCGGCAACACCAATCTATGCAAATATTTAAATATATGCAAAACAAAACATTCTTCTTCAGTCCCTATTGTATTCCATATTTTTGAAAAATTCCAATATTTTTAATCAAAATCAAGAAATTTTAAAAATTTTTTATATTTTGTATTCTAAATCTATTGACAAATGGAATACAAGAGGATATATTTATTCTTGAACCCAAGAACGGAGACAAGACCATGAACAAGATTACCAAAACTCTCTCTGCCCTGACCATCGCCTCGATGGCAGGTGCATTTTCAGCTTGCAGCGACAGCGCCAGCACTGCAGGCGTCACAGAAGAAGCGTCCGGCATCGCAAACAAAGATTCAACAGATAACCGCGACACGACCGCAAAGGAACCCGCCAGCGACAGTTTCAGCGGCAAAATATCCGGAGTTTCGCAAAAGGGACCCTTCCTTGTAGGCTCAAGCATCACCTTGCACGAAATCGACGGGGAATCTTTCGACCTCAGCGGACGCACCTTCGTTGACAAAATAAAGAACGACAACGGAGAATTCGAAATTTCGTACAAGGAGCTTTCTTCCAAATACGCGCTCTTCATCGCAAACGGATACTACCGCAACGAAGTCTCGGGCGCCAAGTCAACGGCACCCATCACGCTCAACGCCCTGAGCGACCTTTCAGAGCGCAGTTCCGCAAACGTGAACCTGTTCACCCACCTGGAATACGACAGAATCAAATATCTTATTGAAAAAGAAAGCCTCAGCTACAGCGAAGCAAAGGCCCAGGCCGAACAGGAAATTCTCGCAGCATTCAACATTTCCGTCAAAGACGCAGCAAACGCCGAAGACCTGAGCATTTTCGGCGAAACGGAAAACGACGGCGCGCTGCTCGCCATTTCCGTACTCATGCAAGGCAATTCCTCCGAAGCCGTATTCAGCGAAAGGCTCGCCCTCGTAGCGCAGGACTTGGAAGAAGACGGATCCATCGACGACGAACAGCTAAAGGCCGACATCGCCGACGGAATTTCATCCGTAGACCTTGCAAAAGTAAAGAAAAACATATTGGATTGGAAGCTCTCTACCACGATTCCTGAATTCGAAAGCAAAGTGGAAAGTTTCTGGACAAGCGTTTACGGGCTCGGCGAATGCAGCGACGAAAACATCGGCGAATCCAAGAAGAATACAAACAAACTCAGCAAGAAGCACAATGACGCATACGTCTGCAGCAACGACGGATGGCGCGAACAGAACGAGATGGAACTAAGCCTCGGCCCCTGTACCAGCGCAAACGCCCTGCAAAAAGAATTCGCCGACGATGGAATCTACCTTTGCATGGATTCCGAATGGATGTCCGTAACCCCTTACGAGTACGACTCGCTCGCACTGGACTGCAAGAAGGACGGTCCGGTTTCAAGCGACCTCACCGGAAGCTACTACTCGTGCATAGACGGCTCCATAAAATCCCTCGCATTCGAGGAAATGTCCATCGCAAGCGAATTTACGGCCGACATCTGGAACGGCGCCACCGACTCCAAGGCAAAAATCGGCGACACGGAATACGCGCTTACTTTCGGCGTGTACGAATTCCACGGATCCATCTACAACGACAAGGGTAAAGAACGCAAAGTCAACAGCTACACCGACCAAAACGTAGTTGTCTACGACGACAAGGGCGAAAGCAGCACTCTCGGCGACAAGGGCATCAAATTCGCCTACACGCTCAGTTACGACAATTGGTACGACATAGCAAATATCGCAACCGGCTTTGACGTCAACGATGGAAGCGAGGGTATCGACGCAACGGACTGGGACGGTTTCTGCCTGGTGTACGCATCCTCGTCACCGCTCCTTGCAAGAATATACGGAGAGAACTTGGGCGAAGACATTGCACACGCCGCAATCCCCGCCTCAATGGAACTTACCGTAGCGAACATAAAGTGGGAAGACTTTGAAGTCGAAACCGCCGGATTGCCGAGCGATGCCAAAGTTCCAAGCATCGAGAATCTCGTCCAAAACATGTTCGGGATCGAAGTAACCGTGGAACGTTCGAACAGCATAAAGAACTTCTCCCCCGATGCAGGAATCGTCTATATTGCAGGTTACGGCAAGTACAACGGATGCTCCGTCAAATAAATTCGAGGATAGGATTATGAAACCGATTGTCGAATACAGAGACTATCGCAAGTACATTCAGGATTTCTACGACGATCGAAAAAAGAAGTCCGCATTCACCTGGCGCGATTTCGCAGCACAGGCGGGCTTCGGATCGCCCGTATATCTGAAGTACGTATGCGAAGGCAAGAAGAACCTAAGTCCGGTCGCGGTAGAGCGCGTGGCAAAAGCCATGGGACTCTGCACCTACGAACAGGAATTCTTCCGTGCACTGGTGGCGTTCAACCATGCAAAAAACGATGTAGACCGCAAAAAGCACATCGATGCCATGCAAGAAATCGCGAACCAGAACAACGTAAGATTCCTGGGGGCCGAGGAATTCGCCTATTTTGACTCCTGGAAAAATCCAGTGATTCGAGAACTTGCGCCAGCAATGCCAGGCGCAAAGCCTCTCGACATCGCGCACGCCTGCAAGCAAAAGATTTCAGCAGCCGAAGTAAGCGACACCTTGCAGTTCCTTACGAAAGCGGGCCTATTGAAAAAGAACGAACTGGGAAACTACGAACAAACCGATAAAATTCTCAGTTCCGGTGACGCCGATTTCGTGCCGCTCGCCGTGCGCAACATGCACCGCCAAATGGGAACATTCGCTCTTGACGCCCTCGACAACATGCCCATCGAGTCGCGCCAATTCACAGGGCTCACCTTCGGCATCTCGGAAGAGACTTTCGCGCAAGTGCTGCAAGAGATTGCCAAATGTCGACGCAACATCATGGCGCTTGCCTCGGCCGACAATAAAATCGAGAAGGTGTACCGCCTGAACATGCAGATATTCCCGCTCACAGAAAAAATCGAAACAGGCGAAAACGGGTAAGCCTTTACTTGCTGGTCAAGCAGATCATCCAAAAAACATCGGCGAACATTTCGTCGATGTTTTTCAATTTCCAAAGCAGTCCATCAATAGAATATTCTCAAGCGCCACATAGAAAGAAACCCCGCACTCAAGCGCAGGGTTTCAAACTCAAACCGATGTGAGACAGCGATTAGTTTTCGTTGTTGTGCATTTCCATCTGTTCGCGGTCCATCGTGTGCTGCAAGTATTCCTTGAAGTCACGGTCGATGTTCACACCGTCGAAGTCGATGTCATCGTTTTCCAACACGAACACGGCGCTCGGGTTATCGAGCCAGCCGACCACGTCCACGCCTTCCAATTTCATGGACTTATCGCCAGCAGCCTGTGCCACGTATTCGATCTTGGACTTCGGTACCCAGCCCTGACCGCAGTTGCCCTTGACGAGCACGTCGGTATCGCTGTCCTTGACGATGGTAAGTTCGTCATTGAAGCCGGCAGTGCAAACTACAGCTCCACCACCTTTTTCTTTGGTAAGATCCACATCACCCAGCTTGGACTTGACCTTCTTGGCAGCGAAGGAAGAGGCCACCAAAAGAGCAAGGGCGATAAACATAACCTTTTTCATCATATTCATAATGTTCCTCGGAATCAAGGTAAAATATTCAACAATGCAATAGGAATATACCTTTTATTTTTGCAATCCGTTGCTTTTTCTTTTAAATTTTTACGCTATGAAGAAGATTTTATCAATTTCGTTCATTTTTCTGGTCGTAATCGGCCTTTTTGGCTTTTTTACCCTAAAATCCAGGCTTTCCGCCACTTCGAACAACACGGAAACCGTGCTTTTGGAGATTCCAAAGGGCAGTTCGTCGGTCAAGGTATCGCAAATTTTACAAGATAAAGGCGTCTGGAGCGACGTTTTTGCATTCAAACTATGGTGCAAGGTCAACAATCCTTCGCTCAAGGCCGGCTGGTTTGAGATCCCTCCGGGCATCACCATCGCGCAAATCGTAGCCATTTTCGAGAGCGGCAAGAACGCCGTGCGAAAGGTGACCATACCCGAAGGTCGGGCCTCGTGGGAAATCCCCGCGTACATCAAAAAGGCATTCCCGGACTTGGACGAGGACCGCTGGAACAAGTTGGTCCAGGACCCGAAGTTCGCCCGATCCATCGGTGTCGAAGCAAACTCGCTGGAAGGCTACCTGCTCCCTGACACTTACCCATTCCCCATCGACGCTAACGAAGAAACCATACTCAGGCAGATGGTCGCCGCCAACCTGAAACTGAGGGACGAGCTCCAGTCGAAGTCCGGCGAATCCATGTGGCAAACTCTCGGCAACTGGCACCGCGTGTTGACCCTCGCCAGCGTCGTCGAAGAAGAGACCGGCAAGCCTGACGAGCGCCCGCTGATTGCAGGCGTATTCCACAACAGGCTCCGCATCGGCATGCCTCTGGGGGCGGACCCCACCGTGAGGTTCATCTTCAAAAACTTGACCGGGCCCATCTACAAGAGCCAGCTCAACAGCGACAGCCCTTACAACACCCGCAAGTTCAAAGGGCTCATGCCGGGGCCTATTTCGAACCCGGGCCGCAAGGCCATTGAAGCAGCGCTCCACCCGGCCAACACGAAAGCACTTTACTTTGTTGCAAAAGACGACGGAAGCGGAACGCACTTCTTTAGCGAAACGCTCACGCAACACAACAAGTACAAAGATGTCGCCGCAAAGAACAGAGGCGAATAGCCCAAGCGGACTTAGAACAACTCGTAGTTTCCGACGCGGACAAAGAACTTGTAATCGTCGAATTTCTTGAGGTCGCCAAGGTTGTCGTTGTCGACCATCTGCGAGATTCCAAAGTAAGCCATGAGCGACTTGAACGAAAGTCTGAAGGCAGGTTCCAGAACAAATTTATCCTTGTTCAAGAGGGCCATGGAATTTTCTTCGTAGTCGCGCACGTAGGCACCGTATAGCCAAAGACCAGAGCCGTGATAGTGCAAACCGGCATTCAAGCGGACGAGGCCGAAGTGGTGGCTAGCCAAATCGACATTGTACCATTCCGAGCTCCATGGCGTCGCACGCACATGATGGCGATAGCAGTTGTCGAGAGCCTTGTAATCGAAGGACTTCGGATACACGTATCCGTTGCCATCGTCGTGATAGGCGCTGATTCCGCCGCCAATGGCAGCACCGAAGGTCATGTACGGTCTCGGAGAGCCTGAATAGCGGGCCTCGAATTCGCCCGTGTAGTAAATGGGAATGACATCGTTGCGACCAAAATCGAACCCGATGGATTGGAGGCCCATGTTCGCAGAAATGGCTATACCCTTTTGCGAGAACCATTGCGAGCCGTCGCCCGAGACGAATTCGTAACTCAGACTTGGCGATATGGGCTTGGTTTCGAATTCGTCGCCATAGTAAATCGGGCTCAGGTCAAACGTGCGGTTGCCTATCAAGAAATTGACGGAAAGTTTCTGCAATTCATTGAGCTGGTAAGCGATGGACACGTTGATGTCGCGGCGTTTCTCGGCGTAAATTCTTGAATAGCTAGGGGCATCGTTGCCGTAAGATTCAAGGGTTTCGATTTTTTGCCAGTCGTAGCCGACAAAGAACGACCAGTTCTTTTTCCAGAGTCTGGATATTCTTAAACTGGGTGTGAAGCCATACGACTTGCCACCCCAGAAGCCCGAAAGACTCGCCTCGAATTCCATTTGATTGGCGTAGTGCATGTCGACGCCGCCGTAGGCGTTGGGGCCAATGGCGCTGGAGCCGAAGCCTCCGGCGTACACGTCAAATGTCGGCTTCACGGAAGCATCTACCATGAGTTCGCCGCTAGGAAGCATTTCGAGATTCACGGAATCGTAAACAGGATTTTGGATAAGGTCATAGGCAAATTTCTCGGGAGCGACCATACCCGTATCTTCGGGATTCCAGTAGGTTTTCACAGCGGAATGCAGCTCTGCAGACAAACTATCAAAGACGGGATTGAAGCGGAACCAGGGAAGTACGGAGCGTTTTTGGCTCGCATAGTCGACCTTACGCGGACGAAGTTCCATCAGTTCGCCAAGGCGGCGTTCCAAAGCGGAGAAACCCGCTTGAATCCACGCATTGCGAGATGTATCGCGGACCGTGTGCGCCCTTATGACGACACCCGGCTGGCTTGAAAGATTTTGAAGTTCCTTTTGCGCCAAGGCATTTTGCCAAGGGGAATTCCACGTGCCATTCGATTCAGAAACAGTCACAGGTGAAGCCACAGAAATCACAGCCAGCTGACCTTGGACTTCTTCGGACGGCACCACTAAAAACGGCGTCAATTCGCCCGACGACGTATTTTCGAGAAGCGGCAAACTGCGGAAGACATTTTCGGCAGTGTTTGCGCCTTCGCCGGCGGCGCCTTCAACGGTAAAGGGAATCACGAATTCCGCAGGTTGACGCAAAAGCGATTCCTGCAGACGGAGCCTTGAAAGCGACCTTTTTACGAACTGGGAATCGGGTTCGAGGCTTTTGGCGTGGTGATACAGGTTTCCGCTGGAATCAGAAGAAATCGTGAAACGATGACGCAGGCTCGGGATTCCGTCAGCAGTAAGCGGAAGATTGAATTCGCGTTCGCTGCGCTTGTAGAGGTCATCGAATTCATTGTGCCCTACGGCATCGACCATGTACGAATCGAGAAGAATGCGTTGGATGTCGTCGAGCGAGACGCCCTTCGCCCAAAGGAAGCCCACGTAGGCGCCCCAGGACGCCCCCACTATGGAATCCACAGGCAGCTCGTATGTCTCGATGGCGTAGAGGACTCCCAAGTGGTACCAGGCGGAATGTTCGCCGCCACCCAAGTACAGAACCGATTTCTTCGTTTTGACTTCGGTGGGCGTCGTGTCGACCGCGTCGGATTTCGCCAAGGCGGAATCGGACAGTGCTGCCGCGGGTACTGCGACGGAATCGGCTGGAACTGCGGCGGGTGCTGCGACGGAATCGGCAGGAACTGCGACGGGTACTGCGGCGGAATCGGCTGGAACTGCGGCGGGTACTGCGGCGGAATCGGCGACAACGGAATCCTGCGAAGGCGACGCCTGCATGGCCGATAGAAGTTCTTCGGATTTCTTCAAGGAATCGGCAGATACGACAGCCGAATCCTTCGGGACTGCGACGGTCGAATCGGCAGGAGCCGCATACAACAGCGGAAACGCCGCGAACAATACGGCAACAACTTTAGCAGTAATATGTCTACCCAAGGCGGGCCACATTGGAGGCGTACCTTTCCGCTTCTTCGCGTGTGACAAAGCCCGAACGGATTAATTCCGCAAGGCAATCATCCATCAAAAGCATGCCATCGGCAGCAGAAGCGGCAATCACAGAGGGCAACTTAAAGTATTCCCCGCTGCGAATAAACGTTGCGGCATTCTGAGAATTGAAAAGAATTTCCCAAGCGCTCACGGCCGGATTCCCTTCGGCAGCCGAAGGAAGCAATCGTTGCACCACGATGGCCTTGAGAGCCGAAGCAAGCATCGTGCGGGCAAGCGCACGGGATTCCGACGGAACAGCTGCAAGAAGCGCATCTATGGCGCCGACGGAATTGCCTGCGGTAATCGTGCACACGACAAGCGAGCCCGCATTGGCAGCCCTCAGCATGGGCATCAAATTTTCGCTGTCGAAGTCGCCCATCCAGAACAAATCGCAACCACTGCGAAGCGCCTGCTCCATTTTCGAAGGAACCGTCCCGACGGAATTTTCGAACACGAGCGAATTCCCTATTTTCACAGGATACTCTCTCGCTTCGTCCAAAAGGCTTGCGCGAAGAACGCCAGATTCGCAAAGGGCGCTGACATAGGCCGTAGCCGTGGTCGTCTTGCCAGAGCAGGCAGGCCCCGCAAAAACCACCAGACCGGAATTTATGCCCAGCAAGTTCCTCAAGGACTGCGGAGCGCCAAGATCGCCAAACTGCGGGCATTCCGAAAGCAACGGACGGAAAACGGCGGAGTTTCCATGAGCCTCGCGGAAATAGCGAACGCGCCACTTGGTATTCGCCCAGGGTCCGCCCACAATCGTGCCCGATTCGCCATCGACAGCGCCCAAAAAGTCGCGCAAGGCGCCAAGCTTAATCTCGGGTGCATCAGGAATGCCGCAAACCTTTCCAGACAGGCGAACAGCCGAAAGAGAACCTTCGGCAACAATCAGTTCGCTACCGCCGATATTCAAAACGTATTCAAGCAAGGATTCGATTTCTGTAGCCATGTTAAGCCTCCCTAGCCGAAGGTCTGTACGCAGCAAAGCGACGACTGTCGTACGCGCGCTTCCAAGCTTCGTAACCATCGATATAGCCCGATTCCAGGCACTTCTGCAAAGAATCGTCCAAAGTTATGCCCTGATCCTTTTGGCTGCTGATGGCAGCCGCCAACTGCGAAAGATCGCCTCTGCGAATCATGTTCGCCACCGTCGAAGAAACTCGAAGAGCCTCGGCGGCAAGCACCAAGCCCTGATTCTGGACAACCGGCACCAAGTGCTGCACGATGACGCCCTTGAGCTGTTCGGCCAAGGAGCATGCGAACGACGCGCGGTTCGATTCCGGTACAGAAACCAGGAGCCTCGAGAGCAGCGCATGGATGCTGTTACCGCTCGTCACGGCAAAGACCAGCGCTCCGGCGTTGGCCGCCTGCAGCAACAGCGAAAGTTCTTCCATCGTTTCGAGCTGATCGAAGCAAATGACGTCGGCGCCATCCCTGATGCCAAGCGAAATTCCCTCGAGACTCGTGCGCACATGGAGGCCGACTTCCTTTTGAGCGAGGCCGCCATTCGGATTCTGAATCAAGCGCTCGATAGGGCGTTCAATAGTTTGTATGTAGCAAGACCTGCTAGCCGCAATCGTTTCGGCAAAAGCCTTCATCGTCGTAGAGCGGCCGCTCGACGACGGGCCCGCGATAAGCACGAGGCCGCTGCTGAGACCTGCGAACTGGTTGCAGAAAGGTGGCAGGAACAAGTTCTCCAGAGAAGCCGACTCCGTCTGAATAACCCTTATGGCGATGTTCGGAACCACGTCGTTCCAAGTGACCGTCATGCGGATGCGGCCAACGCCAGCAAGTCCGAGAGACTTGGTAAAGTTTTTGCCGATGGAAACCTTGTAGCCGTCGGAAAAGCCCTCGGATGCCTCCGAAAGCAAATCCATGAGCATGGACTTGTTCAAAGTCTGCTCCGTCGCCGGGAAGATGGCGCCCGACTGGCGCATGAATATCTGACGGTCTGCGAACAGGTAGATGTCCGTCGCACCGAACTTGCGGGCAAACGCGACAATCTTTTTCAGTTTCGCCTTGATGGGAAGCGTATCGGGCGCCTCGACAGGCTCGCCTTCGCCAGTGACGACCGTGAACCTCGACGGAAGCCCGTTTTCGTCTTCCTCTTCGTCGTTTGAAAGGTCGACCAGGCCAAAACCGGCGATACTCGTGGTTTCAAGGCCGGAGACCGTCTCCATTTCCATGTTCGAGGAACTCGACATTCCGAAGATGTTGTTGCCTTCGATTTGCAATGCGGGTTCTTCGCTTTGCGGAGCGGCGCTCTGAACCTCGACGGCCTGCATCGCCTTCGGTGCAGCAGGCTTTGCAACAGGCGACGGAGCGGCCGGAGCAGCGGATGCGGCAGGGGCAGCAGGAGCTGCTGCCGGCTGTGCAGCGGCATTCTTCGCCTCGATGTTCTTTACAAAGGCGAGTACCTTCTGGTAGACTCCCGCCGAAAGCGCGCCCGCCTCGACAAGCACCTGGCCGATGTCTTTTTCATCGGTCGCCTTGTCCCAATAAGTCTTTATCACATCTTCGCTCACAACCTTGTTGTGAACGAGAACCTTTGCCATGTATTGATTTCTCATAGGAAATCCCTCCGGCTAAACCACCAACTGGCGATTGCTAAAAACACTCCCACATAGCCAAGGGCATATATGGAATTCCAAAAAACATACATGTCGGGCAAAGCCACGCCATGGACCACGTAAGTAGTAACGTTAAACCTGTAGAGCCCAGGGAAAACCGCATGGATGACAACCGCCGCCTTCTCGAAGATGGCGCTCGAAGTCGCATCCATTTCGCCCATGCGCGCCGCAAAACGAACCTGTTCCAAAAGTTCGTTGCTCAAGTGCCCCGCCAGGTAAACTCCCAAAGTGAACAAAGCGCTCAGCACCGTGCTGCTGAAGCTGCTGAACAAGAGCGCGACCGCAATCACCACCGCCATCTCGCAGAAGATAAGGTAAATGGCCGTGATAAGGCTCGCCGTCGGGTTCGAACCCGTAAGCAAGAGAATCGCGTAGAAGATGCAAGTGAGCAGCGCCAGGTGAACCGCCACCACGGAGAGAAGCCCCACGTACTTGCCCAGAATGAACGAAGCGCGGCTGATGGGCTTCGACAACAGCGTCAAGACGGTGCGCCCCTTGATTTCTTTTTGCACAAGGCTGATGCCCACGAAAATCGAAATCAGGAGCCCCGAAATGCTCATCACCGAAAGCGTAGTCGACTTGATTACGTACGACCTGTCGAACACCGACCATTCGCCAAGCACAATGCTGAACAAGGCAAGGGCCACCGCCAAAAGGCCGATATTGTAGAGAATCTTGTCGCGGATGGATTCACGGAATGTATTGAGGGCGATAACGCCAATATGCTTAAACATCTGCACGGGCAATCTCCTCTGTCAAAATATCCTCGAGACTCGGACGCTTGTGGTCCATGCGCTCGACGGAAACGCCGTTCGAAAGGCAGTAAGAAAGCAGACGGTCGCGGGCGGCATCGTCGGAACACACGAATTCCTGCGGATGGCCGGTCAAGGAAACTCCCTGCGGCAAGTTTTCGCCGAGAATCGCCTGGCGCGTGCGCACGTGGTACTCGACTCCGCAAGATTCCGTAATCTCGTCGACAGTCCCTTCGCGAACGATTCTACCATCGACAATCATCGCCACCTTGTGGCTGATGCTTTCCACATCGCTGAGCAAGTGGCTGGAATAGAAAATGGTCACGCCATCGCGATTCAGCTGCTGGATAGCCTCGCGCACGTCGCGACGCCCCATCGGGTCAAGGCCGCTCATCGGCTCATCCAGAATCACAAGCTTCGGCTTGCCGAGAATGGCCTGGGCAATGCCCACACGCTGCATCATGCCCTTGGAATACGAACGCAGGCGGCGATCGATCCAATCCTTGTCGGCATGCAAAAGTTCAAGAGCCCAGTGAATGCGGGATTCCAGCTCCTTGCCTTCGAGGCCCACGAGCCTTCCGTAAAAACGCAGAAGTTCGCGCCCAGTGAGGTAATCGTAAAAATACGGCTGTTCCGGAGTGTAGCCCAAAAAGCGACGGCTCTTCACGTCGCGCGGACTGATGCCGTTTACCAGTACCTTGCCCGAATCAAAGTTCAAAAGACCGGTCAGCACCTTGATGGTCGTCGACTTGCCGGCACCGTTCGGCCCGATGAAGCCGTACACCTCGCCGGGCTCCACATGTAGGGTCACATCCTTCAAAGCCTTCTTGGGCTTCATGGTGAAACCGGTGCGGTACGTCTTGTGCAAATGTTCAATCTGAATCATGGAAAAACAACTCTCACTTTTCGCTAGACTCGTCACCGGAACTGAACAAACGCCCTGTTGCCTCTTCGATTTCGGAACGGCGACGTTCAGCACGGATTTTCTTATTTACAAAGAAGTAGATGACGGCCCCGATAAGGTACACCGCAATGCCCGAATAGAAAATGGGATTGATGGACATGCCTTCAAGGCCGGGGAAAACATTAAGAATGATACTGTGGCCAAAAAGACTGAGCAGCACGAGGACGAAACCAAGACCGCGGAGCACGTAAGTCACAATTACAAGTTTATTCATTTAAACCTCAAATAACCATAAAACACCGCATGAGACATGCGGCTTATTCCTTTTTGAAAGATACACTTTTATGGCGAAAAAAGACTAGCCCAAAAAGGCATTTTTTCACTTTTTGGCAAGAAGTTTGACAAAATTGCCCTTATCGGTGTTTATACGCACCAAGTACACGCCCGATTTGAGTGCGGAAGCGTCGAAATGCGCCGTTTTGCCCTGCGACGGGACCTTCGCCACCTCGCGATTCTGCAAGTCGTACACGCGGACTTCGCGGACGGCGGCACCCGTCGAGACGATTTGCAACTGGCCACCCGCAAAACTTGCCACGACGCCCGGAGCCTGGGACGACGGAAGTATCACGCGGGTCGGATCATCACCCGACTTTTCGCCACCCTTCTCTTCGACGAACTTGGAAAGCATGTGGATGAACTTTGTCTGGTATCCCAGGCTCGGTTCGGTGATTTCGTAGCCTGCGATGGGCCAGCCGCGGTTCAAGTTGCGGTACATCTTTTCGTTGGGTTCGCCCACGGGGATTTCTTGCGAGAAGCAGAGCTCGTGATTGGACTTGCTTCCGCAACCCGTTTCGCCCTGGTCGCAGCAGGAATCCCATTTGTAGCGACTGTTGGCGCCGCCCGGGACGTAGCCGGGAGCGGGCCCGATGGAGCCTTCCTTTACGATTCCCCATTTTTCACTTGTCACGTCGAACCACTTGTGATAAATCATGGTGGCGCTCTTGCCCGCGCCGTAACTTGCCATGTTCGACAGATAGACCATGCCGAACGGATTCACGCCGTGCATGTAGTGTACGTAACCCTCGGCCATCTCGTTGTAAGCGGCAGCGTCGATTCCGGGGACCTTGAGTTCGGCAAGGCGCGAGAACAGCACACCGTAAGACGCCTTCGCGGAATTGGAGCCCCAGTTGTAGTCACGAACGAAGGCGCGGTAGCCGTCCGTCGGGAAGGCGCCGGCGAAGTCCGCGGGCTTTTCCATCAGAGCGACTATTTTATCTGCAATCTTCTTCTTGATGGTTTCATCGGCATCGGCGTAGGCGTAATAGCGCAAGAAGGTCATGTGATGGTCGTAGCGGTAGGAGTCGCCCCAGCCGTGCATCAGCGGGAAACTTTCGTAGTTTTCTTCGAAAATCCGCTTGTACTTTTCGTCACCCGTAAGTTCGTACAAACGAAGCGCGGAATTCACGCGGTTGTGCAGACGAACGCAGACGGTACTTTCGTTGTCGTCGATGTTCTGCTCCTGCTGGCCGGCGGCAAGGCCCTTGGTGCCGTGGGAGGCGTCGTTGTTGTAGAACAGCGAATCCTGGTGCGATTCGGCCCAGTCGAACGCCTTGATGGCAGCCGTTTCGAGAGTCTTCGCGTATTCATCGCCCCAGAAAATCTTCGCGGCCTTGACGCCGTAGGCGAACGCCTTCGCGGCAGAATAAGTCGCCGTGGCGTTCGGCGCACCGTAATAGGTGCGGCCAGCAGCCGTCGAAGGAGGAGTCGCCGCAGAACCGTCGGCCTTCTCGTGCGATTCGCCGACTACGGAAAGCACGGAACCATCCTCGTTATACATACGCAGCATGTGGTCGAGGCCCCACTTGACCTCGTCGAGCACATCCGGAATCCCATTCCCCGATTCGGGAATGTTGTAGTCGTCAGTGAAAGCCTTCGGACGCTCGAAATAGGCGTCCAGAAGTTCCTCCACGTAGTTGCCGTTCCAGTCGGTGTACTTGTTGTAGTCGCCAGCATCATACCAGCCGCCACTTACGTCGCGTTCCAAGGCCGTATTCGTGGAATCCGTAAAAAGGCGCGCCTTGGTATCTTGCGTGTGGCTCGCCGCATCGGCCCACTCGGCACCGGCGTACTTCGCCTCTTTAGCAAAGCCCACGCGCTGGTAGAACATCATGCGAACGGCAGCCTTCAAAATATCGTTGTATATATCTTCCTTGATGCGGAAATAGAAAGACTTTTTCAAAGTATCGGCATCGTCGCGAATGAAGTAAGTCCCATTTTCTGCAACCTTGCTGAAATCGAACCACCAAATTTTATCGCCCGAAGCCGTATCGATTTTACCTTCATTATGCACGACAGCAACACCCGAATACACGACCTTCCCCGTCGCAGAATCGACAACACTTATGGAAGTGCCCGGAGTGTACGATTGTAGGGAATCATAGCCCAGTTGCGGATCGCGAAGAACAGCCACCTTGGTATCGGCAGGGCGATACCCGAACTGGTCCACCGTAATGAACACGGGTTCACCGACCATCGACTCGGCAGCAAAAGCAATCACTGCGGTCACAGCGACCGCTCCGAAAATCAACGCAAAATACTTTTTAAAAACCATTCTTCACCTCTGCATATTCAATTTAAAATACACTTTTTTACGGAGAGGTGAAAAACTTCAAAATTCCAAATTGGAATAAAGCGCCGAAACCGACAAAATCAGTTCGCGAAAATCAAATCTTCCAGGGAGGAGAAATGCATGAGCTGGCAGAACCCAGCCTCCATCTCTTCCAACTCTTCATGGCTGAAAGTCTCGTTGCGCGTCCAGTACTTAATCGTAGAGCCGGAGCAGTTCACATCGTAATTTTCGCTGTCGCTCTTGTACGCTTCACAGATTTGGGCCATAAAATCCTCCCCGACACCTATATACGTATCTTCGGAGTAGGAATCCGCGCCATCGAACACCGTTCTTTCAGTCGCCGTAAAGCCGTCTCCCGAAAGTTCCGCAACTATAGTCTTTCCATCTTCCAACAATTCCACATTGCAGCCATCTATGTAATGGGCCTGCATTTCTTCGCCATACACCCTTTCGTCGAATGATTCAAGGAATATGGTACACGTTGCCCTAAACGCCGATGCTGCAGCGACAGCGACATCTTCGTAAGACAATCCCTGATAGTCTTTGACCTCAGTGAATCCCAAGTCTATATGCATTTTACCATTTTCACAAGTCGCTCGAGACCGCCGATTCTCTACCAGGAAATAGTCCTTTGCAGTCGCGCAAAAGTATTCTTCCGCATCGAAATCCGCGTCTTGCCCAGCTTTAACATCGCCCAAAGTAAAATCCAAGGTCTCGGAAACTCCGTCTTTTTGGAAAACTTCTCCCCAAAACATAATTCCAGTATAACGGGGCGTGTCGTACACCACCCTCATATAGGATTCAGGACCATCGGCCCCCACATAGCAGGAACCATGGCGACCAGTGAGAACAAGTTCTTCGGACGAATCCGAAAGGTACTTCACTTTCCAGGACCTTTACCGCGAAGAGGAGCTGCTTGGCGACTTCCTGTTTGAATTCGTGGGCCCTGAAGACCCGTGGTGAGCTATGTAAAATCTGTCACCTACTTGTCAAGGCGCTCCGAATTGTTTATTTTAAATACATAGTACAAGGAGTGTTATATGGCTATTTCCAAAAAGATCCTCGCCGTCGCCTCGGCTTCCATGTTCGCTTTTTGCCTGAACGCCTGTGGTGACGATTCCAGTTCCTCTACCGCCACAGACGCGGACTCCGCAAATGGTTCGGCTGCGGTGACGAGCAGGCTCATCGAAGGTTTCAGCCAAAAGGGGCCGTTCCTCAAAGGATCCACCGTAAAGTTGTTTGAACTTGACGGTGAATCGCTGGCGCAGACTGGCAATGTCTTTTCCGGAAAAATCCAGAGCGACGGGGGTGACTTTTCTATCAAGAGTGTCTCCTTGGCGAGCCCTTATGCGTTGCTCGAGGCCAACGGCTACTACCGCAACGAGATTTCGGGGATGAAATCCGGCGGCGTCATCACGTTGAACGCCATTACAGATATTAGCGACCGTAAAAACGTGAATGTCAACTTGCTTACGCACCTTGAATACGACCGTGTGCTGAATCTCGTGGAATCGGGCATGAGCTTTGCCAAGGCCAAGAAGCAGGCCGAAAAGGAAATCCTTGGCGCCTTTGGCATCGAAGGCGATTTCGACCATTCCGAGGACTTGAACATTTGGGGCTCAAGTGAAGGCAGCGCCGCCTTGCTGGCCTTTAGCGTGCTCATGCTCGGAGATTTGTCCGAAGCCGATTTCATGGAGCGTCTCACGAATTTTTCGACAGACTTCAGTTCCGACGGTAAATGGAACGACGACCTCACCAAGAATTACATTGCCAATTGGGCGAGCAACATAGACCATACAAGCAAGCTTGGGGTTATCCGCGCGAACATTGTACGCTGGAAATTGGGCGATGTCCCGCCGTTCGAAAAATACATACGCAACTTCTGGTACAAAAATTATGGTCTCAGTGATTGCGACGACGACTACGAAGGCAAGGTGAGGGCCGTTGCCAACGAAAAAAGCGTTTTGTACGGCACTACAGACCGTTTTATATGCAAGTCCGGAATTTGGGTTAGGGCGAGCGATCTCGAAAAAGACACCTACAAGTGGAAAGCCGGCAAGGATGGCGAGACTAAAAAAGGCGACTTGACGGACAATGTTTACCTGTACGATTCCCTGTCGAATGAATGGCGTGTTGCAACGATGGTCGAAATGAACCTTGGCGGTTGTACGGAGGCCCGAGAGAAAAACTTTAAAAAGAATATCGGGAAGGTCGGCGGAAAGTGGTACATTTGTATAGACCGCATTTGGGAAAAAACCGACGAGACTACGGCCTACACGAACGGCTGGAAGTCTGCGGCCGACGGCACAATCAAGAAGAACGATTCTACCGGTACCTACTACAGATACGATGGCGTAGCAGAAAAGTGGGTGCTTGCCAGCGAAGTTGAAATAGCCCTTGGGGCGTGTGTCGAGGATATCCAGGATTCCATTGGGGCCTATATTGATTCTACTTGGCATGAGATGAATTTCCGCGTTTGCAAAAACCACATTTGGCAAGAGGCGAATCCGCTTGATTACTTAAACAAGTATTGGAAAGACGGCAAGGAAATAGACTCACCCGAATGGGAGTGGCTCAATAGTTATATCTACGACGAGGATGAAAAGATTTGGAGATTTCCGATGGATGATGTCGAACGTATTGCTGGGTCTTGCACCAAGTCAAAGGAAACGGATTATAAGAAAAATATTACGTTAGTATATGGCGATAAGTACATCTGCAAAGATTACAAATGGAAAAAGGCCGAAAGAGCTGATATTGAAACAAATGGCTGGGTGGCCACTGCAGATAACGAGGTCCGTAAAAACGATTCCACGGAAAACTTCTATAAATACGATGGTGCTCAAAAGGCTTGGGTCGTTGCTTCTGGTGTTGAAATTGACTATGGTGTATGTACGGAAGCTATGGAAGATTCTATTGCTTTTTATTCTTGTAGTACAAGCGCAAAAGAGCCTAACTTTATTTGTAAGAATAAAGAATGGGTTGATGAATGGAGCCCGATAGGCAAGTTTAATTTGAAACCTGGCACCGATGGTGAAGTGAGAGAAGATAATTTTTCGTGTGGACAGGTTCTTAAATATGATAGTTTAAAAGCGACTTGGATTTTCGTCGATGGAACTGACGTAAGGACAGGGTTCTTTGCATGTACAATGAAGCACGAAGGCGAATTGAAATTTTCTGACAACAGGGATGAAAAGCGTGGCTACTATTGTACAGATTCAAAATGGATTGATATAACTGCTTGGAGTTGGGAAGTGCCTTTGAAAGGTCGCTTGAACCCTGACATTGAATATGGCGAACTGAAGGATTCTCGTGACGGCCAAGTGTACAAGACTGTAAAAATTGGTGATCAAGTCTGGATGGCGCAAAACCTGAATTACGCCGATAGCGTTGCAACGCCGGCCTTGAAGGCCAGCTCCTGGTGCTATGACAACGATCCTGAAAAATGTGCGGTTGCAGGAAGACTTTATACGTTTGCCGCCGCTGTCGATTCGCTGAACATGCCGAAAGATTCCGAGAGCCCCATAACCGGAATTTGCCCCGACGGCTGGCACGTTCCCAGTTTCGAAGAATGGACTACGCTTATGGAAAACGCCTACTGTGGTGATTTGAAAGCTAAGACTGGCTGGTCGGAATGGGAAACGTCGTCTGACATGTATGGTTTCTCTGCTCTGCCAGGAGGACAAAGGGGCGACAGAGATGCCGCGATGGACGAATATTTCTATTCCGGCAGATTCGCTACTTTCTGGACATCGACAACAGATGGAAAGAACGCGTATAACGTTTTGATGGACATAAATTGCGATATTACTGAATATGGCGTGAACGATTTGGGCTATTCTGTCCGTTGCATTCAAGATTAAAATTTAAACACCGGAAGACCCGTGGTGAGCAGGGCTGACAATCTCTTTTGCCAATCCCTGCGTAACAATGTGTCACGCGTGTTCCTTTGTCTTGCTATCAACATATTGCCCGGTTAGTGGGAATTGACAGGGAAAATGCTCGCGAATTGCCCGCGAACTGTCAAAATGCCCGAAACCACCCACTAAATTGTGGTTTTGGGGTATTTAGTGGGCGAAAAATTAGTTTGTGTGTAACAAAACGGGTAATTTTTGGTCCGTTTGCAAGCGGTCGCACCCACCAAATCGTGGTTTTCGGGTATTTAGTGGGTGTTTCTGCAAAAATCGCACCCACTAAAATGGAATTTTCGTGTGTTTAGTAGGTGAAATTCCAAAAAACAGCGTTTTGAAGCTGGATTTCCGCGCTCCGCGCTTTGCGCGATGCCGAGCATCCTCGGCATGACAGTGCCATCGGTACATTATGGATCCCCGAAGGCTGTGCCTTCGAGGATGACGAAGCGGAAGTGTGCGTCTGGATCCCCAGTCAAGCTGGGGATGACGAGCAATGTAGTTCGGGGATGACGAGCAATGTAGTTCGAGGATGACGAGGCTGTGTGCGGGTCACCGCAAAATCGCGCCAATTTTATTCCGACATTAAACCGACATTTCGCTTTTAAAGAATTCGCATTCATCGCTGTTGCAGGCATGTGCTAGCGGCAGTTTCATATTCACATGAAACACGTGCGAAATTTCCTTTGTACTCGCATTTCCGTAGCACTTGAAAACGCAACGGACGTTTTGCGCAGCAAGCGCCTTTGACATTTGCGGAGCCTGGGTTTTCAGAAAGTCGTACTCGCCCGTCATCACGAACGCCGGCGGGAACTCTTCCGTCACATAGTCCGCCACATTCAAATACTCGCAGCATTCGTCCAGGTGCTCCCCGAACAAGTCCTGCATCGTATCGCCGCGATTTTTCTTTTCTTCGGTCAAGTCGTAAAGGCCGCAGTTGAGTGCGACGGCCTTCGGCTTAAAATTCGCGACAGGGGCGATTTTTGCAGGCACGCCGAACCAGGCCTTCAAGGCGTTTTGCACCTTGCCTACATACGCCGCGTTCACGCAGCAGATTGCATAAAGCGCCGCATAATTTGCACCGGCGGAATCCCCTACCAAAAAAATGTTCTTTACATCCAAATTAAATTTCTGCGCATTCCCGAAAACCCAATGGACGACAGCGTCCGTATCTTCCAGAGCCGCAGGGAACTTGTATTCAGGGGCAAGCCTGTAATTGAAATTCACAACGGCAAAGCCGCGTTCCGCAAGGCTCATCAGGTAGAACTTGTAAGTTTCCTTTTGCCCATACACGAATGCGCCGCCATGCACGCTCACGATTACAGGCAATTTTTGCGGGGCGTTTTGCGGCAAGTACAAGTCGAGCAAGTTCCAGTCGCCAAACTCGCCATAGCAAACGTCCTTGAACGCCACGACACTTTCGGGCTCAACAAGGCCCGCGTCGCGCGCACGGTCTGCGGCAAGCCATTCCACCCTGAACTTTTCACTTGTCTTCGACATGTAAAACTTACTCAACTATCCTGATAATTTCATATTTGTCAGGGGAACTCCTGTCAAGATGCAAGGCATAAAAATCCCCGTGCGAATCCGCTATGACACTGGAATAAGCTTTATTTGTGCCACAGGCACCCTTATACACCCTGAAGTCCTGTCCGTTCCTTGAGGTAAAAATGTAACCATAGGTGCCCGCCACAATCAAGGCACCATTTGAAACAGCCATCGAAGTTTCATATGTAATAGGAAAATAATCCCCATTCTCTTGCTTTGCTATATTCCAGTTTTTTAAATCTTTCGAATAGCGGACAAAGCCTGTTCCTCCAGCACCAATTCCCAAAACATACACGTCCCCCAAACGGGCTGCACCATAAGCGACTCCATACATTACATCCGTAGTATCCCAAGAGACCATATCCTTGCTATAAAGAATTGCCACGCGCCATTCATAGTCGGTGCTATCTTCATTCCACTTATTATAATTAACTACAACAATACGAGCCGTATCGCTGGTAAATGTTTCATGCAAGGAATGAATACCACCATCAAACCTGAAATCAATCGGAGTCCAGTCTACCGCGTTTTCCGAATAGGCAAGAGACCCGCTTTTTTCTTCACCCTTGTAAAAATACTTGTCGTCACAAGTAAGGAACACCTTTTCGGGCAAGGAATCGCACGACCAATTTTCGCCATCGCCGGAATGGCATAATTCCCGGCCTTCCTTTGAAAACTCGCTAGTAACCCTGATTATGGCAAGGTTCTCCCCCACAATGCAAAGTTTATTGCCTTCCTGGTCGTACATGTAATTTTCAAAGGCAGCGCGCTTTTGCCAAGAATCCTCGCCATCCTTTTTTACATAAAAAGTATCAATGGGAGCATCGTCTTCATGGCCATAAATGCCATACATGTTACGATGCTGAGGTATGGCAATCATGTCATCGCCATAAAAGCCAAAACTATAGAACATATACGAAGTGTCTATCTCGGACTCCAGCATTATGCTTTCTACAGGCTCGCAAGAAATCTTAGGCGGTTCAACATATTCAATAAAAGCATCCAGAACGCTTGACGAGCTTTGTTGTAGCTCGGAATCTGAACTGCCCGGAATAGAATCTGAGCTGTCCGGAATAGCGACATTTGTCACGGATTCGTCAGATGAATCATCGGAGCAGGCAAGAAAAGACAATGCCGCAAGAACAAGAATCTTTTTCATAACGAAAAATATAGAACGTGGTTTCAAGTTGCTAACGCAACAATATGTTGAACTTGTTGAAAATATACTCTCTTGGAGTCATGTAGTCAAGCCGTTTTCTCGGGCGATCGTTTAGCATTTGTTGTACATCGTCCACATAATCCTCTGAAATTTCGTCAAGGTCCGTTCCCTTGGGAATATACTGCCTGATAAGTCCGTTCGTATTTTCGTTAGCTCCTCTATCGCAGGAGCAATAAGGCCGCGCAAAGTAGAAGTCGATTTTCAGTTTTTTCGCAATCTTCTCGTGGCTCGCAAACTCCTTTCCGTTGTCAGAGGTTATTGTGTGGAGGACTCCCAGTTTTTTTAGAGGCCTCAACGCTTTGATAGTGGCGTCTGCGAGTTCTTCGGCATTTTTCCCGTTCAGTTTTCTTATCCACACATAGCCTCCCGCTTGCCTGTTCCGGACTCATTCCCTGACGGATCATGCCGCCGATTTCATCCCAGAGTTGCTGGCCATACCTGTAATGTACGTGAGCCTCGTGCTGCCTACCTTGTGCCAACATTTCTGCTTTTTCGTAAAGGTACTTCCCATCAACGGAATTACGTTCTATTTCTCTTGTGACCGTGCTTCGATTGACATCAAGAATCTTTGCAATCTGTGCGGGGCATTTCCCGGCTTGCATATGTTTGAAAATTAAGTATCTTTGGTTTTTGTCTAGACGTTTCATTTGCAACTTTTGGTGGTTCGAAAGTGCAAACTTAGAAACTTTAGGCAGCCTCCCTTCTTGGGAGGCTTTTTTCATTCAGATTGCACAGAATCACGGACGTGTTGCATTGACGACTTGAAACCGCCTAATAAAAAAGGCGGCGGGCGCATTGTTTTTTGATTTTTCATATTAGATTTCATTTGTCTCAAATTTGGTCTAATCCCTAAAAAAATACAACTTATTCAAGGGGGCGCCTATAAGCATAAAGCCTTAGCGCGGTCGCGAATGGAACTTTTGTATTTCTCTTTGCCCGACTCACTCAAGAACGACCTATCCAGCATTTCTTCCATGGCAGGTACCGCATCGACCGTCTGCCTGATGAACCGTTCGGCACGCTTTTCGACAACCCTCGTCCTTCGTGCAAACTCCATGAAATCCGGAACCCCGTAAAAGCCGTTGTCCGCATAAAATTTCGTCTGGAAATCGCCCTCGTCCTTGAACAAGTCCAGAGCCATACGCGAAGGCTCGTTCGGAATATGGAGCGCAGTATTCAGCAAGTCGTAAGCTGGAGTCAGATTGTACACTTCAAGATTTTCGTGAGTGTTGCGAAGCGAAAAATTTTTGGCATGGGCGTCGCCGTTACACACAAGATAATTAAACAAAAGCGTACGGAAGAAAATCTCTACGGCCACATCGGCGGCACTCACGTTCTCGCGAATCAGTTCAGCGATACGCTCGTACGAAAGACTCCTATACTTGTAATCATCGCCGTCCTTCTCCGGAACAAGCCCCGCAATCTGCGCAAAGTCGCTTTGGCAAAGGTGCTCCCCCGCGTGCTCGCCACTATCGACGACATCGAAACGCTTGGTGACATAGACCGGCTCGCCATTGCTAAAATAGAGCAGCGCCGACAACGCCGTCGGAATCTTGAAAATCTTCCGCGCCATCAGCATGGTCACGTGTTCGTTGGCAGGAGCATCCTCACAGTTCTCGTAAATGGACTGCAAAGTCGGCTTCAGGATATGCGTCCCGCAGCAATCCGTATCCACCAGTTTTTTGTTTTCCACCCTGACCGAAAATTTCGTCTGCGCCCCGGAAATCGAAATTCTCTTGACCTCACCGTTTGCAGCAAAAGCCAGTTGTGGCGCGCTATAATCCAAAGTCGCGTGGAACCTGGTAACACCGAACAAAGCCTTCGAGCAGGCCCTGCAGAAATCCTGGTCAGTCTCTTTCAAGCAGCAATGGCAAACGCCCATAGGTTATACCATCCCGCGCACAGTGACCGCGCCGATTGTCTCGTGACCGGAAAGTTTCAAGAGCAACGCAAACTTGTCGGACTGCAGAACGCCGAGACGACTGCAATAAAACGACTTGTTCGCGCCTTCGGGCAAAAGCCCCTGAAAATACGGAAAGAGATAGGGTGCCCGGAACAAGCGCTTTCTTTTGGGCATGTCCAACGCGATGGAGGGATTTTTCGAAGCCGCGTAATCGGCATCGTAAAGAAACGCATAGCGCCCTTTGTATTGAATCAGGTACCCTGCAAGGATATCGTTGTAGAACACCCGCGCCCTGCGACTTGCCGAACCGAAGTTATTCATGCGTTACCCTTTCGGTCAAGGTGACGACAAAACCAAGCGGCCTCACAATCTTGCTCAATACACTTATCGACGGATTCGCCTTGCCCAGTTCAACGGAATTTATCGTCCTGGGGGAAACGCCGGACATCTCGGCCAGGTCCTGTTGCGACAGCCCCTGCCCCTTTCGCCGTTCCGAAATTTGTTTACCGATGTCTTCCATAATAGCGCTCCAAAAAAAAACGATTACAAAAACAGCAATATGTTGCAGTTTTGATGTTAAAATACATAAATTGAGGACAAATGTCAATAAAAATCTGCAATATATTGCGGAAAACAGGCCATTTCCGCATTTCCAAGGAATTGCTGGTTTTCCACCACAATGTAATCCTTCATCTTTTTGAAAAGGCGAAAAAGTGCCTTGCTTTGCTGAACGGCCAACTCCCCCTTAAGAACCGCCATAAGCATATAAACACCTTGTTCGGCAAAGGCATAGGGGCTTGTTTTTGAATATTTTCCCTGCTCTAGGGTCAAAATTTTTGACCTTGAACGATGTTTTGGGATGATCTTGCGGCGCTGTTGGCGGGGGTTTTCCCCGGCGTTACCTAGCGCGGATTTGCCGTTCGGCTTGGCCGCGCGCTCGAGCAGGTCGTGTTCCTGCCAGCGTTACAGACCGTTCGGCCCATAGGCCTCACTCTCGCATCCGCCCTTGATTAATATCAAGGGCTTTGACGCTCACCCAACAACATCAACAAGAAGGTTGATGCGCCCCGCCGCGAATGCATGTACGGACTTTTGCAGGTCTATGTCGACTGTCGCAGGGATTGTCGTAATACGGAATCAAATATACAATTTAATTTTGACAGTTTGTGACAAAACAGAAAAATTTTGTTTTTTCCATTTCGCTTCAATCATAAACCCAGTTCTTTCTACATTCCCTTCAGTTCCTTTTTGTCCTTGTTTTTCCAGAACGTGAGTCCGTTCCTTTGGCCACCGGCGACGAGGGCCGCTGCCATGGAAGGGGAATCGCAAACGATATCATTGCGGAGCGTTCCATCGGCAGAAACAGAGGCGTTTTGCGAACCCACTCGCTTTACTTTTGCGACAACATCACCACCTTTCGCGAAATGGAACAGGAGGTTTTTGCCATCCACATCAGTCTTAAATTCGGAATTTTTCGATTTCTTCCGCACTGAGATCCATAATCTTTTTCCCAACGCTATCCGCATAACGAGAAAGATTGGGCAAATCCAGATGCATAGAAGGAGCATCCTTATAGGGGTCGGGGGCTGCCGAATATGAAGCCGAGGGTTCTGCAACAACCATCTTTTTTTCACCCATTCCATTCATAAGTGTAGACCTCCAGGAGCTTTTTAGCAGCAGATTCCTTCAAATAGAACAGATACTCGTGCAACATGGGCAAATGTTCAGCACCCATAACAGTAATATAGTGATTTAATAGTTCAATGTTAAGGGCGAATACTCTATTTGACTTGTTTGTCTTCTTTTTTAAGCCTACGCTCCACTTTTTTCACATCTTCACCAGCAGGCAACCTTTCGGGTACGATTCCTCGGTCCAAAAGCATTTTACGAACAGCACCGTTATTATCAACATGCTCGCGCTCAATTTTCATTTGACCATAAAGATTCTTTGCTTGAGTGTTTACGGAAGTCATTTCAGCAGCAAGGTCCTTCGCCTTGATACTTACCGTAGGCAAAAAATCTGCCAACGCCCTGTTTTCGGGAACATTGTATTTTCGTTTGAGCAGAGCAGTGTCAATACAGAACAAAGCCTGGTCGCCCTTGGAACGAATTACGGCAAATCCCTTGCTATCAACACCGTGTTCAAAAAGAACCCCAGAGAGAATCTTTTCAGTTCTCGCCAGCTTTTCACGAGCGCGGACACGTTCCAATTCGCACATACGCTTTTCTACAAGTTCAGCCACGCGAGTCTGCACAGCAAAATAATTCTGCGCAAAAGAGATTTCCTGCTTACGCGGGTCTCCATTCTGAGCAATCAGATAACACGCATAGCGGGTAAGCATATAATCGTTCACCAAGCGCTCTCCGCCCTTAGCAATAACGATCATTTTCCCAACGCCGGGAAAATGATCCTGAATATCGGCACCAGCCTGCGTGCAAGCCTCTTTAGCTTTTTCGATTACATTCTCAAACCTTTCCCACTTGGCGTATCCAAGCAAAGAGCACAAATTCCTCGCACTCCAGCATTCTACTCCCTGGTATTCGCTTGCGATAGCCTCGAACTTGGTGAAAAGTTCCTTGATTTCTTCTGTTTTCATTTGCACCTCCATGCAGTTTATTGTGCAGAGGCGTCTTCAAGAATACGACAAGCAGAATCCGCAAAGCCATATAAAAAAAGACGCACTTCTCCATTCGATAGAGAAACGCGTCGGGCAGTAATGTAGGTTAATTTTGAAAAACTGGCAAGGGGCTTAAGGAAATTTTACAATTTGATTAGTTTATTCAAACAGGCTTGTTTTTCTATCGTATTCAAGTTCTATGGAGTTCCTGAGAATTTCGGCGAGATATTCGCTCGTGGATTTTTTTTCGCGCTTGGCCAGTTTCTGCACTTTATCTTGCAGATCGTACGGAACTTGAACGGTCGTAGCCTTCATGGGAGTGACGAGCAAATCGCCGCCAACCGCTTCCGCCATCTTCAGCAATTGTGTAATCCTCTCGGAAAATAAAAGGAGTCATAAGTAGAGAAAAGACATATATTAGAGACTACTTATGAAGACCTCAAAATTTACCGAGTTTTTCGAGAGAAAGTTGTTCTACGGTTTCCAAATAATATGGGAAATCACCCTCATCATTCAATTGTTCTTTGTTAAAATTTACACTATATAGCATATTCATCCCCTCTAACTACAAGCGTTTACCAACTCAATCCCTTCAAGGTACGGAAAACATGATATCTGAGCATCTCGAATGTTTCCGTTATTATCGACTTTTTTTGTACTAAAAGATAAGTATACCTGCTTTCGAGCACGAGTTATCGCTACATAAAATACAGATAATTCCTCAAGCATTTTGTTTATATTCATTGTCGATTTATCATATGGCAGACAACAAACAGGATGACCTCCACTACCATAATTAGGACAATAATCTCTGCATGTAAAAAAAGAAGGAAAACATGTTTTTTCCAAATCACAGATAAAAACATAATCCCATTCTAAGCCCTTTGCACTGTGGACCGTCGTTAAAACAACATTAGAACCAATGTATTCCATAGATTGTTTCAGTTGCCGCCGTTCTAGAACATCTTTTACAAATTGACATTTTTTTTCTGAAGATAGATCTGAATAATCTGAAAATATTTTTTGTCTGAATGCAATCAACAACAAGAAACAGCTTTGTATCTTTTTGTTCAACAAATCATTTCCCAAGACGTCCTTCAAAGTCTCTATATATGCATCAAAAGACCTTTTTGTAACAATTCCCTTTTCATTAAATTTTTCTTTAAATAAATTAAGGGCCTTATTATGGAATGAAATATATTCTTTTTCATCATCTGTAATCAATCCATAAAAATATGGAATATTTTTTTGCATCAATGCTCTTTCAAATGCATCTGTCAAATATTCATTACGCCCCCTAAACAACAATACAATTTTAGGCATCTCTTTCTGAATTAATTTTTCTACCAATTCAACAACTCCATTCACTTTTCCATCTAATGTATCAGAATATATATATGGAACATTAGACTTTAATCCCAGATACATTGCAGAAAAGTTTTTAGCATAATGGAAACGAATAATATCATTAAAAAGAAGCATGTCTTGATTAGAAGAAAATCTATGATTTTTATTTAATTCCATTTTCTTCATACCAAGTTCCCTTTCAGCAACATTCATGATGTTAGGGAAAGCACCAATAAAACCATAAATACGCTGCAAAGGGTCTCCAAGAAACAACAAACTAGTCTTTTGAGACACAAGCATTTTCAGCAACTCCCATGAAATGCCGTTTGTGTCCTGAAATTCATCAACAATTATCATAGGGAAATACTGTTGATAGAAACTTCTGACACCAATATTTTCTCTCAGTAGTTTTATCGCAAAAAGGATTATTGAATTAAATGTAGCAACATTCTGTGGCAACAATTTCCTTTGCAATGTACTTAAATATATATTTATTTGTTCACTATTGGGAATATTACCGTTCTTTATTTCACAACAAACATCCTCGAAAATTCCCATTTCTTCAACAGGTAAAAACCTATTATAAGCAGGGTTCCTTCTTAGCGTATTTTCATCAACAACATCAAATGTATTTATATCTTTTCTAAGGAAATCCGTCAATACATACCCGTATTTTCGAAGTATAGCTTTGCACAGACCATGATAATTTGTTATAAATATTTTATTATCTAAAGAACATGGATTATCCTCCTTATTCATTAATATTGGCAAATTTGAAGATAAATCACGCTTGATTTTAAGTGCTGCATTTACGCTGAATGTCAATGCCAATATTTTCTTTGGATTTGGAACGCCGTTTTTCGCCAACATCATTCCAACGCGGCTAACCATTGTCTTTGTTTTTCCGTATCCTGCAGGAGCCTCTACAATAAGTTTAGATTCAGAGGAAAAAATCACATCCAACTGGCTTTGATCGCCATCATGTGAAAACTTTAGTTTGTCAATTAAGCTAACATTCATTCGACAACCGTTGTGCAAATAATACAGCATTAGCATAACAAGGAGGAATCATTTCTCTCGGAATTATTTTTCCAACAGTTCGTCCAAATAAAATTCCTTTTTGAGACATAAACCATGCAGAATACATATTACAGAATTCATCTTGATTAGATTCAGCTATTTCTCCTATTTTCTTTGGCACAAAAAGATCCATCGAAACACCCAATTTTCCATACCAACGTGTACCAAATTCTTGAGTTAGAACCTTTTTCATTGCGTTTGAATCCATATCTAAAGCAATTTTTTTCACAAGATCGATTTGATCGTGAGTATATAGATATTTTACAAGTTCAACTTCAAAACATAATTCATTTGTAAAAAAAGTTCCATCAGTTTGATCTTTTCCCTCACGAACATCAGAATCATAAACAATTACAGATGGTATTCCAAATTTCTCAAATAATATTTGAAATGGTTTTATACTGCCTTGTCCATGGGCATTTATTATACTTATTTGAGATTCATCTAAAGACACTCCCAATTTAGCGGAAAAATCGTGCATACATCCAAATTCCGTTTCACCTTCAATTAGAATAGAACATCTTGAATAAAAAACTTCCCTAACTTCAGGGAAATGCATAATTAAATGCTTTTCTATTTGAGGAGAAATCCCTGTATTTAAAGAGAATCCGCTCACAACAATTGTATTCCCATTCTTTTTATAAAATCTGATTAAATTCCTATAATCATCAATTAAAGCATCAGTAGAATGCGTCACAATTAGCAATTGACCACTTAAGCCATCAATACCAAAAAGCATTTTTATTAATGAACAAAAATCCCCATCTTGATTGTTCAATATTTTTTTATAGTATCCAATTAACGAGCGTTGTAGAAACGGATGTAGATGAACTTCTGGTTCATCTATCGCCAATACCAAAGGTAAAATTTTTTCCGTTTTTCCATCCGCACCATCACTACAGACTTCATACAACTGTTCTGAAAAAGGAGATCCCTTCTTTTTATAAATATCCATAATTTGGCACAAAATATTTACAGATGCCATAGCCATAAATTGAACACCACAACCAGCTTCATTTATGTTATAATTACCATTTGACAAGCTAAATAATTTCGCTAAAACATCAGAAGGCTGCTCAACAATAGACGCTTCAACAGAAAACAAGTTAAAACTATGTATTTTCTTAAGATGTTCGTTTATAAAATTCTTTAATTCATTTATTTTTTCTTCATCCAAAAAAGATATATCGCCATTGGTTTGAATATAAGAGGACGTTATTGACTTGAATAAAGGTCCCAAACCTCTTGGGGCGTCAAAACGCAGTGATTTGTCGGGAACGGCATTTGTATTGTAGTTAATATAATGAGCCTTTTTTAAAAGCTTGTATGGCAACGAATCTCCTGATTCTACATGGTACATTGAAGGATATACATCATCTATTCCTTGTTCTATTTTCAAATTGACCAAATATGGATCTGTTGGGGAAAAATAATCATTAAAAAAGCCCATTTCCTCATTTACTAATTTCATAGATAATTCTATTTCAATAGGACTATCAGTATCTGTAAAATCATTTTCATCAAACCCCTTTCCAGAAAAAAGAACATTCATCAGAAAGAGAAGATTGCTTTTCCCTATGTTATTTTCACCTATAATATAATTCGTATCAGGGTGAAAAGAAATTTGAACATCATTGAGATTTCTAAAATTTTTTATTTTTATTGAATTAATTTTCATCTTTATGTCCTCGCAAAATCATCTAAGTCTAAATCCCTTTTTGCATGAAGTTCATCATATTGCTTTTTCAGCCATTCTACATTTAAACGATATTCCTCTGCAACTTTTTCAACATCATCAGAAGTAATTCCACTCAAAATAGGACGCATCATTTCTTTTATAATATTTTCCCAACCTAATTCTTTATAAATTTTATCTGCAAACTGTTTTTGTGGAAATTTCATTTGCCTCCAAATATCGTCGTTATAAATATTGTAATAAGCAATTGCTATTTTATACCGTAAATCATCATTCAATGAATTCCAAAAAATTTGTAAAACACGTGAACAATCATTTTCTACGTTATAATCACCTGTTTTTTGCAATTTGGGCAAAATATTTTCGACAATCAAAGAAAAGTCGTTTTGGTCATTCCAATTATTTCTATAACATGCAGAAGCCATCTCTACAAATTTTTCATCAAGAAAGGCTTCCCAAGAAACAGATGTGTATAACTTTACAAAGTATTCATCAAACTTTTGTGGAAATTGTGCTGAAATTTGATTTAACATTGATTCAAGTTTTTCATTTATTTTTTTCACATTCGCTAAATCATTCTGTGAAAAGCCGTACCCATTTTTCATTTGCAAATATTGCTGAACAACATAAGAAAAATCATTCAGAATATCATTTTCATTTCCATGAACTTCTTGATTGAATGAAATTAACGTCACATTTTCATCAACCAATTTATTTACAACACTATATACGGCAGAATTTTGATTTATATTTGGCATTTGGTTTTGGAGGCCCTGTCCAAAATAATTATTTACAGTTCCAATTGACCCCGCATTCATCGCAACAATATTTTCTTTCTCCGCATTTTTTGAATTATGAATTTTGGTTTTAATCACAGTCCATCCGTCTTTTATTCTTTTTCGACCGAGAAATAAACCCAACAAAAAGATAAATATCGTAGGGAACCAACCACTTAAAGCGACATTTCCGTTCAACCAAGCATCAAACCAACTCATTTTATCTAATCTCCTTTTTGAAAACCCAAGGGTTCTTTATTTCTATTTCTCAGTTTACCTTTTTCCTACGGCTTCGATTTCTTCCGCATCGGTGATGTCGTAGAGTTGATAGACGAGGGTGTTGACTTGGGTTTCGAGGGTGGCGATTTGCTTTTGGGTTGCTTCGCTTTCGCTCGCAATGACGTTATCGGTTCCCTTCGGCTGGCTCAGGGAACTTTTAACGGCGATGATTTGGTCGGCGAGGGTGGCGAGTTGTTGCAGGAGTTC
>JAKSIL010000026.1 GCA_024398815.1 Fibrobacter sp.
TCACGCCCCCCTTGAGCGACAATGCTCGAGGGGGGCTTTTTTTTGTATTGCTCGCTACATTGATTTTTGAGGCAGAAAAAAAATTCATGAGAAAAATTGCAATATACGTTCATGGAAAGGGCGGGAACGCGTCCGAAGCGGAGCATTACATTCCGCTTCTTGATGATTATGAAATTGTCGGCTTTGATTACATGACCTCGACTCCTTGGGAGGCTCGGGATGAGTTTCGCGGATTCTTTGCCCAATATGCAGACTACGATTCTGTGATACTCATCGCTAACAGCATAGGTGCGTATTTCTCCATGTTGGCATTAGGTGCGGATTTTTCATCATGGGCGAGAGTCGATCATGCTTTTTTTATCTCTCCCGTAGTTGATATGGAAAAACTCGTTTGCAATATGATGTTATGGGCGAATATTTCCGAAGGGGAACTGCGAGAGAAGGGCGTAATTCCGACCTCGTTCGGTGAAACGTTGTCGTGGAGGTATTTGAGTTATGTTCGAGAGCATCCGATTTGCTGGAATGTTCCTACGGACATCCTTTACGGCTCCGAGGACAACATGATTTCCTATAGTGACGTTCGCTCTTTTGCAGAGCAGACAAAAGCAACACTTACTGTAATGGAAGGTGGCGAACACTGGTTTCATACGAAGTTGCAGATTGATTTTTTGGATAATTGGCTTAAGAACTTGCTTGCAAAAAAAAGCGAATTTTTTATATGAAACGCATTGTTTCATATATTTTTGACTAAATGTGAAATTTTGTAAAATATTTCCGTTTTTGCTGAAATCTCGCTTGTTTTGTTTCATAATAATGTTTAATTTTAGGTCGTGGAGGCATTTTTAGACGAGAAGGTCTTTTATGAATCAGGTCACGGAATACATGGACTATCGCGCTTACATGCGCGATTTTTACGAGGAGCGCAAGAGGAGCTCCGTATTTTCGTGGCGCGAGTTCGCGAAGCTCGCCGGTTTTTCGTCGTCGGGTTATTTGAAGCTTGTGTGCGACGGCAAGACGCGTCTGAGTCGCGTGGGGGCAGCAAAGGTTGCTGCGGCGATGGACCTCGTGGGGTTCCACAACGATTTCTTTTTGCTGCTCGTGGAATTCTGCGACGCCATTAACGAAGACGCTCGTATGGATGCCCTTACGCGACTGCAGAATCTCGCGAAAGAAAACAACGTACGCGTGATGGGCGCCGAGGCCTTCGACTATTACAAGTCGTGGGTGAATCCTGTGGTGCGAGAATTGGCCCCACTCATGCCGGGAGCTAAACCTTCGGAGATTGCGAAGATGTGCGTGCCCGAGGTGACTGCGGGCGAGGTGCGCAATGCGCTAACGCTTATGGAAAAGGCTGGGATTCTACAGAAGGAGGAATCCGGGAGCTTCCGACAGACTGACAAGGGAATTTCGGGTGATCCTCTCACTGTCTCTGTGGCCATGCGCACCTTGCAAAAGCAGATGGCGGAACTCGCCATTGATGCGGCGAACTTGTTTCCGGGGACGGAGCGGCATGTGTCTGGCTTAACGTTTGGTGCCGACGACGAAACATTCGCGAAACTCGTGACTGAACTCGAAAATTTCCGCAAGAGAATCATCTCAATCATTTCGGGCGTGAAGGATTACAATCGCGTGTACCGGTTGAATTTGCAGTTTTTCCCGCTTTCTCAAAAAAAGGAGAATCCAGATGAAACTTAATTTTGGGGGCATAGCTCGCTTGGCTTGTTGCGTGGCGGCTGGTGGCTTGTTGATGCTTGTCGGTTGCGCGGGCTTTACCGAAGACACGAATACTGTTCAAAGCGCAAAGGAAAACGAGGACCGCTATGCCGAAGCCTTCGACCTGGCGAGCGCGTACCTGACGGGCTCCGTCAAGGTTGACGAAAATAAGAATAAATTAACTATCGACTTTGATGAATCCGATTTCGGCTATGATTCCTTGGCTTGCGATTATGAATTCAGTGGCGATACGCTCTTGCTTTCGTATGTAGATAAAAAAGACGGTAAGAAAAACGTCGAACGAACCAAGATTTTGCTCGGGGGAAAGTCGCAGCGACTTGATGGCGTTTGGATGGAATCCGAATGCTCCCTGGAAAATGCGGAACTCGCCTGCGAAGAAAATGCGGATACTTTGTACTGGAAGTTTGAGGGCGACGAAGTGGAAATTCGCATCGTGCCATCTGAAAATACCTACAGCGCCGATTCCGAAAGTGCGTCATCCAGCAGTGGAAAAGCTCCTGCTTCGAGCTCCGATACTGGGACGGAACCCAAGAGCTGTTCCTCCGGTACATCCTCGCACCTTCCAGCAGTAGCATTGCAGGTGACGATGAAAATCGGAGAGCACTTGCCTCAACAACAAAGAAGCCAACTGCGCATTGTCTGGCCGCCTTTATACTTGGTCTGCGGCGATCGATTCCGCCGCCTTGGCTAACGATACGGAAAGTTCCAGCGACAAGGCTAAATGGCATGCCTACCGCATATTCAACATGTACTCCGTCCGTTGCGTGAAGGACTAGTGGTTTAAAATTCCTTTCTTGAATGGAGATTTGCTCTTTTATTTGGCGGAGGATTCTGTTCGTTGCCCTAAAAACTCGTTGCGGCAGTGGTGATAGTTTAAATAATTGCTATCCTTTAAACTATGAAACCGACGATTTCCTTTGTGCTCCAGCTTTCTCCGGCCACTGCCTACGAAAATCTTGGCGATGTGGCTCGTAATCTGCTGGATGGGCTTGACGTACTTTTGAATTCCGGCCTTGTTAAGTGTTCCATCTTTATGGATGGTCCGACGATCGAGATGCTGCGAAAAAAGGCGAAGCCTCTTACTTTCGGCAAAATCAAGAACGGCATTCGCGAAGGTATTCTCGAATTCCTCGGAGGTGGATTTTACGATCCGATGTTGCCGCTATTTCCCGAGTCGGTGCAGTCTCAGCAGATCAACAACCATCGTAATCTTTTGAACAAGTGCTTCGATGTGGAGCCGCAGGGTTACTTCAATTCTTCGCTGGTGTGGGAAATGGGCATGACTGCGGTTCTTGAGCGTTCTGGCTTTGATTACGCGCTCGTAAGCGAAGCGGCCATTCAGGATGCGCTAGGTCGTTCGACCCCGGTTTCAGGATGGTTTACCATTGAAGACAAGGGAGCCTTCATGCGCCTTGTTCCTGTGGCCGACGCCTTGTCTGCAGCAATCGAGAATGATTCGCTGGACTGGAGAAACATTGCCGCTCCTTATTGCCGTGGCGGCAAGTCGGCGGTTGTTGTCTTGAACGTGCCTCCGCAGGCTGCCGAGATTGTCGGATTCTTCGAGCGTCTTGTGGATTTCGTGGAGACGAACGAAATCCAGACTTGGCCGGTGGGCTATGCGGTGAATCAGCTGAATTCCGAGGGTTCGCTCAGCTACCTTATTTCTGCAGGCCGCAAGCTAGGACTTCCGCCGACGGCGCGCAGCTGCCGCGACATGCTTATTCGCAGGCCCGAAATCAATCTTTTGCAGAAGTCCTTTCTGAGCTTGTTCCGCAGAGCCGAAGATGCATTGGAACCCAAGAAGTTCGAGGCTTTTTGCGAAAAACTTTTGCCTTCGATGTCGCCGATGTTCTTTAGGGACCTTTGCAACGAAGAGGGCATGCAGAGCCTGAACGTGCGTCAATGGGGCTACCGCTACTTGATTTCTGCCGCCAGGGAACTTGACGATATCACGGACTTTTCCGGGCTCCGGATGGAGGTGTGCGACTATCTTCGCTTGGGTCGCAAACTGGTGTCGGTAGAGAATCGCGAGTTCAGCGGTCTTTTGGATTATTATGCAGGCGGTGTCTTGCGTTCTTATTGCAGTAAGTCGTCGTCGGTATCGCTTCTCAATTCCTGGCGTGACGATGGCGAGCCTTCTGTGGCATTCCTGGACTGCCTGTTGCCTAATATGGATCTTTCGCCCACCAAGATAGAACTTGTGCTCGGCGGCCGTGAATGCATGCTTGCCGATCCGTACGATTACCAGATTTATCGTGCCGACAGCGGTTCCGAAGTGCGTTTGCTCGAGGAACAGGGCTTTACCCTTGGCGATAAGCGCGGCGTATTCCATGTCGAAAAGAACTTCGGTTTCCAGACGGATTCTTCCGAGGTCAAGGTGACGTATAACATTGGCAATTCCACCTACTTGGAGTCCAGGTGTTTCTTTGGAACCTTGTTTGAACTTGGAATCCTTGGAAATAGTGACGGTTCGGGAATCTTTGTCGATGGAAAGCCTGTCAAGTGGGACAAGAAGACTCCGTTTGTATATCCGGAGGCCACGACCTTGGACATTCGCGACTATGCGCTCAACTGCGTATTCCACTTGAAGTTCAAGGATCCTGCGTATCTTTTTGTTGGCGCTGTCTTTGGTGCGACGGCGTCGGCTGCCCCCGAAGTCTTCCAGGGAATTTGCGTTTATCCTTTTTGGCGTACTGACTTGAACGTGATGACGGAACGGTCCTTTGCCATCACGATGTCCGTGACGAAGAGAGGTAGGTCATGAGAGCCGACCTTATAGATATCCGTGTTGAAGACCATGGCGACGATGTGGAAATTTCATTGTCGGGTTCTTTGGGTGTGTTCCAGTTTCCGGCGGTGTGCGAAAAGATTGAAATGCTGACGAGCGGTCCTGGCGTATTTTTCTTTTTGAACTTGCAGCGCGCGCATTTCAAGGCGAAGGAATACCTTGACTTTTTCCTTGAAGTGCTGGATCGTGTCAGGTCGCAGAATTCCACGTTGGTGTTGATTTTCAGTAACGAGGAACAAAAGAACTATTTTGCTCGTTACAGGAATATCTTTGAAATATACGAAAGCCGCGAAGCCTACAAGAATTCGGGTATGGCAAAGCAACTGAACCAAATTGGAATCCACTATGGAAAAAAGACTGGTTTAAGGGTGACTCCTGGCGTTGCCATTGCCGGTGCCGTATTCATAATTGGCTGGGCTATTACTTTGTTCTTAATCATCGCTGCGCAGGGGCGTGACATTGCCGATAAGCAGGCTCAAATCATCGCTCTGCAAAGTCAAAAGGACCGCTATGTGCGAGAAATCGACAAACTGGAATCCTCCATCGGTCCTCTGCGCAAGCTAGGCGTTGTCCAGGATACGTCGGTGCTCAGTTCCTTTGGTGTTATCCAGGACTGGGTTTCGTACCTTGAGTATTTGGAGAATACCCGCCGTGAGGAATAGCCTCCAAATTCCCGCATGGCTCATGATTGTGCTGATTGCGGGATCGCTGTTTGCCATGGTGTCTTTCGCCGGATGCTGGTATGTGCGCCAGTCCCGCATGGAAAGCCTGTCGAAAATCGAAAGGGATTTACGCGGACAGCTGGAGCATTTGGACACGTGGGGCAAATGGACCATCGACTATGTTAAAATTGACAAGGCCATTGACTACCTTTCGAAGGGACGTCTCGTTGACGAATCCAAGCGGACGTTGACGGAACAGATTTGGCAGATATCCAGGTCGTATTCCACCGATCCGCTTTTGATTTTGGCTGTGGTGGCCCAGGAGAGCCATGGCAATCCCAACGCCCGCGGACGCATGAAATCGGGTAAGGAATCGGGGGCCATGGGGCTAATGCAGATAAAGTTGGAAACGGCTCAAAAAATGGCTTGGAGATTTGGCCTAAAGGTGGAAACGAGCGAAGACCTTTTGAAGCCCGAGGTGAATGTTGCCGTAGGGTGCGCCTACTTGATTAGACTTATCAGCAAGTACGGAAACTGGAAAGAGGCGCTTATCGCCTATAATTTGGGGCATTCTGCGGTGGACAAGTTGCTGGAAAGCGGCCAACCGCTGCCAACGCGTTATTATGACCGTGTGATTGCGAAGTATTGGGATTTGGCCAGCAATTCTTTTTAGTAAATTTGGTTTAGTGATTAAACCTTTGCTTCCATTGTTGTGTATAGGCTTTGTCGTAGCGGCAGAAGTGCGCTACGACTGTCTGGGCTTTGTGGAAGCTGGGCTTTCGAGCGATCCGCAGTTGGCTGAATCCAAGTTTGGGATCGAAGAGAAAAAGGAAAAGATTTCTTCACTGAAGGCCGAAGCCATTTTGCCTACGTTCAACGTGTCCATGATGGTGGGCCCTGCGCCTGGTCTTAAGGAGTCGGTGGACAACTGGGGCGATACGGTTGACGTTTACGACTTTTCGAGGATGGGCCCGTTCTGGGGTGTCGAAGCCAAATTTATACAGCCCTTGAATCTTGGACAGTACCGTTCTGGCAAGAAGGCCTTGGAGGCCGACCTGCAGCAAAAGACCTATGCCATTGAAAAACAGGTCCACAAGAAAGACGTGGAACTGCAGAGCTACTATTACAATTACCTTTTGGCTCTTGAAATGCAGCGTCTGGCGGGTGAAGCGCAAAAGCAGGTGGACAAGGCCTACGACCAGATGGAAGAGGCGCTTGACGACGATGACCCGAATGTCAGCCAGATGGACTTTTTGAAACTCAAGAGCCAGATGCATACGGTCAAGGAAGGTGTAAGCGATGCAAACCTCGGTATGAAGCGCGTGCAGCTCGCGATTCGCTTTTCGCTGGGGCTGAAGGACGACGATGTCTTTGTCGCTTACGATACGTGCCTTACTCCGCGTACGGAGCGCCTGCCTTCGCTGGACGAAGTGCGCGACATGACATTGAGGTACAATCCGGAATTGCGCCAACTGTCGGCAGGGCTTTCGGCCCGACGTTTGCAGATGGATTTGGCCGAAGCCAAATTGGCTCCCGAGTTTTTTGTGATGGGCGAGTTCCAGTATGTAAAGAGCTGGGCCGGCAACCGAAGCGTGCTCCAGAAGAACGCCTTTGCCGAAGATGCCGTGAACAAACTTTCGGGACTGATTGGCGTTGGTCTCCGTTACCGTTTGAATTTCTGGAAGAACTGGGCCGAATATAGAGAAGCGCGAACCGAGTACCGCGGACTCAGGCTGAAGGAAAACTATGCCGCCGACGGGCTTATCGCTCAGGCCGAGGAACAGTATTACCAGGTGGTGGCCGCCAAGGAAAAGATGGAGGCTCTCAAGGAAAGTTTGCGTGCATCGGAGGCTATTCTAAAAGGGGCCGCCATGCAGTACGATTTGGACAAGTCGAAAACCGGAGATTTGGTCAGCGCGTACACGCAGAATGTGACCTTGCAAAAGGACTACTACTTTGCTGTTTGCAAGTACAATGTTGAATTTGCCGAACTGATTTCCAGAATCGGCATGTCACTCAAGGATTTTAGAACAGCCTTGGGACAACTATAGGGAGAAAAAATATGTTGAAAAAATTGTTGATTGCCGTTGCCTGCGCTTCATTGGTTGCCTTTGCCGCAGACGATCCGGTTTCCGCCATCAAGAAAAAAGACGCTGAGCTGCAGTCGCTTATCAAGAAGTCGAATCGCAGCAGCAAGGAAACTGAACGCGTAAAGGCTTTGCTCAATGATTCGTTCGACTTTGAATTGCTGGCTACGAAGTCGCTTTCGAAAAGCGATTGGAATGCCCAGGATGAAGCTTCCCAGAAGAAATTCGTAGCTGAGTTCCAGCGCATGGTTCGCAATTCTAGCGCAAAGCGCCTGGAACTGTACCGTGCCGATTCTACGATTTACGAACCGGCAAAGATGAAGGGCGACAGCGAAGCCCGTGTTGTTGCGCATCTGTGGTACAAGGGCAAGGAATCTGTGCTCGAATACAAGATGAGTCTTGTGAATGGCAACTGGAAGGCTTGGGACTTGATTATCGACGACCTTTCAACGGCTCGTAACTACAAGGATCAGTTTGGCCAGATTCTCAAGACGAAGAGCTTTGCGGAACTGATTGACGTCATTAGCAAAAAGGCTGACGAAGCCGAGAAGTAATGAGCGGCATTCTTTTCTGGCTGTTGATTGTTGCTTGCGTTGTTGCGCTTGTTGTCCTGTTTTTCCCTTTCAAGTTCAAGATTGAATTTGAGGCGGGGGAGCACGGGGCAAGGGCGCACTTCTTTTTTTTCAAGAAGAATTTTTGGAATGTGGAAAAGAAGTGGGGCAAGGAAGAATCTGTAGACGGAAATGCCGAAAAGTCTGGAACGGAAAAGTCGGATGGGGTGAAATCAAAGGATTCTGAAGATGACGAGCTCGACGACGATTGCATGCCTACTTTCGTAGCGACTGCCCCTACGCCAAAGGTCGAGGCGAAATCTGCACCGGAGCCTGTGAAACCGACTGAAAAGCCTTCATCGCTAGGGAAGAACGCTGAAGAAAAGCCGGTAAGCCAGCCTGCGGCAGAACCTGTAAAGCCCGTCGCAAAGTCTGCTGCTGAACTCGCTGAAAAACCAAGTGCGGAACCTGCTGCGGAACCGGAAACGAAACCTGCGGCAATATCGGTGACGAATACAGCTGCGGACTCCGTTGAAAAAAAATCGATAGTGTCGGAAACGAAACCTGCAGAAGAAAAGCCTGCGGATGTGAAGCCTGCAAAAAAGGAAAAGCCGGAGAGGCATAAACTCACGGAAGTGGAATTCTGGACAATCCTATTGACTCCCGACTTGGACGCCCGTGCTTTGCGCTATGTGAAACGTGCTTTGGCCGCATTGCTTAAATTATTCCATTTGAAGTTTCATGAATGCTTTGTGGAAGGAATCCGTACGGATTACAAGACCATGGGCTATGGTGCCGCCGCTAACGGAATCATCAAGAGCTTCCCTGTGCTTTGCGATTGGGACCTTCGTATGGACTGGTGCGGCGACAAACAATTGCGTGCCGCGGGAACTTTGCTTGGAACCGTCAACCTTTGTCGTCTGCTTGGATTGATTCTTGTTTTGCTGTATTACGCCGGAATACTTTTGTTCCTGTTCTGGCGTCGTCGTGCGCACGTGCTTAAGACAGGGAAATTGCCGGAACTTGGATTTGTACGTAAAAAGATTATCGGCTGGATAGTGGAGGAATAATGCCTGCATTGACTTTGGAACGTTTGCTTGCCGGTCTTGGTTTTGGTAGTCGCAAGGACGCCCGTGGGCTCGTGCGCATGGGCCTTGTGGAATTGAATGGGGATGTGCTTGAGGACCCGTTCATGGAATTTGCTGAACGCCCAGAAACCATCACTGTGAACGGCGAAGAAATCCCGACGGTAGAAAAGTTGTATGTAATGCTCCACAAGCCGACCGATGTGGAATGCAGCCATAATGCTCGCGACCACAAAAGCGTGTATGAACTTCTGCCGGACCGCTTTACCGCCATGGGCATCCAGTCGGTAGGCCGCCTGGACGCCGATTCCGAGGGCTTGCTGTTGCTCAGCAACCAGGGCGATTTTATCCATCGTATCGAAAGCCCCAAGAAAGGCTATTTCAAGCGTTATCGCGTGACTCTCGCTCGCCCTTTTACCGATGCACAGAAAGTCGAACTTCTGAAAGGTGTGATGCTTAAAGACGAACGTCGTCCGGTGCTTGCGCACGAGATTTCCGAAGAACGCATCGTGGTTGACGGTGCCGAAGTGGATTCCGTAGTGATTTCCATTGGCGAGGGGCTGTACCATCAGGTGCGTCGCATGTTCGCCGCCGTAGGGAATCATGTGGTGACGCTTTCCCGTGAAGCGATTGGACCTGTGGAGTTGGATACGACTCTCGGGAAGGGCGGCTGGCGTTTTTTGACGGAAGAGGAAGTGGCGAAACTCTCGTAAATGCTGAAGGCAAAAAAGAAGCCCGGCATCTTGGATGTCGGGCGAAAATTTTTTCTAAGAATGCCGATTAGAAGGCTTCGTTGGAAGATGCATCCACGGATACCGGTTCGGCTTCCAATGTATCAATTTCAGGATTAGCACTCACGGTATCGAGAATGCCTTCGAGGGAATTGATTTTGTCCTTGATGTCGTTGCTGAACTTGAAGGTGGGGACCATGCGTTCTTCGATGAGGACCGTTTCGCCGGTGCGCGGATTGCGAGCGGGACGAGCCTTGCGGGGCTTGCAGGCGAAAGTGCCGAACCCGCGGATTTCGATGGTGTTGCCTTCGACAATCTTTTCGCCGACCAAGTCAAGGAACTGTTCGACGACTGTTTTAATATCGTTGCGCACAAATCCGGTGGATTTGGCGATTTCTTGAATAAGGTACTGTTTAGTTATATTGGCCACGACACAAACACTGGTTAATAGATTTATTGACGTGTTAAATATAGGTTTAACAAAGAGTTAGCGTATATGGTGGCTTGAAAATAAATATTTTTTTCGGGCTCTCGTTGCGGACAATGTGTGAATAATTGTGGTTAAAATGTTGAAAACTGTTGAAAGTTTAGAAAATGGCAAAAAAGGGGCTGTTCCGGCCAAAACTAGGTTCAAATTACGTGACCTGGACATATTCCCGAATACGATTCTGAGCCCCATGGACGGGGTGACGGACGCCCCATTCCGCAGGCTTTGCCGTGTGCTTTCGGGGGACCGCATGGGCCTTTTGGTGTCGGAGTTCGTCCCGACCGATGCGGATGCCGTTTTCAGCCTTACGGGCCACAAGCAGTTGAAATTCTTCCCGGAGGAAAGTCCTTTCGGCATCCAGATTTTTGGGCGGTACCCCGACAAGATGGCTGCAGCAGCAAAGAAGATTGCGGAAGGCTTGCATCCGGATTACATAGAAGTGAACGCGGGTTGTCCGGCGCCGAAGGTGGCGGGCAAAGGGAGCGGTTCTGGACTTTTGCGGGATTTGCCGCGGTTGGCGGAGATTCTCCACGATGTCCGAGCCGCACTCGACACGTGCGCTGTAAATATACCGCTCACGCTCAAGTGCCGTATCGGCTGGGACAGCGATAGCATCAATGTGATGGAAACGCTTGATATTGCCGAAAGCGAAGGTGTCGAACTTTTGGTGGTACATGGTCGCACGCGTTTGCAGGGCTACAATGGCCTCGCCGACTGGGACTGGATAGGGAAGGTTGCAAGTGCGGCGAAGATTCCTGTAATTGGAAACGGCGACGTGAACAGCGTGCAACGCGCTTTTGATTGCATACAAACTTACGGTGTCTCGGGCGTGAGCATCGGTCGTGGCGCCATGCACAACCCGTGGATTTTCGGCCAGATTGCCGATGCCTGGGAAGGGAAGCCTGCGCACGTAATTACCGCTGAAGAAGCTTTGGACGTGTTTCCGCTGTATTATAAGTTTAAACTGGAAGACGGGTCCACCGAAATGGGGGCGCTTGGACGTTTGAAACAGCTCGGCGCAAGACTCTGCAAGGGTTTCGTGGGTTTAGACGAGAGTACTGCGGTTGGTGCGGATGATGCGGCGATGTTCGTGCGTCAGACGCTTCTTACGGCGCAAACTCCAGCGGAGTTTTTCGACCGTTTGCAGAAACTTCGCGAAGACGATGCCAAAAAACTGCGCTATGAACCCAACCGACTCGTGAATTTGAACGGCGCCAAGGAAACGGAACTCAAGTTTGGCGACCAGTTCAAGTAGCAAGCGTTGCAGCAATTGATACACTTTTGCATTTTATTTATAGGAACTGTCGCGCGAAACGGCAGCCTTTATTGTATATTGCATAAAGAATATAACCTAAAGGTTTCTATGAAAAAGATGTCTTGTAGTTTCTCGAAAGTCGCAGGTGTTGCGTTTGGCGTTTGTGTAGGGTTTGCTATGGCGGCACAGACTATTGTTACCGTCGATGACCAGCATCCTGGAATCGTCATCAACAAGGACCACATGATGGCGGCTGATTTGGCCATTTGGAATCCGCCAACCCGTTATTACGACATGACGCCCGCGCTTGTGGATGGCGGCTACAACTTGTTCCGCTTCCCGAACGGGAGCTTGAGCAATGATTACCATTGGAACGGTTCCGGCAGTTACGATAGCACCGGCCTCTGGGAGCCAAGCGAAAAGGACTGGACTCCGGGATTTTTGGGTGAAACGATTTACCGTGGGACGACGAAGGACAACTGGGGTTTTGTGCGCCGCAGCCATTTGGCCGACGGCAACATGGAAACGATGTGGTGGGGTGAAATTTTGGACCCGAATGATCCGCCTTGGGTTGTCATCGAGTTCCGCGAAAAGAAAAAACTGGACTCCCTTATCATAGACTGGGGAAAATTCCGCCCGAAGTCTTTTGAACTGAGCTACTGGACTACGGACTATGCGCAGTACCCTGGCGTTCACCAGAATCTTGAAAACCAGTTGAAGTCAGTGGGTACGTACAAGGTTTCTGCGGACGAGAGCAAGTACAAGTTTGCTCAAATCAACACGCGCTACGTGGCGATTCGGTTCAAGACGAGCGACCTTCCGACAAAGGGCGTGCAGATTCGCGAAATGAAGCTTTTCAGCGAAGGCATGGACCTCCTTGCCGGTAACGAGTACAAGTTCTACGCCATGTCCACAAGGAATGGCGACAAGCCGCGTACGGACTGGACTGGCATCAAGTGGCACTTTGAAGAATTCATGACTTACATCAAGACGATTCCGGGTGCCGAGGCTGTGATTTGCGTGAACGCTGGAACGGGAACTTCGAAGGAGGCCGCCGCATGGGTGAAATATGCGAACAAGGTAAAAGGTTACAATATCAAACAGTGGCAAATTGGCAACGAACTCGATGGCGAATGGGAGGAATCCGGCCCGCTTTCGGCGCGGCAGTATGCGGCTCGCTTCTTGGAATACGCCCGTGCCATGAAGGCTGTTGACCCGACGATTATTTTGCATGGTCCGCTATTCAGCAGCCACAAGATGCAAGAGAAGGGCGCTGGTCTCAATGACGGAAAATTCTGGATGGCGGAATTCCTGCGCATTGTGGGCGAGGCTGAAAAGGCCGATGGCAAGCGTTACCTGGATGTGGTCGACTTGCATACTTATCCGTATTGGGCGCCAGATAATCTCAATCCCAAGGATATGCTCAAGGCGACTTTGGATGTGGCTCACAATGCGGATACTTTGTCTGCATGGATGGACAAGTATCTGGAAGGCAAACGCCGAGTTTCGCTTTCGGAATTCAGCACTTCCGTGCTTGGGAGCCAGTGGTGGATGGATTATCCGCAGGCGGCGGGTATAGCGAATATTTTTGCGCAGTACGCTGTGCGTTTCGGAGACCGGTTCCAGGCGCTTCCGTGGGATGCTTTCGGCAACATTTTTGAAGGCCCTGATCACACTTGGGGTGTTATCAGCATGACGGCCCTTTTGAAGGCGGGTTCTTGGAACCGCTGGAAAAGTTTGGAGCCTACTGCAGAATACTTTGGCGTGTACATGGCCTTTAAGCGCTTCTTGGAAGATGGCTTTGCAGTGGTACCTACGAATAGTTCTTCGACCGATGTGGAAGCCTATTCCGTTTGTAAGGGTGACAGCTGCCGCGTGCTTTTGATTAATTTGTCCGATGTGAACCAGGTGGTGCAGATTGACCGAGCGAGTGTTGCTGCTTCTGAAACGGCTCCCGCTGTTGGCCAAGGTGACTTGGTGCGTACCGAAGTCGATGTGTTCGGCGAGGAACAGTTCAAGTGGATTGGCGATCAAAAGGATGCTTATCCATACCCCAAAATGGGGCCGAGTGGACGGCGTATCAATCCGAGCAAGTCGAAGGATATTACGGTTCCGCCGTTCGGTACGGCTGTGGTGCAAATCAATCCACGAGTCTCGAAGGCGAATAAGCCCGAAATTCTGAGTGCCGCCTTGGAAAAAAAAGTGCTCGTCGCGGGAGATACCATCGATTTGTTCGTGACCGCTGTGCAGCCTGAAGGCCAGCTTACCAGCGGTGTGGTAAAAATAGGCAACTGGGGCAAACGCGGATATTACATTGCGAGTGTGACACCCGATGATGGCAAGTGGAATGCCTCCATTGAAAGCTTCCATGTGAAGATTCCTATTCCCGAGGATTTGTACAGTGCGGTCCGTGAAATAGAAGTCTGCCTCATGGGCCTCGGAAACCAGTTCCTGAATTACAAGATTCCGTTCCGTGTTCGCGGCGCTTACCGTACGACGAGCATTGTGCAGAATTTTGATAACGGACTAGATGACGTTGCGTGGTTCCCTGTGGTGAATGGCGAAAACTCCACTTCGATGGATGCCAAGGTCTATAATGGCAATCCTCCCCTAGGCGGCTACATGCGTCACGACTTCGTTATCGAGCAGCCGCCCGAGCAGAGCTGGCCGAACTTCAGCGGCGCCTACTACGTGCTGCCTGAAGAGGTGAAGAAATCCGTAGGCGTGGTGTTCGACTATGCGACGACTCACAACAATCCTGACGGCTACTTTGAATTGCAGGTGCAGTCCAGCCAGGTCGAAGATTACGACGACTTCATGGTTCGCCTCAGGAATACACATGGCAACTGGGTCCGCGATACCGTGATATGGGAAAATATGACGCAGGAAGGTTGGGGCAAGGTGATTCCGCAACTGGATGCGACAAAAATCAAGCACTTTGCTTTCCGCGCCCGCTATAGCGGCAAGGGTTATATTAGTCTCGATAACATTTTCCTGTTGCAGGAAGATGGAACCGAGGTGCCGATGCCGAAGGGAATGCGCCGGTTGAGATAGTTGTGATACAGTGATTTTTTTGAAATTAGGCTGAAAAGTTTGCGTTTTAGCCTAAATTTGTTTTTTGTGTGCAAATCCCCCTTGTGGGGGAGTGGCAAAAAATTTTGTTTCTACAACGCTTTGGATTTTGAAAAATTCCAAGATGAAAATGGTCTCCGAGTTGCTCGGGGACTTTTTTTTGTAAAAAAAATGCGAAAAAAAGGCGGTGATCCGGAAAAAAGTTGACAATGTATTTTTTTTTTTACTTTTGAGAAGTCGTAAGTTTTTTATAACAAGGAGCGACTATGAAAAAGTCTTGGCTTGGAGTTGCGGGTTCAGCAGCTCTCGTTTTCGGCCTTTTTGCCTGTTCCGGTGAAGATGGTGCCGATGGTATTAATGGTAAAGATGGCCAGAACGGCCTTAATGGGGTGAGTTGCGAAGTTGCTGCCCTTAAGTCCGGCAACGGCTACAAGGTGCTTTGCGACGGCGACTCCGTCGGTGTGCTTTTGAATGGCGCTGATGGTGAAGACGGTGCCAAGGGTGACACTGGCGCAGCCGGTAAAGACGGTGCCAAGGGTGACACTGGCGCAGCCGGTAAAGACGGTGCCAAGGGCGATCCGGGTGAAAAAGGTAGTACCGGCGATGACGGAACGAGCTGCACGGTGGATACTCTTGCCAAGCAGGTCGGTTTCAAGGTGCTTTGCGATGGCGATTCCGTCGGTGTTCTCTTGAATGGCGTCCCTGGTGAAAGCTGCACCACGAGCGAAGCCGACGACGGTATAGCCATCACATGCGGCTCCACGACTACTATCGTGAAGAACGGTGCGAACGGCACGAGTTGCACTGCAGAAGAAAACGCGACGAAGACGGGCTTTGTGCTAAGTTGCGGCGGCAAGGTTGTCGGGACCATCCTCAACGGTTCGAACGGCGTGAACGGCACGAGTTGCTCTGCAGAAGAAAATGCCACGAAGACGGGCTTTGATTTGACATGCGACGGAAAGAAGGTCGGGACCATCCTCAACGGTTCGAACGGTGCGAACGGCAAGAGTTGCACGGCGAGCGTGAATGCCGATGGCGACTTTGACCTTGAGTGCGATGGCAAAAAGGTTGGCACCATCAAGAATGGTGAAGCGGGAGCTAGCTGCACGACGGCGGATTCCCTCGTGTCTGGCAAGAAGGTCGGCGTGAAGGTCACCTGCGGTGATGCTACGACGTTCCTTGCCAATGGAACTGATGGCGCCAATGGTTCCGGCTGCTATGCCAAGGACACTTTGGATGCCGGTGTAAAGATTGGCGTGAACATCTTCTGCGGTGCCTCCGTCAACTTCGTTGCAAATGGCGAGAACGGTGCACCGGGTGCCGCGGGCACAAGCTGCACGACGGCAGATTCCCTCGTATCTGGCAAGAAGGTCGGCGTGAAGGTCACCTGCGGTGAAGCTGTGGTTCTTGTAGAAAACGGTATCGATGGCATTAATGGTGATAATTGTTCCCTTAGCGATGATGGCCTGGGTACTGTGACCATTACCTGCGGCGAGAAATCTGCTAAAATCACTAAGGCCCTTTGCGGTAATGTTCCTTTTGACCCGGCAACCTCCTGGTGCGAAGAGACTGCAGAAGGACCTACGGTTGCTGCAAAGTGCAATGGCGAACCGTTTGATCGCGCTGCTAAGTTCTGCGCGAATGATGTTTTGTACGATCTTTGCAATGATAAAAACGGTAACCCGACCACCTACGACCCGGAAACGGAATTCTGCTACGTTTGGGGAACCTTGGTGTCTGTAGTTATGCCGAAGTGCGAAGATTTGGAAACTGGTGAAGTGCGTGAATATGATTATATGGGGAATCTCGAATTCTGTTCCGATGACAATAAAATACATCCGCTTTGCATAGTTGCAGGTGCTTCGGGCACAAATGAATATGAGTACAAGGCGACTACGCAGTTCTGCCATGAAAACGTTATTTATGAAAAATGCGAAAGAGACGGCGTTTTGGATGAATACAATCCTGAAACGGAATTCTGCTTTGAAGGTGTGGTTTATGGAAAGTGCAAGGTCGTTGCGGGAAAGTCTAGTTTTGAATCTGTGGAATACAATCCGAGCACGGAATTCTGTGTTGAAAGGGATGCTGTTTACAGCAAGTGCAATGGCGAAACCTATGACCCTCAAAACAAGGTTTGCGTAACCAAGACGACTCCGGCGTATGTTGCTGACAAACTTTGCGGTGGAGTTGCCTTGGATACAGCAACGCAGTTCTGCCACAATGGCGTCGCCTACGATTACTGCTCTGGAACGCGGCCTATCATTTATTTGCGAACCGGTTGCGGGACAACCCCGGTTTATTTGACCTATAATCCTGACGAACAATACTGTGCTCACACGACTTTAACAATAAAAGCGGTTACTTGCACGTCTACCGACTATCCGACTGCAAAAACGAAACCTGTTTGCGGAACTACCTCCTATAACCCCAACGACACTTTGTGCGATAGCCGCGACAACCAGATGTACCCCATTGCGACCGTGGGTACGCAGACTTGGATGGCCCAGAACCTGAATTTCAGTACGGACGTCGAATCCTGGGAGTCCGAGGAAGGCAATGCCCGCTATGGCCGCCTTTACACATGGGCAACGGTCATGGGCTTGGACGATTATTACAATAGCCATAGTGTAGATGGTTCCGATTACAACCTTGCACTTGATGACCCGAAGTACAAAACGGCCATCAATATTGGTGGAAATGTACAGGGAATTTGCCCTGCAGGTTGGCATGTTCCGAAAACTAAGGACTATATTGACTTGATAAAGAATGTCAGTTCCGGTGTAACTATGGAATCTAAGACCGCGAGTGATGGTGCACCGCAAGCTTGGTTTAAGAATACGAGACAGTATTTTGTGGATGGCTCTGATTGGTCTGGTTCTGTTTCTGGATCCAATCCGTACAATTTGTCTTTTGTTCCATCGGGAGATAACACTAAAGCAAACGGTCGTACCACGGCTTATTTAGGAACGCAGGGTATGTGGTTTATTGGAGAAGAAGTAGATGACACCGCTCCTTATACAACAAACCAGACTACATCGATCTTTACAATCTTGAATAGCAGTACTTCTGTAGTGATTACCGGTACATACAAAGCGTTTGGTATGGCTGTCCGCTGTGTCAAGGATTAAATCTTGAACGCTTCGTGACAAGTTAAAATTCAAAACGGGTTGCCGCAAATGCGACGGCCCGTTTTTTTTTACAAACAACTTACAAATTGACCCTTTACAAAATTCACCCTTATTCTATATTCCTGACCGAGCGTTCAAAAACCTCCGTGAGCACCTGAAAATTCAGGTGCTTTTCTGTTTTGCAAAAAAAATGTGGCTTTAAAAAAGGCTAAGTGTGCCTTGATTAAAGTTGACCTTGAAAACAACAGAACAAAAACAAATATGGAGGTTCTTTATGAACAGAAATCAATATGCAGAAATGCTCAAGGAAATTCATGAAACCCGCGTGAGCGGTGGCGATGTGGCAGCCTGTATTGCAAAGTACTGCAAACGCTACAAGTTCGCGTATCTTTACAATGATGCCGTGTTCCGGATGTTTTTCGGAAATCCAGAATATGTGAAGTGGACCATCGATTTCTTGAATGCGGCCATCAAGTTGGATGGTCCGGATTGCATTTCGGAACTCACTTTTGTCGATCCGTCTCTTCCGGGAGGTCCGTTTTCCAAGGAAATCCGCTCGGATTTGGTAGCGGAAGATCCTGAGCATAACCGCATCGTTCTTGAAATTCAACACAAGGATTCGGCTGATTTTCCGGATCGCATCGTGTATTATACTTCCAAGCATACTGCGGCGAGCAAACTCCCTGGCGAAGTCTACAAATTGCGGGATTTGAATTTCGTTGTGCTTCAGATGTTTGATGCCTATTCTGATTCCAAGCGATATCGCCATGAGGTTTGCTTCAGGAACGAGGACGGTAAACGCTATTTTGACAAGCAGACGCTGATTCTTGTGGAATTGCAGAAATTCTATGAAAACAGTTATAATGCCGACAATAGTCCGCTCGCTCAATGGCTTCGCGCTATCGAGTTCGTCAATAACGAGAACGAGGGTGCATTGGCTGGAAACCCCTATGTGGAGGTCTTGCAAAAATTTGCCAAATTGAGTAACTTTAGTATAGACTTCTTCTTGTCGGAGGCTAAAGACATGGTCGATCGCGAATATGAACTTTCCATTGAACGTCGTGAGGCGCGTAAGGAAGGCCTCGCAGAGGGCCGTGCAGAGGGCCGTGCAGAAGGGCGTGCTGAGGGCCGTGCTGAAGGTCGTGCTGAGGGCCGTGCAGAAGGGCAAAACGCGACGCTAGAAGCAATGCGCAAGTTGGGAGTCCCGGAAGAAAAAATTCGGGAAGCCGAGGCTTTGTTGAAGTCTGGCTCCGCTGTTTAGTATCCTTATATTTGTAGATGAAAAGTCCCCGGGGCGATAGCCTCGGAGACTTTTAAATTTGTGGTGCGTTTTAATCGCCTGGCGCTGCGCTCGCCCTGCTATCTTTTATCGCGGTCGACCCAAGGGCGTTCCGTGTAGCCGGTGTAAATCTGGCGCGGGCGGTTAATCTTGCTCATCGGGTCGTCGTGCATTTCCTTCCAGTGGGCAATCCAGCCGGGGAGTCGCCCAATCGCGAACATCACGGTGAGCATGTTCGTGGGAATGCCCATGGCGCGGTAGAGAATGCCAGAGTAGAAGTCCACGTTCGGATAAAGCTTGCGCTCGATGAAGTATTCGTCCTTGAGGGCTGCGTCTTCGAGTTTCAGGGCGATGTCCAGGAGCGGGTCGTTTACATGTTCACGTTCGAACACCTGGTACATGAGTTTCTTCAGAACCTTGGCGCGCGGGTCGTAACTTTTGTACACGCGGTGGCCGAATCCGGAAAGACGGAACGGGTCGTTCTTGTCCTTGGCCTTGGCCATCACTTGTTCAATAGTCATGCCGCTTTGCTGGATGCGCAGAAGCGTCTCGAGCACTGCCTGGTTGGCGCCACCGTGGAGCGGGCCCCACAAGGCGCAGATGCCGGCGCAAATGCTTGCGTAAAGGTTAGCCTGCGAACTGCCCACCATACGCACGGTAGATGTGGAGCAGTTCTGTTCATGGTCGGCGTGAACAATCAAGAGCGTGTTCAGGGCCTTTTCCATGATCGGATCCGGGTGGTACGGACGAGCCTTGCTGCTGAACATCATGTTCAGGAAGTTACTGCAGTAACTGCGTTCGGCTTCCGGGTACACGAACGGTTCGCCGATGCTTGCCTTGTACGAGAAGGCGGCGATGGTGCGAATCTTCGAGATGAGGCCTGCTGTCGTGAGTTCGAAGGCGCTTGCGATGTTTTCGTCGTCGTAGAAGCGCGGGGTGAAAAGGCCCACGGCGTTCACCACGGAACTGAGAATGCCCATGGGGTGGGCTCCCGGCGGCATTTCCCTAAAGAAGTGCAGCAGGTTTTCGTGCAACAGGGCGTTTTCTGTCAAAAGTGTGCGGAAATGGCTGAGTTGTTCCTGGTTCGGGAGTTCACCGTAAATCAGGAGCCATGCCGTTTCGGGGAAGGTCGCCTTTTCGGCGAGGTCTTCGATGGAGTAACCGCGGTAGCGGAGAATGCCGTGCTCGCCGTCCACGTACGTGATGGCGCTCTTGGTACTGCCGGTGTTCAGGTAGCCGTAGTCGAGTGTTACGAGGCCGGAATCCTTGCGGAGTTTGCTCACGTCAAGGCCGTGCTCATGTTCGGTACCCTCAATGACGGGGAGTTCGTAACTCTTTCCGTCGTAATTCAAGGTTGCAATATCGGACATTGATTCTCCTGTTAAAGGCTTGAGGTTCGAGGCTTGAGGCTCGAGGTATTGCTGCTTTCATAAGAGCGTTTTTCGCTCCATGGTTGCCCTTAGTCTCAAATCTCCAGTTTCGAGTCTCTATTTTTTCATTTCCATTACACAATTATAAATATTTTCGAACAGCTTTCCGAGTTTTTCGGTCGGAACGGCGCTGAAGGCAACACGGATAAGGCCCGAAAGCATGATGGTGCCCGTGCTGTAGTCCTTGATGAGCTTCTGGCGGAGTTCTTCGGCATCGACACCGAGCGGCTTTACGCACATGAAGTAGCCGCTGTTGCACGGCATGGCTTCGAAGGCCTGCTTGTATTCCGGGTGGGCGGCCAAGGTTTCCTTGATGATGTCGTAGCGCTTCTTGAGGGTCGCGTACTTTTCTTCCTTCTGCTGCAGGTATTCCGGGCTCTGGTAGGCGGCGAGCAAAATCTTCTGGCTGATGGAGGGTGCGTTACTGATGTTTCCACGGACGGTACCGGCGGCCTTGTCTTCCAAGGCCTTGAGCTGTGCGGCGGTGGCGCCCTTGAAGCCGAAACTCATGAAGCCCACGCGGAAGCCCCATACGTAGTCTTCCTTGGTCGGGCCGTCAAGCTTTACGGCGAGGAGGTTTTCGTTGGCATCCACGAGCTTTGCAAAGAGCGATTCCTTGGTGACGCCGTCTTCGTACACGAGTCCGAAGTAGGCATCGTCGAGAAGCACCACGAGCTTGCTACCGGCAGCGGCGCATTCGGTGAGAATCTTCGTGATTTCGACGGCTTCCTTTTCCGTGGCGGTGTAGCCGGTCGGGTTGTTCGGGAAGTTCAGGAGCACGACCTTCTTTTCGGCCTTGCTTTGGGCGAGGGCGGCCTTGAGGGCTTCGGTATCGAAACCGCCGTTCTTGAAGGTGTTGAAAGTCTTGATTTTTGCGCCACGGCTGTTTTCAAAGACGAGTTCGTAGTTGTCCCAGTAGAGGTCCGGGATGATGACTTCGTCGCCAGCGTCGAGGAACATGTAGCCGGCGCAGCTGATGGCGTGGGTGAGGGCGCAAGAGACGACCGGGTTCGAGAATTCCTTCGTGGCGAGGCTCGGGTTCTTGCGGATGATCTGTTCCTTCCACATCTTGCGGAGGTCCGGGTTACCGAAGCTCGGGGCGTAGAGGAAGGACTGTTTGGGGAGGTTCAGGGACTTGAGAACGCAATCCAAAACGAGCGGGCTTCCGTCATCTTCGAGGGCGGTACCGATGGTTGCATTGATTTCAGAACCCTTGGCTTCGGCGCCTTGGCCCAAAATGCCCTTGCGCGGGAAGAAAATAGCCTTGCCCTGTTCAGAGAGCATGCTGAAAACGCTGCAGCCGTTTGCGGAAAGATCCGCGTTCAAAGATTCGGCGAGAGGATTGTAGTTCATTTCATTAGTCCTTTTGAAATTTTCCGCGGCAAATTTAGAAAATCGGGGGGGTGGTGGCAAGGACGAGGGGCTTTTAAATTACATTTGAAAAGTAAAGCGAGGGTTCCTATGAAAATCGGTTTGGAAATTGGCTGTGTGGCGCTATTTGTGGGTTTGTTTTTTATCGCCTGCAGTAATTTTGAAGGCTATTCCTCTGACTCTATTGTGTCAACGGAGTTCTACTCGTCTTTAGTTTACGAGGCCGTGGAAATTCCTGTCGAAGTTCCAAAAGATACGCTGGGCGATTCTCTGACCGTTAAGAAAGATGACGAACTGAAGGACAGTGTCGCCAAGGCTGACGACGAACAGAATGACTCTATCCCCGCGGTCGACATTCCGCCAGTAGAACCAAAAGATTCCTTCATTACTTTGGATAGTGCAGCATGTGCAGAAATCAGGTCCACGAAAAACGACTTCGTCCCTTTGGAAAATGTCCTTCCGTGTGTCATGGAAAATGAAAAGGTCGCCTTTATCGTTCGCCACGGGGAACGAGAATACTACGAATCTGGCACCGATGACCATTTGAATGAAATTGGAGTGATGCAGGCCTTCCGGCTGGGTGAAAAGTTGAAGGCCTATCCGGATTTCTATTACATGCACTCCTATTACATCCGCACCATGGAAACGGCTTACTATGTCGCCGAAGGCAAGGGGCAAAAAGTGGAAGCCTTCACTCGCGAAAATAGCGATACGCTAGTGCACGAAATGACGGACGACCTGCTGTATAACTGGTATGTGAAGGACTACGCTTACGAGCACGTCTGTTCGCCGAACGGGGGCCTCGCCTCGCTTACGAAAATGGCTTACGAAACGGAAGATTATTACTGCAACTTGGGCTTCTACAATGCCAAGGAGCGTACGCTTGAATTTGTCAAAAAGTATTTTACGTACAACAGAATGCATGACATTACATTCGCTGTAACTCACGACTATTTCGTGGCGCCGATGGTTATCGCCATTACGGATGGCGAAATCGGGATGGATTACCACAACCACAGTGGCGACGATTACTACTGGCCGAACTTCCTTTCGGGAGCGGCTGTTATTGTCGACGATAAGGACAATGTCACCATGGTCCCTGTGAAGGGGCTTGAAAGCGGTCGTCAGGGAGTGCACTGAAAATCCCACCGGATGGGCGGGACTCCAGGTTTAATTTTTTTTAAAATTTGTAGTTGAAATGCAGGTCTGCCACCAGCGGGGTTTCGTCAGCGATAAATATTTCGTCGCCAAAGCCCGTGGATACAGAGGCTTCTATGCCGAATTTGGAATTGATTGCAATTCTTGCTCCGATTTCGGGGAATACCACAAAATCGCCTGTGTAACTGTCGGATTCGTCTCCGTCTTTAGTTGTGTAGGCTCCAATAGCCATTTCGCCTTTTACTCCGACAAAAGGCACTACGAGGATGCCGAAGTCAAGTTCGGCTCTGAGGCTTGCGTTCAGAACCCAAGGCGGGGTGATTTCGTATTCGCCACCGGTTTCCATCTGGAGACCCAATTCGGAACCGAAGTTTACGACGCCGAATTTTTGTGAATACTGGACACCGAAAAGGAAGCTCCAGGCGCTACGGGTCGAGCTCTCGTCATAGGTAGGGATTGTCACGTCGAGGAATGTATTCATGAAGGGTAAGAATTGGTAGCGAGCCATGAAAATTGGACTCATAAGGCCGTTTACATGACTTTCACTCAAGGCCATGTAATATGGAATTGCCGCTCCCAATTCAAAACTTGGCAAAATGGTGTAACGGCTTGCACCGTAGAATGTCATGGAATAGGTTTCTCCGAACTTGACAAAACCTGCTCCAACTTCTGTTTCGCCTTTGTGTTCGTCGAGAACGGGGTAAAGGTCCCAGGCGGCAAAGGACATGGTTGTTGTTACAGTTGCGATAAAAGCGAGTTTTTTTAACATGTATTCTCCTAAAAATGGTTGTTTTGTATGTTAAACACTTTAAAGACGTTATTGTGTTACTCATCCAGAAATTTTTTTTCAAAATACAAAAGCCTTTTTTAGAATATGTGGTCACCTCTAATAATTCATTTTCTTCATTCAAAGCAATTATTAGAGGTGCCCATGTGTTATTTTCGTCTGTTTCTTGTAAAATTTCATGTCAATAAGTTTTGTTGGAAATTTGCGACAAATTTAAAGGGGGGAACGCGTATTGCAGTTCTTTTTATTACATTCTCTTACATGTTTTTTGTGAATCGTTTTGTGTTGCCTTGTGCTTTGGTTTTTGTCGCTCTCGGAATTGTCGCTTGTGGCGATGATGGGAGTGGCGTTAGTTCGCAAGACGATGAAAATGGAGCCGTTATTGTTGATGGCTTAAGTTCGTCTCGGGATTTACAATCCTGTTCCTCTGCTAAGACGGCTTTTTCTGCTGAAGGCTCCCTTAGCTCGTCTTTGATGTTGTCTGCCGAATCTTCTGTCGATGCGGATTCTTCCGATGTCACGAGCTCATCCCGGGTTCTGTCGCTCAGTTCATCGGCCTCAGCAGATTCTTCGATAACCTCCTCTGGCACCTCCGTAGCCGTCGTCGTCGACACGACGAAAATCGTTTACTCGCTCAAGCCTTTCAATGGTCCGCTCGCGAATCCGCACAAAGGGTTCACCGTCCCGACGGGCGGCACTTGGGTCTTTGTTCAGGAATTTGAATACGGGCCATACGGCTCGCTAGAAAACAAGGCGTGGGACCTGGTCACTTATGGCTCCGGTTACCTGCAGTGGAACAAGTTGAATACGGGCAAGGGTGAATACAACTGGGCGGACCTCGACAAACTGCTGGATGAACTTGCGAAGCACGACATGGGCTATGCACTCCGCGTTTTGCCGTACACGCCGTCTACGATTAACGGCAACGATACTCCCGTAGAGAATTATGATTGGACTCCGGAATTTGTTTACGAGATGGGCGCCAAAAAGACTACGGCTACTTTGCAGGGGAAGGGCTACCGTGCACAGGTTCCCGTGTGGGACGATTCTGTTTACTTGTGGGCGGCGAAGGAATTCGCGACAGCGCTTGCCGCCAAGTACGATGGTGATCCGCGCATTGAATACATAGACATCCGCAGTTTTGGCGAGTGGGGCGAATGGCATGCTTCGCATTTGGACGGGAGCGAAATGCCTTCTGCGGAAATCGAGAAGGACATGCTGAAACATTATGCTTCTGTTTTTCACAAGACGCAACTGGTGCTCCCTTCCAACGGCTCCGGGGAAGTTTATACGTATGCGCTTAGTCTTGGCATTGCAAAGCGCGATGATGGATTCATAGGCACTCCCGGCAGGCCCGATTCCTTGGTGCGTGCATACAAGGCGAACTTGCCCACGATTGCGGAGAATATCGCGGGTTACTCGACGATGTTGACTTATACGGACCAGATTCCAGGTGGTTATCTGAAGTGGACCCCTGAGCGGTGGGTGGATGCGATTACCACGGCGCATTTGACTTATTATGTACTGGACCAGGACAGCGACTGCGGATACAATTTCTACAAGGACAACAAGGCTCTCGCCGATTCGATGACGCATGTGATTGGTTACAACTTCAAGGTGGAAAGAGCAGAACTTTTGACTGTCGCGAGTGGCAAGGAAACGCAGAATACGCTGAACATCACCGTGAAAAACACTGGCGTGGCGCCGTGTTTCTTTGATGTTTACATGGTTGCAGAATTTGTGGACAGCACGGGTACGGCGATTTCTCAGTTTGGTGAGACAATCAAGATTCCGAAGGCGACTTTTAAAGATGGCGATACGCGGAAATTTTCGTTTGTCTATAAAGTTTCCGGACGCGAGACGGATGTTTTGGGTCTTCCTGGCGTAAATGTTGCACTTTCTCTCTATGAAAGCGAAGATGCGTTCAGGGCGGGCAAGAATCCGACCGTACGATTCGACAACGACGGTTATTTGAAAAATAAGAAGTTGTTGTTGCGAGCAGGACTTTAGCCGCTGATTCTGCGTTAGGGGGTGTCGCACGGAGGTGGCGAGACTCGCGGGCGGTTTCGGTGAAGGTGTCGGGAGCGAGGCTCGATGAGCCCGGCTTCTGGATGTCCTTGTGGCGGGGCCGGGCGAGCAGCACCCGACCTGGGCCCTGCGGCTTTGGTTGCATTTTCCGAGGCCCAGGGAACGCCCGAAAAATGATGCTTTTTACGCAAATTTTTCATTTTGTCCGGATTTTTCCTGATTTAGATTTATATCTTTCTTTTGTAATTTTTAACTCTGGCGCCTTGTGACGCCATAAAAAAGGTCGCAATATGCAGGTTGATTTAAAGAACGTCGATTGGAAGACTCTCCCCTTCGGTTACACCGATACTGATTACAATGTCCGCTGCTACTACCGTAATGGTCAGTGGGGCGAAATCGAAGTCTCCTCCGATACGAACATCAACATCCACATGGCTGCAAGCTGCCTGCACTACGGTCAGGAAGGCTTCGAAGGTCTCAAGGCTTACACCGGCAAGGACGGCAAGGTTCGCTTGTTCCGCGTTGAAGAAAACGCTCGCCGTATGCAGAATACGGCTAATCGCGTGCTCATGGCTGTGCCGCCTGTTGAACTTTTCGCCGAAATGGCTCGTAAGGTCGTGAAGCTGAACAAGCGCTTCATCCCGCCTTATGGCTTCGGTGCCACCCTTTACATCCGTCCGCTCCTCATCGGTCTTTCTCCGGAAGTCGGCGTGAAGCCCTCCGACGAATACTTGCTCATCATGTTCGTGGTGCCGGTTGGCCCGTACTTCAAGGCTGGCTTCAAGCCGGTTGACATGATGATCAGCCGCAACTTCGACCGCGCCGCTCCGCAGGGCACTGGCACGGTGAAGGTCGGTGGCAACTACGCCGCCAGTCTCCTTTCTTTGAAGGAAGCCAAGGAACTCGGCTACTCCAGCACCATCTACCTGGATGCGAAGGAAAAGAAGTACATCGACGAATGCGGTCCGGCAAACTTCTTCGGCATCAAGGGCAACACCTACGTGACCCCGCTTTCCGAATCCATCTTGCCGTCCATCACGAACAAGAGCTTGCAGCAGTTGGCCGAACACCTCGGCTACAAGGTTGAAAAGCGCCCGGTTCCGTTCGAAGAACTCGCTGAATTCTCCGAGACTGCCGAATGCGGTACTGCCGCCGTGATTACCCCGATTAAGAAGATTGTGGATCCGGTTGCTAACAAGACCTTCACCTACGGTGACGGTGTGAATCCGGGCCCGGTCTGCACGAAGCTCTATGAAACGTACACCGCTATCCAGTTCGGCGAACAGGAAGACCCGTTCGGCTGGACGGAGGTCGTTGACGTATAATCGTTCGGCTCTAAGCGCTGCCAAGGCTGCGCTTGATCCTCACTCTTGCAACCACGCCTCGTTAATACGAGGCGTTTTTGTATAAAGAAGTTTGATTTTGCTGTTCAAAAAGGGCTTTTTGCTTTTTTGAAACGCTTAATTTGCGGAAATTTGTCACCAAATCGAGATTTTTTGAATTTTAGTGACAAAAATTTAGAACAAATTAACCTACAAAGTGGTGGTTTTGCGGTTTTTTTGCTTTTTCTTTGTCACTAAATCTCTTTTTTTGTTAAAATGGTGACAAAATTTCTCCGCAAAAATTTGCCGGAACCAAATTTTATTACGAATAAACTAATATTTTTGTCACCAAATCGCAAATTATTTGCTTTTGGTGACAAGTTTTACCGGAATTTTGACTTTTCGTGGTTGATTTATGCGCGAATTTGAACCGCGCGGTAATGAACGCGAATTTGAACTGTGCGCGGTAATGAGCGCGAATTTGAACCGTGCGGGCTTTTAGAATTGCGCGGAACAGGGGCGTCGCGGAATCGAAACGGCGCGGCCGCTTGTTATTTCATGCCGCGGATGATGTCGCGGAGGCGTGCGGCTTCTTCGAAGTCGAGGCGTGCGGCGGCGGCCTTCATCTGTTTTTCCAAATCCTCGATGCTCGGGGCGCCCGAGAGACCCGCGGAGTTGCCCGATTTCGCGTTGCGATTGGATGCGCGGGCAGTCGATGCGCTGGAGCCGCGGGCAGTCAATGCGCTGGAGCCGCGGGCTGTTGATGCGCCGTCCTTCGTTTTTGCGAATCGTTTGCCGTAGTCGGTGTCGGACATGCGCGGAATGTATTCTTCGTCCATGTCCGGGTCTTCGAGTGCGTCTGGCTTGCGCTCGCCCTTCCACAATTCTGCGAGCGGGTCGTTGATGACGAGGTCGCCCTCGAGTTTGCGGCTTACGGACTTGGGCGTGATTCCGTGTTCAGCGTTGAACGTTTCCTGCAGTTCGCGGCGGCGCATGGTTTCGGCGACGGCCTTGTCGAGGCTGTCGGTCATGTTGTCGGCGAACAGGAGGACGGTTCCGTTCACGTTGCGGCTTGCGCGGCCCATCGTTTGTATTAGGCTGCGGTAGTTGCGGAGGAAGCCTTCCTTGTCGGCGTCGAGGATGGCGACCATGCTGACTTCCGGGAGGTCGAGGCCTTCGCGCAAGAGGTTGATGCCCACGAGTACGTCGAATTCGCCGGTGCGAAGCCCCTTGATGAGGTCGTGGCGTTCGAGTGTCTTGATGTCGCTGTGGAGGTACTTCGCGCGGATGCCCGCTTCCACAAAGTAGTCCGTGAGGTCTTGCGCCATCTTTTTGGTAAGCGTCGTGACCAGCACGCGGTCGCCCTTCTTGACCACTTCTTCGATTCTGTACAACAGGACGTCCATCTGGCCCTTGATGGGGAACATCTCGATTTTCGGGTCCAGGAGCCCTGTGGGGCGGTTAATTTGTTCAGTAACGACGCCGCCTGTCTTTTTGAGTTCGTAGTCGCCCGGAGTGGCGCTCACGAAAAGTACTTGTTTCGGGTACATGTACTCGAATTCCGCGAAGTTCATGGGGCGGTTGTCAAGTGCGCAGGGCAAGCGGAACCCGTAATTCACGAGCGTCGTTTTGCGGCTCTTGTCGCCTTCGGCCATGCCGCCCACCTGCGGGACGCTCACGTGCGATTCGTCGATCATCAAAAGCCAATCGTCGCCGAAGTAGTCGATGAGCGTGAAGGGGCGCGTACCCGGGGCGCGGTCTTCGATGATGCGGGAGTAGTTCTCGATGCCGTTGCAGACGCCTGTTTCGCGGAGCATTTCCATATCGTAGCGGGTGCGGCTCGAAAGGCGCGCCGATTCCAGGACTTTGCCTTCCTTGTCGAGTTCGGCCAAGCGGTCGGTGAGTTCCATTTGAATGCGCTGAATCATCGCGTTGCGGTTTTCTTCGCGCGTCACGAAGTGCTTCGCGGGGGCGATTGTCATTTCTTCCTGTTCCTGGATGACTTCGCCCGTGATGATGTTGAAGCGGCAAAGCCTGTCGACTTCGTCGCCGAAAAGTTCGATGCGGAGCCCGTCTTCGTCGTAACTCGGGTGGATTTCAATCACGTCGCCGTGTACGCGGAAGCAACCGCGGTCGAGGCTGAAGTCGTTGCGTGTGTATTGAATATGCACGAGGTCGTGCAGAATCTTGTCGCGGTCCTGGATTTCGCCTTTTTTTATGCGTACCATCAGGTCGAAATATTCGGCGGGGCTTCCGAGGCCGTAAATACAGCTGACTGACGCCACGATGATTACGTCTCGGCGGGTGAGCAAATTCGCGGTTGCGCGCAGACGGAGCTTGTCGATTTCGTCGTTGATGCTTGCGTCTTTTTCGATGTACGTGTCCGTGTGCGGAATGTAGGCTTCGGGCTGAAAATAGTCGTAGTAGCTGACGAAGTATTCCACCGCGTTGTTCGGGAAGAACGACTTGAATTCCTGGTAAAGCTGCGCCGCGAGCGTCTTGTTGTGCGTGAGGATGAGCGTCGGCTTCCCGACGTTCTTGATGACGTTTGCCATGGTGAACGTCTTGCCCGAGCCCGTGACCCCAAGGAGCGTCTGGAACTGTTCTCCGTTCTTGAAACCTTCCGTCAATTCTTCGATGGCCTTGGGCTGGTCGCCGGCGGCGCCGTAAGGGCTCACCAAATCGAACTCCGCACGGATGGGCGCCTGGAACTGCTTGAGTTTTCCGGGCAGGCTCTTGGAAGGCGGTAGCGGTTTCGCTAGCGGCTTGGCGTATGGGTCCGGGGTGATTGTTTTACGAGCGCGTGCCATGTGATTTATGGGTCGGGTTTCAGGTATCAGGAGTCTGGTTGTACGTCAGGCGACTGTACGAAAAACAAACGGAATTTAGCAAATGGGAATGAGAAAATTGCAAAAAAAATGCCGAATAGGGGTGTAAATAACGTTTCAGCGGGAATTTAACTTCATGTGTCGACAAAAATGATGTGTATCACTTTAATATAAATTTTTTTATCATTCGTAAAAAAAAGTTTATATTTCTGTGTGGAAAGACCTGTTTAAAATCAAAAGTGAGGAAAATATGAAAAAGTTGCCTTTGATCTTGGTGTTCATCTGCCTTTGCTTTGAAAATTTGTTTGCTACTATGCAGATTTTCGTCAAGACCTTGACCGGAAAAACCATAACTCTTGAAGTTGAGGCGGCAGATACAATTGATGCAGTAAAGGCTAAAATTCAAGACAAGGAGGGCATTCCGCCCGACCAGCAGCGATTGATTTTTTCAGGCAAGCAGCTTGAAGACAATCGTACTTTGGCCGATTACAATATCCAAAAGGAAATGACTCTCCATCTGGTTTTGAGATTGAGGGGCGGTTTTTCGATCAAGACCGCAGAAGATCTTTACGTTTTCGCCGATAGCGTGAATAACAAAGGGGCGTACAATCTTCAGGCGGAACTTGATGCTGACATTGTGGTAAATACTCTTGAGTTTGACAAGGATGGCGGCATTGTCATTAAAGAATACAAGAAATGGATTCCGGTGGGTACGGAAGAAAATCCTTATACCGGAACTTTCGATGGGAAGGGGCATACCATCAGCGGTTTGTACATCGATAACGCCGAAATGGAATATGTCGGTATGTTCGGTTATATTTCAGGTGCCACGGTAAAGAATGTAGGTGTCGTGAATTCCTATATCAAAGGGAAAAACCGTGTGGGCGCCGTAATTGGAGAAATCTATAAAGGTGGTACTGTTAGCGGAGTTTATGCTAGCGGTGTCGTGAGTGGATCGGAAGATGTTGGAGGCGTTGTCGGTTATAACTATAAAGGCGAAATCAGCAACGTGTACAACATGGGCTCCGTGAGTGGAACGGAAAGTGTCGGTGGCGTACTCGGATCTAATAGCGGTTCTACTCGCAATGTGTACAATGTGGGCGATGTGGATGGCCAGTCGAGAGTTGGTGGTGTTGTCGGTGCGCATGATGGTGTCGTCAGCTATGTGTATAATGCGGGCTCCGTGAATGGGTCGGAATATGTCGGAGGCGTAATCGGGTATAGTTGGGGGAATGTCAACTTTGTCTACAATAACACGGATATTTTTGATGGCAAAGTGGTTGGTGTAAACGACCAAGGAAAAGTTGAAAATGTCGAAGGCAAGACCGCTGCGGAGTTCGCCGACGGCACTGTCGCGAAACTTCTGCATGATTGGTGCGAAAAGGAAGACGGCAGCGACGAATGCAAGGAAGGTGGTCTGAACGGCTCCGTGTGGAGTCAGAATGTGACGAAGGAAAATTCCCTGCCGAACTTCAGCGATTCTGTACTTAGCTTTAAGCGCGGTGGCGTCGCTTTCTTCTACGGTGAAGGGAATGATGTCGATTCTGCCTATGTGGATGCCGCATCTGAAAATACTGTGGAATTCAAGGACAACGTTGTTATGAATGGTTCAATCATGTTGCAGCGCACGTTTGCGGGCAACGGCTACTCGACCATCATGCTTCCGTTTACGCCGGATTGCGCCGACGATGACTGCGTCGAAAATAGCGATAATGTGAAGTTCTTCGAATTCGGTTCGTATACGGACGGCGAGGTCCAAGTGACGGCGGTGAGCCCGAAGGATTTGAAGGCCAATACGCCGTACCTGGTGCAGGTCACGGGCGCTTCTGAAATCGTGTTCAAGAACGGCGGTACGTTCAATACGACCGGCGGTGCGTACGATTCGGAAACCGGCATTTACAAGGTTGCGCTTACTGGTGATGGCGCCGGCTGGACGGTTTACGGCACTTACACGTACAAGAAGTGGGAAGAAGGCGACGAAGGCCTCGGCAAGACGTACGGTTTTGCGGGTGTTGCCGGCAACAAGGAAGAAGATGTTGGCCAGTTCAAGAAGATTGGCGTTGGCGCCTACATCTACCCGATGCGCGCATATCTGGAATATAGTGCTCCTGTTGCTCTTGCTCGCCCTGCCGCAAACGGCGCTGCCCGCGCGGGCGCTGCAAACACCGTCGCCTCGCTCCCGGAAACCATCAATGTCGTGATTGTGGACAAGGGTAACGTTGGCACGGAAGTTGCGGGCTCCGATGATGCCTCGGGCGAACAGACCACGAGGGTTATCGGTACCATCAACACTCGCACCGGCGAATTCAAGTTCGCAAACGACCGCTGGTTCGATTTGCAGGGCCGCTACCTTGGCGTGAAGAAACCGACGCAGAAGGGCGCCTACTACAACAACGGCAAAAAGGTAATTGTGAAGTAGTCAAGTTAAGTCACCCTGGAGCCGGAGGCGACGGGGTCCACGACGAACCAACAATTAAAAAAAAGAATCTAAAACAAGAAGAAAGCATACAAGAAACCCGAACTCAAGCGCCGCGCAAGCCTGCTCGAGGCGTCGTCGCCTTCCGTCAATGGTGAAGTCGGCTACAACCAAACCTTCGCCGACCAGACGGCGCCGAAGGCGTAATGCTTGGCGGTTTGAAAATCTCCCCTGCATGTAGTGATGCTTGTAGGGATTTTTATCGGGGTGCTGTGTTTTTGATACACGGCACCTTTTTTTATAGATGCAGGTGAGAACGAAGTTGTACCAAAATACGGTCATAAAAGATTCGTAAATCATAGGGCGTTATTGTGTCTGCGGCGTGGTTGGAGTGGACATTCGGTAAAATCAGAGCGTTAATACAGCGAAAGTACGTAAAACGCATTTTTGTAACATTTGAAAATTCGCCAAAAAAAAAGTATCTTTGCATTTATAAACTTTTTAAAGTCCTCCTCAAAATAGGATTTCTAGAGGTGGCCTGAAGGCGATAAATTTATGAAGAAAAATTACCGACTCGTGTTGACGGCGTTGTTTGTGCTGCTCTTTTCGAACTTGAGCTTTGCCGAGAATGAAGACCCGTGCGCAATGCCCACGACTCTCACGAAGATTGACGAGGTATACCAAATTGGCACTTGCGGCGACCTCTACAAGTTCGCTGAGATGGTGAATAACAGCGAGTTCGATGATAATATCAACGGCAAGTTGACTGATGACATCTGCGTGAACGCCTGCGGTGAAGGCGAGTCCGTTCTCAATGCCGATGGAACTTTGAATGGAAACGGTGGCAGCTTCAAACAGTGGACCCCGATGAATTTCCTCCCGGGGTATGGCATGTTTGACGTGCAGGTAACGCTCGATGGCAATGGCAAGACCATCAGCGGGCTGTACTTTGACGATATAAGTACGGAGAATGTCGGCTTGTTCGGTGTGGTGACAGGGATGGTTTTCGTCAGCGATTTGGGCATCGAGGATTCCTATTTTAGAGGAGAAGGCTTTGTCGGCGGCCTCGTGGGGCTTAATACAAGTACTGGTACATTTTCCATCACGAACAGCTACAACGCGGGCACCGTGATCGGAAGCGACTATGTCGGCGGCCTTGTGGGGTATAGCAGTGGTACATTGACCATCACGAACAGCTACAACGCGGGCACCATGAACGGAGACGGAGACAATGTCGGCGGCCTCGTGGGGTATATTTTTTATAGTACATTGACCATCACGAACAGCTTCTTCCTTGCGGCGGAAGGCGTAAGTGGCGAGTTTGGCGGCACCCCAAAATCTGCGAACGAATTCCACATCGGTTTGGTTGCACTCATGTTGCACAATTATGTCCAGACTGGCTGCGGAAATGACTGCATCGATGGCTCCATCTGGGGCCAGGATTTGAAGAAGGGAGATTTACGGCCGAATTTCAGCAGCGTGATTAATGTCGAAACTCAAGAGTTGGTGCTTCATACATTCGAAGATGACACTCGCGTTTATCCGACGGAATATATAGCCGGGCAAGAACTTCCTACGGATCTGACTCGCGAAGGCTTTGTCTTCTTGGGCTGGTCTTCGAAGGAAGTCGCGGAATCTTCCGATGACATCGTGACTTCCATCGCATCGGACGCAACGGGCAAAAAGGAATTTTACGCGCAGTGGAAAGCGTTTGATGACGACGGCTGCTTTGCGATTGCCTCGACAGTTGAACTTTACGCCTTCGCCAATGTCGTGAATAACGCGACCGAGGGTGAAGTTTGCGGAACGCTCGCCGAAAACATTGTCGTGAATACGTGTGACGATGGCAAAAGCGTGCTTAAGGGCGACGGTTCCTTGAACTGCTCCGGCGAAAAGTTCAAACAGTGGACTCCGATGAACGTCCAGAGCGGTGTTCAGGTGACGTTCAACGGCAAAGGCAAAACCATCAGCGGGCTGTACTTTGACAATGGGAATAAAGAGAATGTCGGCTTATTCGGCGGGGTGTATGGGACTGTCGACATCAGCAATTTGAACATTGTGGATTCCTATTTCAAGGGGAAAAACGGTGTCGGCGGCCTCGTGGGGTATAGCAGTGGTACATTGACCATCACGAACAGCTACAACGCTGGCTCAGTGAGCGGAAGCAAAGACAATGTCGGCGGCCTCGTGGGGTGTGGCATGAGAGATGCGTTGACCATCACGAGTAGCTATAACGCTGGCGCCGTGGCGGGGAGATATGATGTTGGCGGCCTCGTGGGATTTAACGATGGTGGTACATTGACCGTCACGAACAGTTACAACGTGGGAGGCGTGAGCGGAAGCGAAGACAATGTCGGCGGCCTCGTGGGGGCCAACGAATATTTTAGTACATTGACCATCACGAACAGCTACAACGTGGGAGCCGTGAGCGGTCGCGGTGTCTATGTCGGCGGCCTTGTGGGATTAAACTATGAAGGAACATTGACCATCACGAACAGCTTCTTCCTTGCGGCGGGCAAAAGTGGCGATGGGCTTGGTGGCGAGCTCAAGGCTCTTGACGATTTCCACGACGGCACGGTTGCGATGCTTTTGCACTATTACGTCCAGACTGACTGCGAAGAAGACTGCATTGACGGCACCGTCTGGGGTCAGGACTTGACAAATGCGAATTCCTTGCCGGACTTCAGTGGCGAGTTTGCTGGTGGCACCTTGCATGCGCTGACGCTTTACACATTCGATGGAAACGTACGCAAGTACCCGACGGAATATGTGAGCGAAATTGGGTTTGAACTTCCTAAGGATTTGACTCGCAAAAACTATGTTTTCGCGGGCTGGTCCACGAAGCAGGTCTCGACCTCCATGGCCGATATCGTGACTTCCATCGCGAAGGGCGCAACAGGCGCAAAAACGTTCTATGCGCAGTGGATGAAGGTGAGTGAAGAGGGCGTGTACGAAATCGCTACGGCTGCGGACCTTTACAAGTTCGCTCAACTCGTGAACGGTGGCGCTACCGACATCAACGGCAAGTTGACTGCTGATATCTGCGTGAACGCTTGTGGTGAAGGCGAGTCCGTGCTCAAGGCCGATGGAACTTTGAATGGTGACGGTTCTAACTTCTCGCAGTGGATTCCGATTGGAACGAAAACCCAAAAATTCAATGGAACTTTCGATGGCACTGGCCATACCATCAGCGGATTGTATGTTGATGGCGCCGAATATGCGGGACTTTTCGGATATGTCTTTGTTGATAATATTAATGGTGAAGATGAAAAAGGCGTTGTAAAAAATGTAGGTATCGAGGATTCCCACATCAGTGGAACAAAATATGTCGGCGGCGTGGTCGCGTATAACGAGGGACGCACTTTAAGCGTCTACAATGCGGGAAATGTTACCGGTTCTGGCTCTGGTTGCGCTACTGGTGGTGTGGTCGGATATAACGTTGGCCTGGTCAGTGATGCTTATAATGCGGGAGCTGTGAAATCCTCCGTGAACGATTGCTCGACGGGTGGAGTGGTCGGCCTTAATGCGGGTTTTGTCTTTTATGTCTATAATATCGGTGCGGTAAGTGGTGGCGCTAACGTGGGCGGAGTCGCTGGGAGTAACAGCAGTATGATTTCTAAAGCCTACTACAACACAGAAATCTTTACGGGGAATGCCGTTGGTTCCGGAAATCTGCCTAATCCAGCCGCTGGTAAGACGGCTGTGGAACTTTCGTCCCTTGAAATTGTGGACCTGGTTTCCGACAAAGATCATGTGGGGTCGTCGGCCTGGGTGGCAGGCTCCGGCAGGATTGTCATGAGCGCAAATAAGTTGGTGTACAAACTCCCTGGCTTAAAAGTATTCAGTACGCAGCCGGAAATAGTCCTGATGCAAGCGAACGACCAGAATGTGTTTGAAATCGGCTCTGCCCAGGAACTCAAGTGGTTTGCGGAGTACGCGGGCAGTGGCGAAATTTCAATCAACGCCAAGCTGACTGCGAATATCTGCCTGAACGCCTGTGGCGAAGGTAAAAGTGTGCTCAAGGCCGATGGAACTTTGAATGGTGACGCCGCTAATTTTGAACAGTGGACTCCAATCAACATCGCTTCTATGAATACGAATATGTCGCTTGACGGCAACGGCCATACCATCAGCGGGCTTTATTTCCGCAACGCAGACAAGGACAGTGTCGGCTTTTTCGGCAGTCTGCAAGGAACAGTCTCCATCAGCAACCTGGGCATCGAGGATTCCTATATTGAAGGGAAAGATAATGTAGGAGTCTTTGTCGGAGTAAACGACAACTCCA
>JAKSIL010000027.1 GCA_024398815.1 Fibrobacter sp.
TTAAACCCGTTTGCTATAGAATAGCCTATTTACAGAAAAAATTTCGCACACTCAAGTAAGAAAATAATTCATTCCTCGAATCTTACAAAGGCTCTTTTTACCCCGAGGAAAACAAAAAAAGCCTTAAAGTAGTACTTTTCCCCCTAAAAGTGGCCAAAAGTCCTATTTTTTGTTACGTTATTTGTAACCAAGGCTATAGACAAGGGGAGATAAATAGAACTTTTAGGGTTAAATTTCAAAAAAAGTTCTACCTACACGCCTTTTCCCGCCCTTTTTATCACATACAAATTAAAAAAAAGTAGTACTTTTCACCCTAAAAGTGGCAAAAAGTTCTATTTTCGAGCTAATTTTCTGCAAAATAGCCCCGGAAAGGTCCCAAAATGGCCCCGAAATAACCCCAAAATGGCCCGGTCAGCAACAACTAGTTTTTTTCACCCCGATGGAAACGAAAAATGGGAAACAGGCTTATAGCCCCCTGCGGCTTGGACTGTTCAAAATGCGACGCAAGAATTGCAACCGTCAACAACGACGACGAGCTCCGCGTAAGGACGGCAAAGCTTTGAAACGAACTGAATCACTTCGATTTCATCAAGCCCGAGCACATCAACTGCATGGGCTGCCGCTGCAAAGAGGGTTCCAAGACGGTCTTCTGTTCCAGCATGTGCGAAATCCGCAAGTGCTCGCAAGCCGTTTTTAGCACGTTTTCACCCCCAAAAATTACATTTTAGCACACTTTATTGCTATAACCCCCACGTAATGCTTAATTTTCTATAGAATTTTTGGATTATAATCCAAAAATTCGACAACTACCTGGATTTTTTATTGTAGGCCAGGTTTTGACCGCCTTTTAACTTAGGCGATTTCACTCTAAAAACAGCAAAGATGTGCATTTTTTAATACAGATGATACAGTTCATTCTTATTTATTGATTTTTTGTCTATGCAAAATGAGAAAAATGTGTTATGGAAAGCGTCATCTCTGATTTATATTAACTTCCGTTGTATATGGGAGTTTGTTATGCACGCAATTTCTAAAAGGACGGTCACGTCCGTTTTCTGGGCAGCATTTTCTGCCGCCGCTCTTTCCTCCACCGCCACCGCAGCCGACTTGCCCACCGCTCAGCAAATGTTCGAGAAGATGGGGTTCGGTGTCAACATCGGAAACACGATGGAGGTCCCTTCAAACCCGACCTGGTGGGGCAACAAGTTCCCGACCGAGGCCTACATTGACTCGGTAAAGGCGGCAGGGTTCAGCACCATCCGCATTCCATGCGCCTGGTACAGCCATTCCAACGCGCTTTCACGCGATTCCAGCACCACGGACCTGGTACCGGGCGGAGGCAAGAACGAAATCGCCTCCAGCTGGATGGATTCCGTGCAGACAGTCGTCGATTACTGCATGCGCGCGGGTCTCGTGACCATCCTGAACATCCACTGGGACAGCGGCTGGCTGGAAAACAACCTGAACGACGCCGAAAAGAGCAAGGTCAACGAGCGCCAGAAGGACTTCTGGACGCAAATCGCCACCCACTTCAGGGACTACAGCGAAAACCTGCTTTTCGCAAGCGCCAACGAGCCCGCCACCACCGACGACAATTACCGCCACGAGTCCGAAATTTTGGAGACCTACCACCAGACGTTCGTCGACGCCGTGCGCGCCACAGGCGGAAACAACGCGAGCCGCACTTTGATTATTCAAGGGCCATCGACAAGCATCGACCGCTCCGTGGAAGTCATGCCCGTCTCGAAAATGCCAAAAGACGTCATCGCGAACCGCCTGATGTTCGAAGTGCATTACTACGACCCGTACACCTACACGCTTTTGAACGACATCGTCGACTGGGGTGCAACCGTCCACCCGCAATATTACTGGGGCACGGGCGACAATCTGGCTACAGGCGACGACCAAGTGCACAACTGCGGTTACAACGCCTGGGGCGGCGGCATGGGAGATCCGTGCACCAAGAGCCAGATGGACGCATCGCTCGGCAAGATGAAAACGAACTACGTCGACAAGGGCGTTCCCGTCATCATCGGGGAATTCGGGGCAAACGACCGCGTGGGCGTTCTCACGGGAGCCGCCTACGAAAAGCATCGCAAGGGCCGCCTCGCCTACTACGAAGCCTTCATGAGTTCTGCGAATGCGAACAAAGTAGTTCCGATTGCCTGGGACACGGGTCACGAGGGCGAAAACAACATGACCATCATCCGCCGCCAAACGGAACCCGATGGCTCCGTATTCGACAAGGACATTTTGAACATCATGCGCAAGGCCTACGGTCTCGGCGATTACGTGAACACGGGAATCACCCACATAGACAACTTCATCACCGGAGCTTCAAGTTCCAGCAGCGCAGGAGTCAACCCGCAAAGCAGCACGACGACCCTCCTCGAAAGCGCGCCGGTTTTGGCAAGCGCAAGCCTTACTCGGCAAGGCAACCAGATTTTCGCTCACGGGCTGAACGCTTCCATCCGCCTGTTCGACATGAACGGGAACCTCATTCGCGAGATCCGCGGCAACTCCCTCGGTCAGGGTAAGGGCGAAGCCACCATGAATTTGGACGGAATCCACCAAGGGCTCTACATCGCCAAATGCGGGAACCAAAGCCTCAAAATATCCGTCAAATAGGGTTTCCTCATACCAACTTTTAATTTTAGTCCAAAACGCAGCGAACCGACTTTGCAGTCGACTTAGAGTTCGACACAAGTACTGCGCTCTCGAAACGGTGGCTCAGCCTCAGGTAGAAGGCGAGCACACCAACTAGCTCCGAACGAGGCAACATCTCAACCGTCAACCCAGCCGAAGACCAGAACTCAACCCGTGTGGTCAAGACCGAATGATGGGTCAATGTTGTTGATCAGCACTACAAACTCGCGAAAACTCGGCAGGTGCGATCCTTCGGGGCACATCATAAAATGTGAAAAATGGTCGCAAAATCGTCCACAAACATATTTCGGGATTAATTTATTCTAAATTTTGTGGACCAAAACGGGCAAAATTAGGATTTGGTCCATCATTTTTCAAAAAACGGTCTTTCATTCCCCTGCCATTTCCACATTTTGCTATTTTCTGCCCTATGACCGACGAAAAAGATTTCGACTTTACCCGATACTTTGAACTGAAGAAGCAACTGGAAGAAGCCAGCCGCCTTTACTACAAGGACGGCGTTTCGCCGATGAGCGACCAGGACTTTGACTTTGGCCTCAAGGAAATGGAAGCGCTCGAAAAGAAGTATCCGGAACTGGGGGGCGCGAACAGCCTCACGAAAAGCATCGGAAGCGACTTGACCAACGACTTTGCGAAAGTCTCGCACGCAGTGCCCATGCTCAGCATAGCAAACGTCTACAGCACCGAAGAAATGGCGGAGTTCGTACGCGCCGCCGAAGACGGACTGATGGAGTTAGGCGTGAAGCGAGAAGAGGGAGGCTTTTCCAACAGCGTCATCCTGGAGCCACAACGTGGCGACGGGATCCACAAAAGACGAGAGACGAGAGACGAGAGAGAAGATAATGGCGCTGCGCGCGAAGAAAAAAACGACGTGTCTCGTGCCTCGAACCTCGAGCCTCGTGCCTCCAAATGGATTTGCGAAAAGAAGATTGACGGTGTAAGCCTTTCGATTGTTTACGAAAACGGGCGATTGAAGCAGGCGGCCACCCGTGGCGACGGAGCCCAGGGCGACGACGTTACGTTGAACGCGCTCACCATCGCAGACATTCCAGAATACTTCGACGCGAAGAAATTGAAAATCGACCCCTCAGAAATACCGCAGGGCACCTTCGAAGTCCGCGGAGAAGTCTATATGGAGCGCGAAGCCTTCGAGCGCCTGAACGAGCGTTTTATTCTCGAAGGCAAGAAGACTTTCCAGAACTGCCGCAATACGGTTTCCGGCTCCCTGAAACTCAAGAGCGTGAGCGAATGCAAGACGCGCCCGATGCGCTTTTTCGCCTACCACATTCCGCAAAGCGGAAACAAGACGCACGAAGAGAACCTCCTGCAATTGAAGAGGCTCGGATTCAATACAAATGAATACTGGAAGGCAGACACCGTCGAAGAAATCATGAAGATTTCGGAAGAAATCGGTGCAAGCCGCGACAGCCTCGCCTTCGATATCGACGGCATGGTCGTGAAACTCAACAATCTGGAACACCAGCGTGCGCTCGGCTCTACGAGCAAGAGCCCGCGCTGGGCGATTGCATACAAATTCAAGGCCGAACGCGCCTACACGCCGCTTTTGTCCGTCGAATTCCAGGTCGGGCGCACCGGCGCCGTGACGCCTGTAGCGAACCTCTCGCCCGTGCGCCTCGCAGGCACAACCGTCAAGCGCGCCACCCTCCACAACTTCGACGAAGTCGCCCGCCTCGACTTGCACTTCGGCGACACCGTCGGCGTCGAGAAGGGCGGCGAAATCATCCCGAAGATTACGGATGTCAAAAGCGAACTGCGGCCTGCAGGAGCGCTCCCCGTAACGGCTCCGGCCGTATGCCCCGTCTGCGGAGAACCGCTCACGCACATCGACGACGAAGTCATTCTGCGCTGCGAAAACCTTCACTGCAAGGCGCAAGTGCAATGCCTATTCGAACATTTCGTGAGCCGCGAGGCGATGAACATCGAAAACCTCGGCCCGAGCCTTATCGCAAGCCTCCTTGAAACGGGCAAAATCAAGCGCATTCCGGACCTCTACCGCCTCACGATGGAAGACCTTCTTTCGCAGGAACGCATGGCGCAAAAGAGCGCGAAAAACGTCTTTGACGCAATCGAAGCCTCCAAGGAAAGGAGCCTCGAGCACCTGCTGCACGGGCTTGGCATCCGCTTTGTTGGCCGCACAAGCGCCCGTAACTTAGCAAAGCACTTCCGCACGCTCGAAAAAATCCGTACCGCGACCATCGAAGAACTGCAAAACGTCACGGACGTGGGCGAACGCATCGGCCAAAGCGTCTACAACTTCTTCCACACCGAGATGTACACGAACGAAGTAGACGAACTCATCGAACTCGGCTGCCCCACGGAATTCAAGGGCGTCGTGAAGACGCTTTTCGCAGGCCAGACCGCAGTCATCACGGGTACGCTCCCGAACATGGACCGCGACGAAGCCCGCAAGATTATCGAAGAGAACGGCGGCAAGGTCTCCGGCTCCGTGAGCAAAAAGACAAGCTGGGTCCTGGCGGGCGAAGCCGCAGGCTCAAAGCTTACCAAGGCAAACGAACTCGGAATTCCTGTACACGACGAAGCATGGCTCATGGCGCAGATTGCCGAGAGCGACACAGAAGCAGAAAATTCAACAGAAGCCGACACTTCCTCAAACGCCCCGACAACAAGCGCACCAGCAAAAGCCGACACCCCATCCGGTCAGCTTAGTTTATTTTAAACTATCCGCCGGAATTCCGCTATCGACGACAACACCGTCATCCTTCGGAGCCGCAGCCGCGCTCGTATCCGCCGGAACAGCCTTTACCGCATCGGAGTTTTGCACACAGCGCAACGAGAACGAAAGATTGTCAAAATCTTCGGCACGCATCAGCTCATTTTTGCTGTTGATCAAGTTCCAATAGGCAGCCCCTTCGCCATTGCCTCCAGAAGATTCCCAGAAATAGGCGCTAGAGCCGAGTTCCACAAATTCGCCATCCGTGAAGCGATTCCCTGCCGGCAAAGCCTTGAATCCGGAAACATCCGTTATAGGCGCCCCGCCTCGATTCCAGCCTTCCATGGACTTTAAAGCACCAGCCGCATTGCCTTTTTTCATCGCCAAGACGGATTTCCACAAATCCATCCATTCGTCTCTCGTAGGAATATGCCAACCCGCAGGGCAAATACCTTGATGTTCGGGCAATATGGCCCCCTCTATGGTATTTTCCAAATAATCTTCAGGAAGCCTCATGGCGACAGTCCACGGATACAGCCTTCCATAGCTGCGACAGCGGATGTCCTTGTCTTCGTAACAATAGCTGCCGGGAGCCGCAAAGCGAAGATTTTCAGCCATCCAGCGTTTTTCACCAATCAGGACCGTCTTATAACGGTTGTCGTCGCGAGAATCGTGAATTGCCGTGCTATCGTAAATTTCATCGACTCCCGGCGGGTCCATCAGGCAACGCACAGAGAACGCGGCGACTTTGTTCGAACTGTCACGAAGGAGATCATCGCTATTGATGTGCAGCGACCACAGCAAACTCGAAATGGAGTCCTTTTCGGACGAACTCCAGAACCCGACAACCGAATCAATCCCCGTAAAGCTCATCAAATCCAATCGATAGCCACCCGGAAGCGCACTGAAGCCGAATCCGTTTTCGCCAGGCAAGGAATTCTCGGTTTCCGTCCATACATCGCGCGCTTTCAAGTTCGCACCGACGCCAATGGCATCGTCAATATCCTGAATATACGCATTCAAGCGCTCGAAGTCAAAAATGCTGGGAATGTGCCAGCCCACAGGGCAAACACCGCGATGGTTCCTGTGAATGGAATCCTTGGCCGCTTTTGAAGAATAGTCCTCGGAAAGTCCCATGGCGGCAGCCCACGTATACAGGCGTCCATACTTTTCGCACATAGCCTTGTCATCGGCATAGCAAAAACTTCCCGGCACATCTTCATTCAAATTCTTGGCCATCCACACCTGGTCACCGATATGCACCGTATAGACTTTCTTTTCCTGGACTGTCACTACCTGCGCCACGACAACTGGCGGCGGAGGAGGAGGAGGTTCCTTGTATTCATAAACTTTATCTTCGATGCAGCGGACAGAAACTGCCGTTTCCTTCGCATCCAAGAAAGATTCAAAATTTCTCGAGTCATAGCCAAGTCGCCAGAAATAGGCGCCAGAATTATCGTACTCCTTTGACGACCAGAATTCAGCAGCCGAGCCCAATTCCATAAAGGAACCGACAAAATTTCGCTCTCCGCCGGGTTTCGCATTGAAACCGAATTCGTCCGTACCAAACGGCATTCGCAGTTCCCTTTCCCATCCATCCTTCGACTTCAAGCTGAGCCCAACGCCATCGCTACGCCCCTTGCGCCCCACAAAGTACTTCAAGCGGAACCATTCCTTGTTCGTCGGCACATGCCAACCGTTCGGGCACACATCGTGATAACGCTTGTTCTTTTTTTTCAATTCGGCCAGATATTCCTTGACCGACTTGTCGTTGAAATAATCCACGAGCCTCATGGCGGCAGCCCATGTGTACAAACGCCCGTAATGCCAGCAATTCGCCTCGTTCTTGTCGTAGCAATAAGTTCCTTTAAGCTTGAAACGCAAGTTTTCGGCCATCCACCGACGGTCGCCAATCTGTACGGTCTTGTAAACCTGCCCATCGCGCTTATCCACCAAGTCGGGCATTTCCATTACCGTGGCGAACGCCGACGCCACCAGCAAAGCCAAAACGACAAAGAACTGTTTCATATAGCCACCCAGAAATATCCACAAGCGCCCGTTTTTCTGCAAAACAGGCGAAACCCTGTAAGCAAAATAATATAAAAAACATAAAAAAATCACCCCGCATCAAAAATGCGGGGCAAATCCGTATAAATCACATCCAAGTTGGACTATTTACCAGGCTTTATGCCAAAATCGCTATCGTCCATGCCGTAGAAACGAATATCGTCCAGGTAGAATTCGATATCTTCGTTCACGACCATGCCATAGCTCGAACCATTGGAGAACTGCAACTTGGTCACGTCGTCATTGTGGTCCACCCACTCGGCGCCCAGGGCGGCAAGTTCAGACCAGGCGCTGGCGGTCCAGTCGTCCCACCAGATGGTGTACTGCTTCCATTCCGGAGTCAAGTCGAATTCATAGCTGAACACGCCCCAGTTTTCGACACAGCAAGTATCCGCAAAATCCGTACTCCAAGCCACCTTGATTTCGCCCTTGCCCTTGGCCCAGAACGAAAGCGCCTTGAGATTCTTGAAATTGATTCTATTCTCGCCATCAATCGTAGTGCCGATTCCCGCCCACGGATAGGTTTCGCCTTCAAGATGAATCTTCACATAGAGGCCCTTGCCATCATGGCCGTTCTTCGTAATCATGCGGTCGAAATTCGTATTCTTGCTACCGGTAATCAGCGTATCGCCACCATCGATGAACATCTGGCTTGTGTTGATGCAATAGGCGTACCAGGTTCCGGGAGCCACGCTATCGCCGCGGGCCTTTGAAATTTTCGCAGAAAGGCTGGTCAAGTTCACGGGATCGTTTTTCGAATCGAAGTCATCCAGAAGAACATACTTCATGGAATCCAGACTCGTATGCGTCGCCACATCGATATCGAGCGACGGATGCAGAAGGGCTCGCATCAGGTAGCTTTTCCACTTTTTCGTATTTTCGTCGTAAACGCCGAAGCTCGACGACAGTTCCCAATACGCCGTCGCAAAACCAAGCGACCTTGCGACTCCGTTTACGAATGTGGTATAGTATTCGCGAGAAAGCGTATCGACAGCCTCGTAAGTGCCGTACTCGCCCAGATAAACGGGCATGTCGTGCTTGTCGGCCCAATCCTTGAACTTGGTAAAGGCATTACGCACCACGCGCTGCTGATTGGCCGTAGCGCGCCACTCCACGCCGGTCGGATACTTTTCAAAGGTAAAATCGTTGCCCTGGTGGGTAAACGACATGGGTTCATAGTAGTGGAACGTCGCTATCAAGTTCTTTTCGCCCGCCGGAAGCTCCATCAAGCCCGTAGTATTGCTTGCATTGTAGCTCCAGGTACCCACCATCATCACGCGGTTCGGATCGACGGCACGCACTTCGGAAATGATAGACGCCACAAGTTTGTTCCAAAGAGGCGAAGTGAGCTTGTCGCGAGGCTCGTTCAAAGTTTCAACGATCAGGGAATCCGCGGAATATGTCTTGGCGCGCTCGGCAATCTGGCGATAGACGCTCAGGAGACACGGCGTTTCCGTTTCAGGAGAAGAATACATCTTGTCCCAATGGTGCGCATTCACGACGACAATCAAGCCGTTCTTTACGGCATTGTCCACAGCCCAGAAAACCTGATTCATCCATTCGGGGTCCACAACGCAGGCCTCGCCATCGCCCGTCACGTGTTCCTCCCAACTCACCGGGATGCGCACGTTCGTGAAGCCAGAATCGGCGAGAGCCTTGAACTCGTCGGGAGTAAGGGTTTCGCTCCAATTGCTCTTGAACTTATTCTCGTCGAACTTGCTGAAGTTTTCGTTGGGGGCCTCAAATATATTGCCGAGGTTGATGCCCGTGCCCATGCGTTCGACAAGCTTCTTTGCCAAGTCATCCTTTACTGTAGCCTTGTCGCGTGCTTTCGAAGAAGACGAGGCAGCCTTGGAATCAGACGAGGCTTTATCTTCAGAACTGGACACGACATCGCCCGTGGAATCCGTAGCCGTGGAATCCACAATTCCGGCCACAGGCTCCACTTCTTCGACAGACGTGGAATCGACAACATCACCGGAGCAGGCAGACATCACAGCTGCAAAAGCACTCACGACGGCAACAGAAAAAACTTTTTTTGAAATATGCATGAAGCACCTCGATATTGTACCTACAAAATACCCTTTTATTTGCACAAAAAACATCAATATGAAATTTTTTATGTTTTCTTATGTATACAATCAAGCAAAAAAAAAGAACCCATCTTTCGATGAGTTCCTGAGTACCCCTAAGCGGACTCGAACCGCTGTTGCGGGAATGAGAATCCCGAGTCCTAGGCCACTAGACGATGGGGGCATAGCGCACTGGCTTAAGTAGCCTCAACCAGTGCTGCGCAAATATAGCATAATAATCGGCGAAAAACGAGCCTCGCCGATTAAATTTTAGTCTCTGTAGAAGAGGTCGAGGTTGCTTTCGACCGGAGTCGCGTTTTCGACAGCAGACACGAATTCGTTCACGACATTCATGCCGGCAAAGCGACCAGCGTTAGCCACTTCGTCGTGCACGGCAGACTTGATGGATTCTTCGTCGGCAGCCTTCTTGGACTTGACCTTGATCATGACGGCGCCAAGATCGGTTTCGACAACCGGACCCCATTCGCCTTCCTTCTGGCTCTTGAGAACCTTGGCCACATTGGCATTGGAATAGCCGAAGCCAGGAACGAAGCCTTCGACGGTAGCAGTCTTGGATTCCATGGAAACCTTTTCGATGGCGGCAGGAGCTGCGGCAGTGGTATCTTCCGGATTCGGAGCGACGTAAGCCTTTACCTTGTCTGCAACGGAGTTCAGGTAAGCGGCAGCGGCGGCAGTAGCCTTCTTCTGCTTGAGGTTGTTCTTGATGGATTCGAACACGAGATCGATTTCACGATCGCCACCCTTCACGTCGCCAATCTTTGTAGCGGACATGACCCACTTGGCGTTCTTGAGAACCGGGGAAACGAGACCAGTTTCTTCGGAAAGGTTTTCGTTCGGCCATGCGAACGAAGCGAGGCCCTTGAGATAGCCGAGTTCGGCGATATTGTCGTTGCGGCCAATCCATGCAGAAGTCTTGACTTCGAGATTGCGTTCCTTGGCGGCAGCTTCAAAGGACTTGTCGGTGTTTTCGACATCGGCCTTGATTCCGCTAAGAATGGATTCGAGGCTGTCGATAGTTTCGGAAGAAGCGTTCACCACGAGAAGAATATGGCCGACCTTTGCAGTGACTGCACCGGTGGAATCCGTGGTCTTGCCGTAGCTCTTGATGATGTGGTAGCCGAACTGGGACTTCACCGGTTCGGAGATGGCACCGGAATCGAGAGCGAGAGCGGCCTTTTCGAATTCAGGAACAAATACGCCCTTGCCGGCAGGCTGGTCCAGGAGACCGCCCTTTTCGGCGCTGCCCGGGTCTTCGGAAGAAATGCGAGCCATTTCTTCGAAATCGGCAGTAGAAGTCGTATCGGAGAGCTGGTAGTAAAGGGTCATGGCGTATTCGCGAATGCGAGCGTCGTCACCGGCAGTAGCTTCGATGGGAAGCACAACGTACTGGAACTTGGCCATATCCTTTTCGACGAAGAAGCTGTCCTGGTGGGCATTGAAGTAGCCCTTGACCATGGCACTATCGACGGCGTTGGAATCAACAGCGAAATCATTGGCAGAAGCGAAGGCCACATCGATGTCGTAATCGGTAAGGCGGCGTTCGGCGCTCCACTGGGCTTCAAGAGAAGTCGGATGGAGGGAAGCGGCCAAAAGGGCCTGCAGCTGGCGAGAAGGAATGCCAGTGTCCTTGAGTTCTTCTTCGTAAGCAAGCATCACGTTCCAGCGGAAGGCTTCGGGGCTTTCGAGCCAGGCATCGTAGTCGGCCTTGTTGAAAGTCGTATCGACGAGGAACTTCGGCAAAGAAGCGATGTAGGCCTGAGTGCTCTGCATCATGTCTTCCTGGGAAGTGGCGCGCTGCTGAATAGCGTAGAGACGAGCCTGAGCTTCCTGCACCAGACGGGAACGAACGGCGTCCGGATTGTTCTTGAATTCGCTCTTGAGTTCGACGACCGAGGTAGCCAGTCCGGCCTTTTCGAACATGTCGGCCATCACGATTTGGCGAACGAAGGAGCGGAAGATGTCGGAACGGAGTTGGGTGTACTGTTCGTCTTCCAAGTGCTGGTTCTTGAACTGGTTCTGAGTCACGTTCTTGATTCGGGCATCGAACTCGGCATAAGAAATCTTCTTGTCGTTCACGATACCCACAGGGTAACTCTGAGCAGTCTTAGGAACACGGTCCATAGCCAAGAGGCCCACGACAATACCTGCCGCGAAAATGACGATAACCCACTTAGCTTTTTCATTAATCCACGTTAACATAGAGGGAACTCCATTAAAATTGTCGGGGTCAAATTTAACAAAAAAGAGTGCGTTAATAGAATAGCGCCTAAAAAACATAGCTTTTTTAGGCTTTTTTTTCTATTTATTAGGTGTATCCATTCTAGCGGAGCTTGTACAATGTACGATATTCTGATTCTTGGCGCCGGGATCTCCGGATTGAGTGCCGCACTCCATGCGGCCGAAAAAGGCCTTTCCGTAGTTATTTTAACAAAAGGGGCAAAGCCTGATGGTTCGTCGAACTACGCCCAGGGAGGCATAGCCACCGTCACGGAAAAATCAGACAAATTCCAGTTCCACATCGCAGACACGCTCGAAGCCGGCGCAGGCCTTTGCAAAAAGGAGCCGGTGAACATTCTCACCAAGAGCGGCCCCGCCACCATCAAGCAGCTCGTCAAGTGGGGCGTGCAGTTCACCCCCTCGCCCACCGACAAGACTCAGTTCGACCTGCATCTCGAGGGCGGCCACAGCCACCACCGCATATTGCACGCCGCCGACCTCACCGGCAAGGAAATCATGCGCGCCCTCCTGTGCGAACTTCACCATCAAAAGAACATCGACTACCTTGAAAACTGCTACATCAAGGACCTCATCTGCAAAGGCGAAGGCAAGAACAAGCGCTGCGTAGGCGCAAAGATTATTCATCAAAAGTCGGGCGTCGTCGAAAGCATCTACGCCAAGGCTACAGTCCTTTCGACGGGCGGTGCCGGACGTATTTGGCAATACACGGTCTGCCCGCCCGACAGCTGTGGCGACGGCATGGCCATCGCCGCACGCGCTGGGGCTGCGCTCCAAGATATCGAATTCATGCAATTCCATCCGACATCGCTCTACGCCCCGAACCTTAAAAAGCCGTTCCTCATTTCCGAGGCAGTTCGCGGTTTTGGCGGAATCCTCAAGAACTTCAAGGGCGAAGAATTCATGAACCAGGTGCATCCGCTCCACTCGCTCGCCCCGCGCGACATCGTAGCACGCGCCATCCACAGCGAAATGCAGCGTCTGGGAAAGCCCAACATGTTCATCGACCTCGGCGGACGCACCCCCAAAGACATCAAGAGCCACTTCCCCAACATTTACGCCAAGTGCATGGAAGTCGGCGTCGACATCACCAAGGAATGGATCCCGGTAGTCCCTGCGGCGCACTACATGTGCGGCGGCGTCCTAGTCGACACCTGGTCCCGAACCGAAATCAAGGGACTCTACGCCTGCGGCGAAGTTGCCGCCACGGGAGTCCACGGAGCGAACCGCCTCGCCTCCAACTCCCTCCTTGAAAGCGTCGTTTTCGCCATTCGCGCCATCGACGACATCGAGAAGAGCGGTCTCCTCAAAGACAAGATAACGCCCGTCAAGACGACCAAAAAGGAAACCGTCAGCTTTACCAAGGCCGCCTACTGGAAAAAGCGCAAAAAACTTTTGCAAGACGCCATGTGGACCCATTGCGGCATCGTGCGTACGGTAGCAGGCCTCAACCAAGGCCTCAAAATGGCCGAAAGCCTCGAAGCCGACATCCAGAGCGCCATCAAGAACAGGGAAACCGAAAACATCCACTTCCTGGAATTCTTGAACGCCCTGCAGGTTTCAAAGATGATTCTCATTGCAGCCCTCCGCCGCAAGGAATCCCGCGGTCTCCACTACATTCTCGACTACCCGAACCAGGACCCCAAAACCAAACACCAAAGCATCTACCTTGGCGATAAAAAATGAGTGAAGCACTACCGAAAAAGATAGGCGTTTACAAGCCGACCCAGTTTTTAGGGCACGGCGCCATGGGAAACGTTTACCTTTGCCACGACGAATCCTTAAACCGCATGGTCGTGGTAAAACAGATGGTCCCAAGCCTTTATGACCACGGAACCTTTGTCGAGCGTTTCGAGCGCGAAGCAAAGATTCTCGCCAAGCTGAACCATCCAGTCATAGTGCAACCATACGCCTTGTGGCAAGAAACCAGCGGACAGTATTCGCTGGCCATGGAGTTCGTTTACGGCAAAAGCCTGCGCGTTCTTTTAGACAAGAAGCCCAAACCGCCGCTGTGGGCCGTCATGGAAATTCTATACAACTTATCGTCGGCACTGGCCGAAGCGCACCGCTACGGCATCATCCACCGCGACATCAAGCCCGCCAACATCATGATAGACAAGAACGGTCGAGTCAGGCTTTTGGACTTTGGCGTCGCGCACGACGAGAACGACCAGGAACTCACCGAGGACTTCGCCCAGCTCGGGACTGCCTCGTACATGAGTCCCGAACAAATTCACGATTCCAAGAGCATCACCCCGGCGTCGGACGTTTTCAGCATCGGCATCATCGCCTGCGAACTTCTGCTCGGGCAGAATCCGTTCCGCGGAACAAGCCTCGCCGAGACATTCTCGAACATTCAAAAGAAGAAAGTCTCGTCAAAGTTCTTTGACGCAAGCGTTCCCAAAGAAATGGTAATCTTCATTCAAAAGATGCTGAGCAAGGACCCCAAAAAGCGCCCCATGGCAAACGACGTGGCCGAATTTTTCTCGATGAACATGAGGCGTTACCCCAGGGACCTGCGCCCGTACATCCTGGAATGGGCGAACGCCACCTTGAACGAAGCCGAGACGACCTTCACGCCGGCGATGTATAGCGAAAAAAAGAAGCTATCCTTCAAGGCAGGCCTCATCACAGGCGCTGTAGTTTCTATAATAGCGGCCATAGCCATTCATTTCTTCTAAGGAACCCGGATGATCTGGATTGACATAGTAAGCCTCGTCTGTATTTTAATTCTTTCGCTGATCGGCGTCTGGCGCGGTCTTCTCAAGAGCGTCTTTAGACTGTTAGCCTGGGTCGGAGCCATCGTCGGAGCCTATTTTGCGCAAGACCTTATCGGCGACACGATTTCGTCCATTTTTGACATTAGCGGATTTACCGTAAAACTCGTCTGCATCTGCATTGGCTTCTTGGTGCCGTTCCTTCTGCTTTCGCTTCTTGGTCTTTTGATGCACCGATTCGTATCAGGGACAGCCGTCAGCAAGGTGAACCGCATTCTTGGAGGATTGCTCGGAGCATTCAAAGGGTGCCTGATCTGCTTTGTCTTTTTGAGCATTCTGCACATTTTGCCCGTATCGGGCGTTCTCAAGGACGCTCGTGACAACGCCGTTTCGTACAGTGCATATAAATTCACTCTTGAAGCCCTGGGATACTCTTCCGATGAAATAGACCTCGCCAAAGTCGCCGAAGAAAAAGCGAGCGAACTGACCAAGGAAATTACGGACAAGGCCGTCGAAAAGGCCAAAGACGCCGCAGCGCAAACTGCAGAAGACGTCAAGGATGCGGCCGTCGACGCCACGCAGAACACCGTCAAAAAGGCGAAGAAAAAAATCAAGAAGAAAATCGACGAAGACGAAATCGAATACGACAACGAAGAGGACATTCCTCTCGACGAATAATCGGCACGAAGCCATTCAAAAAGCGACATTTTTCAATGCCGCTTTTTTTGTAGTCATTTTGCGCCTACGAGCTGTTTTCAAGACAATTTATTTTGCCGCAAGTCGTTTTGCGCACGCTTCGGCATCTTTCAAGATTTCTTCTTCGCCATCGACATGGCGACCTCGCATCAGGAACCTTCCATTGCACATCACGGAATCGATGCAGCTGCTATCGGCGGAGTACACCCAGTTGCTCACGAGGTCATGGCACGGAACCATGCGTTCGTTGTTCATGTCGATCAAGATGCAATCCGCCAATTTGCCTTCTTCGATGACACCCGCATCGATGCCAAAAGCCTCGGCACCCGCGCGAGTCGCCATGCGCAAAGCTTCGTTTGCGGACAATGTATCGGCAGACCCCACAACCTTGGCAAGCAAGGCAAGCGTTTTCATTTCTTCGCGCATGTCGAGATTGTTGTTTGACGAAGTTCCATCCGTCCCCAAAGCGAGTTTCATTCCGGCATTCAACATCGCAGGAATATTGGGGATGCCGCTGTTCAGCTTTAAATTCGAACACGGATTCAACACAGCCGTCACCCTGGCAGATGTCATCAATTTCATGTCATTTTCAGATAAATGAACGCAGTGAGCCGCAGACAGTCTCGGAGAAAGCGCTCCGCACTTGTCCAGCCATTCCACAGGCGAACATCCATGTTCCTTTTGGCAGCTTTCCACTTCAAAGCGGGTCTCGCTCAAGTGCGTATGCAAAAGCACGTCTTCGTCTTCGACGAACTTGGCGCAACGTTTCAAGAGAGCCTCGCCCGCAGTGTATATGGCATGCGGCATCATCGTCAACTGGATACGATCGTTCACTCCATAGCGGTCATGGATGAACTTGAAATTCGCTTCCAGTTTTTCAGGGCTCACGAGGTTTTCGGCCATGGTCGTTCCAATGGAGGCTCGAAGCCCCATTTCGTCAACCACCTTGATGGTGCGTTCACGATGCCAGTACATGTCGTTAAAGAAGACTGTACCCGACTTTATCATTTCAAGCGCCGCCAGGCGGCTGCCAATTTCAATTTCATCGGGGCCCATTTTCGCTTCAAACGGCCAGACGTAATTTTCAAGCCACGGCTGCAAAGGCAAATCATCGGCGTAGCCACGCAAAAGGGTCATTGCAGCATGGGTGTGTCCGTTGTAAAAGGCAGGAAGTACGGTAAAATTGCTGCAGTCAACCACCTCGGCCCCAGCGACATCTTCAGAGCTCATGTTGTCAGATATCTTTGAAAAGCGGTTTCCGACCACAAGGATATTCGTACAAACTTTGTTCAAAATAACGGATTTAAGCAAAATTTTATTCACAACAACCTCAAATTAAAGCATTTTCAATAAAAATAGTTCTAATTTCCTTTTTCCGCAAAAATAAAAGGGAAACTTTTCCCTTTTTTTATATATAATGACAGTATGACGCACGATAAACTAGAAACACTACCCATTTCTAGGGACACATTTGCCCAGCTAGAAATTTTCAAGAACGTGCAATTCGAAAAACTTGCAGGATTCCTTTTAGACAGCAAGGTCATCGAAGCTCCCACCGGAACAATCCTGATTGACCCGGACAGCTCCGAGCAAAAGCTGATTATTTTGATTGACGGGTCGCTCGAAATCAAACTGGAATCCAAGGGCGGAATCTTTTCGAACATCATCAAACCCGGGCATTGTGTCGGCGAGACAGCCATATTCAACAACATAAAGCCAAGCGGCGTGGTTACCGCAAAAGAAACAAGCCACGTACTAATCATCCCGGCCAATTCGGCAATGGCCATGATTCGCGCGTCACACGAACTTTGTCTGAACTTTTTACAGATTCTAAGCCAGCGCCTGCGCAGCAACAATCAAGTGGTATGCGAAGAACAATACCATATCCGCTGCATGGAAGAATTCGCCAAAGTGGACCCCATGACCGGGCTCCACAACCGTCGTTGGCTCGAAGAAATGTACACCCGCGAAATGGCCCGCAGCAACATGGGGAACTTCAAGCTCACGGCATTCATGATTGACGTCGACCACTTCAAGCGCGTAAACGACAAATTCGGGCACCTGGCCGGCGACCAAGTGCTTATTTCCGTGGCCCAGACACTGATAAAGTCCTTGCGTCCATCAGACATGCCCGTCCGCTACGGTGGCGAGGAATTCAGCGTATTCCTGCCGGGAACAACGACCGACAACGCCAAAATCATCGCCGAAAGAATCCGCCAGAATATGGAGAACACAAACGTAGCCCTCCCCGACGGAAACATCGTTCCCGTCACCGTGAGCATCGGTTTTGCAGAACGCATTGATGGCGACACTGTCGTTTCGCTCATCGATAGAGCAGACAAGGCCCTTTACCACGCCAAAAAGAACGGCCGCAACCGCGTCTGCATGAATGCTGGCGACGAAGGTTTAATCCTGTTCTAAAGAAAAGCCGCCCACGAATTTGACGCGAGCGGTGCTGTTACTTTTTTACTTTTCTTCGAGAAGTTTCTGGACCTGCTTCGCAAACGTCTCCAGACTCGGGTCGCGCGCACCCATCAAAAGAATCGTGTCGCCCGGCTTCGCGTACTCCACCATCTTCTTAGCGCATTCCATGCGGTTCTCGATGTACACCGATTCGCAGCCCTTGATAATCAAGTCGTCGGCCAAGTCGCCAGCGCTGATGTCGCGGGTCACGGTTCCGCCAGCGTAGTAGATTTCGCTGAAGAACATCACGTCGTTTTCGCGGTCCTCGCCGATGTCGGCCGGGCGCAAAGCCTTCGCGATGAAGGCGACCAGGTCGTTGCGCAAGAAACGCGTCGGGCCGAAACCATGCGGCTGGAACCAGGCGAGCACGCGGCCTTCGGTAAAGTCCTGCGCGCTCCTGATGCTTGCGGAAATCTTGGCGGGATTGTGCGCAAAGTCGTCGACCAGAGTCACGCCATTGAACGTGCCCAGAATCTGGTGACGGCGGAACACGCCAGGGAACGTCGCAATCGCATCGGCGCATGTACGGAGCGAGACGCCTGCGCGCAATGCCGCAGCCGTCGCCGCCAAGGCGTTTTCCATATTGTGCTTACCCGGCAGCGGAACCTCGAAGTTCACGAGTTCGGCCAGGTGACGCACGCGGAACTTGATGTGCGTCCCGGCAGTCTTGAAATCGACGCCCTGCACGCCCACGTAACTTTCAAAACCGAAATCGAATTCGCGGCCGGCGCTGAACTTCTTGGCAAGCGGATGCGCATCGTTCACAATCAGCGTGTGTCCTGCACTCAAAATGTTGTGGCTGAACTTGAGGAAGATTTCCTGCAGTTCGTTCATTTCCTTGTGGTCCTTGTCCACATTGAGAATGAGGCCTATTTCCGGTTCATAGCGCACAAGCGTTCCATCGCTTTCGTCCGCTTCCACAACGAGCCATTCGCCCTTGCCGCTCACCGCGTTACCAATCTTCCCCTGAGCCTGCAGATTCACGAGACCGGCGCCCGTCATCACGGAAGGTTGCAAGCCCGCGTATTCCAGAATGTGGTAAATCATCGCCGTCACGGTAGATTTTCCGCTCGTGCCGCTCACGGCAATCGTACGGGCTTCCTTCGAAATCTTCGCAAGCATTTCGCTGCGGTGCATCACCGGGATGTTCAGTTCCTTGGCGCGCTTCAAGTCCGGATTCGAATCTTCAATCGCGGTACTCACGACAACGGCATCGAGGCCTTCCACCACGCCGGAGCCGTCCTGCGCAAAGCATTTCACGCCGCATTCTTCCAACTGGCCCATGACCTTCGGCTTTTCGCACTTGCCTGCCAGGAATTCACCAAACTGACGGTCGGAACCGCGGACTTCGACGCCCTTCCCGACCAAGTACTGCGCAATGGCACTCATGCCCACGCCAGCGACACCAATGAAAAAGTAAGATGACATTTTACGCCTCTTTGTTCATTTATGAATGTAGTAAAAATGTTGAACGTATTTCTGATTTTTGCTTTTCGGCTTTTCAGGAATCGTATAGTCGAGCAAGCCCTTTTCCACCATCGGAGCCACGTACTTCGCCATCAAATAGGCGATGGTGATTCGGTCCCCGAACTTGGCAGAAAGTTCATTCCGGCTCCTGGGCACAGCACAAAATTCAAATATGGATTGTGCGAGTTCGTCGAAATCGTTGTCGGCAACGACCTCATTGAAGAGCGTCACCCGGAACACGCCATGAACGCTTTCGAACAGCGGTTCCTTCAGGTGCGCCGCCGCCATCGCATTCCTAATGGTCGGAATTCCGGAATAACGATTCTCCGTCTCGCCGATGATTTCAAGCGCATTCGCGAGGTAAGGGTTGCGCGTATCGGCGCCGTATTCGCCGAGAGTCTTTATGGTATTGCGACCATAGAGCCCGCCCGGATTCTCGATTTCGATGCGGTCCGAGAACATCCTTATGGTAATCGGGCAGTTGTCCGTATGGATGCTGTAGTCGCGGTGCACAAGGGCGTTCATCACGATTTCGCGGATGGCGATTACCGGGTATTCGGGCACATCATTGCGCTTGCCCGTCGATTCATCAATCACGGTCCTGAACTTCATATTGCGCATCACGAAGGCGACCGCACCATCGTGCATTTGCCGGATAGTCCCTTCGATTCGCCTGTTGTCCAAAAAGCGTTCGCCGATTTTCCCCACGGAACTCATTTGCGTTCCGCACACGGAAACAGCCGTAATGCACAACTGCGGGAAATATCCCTGCGGATATGCGGCAAACATGAAAAGCCCCGTGACAGTCGGATTCACGCCCGCCACAAAACCCAGCAACTGGAAAATCTTTTGCGGATCCAGGGAGGCCATGTTGGGCTTCGCCTGCGCGAGACGCTTCTTGAAATCCTTCAGCGCAGGAGTCCGCAATTCCGAGACATCGGCACGATCCACCGGCCGCAACTCGTCTTCAATCTTCTTGCGGAAAGCCTCGTAACTGTAGACTTCGTACTCCGTCATCTGCCGGTCGCTATCGCCCACACGGACAAACGAACCGCGCAACCGCCCGGCCCCCTTGTAAAAACAAGGCTTCTGGAAATCTTCAATCTCTGGAATTTCGGCACAGACAACAGTCTTTCCGCCATAATCGCAAACGGTGCAGAAGGCCTTCACCTCGGGTTCCATCTGCAGGCACTGCTCCGCAATTTTCTTTTGCAGGTCGGCAGCATCGTACACACCGCAAACTTTGAAATCGTCGCTTTCGTCTATGCCGAACAAGATGATCCCGCCTTCACGCTGGTTCGAAAAAGACGACAACGTATCCAAGATTTTAGGGCAACCCGTGGCTGCCTTTTTCACTTCGATATGGTTGCTCTCGGACTTCAATCCGACAACAGTCTCGATAAATTCCTGGAGTTCCTTGTTCTGCATGAATGATTTTACTAGACTAATTTTTCTTCTAAAATATACTAATTTTATAACAAAATGTAGATTTTTCTTTTAAAATTGCACATTTTCTACTAAAAATCAACCAATTTACCCTCTTGACTCGACCCTTAGGGCAGGGCGTATATTTATATCGTTGCCTGACGAGGCAGCAAAAGTGCACAAAACCGGCCGTATGCCCTCCGCGGAAAAATGAAACAGACAAAATTAAAAATAGGCGAATTCTCTCAACTGATGCAGGTGACGGTCAAGACCCTGCGGCACTACGAACAGATTGGAATTTTGAAACCTTGCGAAGTGGACCAGTGGACAGGCTACCGCTACTACAAACTCACGCAGATGCAGCAACTGCAGAGCATCCGGTACTTGAAGGACGTCGGCTTCTCGCTGGAAGAAATCCGCGAAATGATGGAAAACAATTCCCTCGTCCCGGGCATCGAGCAACTGGAATCAAAAATCCACGCCTGCGAAGAGGAACTGAAAATTCTCCTCGCCCGCAGGGAACGCTTGCACCAGATGGTGGATTCGCAAAGGAAACTAAACTCTATGGACAAAATAAGCATCCAGGAACTCCCCGAAATCATCGTCGCAAGCCACCGCGAAACAATCCCGAACTACGAAGCCGTGGGCCCCATGTGCGTAAACGTCATCGGTCCCGAAATGCAGCGTCTCGGCTGCAAGTGCCCGCCTCCGGGCTACTGCTTCACCATCGAACACAACAAGGAATACTCCCCCACCGACATCGACATCGAATACTGTGAACAAGTCGAAGAAATGGGAACGGATTCCGAAATCATCCAGTTCAAGAAACTCGACGCCGTAAAAAGCGCCCTCTGCTACAAGCACTACGGCCCATACGACAGGTTCTACCAATCGTACACCGAAGTGTTCAAATACATCGAGAAGGAAGGCTACCGCATCGTCGGGAACCCGCGCTGCTGCTACATCGACGGCATCTGGAACCAGGACGACCCCGAAAAATGGCTCTCCATAATCCAGGTCCCCGTGGAGAAGTAAACAGCGTTTCAAATGCGCAAAATCAAAGGCTATCCTAACGCGGATAGCCATTCTAATTTATGGAGAAGAAAATATTTTTTTCATTTTCCCTCTTGTTCTATTTAAGTAAGGGGCAATTAATTGGAAAACTTTTTCATCGTAACGGAAAAAATGTATGCGATTAACAGTATCGTTCTCTAAAAACAAATCGGCATGCCTATACGTAATTTTCAACGAATCTAAATTTACTTTATAAGTAGTATCAATTTTATGATACACCCAATGATTTTCATTTTTCACAAGTTCGCAACGAGACATGCGTCTCTTGCATTCCATTTCCAACCTTTCACGAGAAGCACCTACATTACTCGGAATTTCCCATTGCAGCAGACCTCTGCACCGTCTCAAAGCCTTATCTTTTTTCCGTTCAACATCCACTGCATAAAGAACATTCCTATCGGCATTGGGCGCTGATATATAACGATAGCTCAAACTATCTACATAGCAATCAAAATATTGAACAGTATCGTTTTGATTTACAGCGGAATCCTGCAAAGAACAGCCTTTGCAAAGGAATTCTTCCATAGAGGGAGCTTTCGCATCTACATCTGTATACCAGTAAATATATTCAAGTGGCTCATATATACCTTCAGGAACAGATTTTAAAACAGTCAAGGAATTAACGACACTTTCTAGTTCAACAGAATCTAAAGAATCATAGTTAAATCTATAGCACAAAAACTGTTCCTTTTCAGAACGCATTTTTAATCCAAAATAATGCGACACCCACAAAACATTTCGTCCTAAAACAAAAGAGTCTGGCGGAACGGCCCGTCCAAAGCCACCAGAAATTAAAGAATCTTGAGCCAAATAACGGTCTTTCTCTATTCCGAAATTAGAGCGACTATAGCCATCATCAACATCCAAATACAGAACTGTTTTCGCATCGTTTTTAAATTCATAGCGTAGCGAGCCATACCCGGAATCTTTCGTCACAGTCCAATTTGAAGGAATCTGCATGCCAAGTTTTTGTTCACTGTCTTTAGAAATTTCAATCAGCAACAACTTGGTATCTGCATGATGAGTTTCGGCAACATCATCCTTGCAACAGCAAAGATTCAGAATCATTCCGAATAAAACGAGAGCAAAAAATTTTTTCATATCTTACTGCAAATCCGGGGTAATCGTGAGTTCGTAACCGGATTCCACGACCTGTGATGCAATGGTGGAAACAGTTCGTAAAATCCTGTCGATATCGTCAACCAGCCTAGTCCACTCCCAAACGAGAGGCCCATGGCAATCTTTATTTTTCCATTTCAAGAAATTTTCATAAAGAACTCGCTTCATACCTTACAAATATGCGCTTTTTTCGCCGAAAAATTCACCATTTACACAGTTTTCTTGACGAATATTCACATACCCGTGCATTTTTCTAGGCGAATAATCCACAAAAAAAAATCATTTTTCTACGTCAATAGTATAAAAACGCTAATTTGGCATCCACCAAACCTTTTTTTGTTCCCGGCGCTCCTTGTGCATCAGCATAATTTCAGCTTCAATTTCCTCCTCGCTCATGCCTGCCGTACCGTTCTTGTGGGCATTTTCGTTCAGTTTCCGCAACGCCTCCAAAAGCCCAGTCGGGTCGTAGATAACTTGACTGTCATTCACGACAGAAGGAACAACCGGATTCACCACACTCAAAAAGTTTCTTGGCGTTACAACGAAATCACAGTCCGGAAAATGCTTTATATTGCCCGTTACAAGATACGCACCCTTATCCTTATTTCCAAACGCAACATCATAAAAGATGACATCATCCATATCAGGAAGAATCTTACCCGTTTTGGGGACAGAAACTTTAAGAGCGTTTGCCACGACAGTATTGAGAATTTCATTCGAAACATTCTTCTGAAGACCAAATTTACTCCGACCAAGAACTTCCGAGTATTCCTCAACAATTGCGTTATCAATTAAAGGAACAAACGACTTTTTTGCAATTTCCTTAATGATCATATACGGAACAGATTTGTTTTGATCTTTCGCAAGCGCCGCAGACACAAGCACATTTGTATCAATTACCGCATAGATCATTTTTTTCTTCTCCGCTCCTCATGCATCAATTTAATTTCTTCTTCAATTTCCTCTTCGCTCATGCCTGCCGTACCGTTCTTGTGGGCCACAGCATTAGCAGCTTGAAATGCGGCTAAAATTCCTGTTGGATCATCAACATTCTGCGATATGGTCGTCTTGACTTCGAAAGGCAAGCCCTTTTCAACAAGAGCGCGCTTAAAGAAAATCCGGACCGCGGTAGGAATGTCCATTCCCAACTGCTCGAACAATTCCGCAGCCTGGTTCTTCAATTCCTCGTCCAAACGTATTTGCAGTAACGACATTGCCATATTAAACCTCATTATAAAATATATGCAAAAAGCATATATTTGTCAATAGTACCACATATTGTTTAACTACAAAAGGAGCCGACACGCCAAAGCAGACCCTCGTTTTCGAAAGCGCCGTTCAGCTTTCCCTAAAGAACGGGCAGATGAACAATTCACACAAAGACCATCCCGAGCAGGAACACTTCCGGGCCATCGAGGACATTGCCATGATCTCGGAATTTTCCACCGCAACTACTACGACGCGTTCCCGCTCGCCGACGACATCATGGAACCCTACCGACCATTCGTCGACCAAGTCGTCATCCAACTTGTCGCGCAAAAACAACGTAAATTGACAAAAGAGTCGAAGCACGCTTTCCTGGAACTTTTCTACAAGGAAGTCCCTTTCGGGGAGCAGATGGTGCAGCTAGGAACAAGCCTCACCTACACAGCGGCATCCGTGGCAAAATTTTTCGCTGGCGAAACCAAGGCTCTCGCCTATCCGAGGGTTATATGTGGGTAATAGCAGTATTCGACTTTCCAAGACATTGCAAGAGCGTTCAAGCCGAATGCTGCAAAAACAAATTTATTTGTTTTTATTGCTGAGGCGTAGAGCGGACGCCAAAGGCGTCAAGAGCGGTCGTAAAAACATGTCTGACTTCGTAGCGGAATTGGAAAAAGACGGCTTTTCAAAAATCCAGCGAGGCATGTACGCCAGGTATTGCACCACCAGCAAGAACGGGAACATGCACAAGGCGAGAATCGCCACGATGATTTGCCCCCGGTCAACAATCTGCCTGTTCGGCATGGCAGACAGGGAATTCAACGAAATCTACAGCCATTTCGGGAGCACTAAGCCGCCCAAAAGCGTTCAAGCCGAATGCTGCAAAAACAAATTCATTTGTTTTTATTGCTGAGGCGTAGAGCGGACGCCAAAGGCGTCCAAATTTGGCCAAAAAGTAAAGATTTCATCGAATTTTTTTGATTTTTTCAACGGCAAATCGCTTGCAAACCCGCATAAAATAAGGTAGATTGGCAAAGGACGTCTTATAGGAGCTATTTTTGAACACGAGGAAAACTATATTTTTTCATACACATCAAAATAAGAGGAAGAGCATGAGAAAAAAATTGATTTTGGCCAGCATTGCAACGATTTTCCTTAGCGCATGCGCCATGGCGGGCATGGGCGCCGCAGAATACTGGGACGGCAAAAAGTTTGCTACGCTAGAAGGCCACTGGGGCGAACCCACACAAAAAAATGTCGCCGAAGACGGATCCTTCATCGCCATCTTCAAGGCCGGTGACGACTGCACTGCAACCTTCAACGTAAATGCTTCCGGCACCATCGCAAGCCACGAATTCGTGGGTGGTTCCTGCAGTTTTGACGCCTATAATAGGCTGTTGAATATTGAACACTAGTTCTACCCCTTTTACAAAAACGCTCAGCATCTTTCAGGGGCTCTTTTTGAACCTGGGAAAAACTAAAAGCGCAGTAGCCGGCCTATCGGTCGGCATTCGCTGAATTAAGGCTGTTCTACAGCAAATCGGGGTCGATCGTGGGCTCGTAACCGGGCTCCACGAAATCTTCGCTCTTGATGCCGCGCTTGCGTGCGGCTTTCATTTGCTTGATGAGTTTGCGTTCGGCGGCCTTCGCCCTGCGCTGTGCGGCGGTCGCGGCCTTTTCGGCCAGGCGTTCGGCGCGGGTCTTGCGGACCTTCACGGGGCAAGCCTCTTCGGGCGTGATGCAGAGCGGATTATCATCGTCATAATCCGCATATTCGTCATATTCTTCTTCGCCCTCGTCAAAGCGAATCTGCGGATCGAATTCGCGGAAGCTTTCTTCTTCGTCAAAGACCGGCGCCTCGGCGGGGCATTCCTTCTTCAATAGTTTCAGCACATCTTCGAAAGGCTTTTCAAGCGGCACCTTGAACTTCACGAGTTTGCCGGTACGCGGATGGATGAGTTCAATTTTCACGGCCTGCAGGAGTTGCGCCGGGGCAATCTCCAGAGCCCTTGCGGCGACATCCTTCATCAGGGGCGGCACGCGGCTCAGGGATTCATCGCGGCCGTCGTAAAGCGGGTCGCCAACGACCGGATGGCCCGAATAGCGGGAATGCACACGAATCTGGTGCGTACGACCCGATTCCAACTGCAGTTCCAGCAATGTGGCGAATGCAAAGAATTTCTTGGCCACGTAATGCGTACGGCTTTCCTTGCCGCCCTTCACCACGGCCATCTTGAGACGGTTCTTCGGGTTGCGGCCAATCGGCGCATCGATGCAACCTTCCAAGTCGCGCGGGCAGCCCCAAACAAGCGCATTGTAGGTGCGATGGAGCGTGCGCGTTTCCAGCTGATGTGCCAGGTGCCTGTGGGCGGCATCGTTTTTCGCAACCACCATGAGCCCCGGCGTATCCTTATCGAGGCGGTGCACAATGCCCGGGCGGAGCGGACCGTTCACCGTCGAGAGATTTTCCTTGAAGTGGTAAAGGAGGCCTGCGGCAAGCGTACCCTTGCTCACACCGTTACCCGGATGCACCACCAGGTTGCGCGGCTTGTTGATGACCACGATATCTTCGTCTTCGTAGACAATGTCGAGCGGAATGTTTTCGGGTTCTAGCGTCGAGGAAGCCTTTTCGGGAACCTTCTCCACGACAACGACCATTCCCGTCTCGACACGGAAATTCTTGGGAGCGACAGCACCGCCGACCTTCACCTCGCCCGCGGCTATCAACTTCTGCACATCGGTGCGCGAAACATCTTCCATAGCGCCGACAAGGAACTTGTCGATGCGTTCGCCGTTCTTATTTTCGTCTACAAGATAGTTCATAATCAGTGGTTGGTGGTTGGGGAACAGTTATGAATTATGAGTTATTAATTACGAGATGTCCTACTCTAGTAATTCATAATTCAGAATTTATAATTAGTGTGGCTAGGGGTTGCTCATTGCTCGTCTTTTTTTTCCGTTTCTTCCTTCGCCTTCTTCTCGGCTTCTTTTTCTTCCTTAATCTGCTTATGCAACTTTTTCAAAATCACAGGCGAAAGAATCACGAGAGCAACACCCACGGTCACAAAGGAATCGGCCACGTTGAACGTCGGGAAGCGCGTCATGATGAAGTCCGGCAAATCGCAGTCGATAAAGTCCACCACCATCTGCAGGCGCATGCGGTCGATGAAGTTGCCGACGGCACCACCGAGAATCATCACAACGCCCAGGCGAGAAAGCCAATCGCGCTTGTCGATGCTCTTGTAGAACCAGCCAAGCGCCACGGCAGCCACAATCGAAATGATCAAGAAGAAAAGCCAAGGCGGCAAAAACGGCATCAGGTCTTGCGGGCGGCTGCTGAATGCGGCACCCTTGTTGAACACAAGGCCAAAACGGATGAACTCGCCCACCACGTTGATGTAGTCGTGAGTCTGGGCGCCGGTCTCGTTGGTGAAGCGAGCCACGGCCCAAAGCTTCGTGAGCTGGTCCGCTACGATGCTAAAAACGATAAGGCCAATATGGAAAGGTAACTTGTTATAAAATTTCATAAAATCTTTCTCTTTGGATCCCGTCGCTTCGCTCCAGGATGACGTTATTATTTCCTCTTTTGACTTCTATTCTGTGTCACCCTGGAAGGAGCCGTGCGACAGACGGGGTCCAGGATGACGTTATTATTTCCTCTTTTGACTTCTATTCTGTGTCACCCTGGAAGGAGCCGTGCGACTGACGGGGTCCAGAATGACATTATTATTTCCTCTTTTGACTTCTATTCTGTGTCACCCTGGAAGGAGCCGTGCGACTGACGGGGTCCAGAATGACGTTATTATTTTCTTCTATTGACTTCCATGCAGCGTCACCCTGGAGTGAACGCAGTGAACGAACGGGGTCCATGCAATTTTTCACTAGCCATTCCTCACGGCGTTGTATTCTTTTTCAATCCACTTGTCGCTGTAGAAGTGCTTCATGGTCGTCTTGACAATGCGCTTCACTGTATCGCGGGTGATTTTCGCCTTCTTGTCGCTCTTGAAGATGATGGAGCCGTCGCCGATGAGTTTCATGTTCTCGGCGGCCATGAATAGCGGCCACAGGCAGAACAGGCGCGTACGCATTTTCACGTTCGGAATCAACTTGGTGTAGGCGATGGCGTCGTCCAAATGCTTCCAGGTCTTTTGCACCAGTTCGTTCATCACGGCGGCGCGGCGTTTTTCGAAATCGTCGCGGTCGGCGGCGGTTTCAAAGCGGTCGGCAGCCCCGGCGGCAGCCACGGCATTCTCGGCGGCCTCCACGAACATGTCGTAGGAATGTTCGAACCCGTGCTTGCGGCAAATTTCTTCGGGCACAAAGCAGACGCGGCGCTCGGAATCCTCGCGGCAGTCCTTCACGATGTTCGCCACCTGCAAGGCAAGTCCAAAGCTCACGTCGAGTTTTTGCATTTCTGCCTTGCGGGCATCGTTAATCAAGCAGGTGTCGGCAGCGAACAAGTGCGTCAAAAGTTTCCCGACGATTCCCGCCACATAGTAGCAGTATTCGTCCAAGTCGCTAACACTTTTGAGAGTGAACCAGCCCTTGCCCAGAGCGGCTTCCTGACGCAAGGCGAACTTCGCCATGCCGCCGCACATTTCGACGGTCACGTCGCGGACCGGGGCCGCATAAACTTCGGGTAATTCCTTCAGAAGCGGCACCACAACGTGCGTGTTGCGGCAAAGGTTCATGTACGGATGCTCCGACTTGTGCCAGGATTCCGGCAGAGCCTCTTCAAAGGCGGCAATCGCATCGTCGCGCAGTTCCGAATACCTGAAAATTTCTGCGAACTTGTCCAGCAGGACTTCCTTTTCGGAAGCCTTCATCTCAGGATCGTCCTCGACCGTATCGGCAATGCGCAAGTACAAGTACGCAAGCAAGATGCTCTTGTGGAGTTTGCCCTTGAGCACATTGATGTTCAAGGCGAACGTGCGCGAAACCTGGAGCAAAATTTCTTCGGCGTACTGCCACGCCTTTTTGCCCGTGAGGCCTGCCTCGCCCATTCCCATTTGGTCAAGAACGTTAGACATACATGGTCTCCGCATAAACGTCGGGTGGAATCTTCTTGGTCTTCGCCATGGCGTTCACGTATTTCCAAAGCCTGTGGTGGGCCTCGGCATTCTTGAGCTTCTTGGTGTAGCTCCAGACGGTACGGTTGTGCACATCCACTTCGCTGCGGAAATTGCCCTTGATTTCGGACTCGTAGCGCACCTTGCGGTACTCAAGGAAGTAGGCGGCCTGGAAAAGAGTTGCCGTTTTTTTCTTGGCGACTCCGCTCACAACAACACTCGCCACCAAGCACAGCGGGACGACGACAAAACCCCAGTACCACGGAGCATCACTACACTTGTGGACAATCCAGATAGCCGGAAGCACAGAAGCAACACTCGTCGCAGTCGAGAAAAGCACGTCCAGCAAAAGGAGGTTCCCACGGCTGGCAGGCACGAAGGCCCACTTTTGCCCCTTTCTCATCTGCTTTTTCAAATACAGCGGATACGAACCTCTATAAAACCAAAAATAAAGGCCCACCCAAAAAACAACCGGTATCCAGAACCAAAAATCTAAACTGTCGAGAAAACTCATGCCTGTAAAGATAGAATTTTCGTGTTCGGCTCAGGCAAAAGACGAAATTTTTCACCGAAAATCGGCTTTTTCCCATAAATTCGACATTTTCGGCAATAAGATGTGAAAAATTTAATTTGTTCTTAATTCATGGAAAGCTTCAAGAATAGAAACATTTAACTCTTAGAACATCAACAACTTACGGTGCCGGTCCGCCCTCAATTAATGCCCTTTTTTTACCTTATTCGCCACAAACTTATCAACACTCCCCCAACTTTTTACTAAATTATAGGTCTAACTGTTGATAGATTTCAGCGTTCGGTTCGCCGGACAGGAAGTAGAATTATGCAAGTCGAATGGGAAAGATGTTTGAACTATTTGCGCGGAATGCTCTCGGATTCCGTCTTCAAGACCTATTTTGCCGCCACCCGGCTCAGCAACCAGACAATCGGCCACGCGACGATTTCCGTGCCCTCCGGTCTCGACATTTCCGCCTATTCCACATACAAGGAACTCATCAAGCTCGCCTGGCGCGAAACCACGCACAACGACACGCCCATGGACTTCGACTTCCAGTCGCAAGAGAATGTTCTTCAACAGGTTACGCAACCCGGCGACAATTCGTTCCGCGATTTTTTGAAGCCGAGCGTTCCCCTCTCAGGGAGTTTCCGCTTTGAAAACTTCGTGCCCGGCGACAAGGCCCAGCTCGCATTCAACGCTGCATTGGCCGTGGCCCGCAACCCCGACGGCACGCAGTACAACCCGCTTTTCATTTACGGTTCGAGCGGCCTTGGCAAGACGCACTTGCTGCAGGCCATCGGCAACTACATCCTCGAAGAAGACCCGACCAAGAAAGTCTGCTACCTCACGAGCGAAGACTTTTCGCAGCAGTACCTCAAGTGCCTGCGCGACGGCCGCGTGACCGAGATGAGTGACTTTTACAAGAACGAAGTGGACCTGCTCCTGATCGACGACATCCAGAACTGGACCGGCAAGTACGAAACGCAGAACGAATTCTTCCTGATTTTCAACGCACTGCACCAGGCAGGCAAGCAAATCGTGCTCACCTCCGACGCTCCCGCCGTCGAAGTCAAGAACCTTTCCGACCGTCTCGTAAGCCGCTTCGCATGGGGCCTCACTGTGGACATCCAGCCGCCCGACGTCGAAACCCGCGAAGCCATTCTCCACAAGAAGGCCGAAGAACGCCACCTGGAAATCAGTGACGAAGTGCTCCACTTCTTGGCAGAAAAAATTGCAAGCAACGTACGCTGCCTCGAAAGTGCCATCATCAAGCTTACCCTGCAGTCGAGCCTGATGAACCACGACATTGACATGGGTATCGCCCAGAAGGTCGTCGCAGAAATCGCCCCGACACTCCGTCGCCGAGTAAGCCTTGACGCCGTGCTCCACGCCGTTTCGCAGCACTACGAAGTTCCCGAGGCAAAGCTCACCGAACCCGGCCGCGGCACGAAGGAAATTTCGAAGGCCCGCCAGGTGGCCATGTACCTGATGCGCGAATGTTCGTCCATCAGTTTGCAGAGCATCGGCAGCCGCTTCGGAGGCAAAGACCACTCCACCGTGGTGCACGCCATCAAGAGCGTCAAAAAGGAAATGGAAACGGACTCCAGTTTTTCCCGTCTCATCGAGACTTTGAAAAACTCGATTCACGACTAGAATAGAATTACACAAGACAAAACGGCTTCGCGGGTTCAGCGAAGCTGTTTTTTTACACACAAATTAAACACAAGTGTTTGGTGATTCTCCCCTTGCGGGGAAAGTTTCCTGATTCATCTAAAGAGAAAGTTCTTTCGCGTAGTCGCTTATAGCTTTCCAGTAAAGATTGTGTTCCTGCTCCAAAACGCGGGCCTGGAGAACGCCGGGAGTATCGTCGGGCAACACGGGGACTTTGACCTGCGCGAGGATTCTCCCTCCGTCGATTTGTTCGCCCACCAGGTGGACAGTCGCGCCCGACTCCGTTTCGTGGGCGGCCACAACGGCCTCGTGCACATGGATTCCCCAGAATCCCTTGCCGCCGAACTTGGGCAAAAGCGACGGATGGATGTTCAAAATGCGATTGGGCATGCGACGCAGCATGCTTTGCGGAAGCGCCTTCATGTAACCCGCCAAAATCAGGAGGTCCACATTGTACTTGTCCAAGACGGAAAGCAGCGCGGACTCGTATTCTGCCTGGTCCGGATGAGTCTTGCCGGAAATATGGTGAACGGGAATGCCGTATTCTTCGGCATGCGCGGCAGCACCGCAGCCTCCGTTGTTCACAATCAAAAACTTGCACTGGGCTTCCAAGTCACCTTCGCCAATGCGGTCGATAATCGCCTTAAAATTGCTTCCGCCACCGGAAGCCATCACGCCTATTTTAAACATGGGCGCAAATATAGTATTTAGGCTCGAGGTTCGAGGTACGGGGTTCGAGGTATGTGGCGCTACTTATGGCTGATTCCCGGAGGCGTGCGCAAGAAATAGACGAGAGCGGGAATAATCACCGCAACAACGCATGCCACAAAGTAGAACGTGACGAACCAGCCGGCGGTCGCTACGTCGGGCGAAAGGAAAAAACTTTTGGCAAGCGAAAGAACCGCCACCACCAAAAAACCGGGCAAAAGGTAAGACATCAGCTTGTTCATGAACCTAAAAATAAATTTACTTACTGTAGCTGATTCGCAAATTTTTGTAAAAAAATAAAATTTCTGCAATTTGAATAAAAATCCCCGCCATGGAAACAGTCAAATCTTACAATTTTACTAGACAAATGTAAAAAAAACATACATTTCTAATGAAATGTGCCCCCACTTCGGGGGGCGTCTTTTTTAAACATACACGGGTTGACACCCAAGGAGTAAACATGAAACGTTATGCATTCGCGGCACTCGCTTTGACCGCAGCATTCGGACTCGTTGCCTGTGGCGACGAAACCACCACGAACAACTACACGACTACCGAAATTGAAGACATCGTTTCGAAGAAGTTGCCGGATTGCGACAAGGAGACAAAGGGCAAGATTTACTTCGTAACAGACAAGGAAGAACTCCAGATTTGCATGGACGGTGAATGGATTACCACCAACGGCGAAGACGGTGTACAGGGTGAGCCGGGCGGTAAGGGTGATCCTGGTGAGCAAGGCGATCCAGGTAAGCAAGGCGATCCGGGCAAAAGCTGCACAGCCAAAATGCTCAAAGATAGCACTGGTTACAAAATCGTCTGCGGGAAAGATTCTGTAGGCGTTGTACTGAACGGTAAAAAAGGTGAACCGGGCGATCCGGGCAAACCGGGCAATCCGGGCGAAAATTGCCAAATGACGGCCTTCAAGGATAAGGGCGATACCGCCGCCATGGTCATCTGCAAGAAAGACACCGTTTATCTGTTTAACGGCAAGAATGCGGACGGAACAACCGCCGGCGGTAACGGAAGCGGTACCGGAACCGGCACAGACCCGTACCAGGGTGGACAATCCAGCGACGACCAGACAACACTTTCCGAAGGCTCCATGCCGAACGGCCTCGTGATTATCGGAAACCAGGTCTGGGCAGGCCAGAACGTGAACGACGCCTCCAAGGGCGGCGCTTGCTACAACAACGACGACGAACTTTGCGCAACATTCGGCCGTCTCTACACTTGGGCCGAAGCCATGGCACTTGATGACACCAGCTATAACCACAAGTCTGCAGGCACCAAGACCACCAAGAAGAACTACCAGGGCATTTGCCCGGACGGATTCCACATCCCGACGGGAACCGACTGGAGCAACCTCTCTAGCTACATCAACAGCCTCGCCGTCGCCGATTCCATCCGCGAAAAGAACGATTTGGGGAATCAAGAAGATGTTTCCGGAGTTTTGCTTCGCGGCACCACCTATGACGGCAACGACGAAGCCATCTGGACAGCCAAGTCGGGAACAATCACCGCTATTGACCACTTCGGATTCATGGCCGTCGGCGCTGGCAGGGGAGAACTAATATACACCTGGAACGGTGATTTGGAAATTGATGAACCTTCATACAGCAATTGGGATTATAATTTGACTTCCGCCAAATTCTGGACGAATCTGGAACAAGATGGCGCTGAAGATGATTGGGCATTTGAAGTGCATATGGATTACGATAATTTCGGTATACATATAGATTGGGCAGACTACAAAAGCTACGCTAAATCCGTCCGTTGCATCATGAACATGTCCGCCCAGGACTACATGAAGACCGACGAATACAAGGCTCTCTTCACCACAGCAGAATAACAGACCAAAAAGAGGTTAATACATGAAACATTTAATATCATGTGGTCTGTTGACGGCTACGGCGGGCTTGCTCATGCTTACCGCCTGCGGTGACGACAGCACTACAAACAACTTTGACAATACGGCGATTGAGAGTTTTACTCAAAAAAGCCTTCCCGAATGCACCGGCGAAAACCAAGGTATGCTCGCCTTCGTAAAAACCGACAGCACACTCCGCGTCTGCTACGACGCCGAATGGTTTGTCCTGAACGGCAAACCAGGGAAAAAAGGAGACCCAGGAGAACCAGGTAAACAGGGAGACCCTGGTAAACAGGGAGACCCAGGCCAAGTTGGCGATGACGGTACCGGTTGCACGGTAACGACCCTTAAAGATTCCACTGGCCTCAAACTCGTCTGCGACGGTGACTCCATCGGAGTCATTAAGCACGGCAAACAAGGTGACCCAGGCAATCCGGGCGAAGGTGGCGACGACTGCGTGCCTTGCAAAACCGAAACCCTCAAGGATTCCAGCGGCTACAAGATTGTCTGCGGAGAGGACTCCGTGGCAGTCGTATTGAACGGAAAAACCATGAACAACGTTTCTCCGCTCAGCAGTTCCAGCAAGAACGTGGCTCCGCTTAGCAGCTCTGCAAAGAACACCACCCCGGCATCCAGCGGCACTCCAGTAGCAACTTCTAGTGCTACTACTCCCGCGTCCAGCGCTACTACTCCCGCGTCCAGCGCGGCCACACCCAAGTCCAGCGCGACCACCCCCAAGTCCAGCGCGACCACTCCCGAGTCCAGCGCGACCACTCCCAAGTCCAGCGCGGCCACTCCCGAGTCCAGCGCGACCACTCCCGAGTCCAGCGCGGCCACCCCCAAGTCCAGCGCGACCACTCCCAAGTCCAGCGCGACCACTCCCGAGTCCAGCGAGACTACACCCGAGTCCTCCAGCTCCATCGATTACACCCCAATCTTCAAGAAAATTTGCAAAGATGGCGAAGATAAAGGCATAACGACAAAAATTCCTAGCGAACTCGGAATAGAGCCCTGCGCCTATACCTATTACTATTTTGATCCCAGGAACGATGAAGCCTTTGAACTTTTTGAATCATGGGAAGCAAATGGCAATGTTTTCCTGACGAAAGACGAGCTCAACGAAGAACTTGAACAACTCAAGACAACGTTGACTTCATTCGGATTGGAATACAACTATGATTACGATTTTGAAAATGCAGAATACCATATTTCGTTCTCCACGGATGAAGTCTGGAGCGACGATCTCGAGCAATACGTCTACATTTACAAAATTTATGTAGAGCGCTCGCAAAAAGGTTCCGGCATGTCGCCTGACAACATTCCCACGCTGAACGCCCTCCTAAAACTCGCCCCTCAAACCCACACATATTACAGCTACTACTACGGTCGCGAATATTATTCCTCAGACAAGGAAGCCATAGCCAACTGGTCCTTCTATGTCGAAAACAAGGACCCCGCCGTAATGGTAGAGGAAATCAATAAAATTCTAACCGATGCAGGATTTGAAGGAGACCCAATTGAAGCCATTTCCGGGAAAAACGTTGAACTTACGGCAAAAGGCGGAGACAAAGTCACCTACAAAGCTACAGTTTCTGCAACCTACCAGGAATACGTAAACGACCCATTTGAAATTGACGGCTATAGTTTCTACAACTTCATACAGTTGGACATCAAGTGGATCGAATACTTTAACTAGTATTCCTCCACTATCGTAATATTTCCATCCCGAGGTAAAAACCTCGGGATTTTTTCATTGGCTTTTACTACATTTTTTACGTAATTAACCCCTCATTCCATACGGATTCAATATGAGCACAAAAGAATACCTCGCCG
>JAKSIL010000028.1 GCA_024398815.1 Fibrobacter sp.
TAATGGAAAATATTATTTTGTTCAGCATCAAGGAATATGCCCGGAAGGATGGCATATAATGAATGAAAATGAGTGGGTTGAAATATCTGAAAAGAGTAGCCGTGATGTCGCCCTCTACATGGGCTCGAAGGTCGCCGGATTCGGCAGCAACAGCTATGGGTTATCGATATTGCCCGCCGGTGAGTGGAATTCTTTGGAAAATAGGTTTGAGGTCATTGCTGAATTTGCCATATATTGGACTTCGCAGCAACATCTAGAATATGAAGACTGTGCTTATGCTGCGATGATAACAACAAACGAGTTCAATAGATCATCGAGAAGTGGAAAAGGTCAAGGTCTTTCTGTCCGTTGTGTGAAGAACTACTAGTTCTTTACAACCTTCAACAAAAAAGTTTAACAAAAATCAGGGTTATGCCAAATAACCCATAGGGAGGGACTTATGTCCAAGAAGAATATTAAGGGTGATAAGAAGAAAAACAACCGCAAGAATTACAAAATCGAGTCTCTCGAACCGAGACTCTTGATGGACGCCAATTAGGATGTCTGTCAAATTTAATTTGAAATTTTTTGTAAGGGGACTTGACGCCGGCAAATTTTGTATTTATATTTGTTAGTGAACAAATGAGTAGTTTGTGTTCTTTGTTCCCCCGCCGGTGAGGTTTCACACGGCTTTCATGCAGCGAATGCTGCATTTTGTACTTCGGCGGTCTGTGCGCCAGGGGCTTCGGCTCCGCGGCAGAACGGGCCTTTCTATGGAGAGGGCGCTCTCCCACGTAAATGCCGCAAGTCTTGCTATATGGTTCAGTCCGTCGCTTTCAAGCGTGTAGCGACAGGAGGAAAAATGGGCAGAATCCTCGGTTCAGCAATAAAAAACGATATGATTCTTACATCCGGGCGGCTTTCGCGCGGCGTCTAAAGTGCTCAATGAGCGGGGCTACGGTATCCTTGAAGTCGTCGTGGGTCTCGATGCGCACAAAGTCGATGGACATGCGCTGGAAGAGTTCCTTCACGGCCTTGCCCTGGCGCTTTGCTTCGCGGGCGAACGCTTCGCGGAAGGCGGCGTCGCCGGTATCTATCAAGAGCGTCTCGCCGGTTTCGGGGTCTTCGAGTTCCACGAGGCCTGCGGGCGGCAACTGCATTTCGCGCGGGTCCACCACGGAGACCGCAAGCACGTCGTGGCGTTTGCGAAGAATCTTGAATGCGTTTTCGAATCCTTCGTCCAAGAAGTCGCTCATCACCACGACCACGGCACGACGGTTCAAAATCTTGCCCGCGTATTCCAGCGCCACTTGCGTATTCGTGCCGTGGTGCTGCGGCTTGAAGTAAAGAATTTCGCGAATCAGCCGCAGCACGTGCTTGCGGCCTTTCTCGGGCGGAATGAAAAGTTCCACCTGGTCGGTGTAAATGAGCAGGCCGACCTTGTCGTTATTCTTGATGGCGGCGAATGCGAGCAGTGCGGTGAGAGTCGCCATGACTTCGCCTTTCATTTGCTTGCTGCTACCGAATTCGGAACTGCTACTTGCGTCGACCATCAAAAGCATGGTCATTTCGCGCTCTTCGATGAACTTCTTCACATACGGCGTGCCGGTTCGTGCGGTCACGTTCCAGTCGATGGTACGCACGTCGTCGCCCGGCATGTATTCGCGGACTTCGCTGAACTCCATACCGTTCCCCTTGAAGGAACTGTGGTAGGCGCCGGTCATCACGGTGTCGAGTGTGCCGCGAACGCTGAGTTCGATGCGGCTGACGGTTTTTAAGACTTCTTTATCGAGCATGTTTTGCCTTTTACGAGGAACAATATACAAAAAAAGCTGCGAAAAAAGCAATAAAGCGCGAATTCACCCACTAAACATCGAAAAAAGCCGATTTGGTGGGTGCGTTTTTTTGCAAAACACCCACTAAAATAACGGTAACCATAATTTAGTGGGTGCGTCCGCTTGCGAACGAAGCAAAATTACCCGTATTTGTTACACACAAACTAATTTTTCACCCACTAAATGACGATGAATTTCAATTTAGTGGGTGTTTTGGGGCGGACAACTGGTGTTTTGGGGCGGACAACTGGTGTTTTGGAGCGAATCATGAAAAAAGTCCCGGGCGTTGCTGCCCGGGACTTGGTGTTCTAAGGAGTACGATGAAAGGAAAAAGTTTTTGCGCCGTTTGCGCGATTGTGCCGTTTAGCCGATGTTCAACTTGCGAGCCGCGGTCTGCTGCTTCTTCGAAAGCGAGAAGGTGAGGATTCCGTTCTCGAGCGAGACCTTGATGTTCTCGGTGTCGATATCGTCGGCGAGGCGGAAGTTGCGTTCGTAGGTGAACTTCTCCTCTTTGCGGGTGCGGGTCGCCTTCACGGTGAGGATGTTCTTTTCGACCTGTACGTCGAGGTCCTCTTTCTTGACGCCCGGCAGTTCGACTTCGAGCACGAATCCGTTCTCGACTTCGTAGTAGTCGGCCTTGGGCGTGTAGGTGCATTCGCATTTGGAGCCTGCGGCGTTCAGGCTGTCGATGAAGTTCTGGATGCCGTAGAAAGCGTTGGGGAGAATTTGTGCGTTCATCATAATTGTTACCTCTTTGGTTGCGGGTCTCGGTGTTTCCGGAGGGCCCTTTGTTTTTTGTTTTCGCTAGTCTATAAGCGAAGACCGTGCCAAAAGGGGCGCGTGCGTGCCGAATTTTTCGAGGACTATGGCGGGATTTTTGAAAATTGCTGATTTTTAACGAAAAACGGCATTTTTCAAGGGCTCGGTTTTTGCTTTGCCCGAGCCGATGCGTTTAATGCATTTCATAACGGAGCGGTCCCTGTTTCGCTTGCGAAACAGCGCCCTTTTCAATCTGAAATCCGGGAGAAAAAGGAAACGGCCCCCGTTTGTCACGGGAGCCGTTCTGGGTTTGGTTATGGAGACTTGTCAGATAGTTCTGTTAGAACTGTTCGAAGAATTCCTTGACCATCTTCGGAACCCAGGAGTTGCGCCAGTTGCCGTCGTCGTTGGCCGTCCACTGGTGCGGACCGCTCCAGGTGCAGAACTTGACAGGGAAGCGTTCGTCGACGTTCTTGAAATCATAGCAGTCGTGGCCTCTGCCGCTGTAATTCGGTACGCTTTCGCTGCTGGCGTCGGTGAATTGACTATCGCCGTCGGAAGCCTTGCCGTTGTTCTTGAGAATTCTCTTGACGGCACTGTCTTTTGCTCTGCTGTACTCGCACATGTTGTCGTTCGTGCCATGGACGCCCATCCAGGCGATGGGCTTGCCGGCGTTTTCTGGCAGGTAGATGTTGTAGTCGGCCACTGCGTACACGGCGACTGCGCGAAGGCGATGCTGGAAAGACTGGGCGAGGGAATTGCTGAACATGGCACCGAAGCTGAAGCCTGTGGCGAACACGCGGGAGGTGTCGATGCAGTAGTTGTCTTCCATGTGGGTGATCAGGGCGTCGATGAACTTGTGGTCGGCTTCGCCCTTGGTCCACATGCCAGAATCGTCACCCTGGGGTGCTACGAAAATGTAGTTGCCTTCCTTGTCGAGTTCCAATTGACCATAGTACGGGGAGGGATGGTCCTGGTTCACGTTCACCCAGGTGGCGAAGTGGTTGGAACTGCTGCCCATGCAGTGGTTTGCGAAAAGCAATTTGTAGGGTTTGTTCTTGTCGTAGTTCTTGGGGAAGGTGACGTAGTACGTGCGGTTGTCGTTGCCGACCTTGATGCTGAACTGCTGTGCATCGAGATTGCAGGTGCCTCCGGCTTGGGGGTTTTCTGGGTTGCACTGGTACTGAATGGTTCCCTTGAGCACTCCGTCCTTGCCGCAACCCTTACTCGGGCGCGGGTTGTTGCCTAAAGCGTAGCCGAACTTGTAGGTCTTTTCCTTGGGTGCGCTCTTGGTGAGTTTCAGGGCGACGGTCGTGTCGAGCGTTCCGAGAGGAATGCTCAGGGTGTCGAAGCCTTCGGCAACCACGGTGAGGGTTTCACCCGGCGTGACGGCCTTCATGAGGGCGTTGCCGGATGCCTGCAGCGTGCTGCTGTAGTGGCCGTTGGTGGTGAACTTGAATGACTGGGATGCGCTTCCGACGCGAACCTTGGCGAGATACATGCCTTGGTTCTTGATGCCGTTGCGAAGATCGAGTGTACCTGCACCCTGGAGGGTTTTGTTCATGACCTGGTTTCCCATCATGTCAAAAATCTTGACCTGGACGGGTGCGGTGCTGCTCTGAGAGAAAGAGAGAATTCCGTTGTTGATGCTGACAAAGCCCGGGGTGTAAACTCCCTTGATTGCTTCTGTGCCCGGAACGACTCCCGGTTGACTTGGGTCTGTACCTGGCTGGCTCGGATCTGTGCCTGGCTGGCTCGGGTCGACTACTGTGGCTTCGTCTTCGTGAATCGTGAACTTGCCGGAAGCATCCGTTTTTGCGGATTTCCCTTCCTTCAGCAAGCTGACGTTTGCGCCGCTAACAGCCTGACCGCCTTCATCGGAAACGGTCCCTTCGACTGTATAGGCAAATGCTGTTGAACTTAAGGCAGCTACAACTGCTGCCAGCCCAAATGAAAGCTTGATTCCTTTCATTTCACTACTCCTTTATTTTTTTACAACCCACCCCAGCCATAATCTAAATTTTGATACGCTTTAAAGGACTATATATAGGTCCTTCGCTGTGGACAATTTATCCACGAATTTGTAAACAAAAAGAAACATAGGGGGGGGCTGGGCATTTCTTGAAACGTGGCTTTTAAAATGGTTCAAGCCGAGGCGAAAAGATTGCCCAAGACAATGGATGGAATTTAGTCCAAATGGCCCTGGTAGAGTTCCAGGAGCTGGCGAGCCAACAGGCTTGTGTATTTGGCGTTTGTGAGCGTGACCTGGGCTTTTTCCAGGTTGTTCTTTTGGGTCAAGAAGTCGGTGTAGGTGAGGGCTCCAGCATTGCGCTGCTCCTCGGCGACTTTCAAAGCCTCGGTTTCGGCTTCGACTTGCAGGATGGCGGCCTTCCACTGCATGTCGGCGCTTACGGCGTTTAAATACAGCTTCTCGATGTTGTTTTCGATGTTTTTCGCCGTCTCTTGCATGCTGACTTGCGTTTCGGCCTCGCTCACCTGCGAAAGCAATACTTTGTTCGTAGTGGCTCCACCGTCGATGATGGGAATGTTTATCCCGAGCGAGATGGAGTTCTGCCAGCCGTACTTGAGCTGGTCGCCGTAGGCGCCCGATTCCCAGGCCTGGAGCCCTGTGCTGGAGTTCGCACCGAGTGTTACCGTGATGGAATTTCCCTTGCCGGCGACCTGGGTGTTCTTTTGCGCGGCCTTCACCGAGATGCTGTCGGACTTAAGCCCGGGGTGTGCCTCACGCGTGTTTTTTTGCAATTCCTGGAGCGAGGGGAGCGGTTCCAGGGAGTCGGGACTTGCGGTGCCCGTCTCGGGTGATACGATATCGAATTCCTCGGTTTCGGGAAGCTCCAAAAGCTGTCGGAGCGTTGTCTTGGAGGTGCTTACGTTCAGTTCGGCGGTGAGTTCGGCTGCCTGCTTTTGCAAAATGTTCGACTGTGATTGGGTCAGGTCCTTTTTGGTGATGGACCCGGCTTCGTAGAGCTTGCCGTAGTATTCGAATTCCGCCTGCGCCAGTTCAACGGAGGCCTTTGCCGTTTTAAGATTTTCGGCGGCGGCCAAGAGGCTCATGAAGGCGTTCAATACGCTTTCTTGCACGGAACGCTCCGTCTGCTTCGTTTCGAGTTCGGCGGCCTGTTTCGACAGTTGCTTGGCTTCGACGGTGAGACTTGTGGAGCCTCCGTCCCACAAGGTGTACGAACCTGAAATGCCGAGGCTTAGGCGGTAGTGGTCTTCGTTGTCTACAAACGGATGGTCGAAAAGAGAATTGCTGATGGAGGCGCTTACGGTCGGATAGTTCCCGGACTTGGCCTGCTTGATGCTGATGTCGGCGGACTGCTCGCGGAGCTTGGCCGATTCCAGCTGGAGGCTTTTCTGCTTGGCTTGCTTTAGGCATGCGTCAAGAGTCCATGCCGATTCGGCGTGCAAAAACGCTGTAGCGCACAGGATTCCGAGTATTGCGACTTTTGACTTCATGCCCTTTAGATGCCTTGGGGGTAAATTTCGTTGCGCCATAAGATAACAAATTAGAGGCGAAAAGAAAAAAGGTCCGGCATAGCCAGACCTTTTTAAGTGGACGATATTGGATTTGAACCAATGACCTCTGCCGTGTGAAAGCAGCGCTCTAAACCAACTGAGCTAATCGTCCAAAGACGGGGTCAAATGTATAAAATCATTTGACGCTTGTCAAGGGACTACAAATACTTATCTTCGGCTGCGCGGAGAATAGTCAGGAAGTCGGCCGGTGTTTTGGCCGAAATCAAATCCTTGCGCACGGATCCGTCGGCCAGGAGGCGGCTCACCGAAGACAGGGCTTTGAGGTGAGGTCCGACCGTGTTGCCCGGACTGACGATGAGGATGAGCAGGTAAACCGGTTCGCCATCGAACGACTGGAAATCGAGGCCCTTTTCGACAGTGGCAGCGACCATGCACATGCGGTCGACATAGTCAATCTTGGCGTGGGGGACGGCGAGTCCGCAGCCGATACCGGTGGAGCGGGACTGCTCGCGGTTCCAGATGGCTTCGAAAATTTCGTCCCTGTGTTCCAGCTTGTAGGCGCTGCAGAGTGTATCGACGAGTTCGTTAAGGATTTGTTCCTTAGTTTCGCTAGCGGAGTTGATGAGAATGCAGTTGTCAATGAATCTTTCGGAAAGACGCATAAATTGAGATGTCCTTTGTTTTTACCAAACTATAAAATTTTAGCAAAATAATTAAGGAATTTAAGCATTGTAATACTAAAATAGTTAAAACTGCCCAAATTTGCTCAAAAAAGCCATTAAATCATTTTGTGAATATAAAATTTCAAAGTTGTTCAAAGCCTTTCGCATGGTTATGACGTCAATTTGACCGGGGGCTTCCACTGAATTTATGGCTCCGTAGGTCAGGTTTGCACCCTCTTTTATGGACCAAAGTCTACTTGTTTTACCTGTTTTTCCCATGCCGAAGGCTGCAAAAAGTTCAAAATTCTTGCGATTTTTTTTGGTGAATTTGTACAGACGGTCGCAGTCGGATTCCGAGTTGCTCATGGCGGCGATTTTGAGTCCGTCAGCCTTTATGCGCTTGAGATCGTTCAGGTAGTCCTTGAGTTCCATTTCGTTTGGAATACGAACAAAGTTGTGCTCCGAGACGAGGAGCTTTACGCCTCTTGGTGCCGCCATTTTTTTGAGTTCGGCGAACTGGGCGAGAAAGTTGCGCTCGATGTCGAGCCATTCGGGAACTTCGTTTGCGTCAAGGATGTTTTTCCATAGAGCCAGTCGTTCTATGGCCTTGTTGTCGCTGAACTTGCCACCGTCTTGCTGCAGGCGGATGGTGCCTATCTGCAAGGCATGCGGGGCGATTTTCCTAACGCGTTCCGAAAGATTCTGCCATTCGGACGGTTCAAAGAAATCGTACCTGATTTCAATGGCGCTGCAGGCCTGCAGGTCCATGAAAACCGGGTTTAGGCTATCGTTTTCGATGGCCGTGAGAACATCGGGGCCAATGAGCCCGGCCAGGTATGTGACATTACTTTTTTGCATACTGACAATATATAAAAAGGTCGCTTCTGAAAATTGCCGGGCACGGGGAAGGGCGGTAAAGAGGGTGGAGAATGGCATGGAGTTCTTTACAGATTGGCTGTTTTAAACGATAATAGCGTAGAGAATGCTCCATAACCGCGCGAAACGATTGCGTTCGGTTTCGGTATTTTTCTAAATTAACCGCTAAATAACAAAGGAATGTTTTTATGGCAGACTGCAACGAAAAGAAAGAAGCCCAGACTCCCGAAATGATGAAAAAGGCCGAAGAATTTTTGGCTTCGAAGCGCCGTATTTTTTTGTGGGGACCGGTAGATGACGAAAGTGCCGAACGCATTGTGAAGCAGTTGCTGTACCTGGATTCCCTCAATAACGAAGACATCGTGTTCTTCATCAACAGTCCGGGTGGAGTGATTAGTAGTGGCCTTGCCATTTACGATTGCATGAACGCTATCAAGAGCGACGTGGTCACGGTGTGCTGCGGTCAGGCGGCATCCATGGGTGCCGTCCTTTTGACGGCGGGTGCGAAGGGCAAGCGTGTGGCATGGCCCAACGCCCGCATCATGATTCACCAGCCGCTGATTCACGGCGAAATCGTGGCGCCCGCGAGCGATATTCAAATCCAGGCCGAAGAAATGCTTCGCATTCGTGGAATCACTGGCAAGATTTTGGCTGAAACCACCGGACATTCCATGGAAGATATCGACCGCGATACTGAACGCGATAATTTTATGAGTGCCGAAGAGGCCAAGTCCTATGGACTGGTCGACAAGGTCGAAAGTTTGATCTAAGGTATACCTGATGGGTCTTTTTTCTGCAATCAAGAGTGGACTGGCTAAAACCAGGGATGCCCTGATGGGCGAACTCAAGGGTATCGTGGGTGCCGGAAAAATCACCGACGATACGCTCGAGGAACTGGAAGAACATTTGATAAAGGCCGATGTCGGCGTAGAGGCTGCATTCCTTTTGACCGATGCGCTGCGTGAACAGGCTTTGGGAAAATCCCTCACGACGGAACAGGTGCTCGGCATTATGCGCAACGAGGCCGAACGCTTGCTGAAGGACCCTCCTCCCTTCGAGTTGAAAGGAAAACCGCACATAGTCCTCGTCATCGGCGTAAACGGCGCAGGCAAGACCACCACCATAGGTAAGCTTGCCGCCCGCTTGATTGGCGAAGGCAAGAAGGTGATGATTGCCGCCTGCGATACGTTCCGCGCGGCAGCTATCGACCAGCTTGAAACATGGGCTGAACGGAGCGGCGCCGAGTTCGTTAAACACCAGGAAGGCAGCGACCCTGCGGCAGTGGCCTTTGACGCGTGCAATGCTGCCGTGGCTCGTGGCTGCGATGTCGTGCTTATCGACACGGCCGGACGTTTGCACAACAAGGATTACCTGATGGAAGAACTCCGGAAAATTGTTCGTGTCATCAAAAAGGTGAATCCCGATTTTCCGCAAGATATGTGGCTTGTCATAGACGGCAATACCGGACAGAATACCATCAGCCAGACGAAAATTTTCAACCAGAGTTTCCCGCTGACAGGGCTTGTCGTCACAAAGCTCGATGGAACGGCCCGTGGCGGTGCAGTGCTCTCGATTGCGAGTTCCTTGCAGATTCCTATTCGCTGGGTCGGCATGGGTGAACGCATAGACCAGCTGGTGCCTTTCAGCAAGGCTGAATATGTAGAGGGCCTTTTTGAAAACGCCCTTGGCGAAGATTCGTAGTCGGTAAATCTTATGCGGAATGTTGCTTCTCGTGTTGTTAGCGCCCTGGCCTTGTGCTGTGGATTGCTTGCGCTTTGGGGTTGCAACGAGGAATCCCCGGAAGTCGAAGAAAAATTTGTAGCGGCCTTTGTCGACATGCGCGTCATGGAGACGATATACGGGGCCGAGTCTGCGACGACGCGACTTGCCCGCAGGGACATCCTTAAAAAGTACGGTTATACTCGGGAGACTTATCTGGCCAGGATAGAGCAAATCATGGCCAACGAAATGTACTGGGTCCCATTCCAGAAGCAGGTGGTCGCAAAGATTGATTCTACTCTGGACCCCGTGGAATTTATGAGGCGCAAGGCAATTGAAGCCGCCAAGGCGAAATCCAAGAAGAAAAAGGAGGACAAGTGAGGTTACGCGTTTCTTTGCTGAATGCGCTTGTCGCCATTCTTGTGGCCTCGACCGTTTCGTTTGGGGCCGAAGCCAAGGCCTCCATGGTCAAATGGCGTACTTATACGGATGCTCTTGAATTTGCGAAGACGTCGACAAAGCTTGTGTTTGTGGATTTGTATGCCGACTGGTGCGTCCCTTGTCGCGTGATGGACAAGAATGTCTACTCCGATCCGACGGTGGCTTCGCTTTTGAACAACAGGTTCATTTCGGCAAAGCTGGATGTGGATTCCAAGGATACCATTACTTGCGACGGTCAGCGCAAAACGGTGGATCGCTGCTATCACGATGTGTGGGAATTGAATGCTATTCCGGCCTTCGTACTGATAGCGCCCAAAGGACTTACTATACTTACTGTGACGGATTCCATGAGCCCGCAAGAAATGAGAATGCTTTTGTACAAGTTCCTTGAAAAAGAAAAGGAGTGGATTGAACGATGAACGATCAGGTTTTGCTATACCTTCAGATAGCTTTCTGGACGCTCCTTTTTTTGCTGGTCCACTGCTATGGGCTTTTCCCGCTGACGCTTCCGTTTGTGAGCGAACTCTTTAAAAGGCGCCGCCGCGATATTGACGAAAATTTTGAATTGCCGCATGTGTCGCTTCTGATTTCTGCCTACAACGAAGAAAACGTCATTGAACGCAAAATACAGAACATCCTTGAAATCGATTACCCCAAGGATAAATTGGAAGTGCTTATCGGCGATGACGGTTCTGCTGACAGAACAGCTGAAATTGTCGAACGTTTTGCCGACCGTGGCATCACTCTTGTAAGGGCTCCGAAAAATGCGGGCAAGGCTGCAATGCTGAACCGTTTGCAGAAGGTTGCGTCGGGTGAACTTTTGGTGTTCTGCGATGCCAATACGATGTTCTTCCCGAACGTCATCCGCAAACTCGTGGACCCGTTCAAGGACAAGAAAATTGGTTGCGCCTGCGGTCACTTGATTCTTTCGGACAAGAGTGGAAGTGCCTTGGGCAGGGGCGAAAGCTCGTACTGGGATTTGGAATCGGAAATCAAGAATTTCGAAGGCATTCTCGACAGGCTCGTCGGTGGCAATGGAGCCCTCTATGCCATCCGCCGCGAACTCTATACGGAGCTCCCCGTGAAGAAGAGCGTGATGGACGACTTCTTTATTGCGACCAAGGTGCTGCAGAAGGGCTACCTGTGTACGTTCGTGGCAAGCGCCATCGGTACCGAGCAGACTTCCAAGGAGGGCGAGGGCGAATACCGTCGCAAGGTTCGCATTGGTCGCGCCAATTTCAACTACCTGCTTTCGTATATCCCTCTGTTGAATCCGTTTAAGCCGTTGCTTGCGTATCTTTTCTTTTCGCACAAGATATTGCGCTGGTTCTCGCCGCATATCGCGATTCTTTTGTTCGTGCTGAACGCTTTGTTGCTCGTGTGTGGACCGCTGTATTGGGCGACCTTTGGAATCATGCTTTTGATACTTCTACTTTGCGTCACTAAGGCAGTGCCGAGCGCTTATTACTTTATGCTGATGAACTTCGCTTTGCTGAAGGGATTTTTCTTGGCGTTCCGCAAAGAGAAAAGCGGCGGTTGGGCTCGCGAGGCGCGAGGCGACGATGACGATGCCAAAGTTTCTGTGACGGCGAAGTTGCTCCCGTTCGTGGCTGCAGGAGTCTTGGCTTTGAGTGCGGCTCCGGCGAATGCTTTTACTTTGGATGTGCAGGGCGGTGTCGTGAACCGTGTTAGCGACATCACCGAATTCAACTTGAACGTATTTGGCCATTGGTGGTATGCGATTGACCAGATGCTGTTTGTTGGCGTCGGCAGCGGTTACCAGGAAATCGACAATGTCGGATTGATTCCGGCGAGTGCGGCCGTGTGGATTCGTTTGCCCATCGGCGGCCAGACATTGCCTGTGGCTACAGGTGACTGGGGCTACCTTTTCGGTGAAGACAAACAGATGTTCTGGAGAGTCGGAGGCGGCTTCGACATAAAGAACGGCGACTATTCCTCGATATTGCTGATGGGCGGCTATCAGTTTTTGGACCATGACGGCCATGGTTACGCTTATGTGCAAGCGGGTATTTTGATAGAAATTTAAGAGGCTCGCTACCCTTTTGCGAGCATGTCCATCAGTTCTGCGTCAAGACGGTCCGGATTGTTGTACTGGGGGAGACTGTTGTGCAAAGATTCGCCCTTCGATACGAGGCCGAAATCCAAGTTCTTGTAATTCCAATAGCTGAATCCGACATCGGCTTCGCGAAGAATGGAGAGGAAGTCGCGCATCCAGGCAATTTGGTCTTTGCGGGCCACTTGCACATATACTCCGAATTCATTGCATGAAACGGGCAAATCGTACTTGGCGCGAAAATCTAATGCGTTTTGGATGCTTGCCTGCAAACGGGCCTTGTCCCACTTGCCGTATTCCACGTTCAATCGGGTTTCTGCGTCTCCTTCGGGGGCGGCGTAGTCACCGGGCCAGCTGCGGCTGATGTGGAAGAACGGATCTTGAATCCAGGCGGCGTGCTGGTGCGTAAATGTGACCGGCGTGTAGGTGTGGAAACTATAGATGGCGTTGTCGTCGTCCATGGGTGTCAGGAATTCAAATTCCTTGGCGCTGTTCCATTTGTTGCTGCCTACGACTATGGTGTTCTTGGGCGCATGTTTGCGAATGGCCCAGAAGATTTCGTCTTTTACTTTGTCCCAAACCCTGGAATCGCTTCCGGCGGGTTCGTTTAGAAGTTCCATCATCACACGGGCTTCGCCACTGTAACGCTCTGCCATGTACGACCAGATGTCGCATGTCTTTTTGCGGGCATCGGGGCTTGTGAAGAAATCTTGCTCGGTGGAACACCCTAGATGAAAATCGTGTCCCGGACACTTGTGCAAATCCAGAATGACATCGAGATCCGATGCCTGGATTTCTTTGAGCGCCTTGTCCAAAAGCTCAAACACCTCTGATTTGGGCTTGCTGGAATCGTCGGTTTCAAACAAATTAAAGTAGTCCACTGGCAGGCGTACGTGGTTGAACCCCGCCTCGCGGATGCGCTTGAAATCGCTTTTGCCGAGAAATGTTTTTATATGTTCGATGACACCGGGGAAACCCACGGGGTCTTTTTCCTGGATGCAATCAACTTGACTGAACCAGCCACCCAAATTCACTCCGCGCAGTCTTTCCTTTATCATTTTGTCATCCCATTGTGTGCGTCCGGAACAGGACGCTCTTGTTTTTGCAAGATCTATTCGTTGATAACGTTCAAGTCTTCGTCGGCGATGTTCAAGTCCATGATGACTTCCATGTCGTCGGGAAGGTTGTAGAAGTCGACCACCAGTCCAACCTTTTTGTCTTCGTCCTTTTGCTTGTCGAACTGGATGACATCGTAAATCTTCATTTTTACGACAACTTCCTGGGTCACAGGAATTTCAATGGTCATCCCCTTGCTTACCGAACCATCAACAATTTTGCCTTTAAATACCAAACTTGTCTTGTCTTCGCCCAGCGAAGTTTTTTTTACGTGAAATACAGCCATTGTACTTTAATCACTATTGTTTATTTTATTGGTTTGTTTTGCCTTTTGGTTTACAGATTACTGTGCATAAAAGTTAACTTTTTTACATGACTCTTCGTGTTGGACGAATCCCTTTTTTGGTGTGTGCGCCGTTTTTTCATGACTTTTTGGGGCGTGAAGGTGATTTTGGCGATGTGGCGTTTTTGGATGGCCCGCCTAGCGTGCAGTGCGCGGGGCTTATGGATGGGACCATTCATTTGTCGCCGGCTTCTTCAATTGCCTTTGCGCAGAAACCGGGCGCTTTCGTGTTGTCGTCTTCACTGTGCACGTCGTGTTCCTTTGAAGTCCGTTCTGTTAAGTTGTTTGCACAGCGGCCTATCGAGGAATTGAATGGATGCCGTGTGCGGCTGACTTCGCAGAGCAAGACGTCCGTGACGCTTTTGCGTATTTTGCTCGAAATGCGTTTGGGACTGCATCCGGAATACGTTACTGGCATCGCTGCCGAGGCGGACGACGAGGCTTGCCTTTTGATAGGCGACCTTGCGCTCGAAGAAAATGAACGCCATCGCTTCGCCTATAGCTATGACCTTGGCGCCCTTTGGCAGGATTGGCATGGGCTCCCCTTTGTTTTTGGAGCGTGGATTATTGCGAAGGAGGCTTTGTCGCCGACGCTTCGCCCGGTTTTGGAATCGTATATGCAACGTACGGAACAGGGCATCGAAACGTTCAAAAAGGCGCCTTCCCAGGCTCTTGACCGTTGGCTTGCGAAATATCCGGTAAATTTGCCACGGACTGTAGTTGAAGATTATTACCGGGTCCTGGATTATCGTTTTACCGATGAAAGGAAAAAATCCCTGTCTCTTTTTTACGAATTGGCTGCAAAAATGGGAATTATTGCGTCGAAACCTGCAATAGAGTACTTTTAAAAATATAAAGAGTTGCCCTTTGGGGCTAAAGAATATATTTTTAGGGAAAAGTGAGAGAGAGGATATGGTTGAAGAAAAAATTTTAATCGTTGACGATAGCGTCGAGGTTCTGGAGAAAACCCAGAATCTTCTGTCGCAGGTCGGTTATAGCGTCATACCTTGCCATTCTGGCGAAGACGCCCTTGAATTTCTGGACAGGGAACGAGTGGACTTGGTTCTGCTCGACATCAATATGCCCAGCCTGAACGGTTTTGAAGTCTGCCTTCGAATCAGGCAAAAGTTTGCGCTGGACGATCTTCCCATCATATTCCTTACAAGTCGTGAAGATTCCGACAGCGTGACCAAGGGATTCCATGCGGGGGCTTCGGATTTTGTTTCGAAGAGCGCTATTTCGGATATTTTGCTGGCCCGCGTGAATGTGCATATCCGCTTGTCCAGGACTTTGAGCTTCTTGCGCGACATTTCGTTGACCGACGATTTGACCGGCTGCTATAACCGTCGCCATGGCATGTACTCGTTGCGCGAATGGTTCGCTCGCTCCAAACGCTACGGGACCCAGTTCTCGATGATTTACTTCGACTTGAACGGGCTTAAAGTCATTAACGACAAGTACGGTCACCAGGCTGGCGACTTGTTGCTCAGGTCTGTAGTGAACGCTTGCAAAAAGTTGCTTCGCGAATCCGACATGCTGTTCCGCATGGGTGGCGACGAATTCATGGTGCTTTGCCCCGATACCGACAAGCGCGGCGCCTTTATTTGCGCGGAGCGCATGCTTGAAGTGGTCAAGGCCGTTACCATTGTCGATTGCACCGTTTCGTTCGCTTTCGGTATCGCCCATTCTAGCGAAGACTACAAGGATATGGACGAAATGCTTCATAGTGCAGATTCGTCGATGTACGAGTGCAAAAAGAAAATGCACGCTGCCGCTAAAGAAAAAAAGTAGAAATGAATTGTTAAAAATGAAAGCCGCCTTGAATGAACTGAAGGCGGCTTTTTTTGCTATAAAGCGGTTTCTGTTACAAAACTGGTTCTACTATAAAGCCGCGCGGACGGCGTCGAGGAGCTTCGTAAGACGCTTTGCGATTTCGTCCCAGTTGCCGGCCTTCATGAGGTCGGCGTTGAAGATGCTTGCACCGAAGGAGAGCAGGTTGGCGCCAGCCTTGATGTAGGCGGCTGCATTTTCTGGATTCACGCCGCCGCATGCCATGAGCGGAATGTCGCGGAACGGGCCGCGCAGTGCCTTGATGTATTCCGGACCGCCGACGCAGTTCACCGGGAAGACCTTCACGGCAGTGGCACCGAAGTCGAAGGCCTTCTGCACTTCGGTCGGCGTAAGAGCGCCTGGAATAATCGGTGTGCGCGAAGAGGCTGCAATGCGGATGATGTTGCTGCGGGTATTTGGCGTCACTATGAAGCTCGCGCCTGCGTTCAAGGCTTTTTCAAGGTCTGCGTCGTGGCGGACAGTGCCTGCGCCGACCATGATGCCGTGGGGCTTCGCAGCTGCCTTTAGCGCACGGATGATTTCTTCGGCGCCGTCGGTGTTCATTGTGACTTCAATCGCCTTGAGACCGCAGGTGGCTGCAGTTTTTACGCAGGCTTCTTCTGCGCCTTTGGGAATGTCGCGGAGAATCCCTACGACGGGCATGTCTTTCAAAAATTCAAGAAATTCCATAATACACTCGCTTTGCTGTTTATACTCGTAATATAGGCATTTTTTATTGAAAAAGGCAGGGCGAAATGAAATGTGTGTGATTTTACATAGCAGGGTCGATGCATTAAAAAACGCCGGCATTTCTGCCGACGTTTTCAAGTTTTATCCGTCTGCTACGATTACTTGACCCGGATGGCCTGGGTGGCAAGGACCTTGCGTCCCATGACGAGCCTTGCGACAAGGGTGCCGCGCTTGGAAACGTTCGCAAGGTTCACCTGGGCGGTTTCACCATTGAAGGTTTCGCTCATGACGACATTGCCAAGAAGGTCGAAGACCTTGAGGGTCTTGGTGCCTTGTGCCGGAGCCTGGGCGATAAGCGTTCTACCGGCTACGTGCAGGGAGCCGAACTCGAAGGAGTGGAGACCAGCGAAGTCGATGGATTCCTTTTCGTCGTCCTTCTTGGAGTCTTCCTTCTTCACTTCGACGGTGTCGCCGGGTGCGTAACCCCAGAGACGCTTGTCGTTGCGTTCAGCGACGATGTAAGGAGACCTGGGCGGTTCCTGTACGTCGCCCTGCTCCTTGTCCCATACGGGAACTCCATCAAAAGCCGGCTTGCCGTCTTCGGCTTCGTGTGCGGCAAAGCTCCAGCCCTTGCGGATGTCGACTTTGGATGGCACGCGTAGGGTTTCGCAGGTATTTTTTTGCCTAATTCCGGAACTTGTGCCGATGTCAGCCTGGAACATGCTGCCACTGGGAATGGTGCCCAGGAAAACAGGCATTTTCCAGATATAGGTTTTGTCTTTTTTGTTGTAGGTGTCATCAAGTTTTATGGGGTGGGTTTCTCTCATCTGGGAACGTGTATCGTTGTCGATAGAGGCCGCTCTCACAAAACCGGCATTGTCATAACTTACACACATGTCCAAGTCAAAGATAATATTGCAGGTGCCGATGGTGTTGTCGGTAGATTCGATACCAAGAGCTTCTTCTTCGGTGGCGTTGAAATAGAGGTAAACGGTGATGCTGTCCAAATCGTTTGTGGTATTGTTGTAAACCCGTAAACTTAGCATATCTAATCCAGCCCAATCATAAATGTAGGACTTTACATAGAACGTGTCCGTTGCAAAGGGATTGGGGTCGTTCTTGCTGCAGTTGTCGCACTTCTTCTCGTAGTACTTGCTGCCGCCATTGCTTACGAACGTGAGGGCGGAAATAAGGCTTGCCGAAGCGTCGAGGCAGACTTCAGATAAGTGGTAGTCTTCCCAGCTTTTGCCGCTGGGTTCCCAGGAATAGGGCGCTTTAGGGGCAGGCCCTCCGAACAGGGCGCCTACGGGGCGAACATACTTATATTCAAAGTTGAGAGTGTTTCTCCCTTCTGGATTCGAGGCTCTGTGGTGCGGATGGTTGTCGTTCTTGTCGCCAACGCCGTAGATGAACGAGACGTCCCACGGGTTTACGCCAAGCAGGTAGTTCAACTGGTTGATGCCGAGCTGGTGCATTTCGCTTGCCTTCCAGCCGGATGTTTCCATGTTGGGGAGCTTGAGACCTTGTTTTTCAATGTCGGCGGCTACGTCGGCGTAAGCGAGAACTTCAAAGATGTTGGCGACATGATAACGGTTAATTACCCAACTTTGGTCCGTAAGCATGAAGAACCATGTGGGGTCGTAAGCGACTGTATTTTGTTTCCAACCGATGCCTCCCTCGGGCAGTTCAATTTTGCCGGTGCCAGCAGTACTCATGTCGCCGAGGTTCGCAATCATATTGGCGATACAGTCTTCGATGGCGTTGAGGCGTTCTTCTTCGGAGAGTCCGAAGGTTTCTGCCTGGTCCTTGTCGGAAAGGATTAACTTGTACAAAGCGTACAGCGCGAAAGCGTGACTGTTTGCCCAACTTGTATTTTTTGCGTTCTTGACAAGCGAGTTCATGTCGCCTGAGGCGAACCACCCGCCTTCAAAGAATCCTGCGCCTGTGCGAGCTTCGTTGACTTTGGCTACTTCGGTGGAACGGAGGGCGTCGTCCAGGTATTCTTCCTTGCCTGTTGCAAATAAAAGAGCCACGGAAGCGAGAGCCATGTCGTCGCTGTATTCATTGTTGCCCATATAGGCGGGTGTACCCCAGCCGGCAGCGATGGTGTTGTTTTTGAACGTTTTCTTGTCGCCGTAGGTGGAATTTCCGAGGGCGAGGTTCTTGGCGAAGTCGTACATTTCTTCGGCGACCTTCAGGCAGCTATCGGCAAATTTCTTGTCGTACTTGGAGTAGTTCTTGCCGAGAATGGCGAGGCCTGCGGCAATTTCACCGGAGACGTTGGAGCCGAGTTCTCCGAGACGGACTTCGCGTTCGGCAGGGCCCCCGCGGTCTGCTACGGTTATTCCGTCCTGGACTTCCGGGCGGCTCCAAAAGGAGTGGTCGGAACCGAATGCACCGATGGAAACCGCCATGTTGTCGATAACGCCCTTGGCGACTTTGTAAGCTCTCAGGAAGAAATCGGCTCCGTGCTTAGCTTCGCGAAGCATGTCGGGCACTTTGTCTGTATTCACAAAGTCGGCCTGGTTATAGGCGTAGTGGTCCACGTCCTTGTCCGGGTTGGTGGCTGACATTACAGCGAGAGTCATGAATGCGTAAGCCATCGTCTGCGATTCCTTCAAGTGGTCACCGCAGTCGTACCAGCCGCCCTGCAAATCGCCCGCCTTCGGGGAAATGGCGTCGGACGAGGTGCTTGAACTTACAACCGGTCCCGCGCCGTCTTTGGTGTGACTCGGGCCGTGGAACCAGGATTCGGAGTTTCCGCTGCGCTGGATGCCGAAGAACTTGATGGAGGCGTCCTTCACCATGGTGTACACGTCTTCGCTCACGATGAACGTGCTGGAAAGTTCGTCGCCGACCTTGATGCGGAGTCGCGTTTCCGTCGGAACGCTTTGGGGAATGTTGCCGATTTTCAAAGTGCCCTTAGGAGAGGTGAAATCGATGGAGTAGCGCGACTGCTTTGCCGTGTTTGCGTTTGTTGCCGCTTTGATACTCCAGCTGGAGCTGCTTAAGGAATCCGTCGCGACGAAGTCGCCCGTCGTTTTTTTGCTGAGGGATTTGCCCTTGGCATCGACCACTTCAAAGGATTTGGCATTGCCGATATAATAGAATTGACGTTCCTTGTCGCTCTTGAGGTAACCGGCCTGGTTCACGCGGATGGGGGAGATGTGTTGGTTGATGGCGTCGAGGTAGGCCTGGTCCACCGTATCGGCCATCAGTTCGCCCGCCTTGAAGTTGGGCGGAACGACTTCTTTCGGGAGTGCGCCGATGATTTTAACTCCCGTTGTATCGTCGAAATTCTCAAATTCTGTGGAGTCCCAACTCAGGGGCCACGTGGGGCGAATCAAGTCGTAGGGAGTGGTTGCTGCCGAGGCTGCCATAGCGGAAAGAGCCACGAAGGCGGATGCCGCAAGAATGGATTTTGGGAACTTGCTCATGTTTTCCTCTTTGTTTTGGAAGAAAATATAGATTATCTCGCTAACCTTGCAAGTTAAATGTAAGTATTTGAACTGTTATAGAAGCGCTGTATAGATATTAAGCGCTTTTTTTTGAATTTATTCAAATCGGAGGGCTTCAATCGGGTCGAGGCGGCTCGCCTTGCGGGCAGGGTACCAACCGAAGAACACGCCGGTTGCGAAGCACACGCCAAAGCTCACCATCACGCTTGTCGCAGAAACAATCATGGGCCAGTTGAGGGCGTTCTTGATGATTTCGGAGGCGGCGACGCCGAGGGCGATTCCTACGAAACCGCCGAGGAGGCTTATCATGATGGATTCGATGAGGAACTGCAAGAGGATGTCGCGGCCGCGGGCGCCTATGGCCATGCGGAGGCCGATTTCCTTGGTGCGTTCGGTGACGGAGACGTACATGATATTCATGATGCCGATACCGCCTACTAACAAACTAATTCCTGCGATGGCCGTGAGCACGAGCGAGAGCATGTCGGAGGTGCTCGTGACCATGGTAATCATTTCTTCCTGGGTGAACACGCGGAACGGGTCGGTGGGGCGTGTCCAACTGCGGCGCTCCTTGAGGATGCCCATGATTTCTTCGGTCGCTTTTTCGGCGTAGCCTTCGCCGATGGAGTTGCAGTAGATCTGGCGGATGTTCGTCGTCGCGCTGAAGCGTTTCATCACGGTCTGGTAAGGCGTAAAGATGACGTCGTCCTGGTCCTGGCCAAAATCGCCGGAGCCTTTCAGCTTGAGCGTCCCGATGACTTTGAGGGGGATACTTTTGTAGCGGATGGTTTTGCCGATGGGGTTCCCTTCGGGGAACAGGTTCTTGATGACGCTCTGGCCTATAACGCAGACTTTTGCCATGCGGTCGGCATCATCGTCGAACATGACGCCGTCCTCGATTTCGTAGTTGCGGATTTTGAGGTAGTCGGAGGAGACGCCGCTCAGCTGCGTGGGGGAGTTGTTGTTTCCGACGATGGCCTGGCCACTTACGGTAATCATGGGGGAGACGGCGTTGATGTATGTCGCCTTTTCGCGAAGTTCCACGACGTCTTCTTCTTCGAGGGATTCGGTGGATTCCATCTGCACGCCTCCGCGTCTGTCGCGGTTCGGCATGATGATGATGGCGTTCGTACCCATGGAGGTCATCTGTTCCTTGATGCTCTTCTTGGAACCTTCGCCCATCGCGACCATGGTGATGACGGCTGCGACACCGATGACGATGCCGAGCACCGAGAGGAAGGTGCGCATGCGGTTGCGGAAAAGCGCTTTCAAGGCGATTTTAACGAGGGTTGAAATGCTCATTACTTATCCTCCCCGTTTTCATCATCGAATGTTTCGGGCGGCGGAAGCGCTTCGAAGGCGGCGCGGGCGTCCTGTATGTTTTCGTTGATGGCGTCTTTTTTCAGGAGTCCGTCGCGGAGCGTGATGGTGCGGCTGCTGAAGGTTGCGATGTCCGGTTCGTGCGTCACGAAGGCGATGGTTTTGCCTTGAGCGTTCAGTTCCTGGAACAGCATCATGATTTCGTAACTTGTGCGTGTGTCGAGGTTGCCGGTCGCTTCGTCGGCGAGGATAATCACGGGGTCGTTCACGAGGGCTCTAGCGATGGCGACGCGCTGCTGCTGGCCGCCCGAGAGTTGGTTCGGCAGGTGGTTCATGCGTTCGGCGAGGCCTACGCGTTCGAGGGCTGCGACGGCGCGGTCGCGGCGTTCCGAACTAGAGATTTTGGAATTGTAGAGGAGAGGAAGTTCCACGTTCTCGATGGCGGTGGTTCTGCTCAAAAGGTTGTAACTCTGGAACACGAATCCGATTTTTTCGCGGCGGATGCGGGCGAGGGAATCGCGCTTGAGCTTTTCGATGTGTTCTCCGTCCAGTATGTAGTGGCCGGCGGTGGGTCGGTCCATGCAGCCGAGGATGTTTAACATCGTCGTTTTGCCGGAGCCGCTTGTACCCATGATGGTTACGAACTCGCCTTTGTATATATCGTAACTCACCCCTCGCAGGGCGTGGACTGTCTCATCTCCCATTTTAAAGTCTCTGCGGAGATTTTGAATGGAAAGTATTGGACTTTGGGCTTGCTCGTTCATGCCTTTTTGATGTTTTAAGAGGTAATTTGGTTGCTTTTTGAGGGAAAAATAGCTTTATTCTTGGATAATTGGGTGTTTTGGGGCCGCGTTGAAAGTTTTTTTTCGAAAACAATTTCCGATTTTCTATTATTGATGAAGATTATTTTTATCCCAATGGAGATAGGAGTTTTTAATGTCTGACAAAATGGCGCAGAATGGAACGACCAAAAAAGATGAAGACGAAATCGACATCCTTGAAATATTGGTGTTTCTCAAGAGCAAATGGAAGTTTCTAATCATCTTTTTGATTTTGGGAATTGGTGCCGGAGGCATTGCCGCCATGTGGATGCGTCCTGCCTATAAAAGCGATATTTTGCTGCAGGTGGATGTCAAGGGTAACAAGTCCGGTATGGCCCTTGGTGAAATGGGTGCACTTTTGGACGTGTCGACACCTTCTGTTGCAGAAATGGAACTGATTAAGAGCCGTATGGTGCTTTCCAGCGTTGTTGAACTGGAACGTATGCGTTTTTCTGCAGTCCCCATAAACAAACTGGACCGTCTCCTCCATAAGGAAGGTCGAATGGATTTGGATACCCTTTCCATTCCTCGTTCGATAACTGAAGCTGAAATAGGTATTAAGGCTAGGGCCAGGGACGATTCTACGTCGTTTGATCTTCTTGGCGAAGAAGACCGTATTCTTTTGTCGGGCTCTGTGGGCGAAACATATCGCTTGGCCATAGGAAGTGATACGCTGGTTATTTGCGTGCGAGCAATGACTGCTAAGGCGGGGCAGGAATTCCTCCTTAGTGCTGCACCCCTTCAAATCGCCGTCGCAGGCTTGCTGAAAGGACTTAATGTCTCGGAAGAAGGCAAAAATTCTGGCATCATTCGCGTTTCGATGGAACATGCCTACGCCGATCGTGTCGCGGACATTTTGAATACCATTGCCAACACGTACTTGAAGCAGAATATTGAAATGCGCAGTGCCGAAGCCAAGAAAACTCTAGAGTTCTTGGAAGAACAACTGCCTGGCGTTAAGGCCAAGTTGGATTCTGCAGAGCAGAAGCTGACGGCGTACCGCCATACGAAGGGCACAATCGACCTTTCTGGCGAAACCCGCGTTCATTTGGAAAAAGATGTGTCGTTGCAGCAGAGAATTCTCGAATTGGAACAGAAAAAGCAGGAAGCATTGCGTTTGTTCCAGGCTGAACATCCCACTATCCGCACGATTGAACAGCAACAGGCTCGCTTAAGAGGTGAACTGGCTAAACAGCAAAAGGCTGCCGCCTCGCTCCCCTTGACCCAGCAGGAAGTCCTTTCCTTGCAAGAAGAGGTCGAAGTCAACAACAAACTGTACACGAACCTCTTGAACAACATCCAACAGCTACGCGTGGTTCAGGCTGGCGAAGTGGGTAACGTTCGTGTCGTGGACAAGGCCTTTGTTCCTCTGAAACCCAGCAAGCCGAATCGCAAGTTGATTTTTGGTGGCGTTATGATGGCCTTCTTGCTGCTTGGCTGCGCTATTGTATTGGTTCGCCGCATGTCGCAGAATGGCGTTGTCAGCAGCAGCGAAGTTGAACAGGCTACCGGAGTCGGAGTGTACGGCAAACTGCCTATGCTGGCCAAGGGAACCGAAAACAATGTCCGCAAGCCTTGTGTCATGGAAAATCCCGATGAACCGTTTGCCGAAGGCGTCCGCGCCCTGAGGACGGCTCTTGAATTTTCTGTATTTGTCGATAACAAGAAAATCCTTATGGTCTCGGGCCTTGTCGAAGGCGTGGGTAAGTCTTTTGTGTCGACGAACTTGGCCGCTTCGTTCTCCATGGTTGGCAAGAAGGTCTTGCTTGTGGATATGGACCTTCGCCGTGGACATTTGTTCAAGCAGAATCAAAAGGGCTTGAGCGAAATGCTGAAAACTCAAAATTACACTGACGATTTCGTAATGAAGATTACGGACACCTTCTATGTGCTCGGATCGGGCAAGAGAGTGGTGAACCCCGGCGACCTGCTCAATGCCGATCGCTTCACGAAGTTCCTCGATGCATTCCGAGACCATTACGATTTGATTGTCCTTGATACTCCGCCTATATTCCAGTGCAGTGATGCGTTGCTGGTTGAAAAACATGCGGACTATCTTCTTTGCGTTTTGAAACATGCTGCGCACAGCTTGGAAAGTGTCCAGGATGCGCTCAATACGTTTGACCGCAGTACAGAAACGCCGCTTCCGAAGGCATTTGTGTTCAACAAGTGTGAACGCCATGCCGGTTATGGCGGTTACGGCTATGGTTACTACGGGTACAACAAGAAGTATTAATTCTAAACAAGGGGATGCAGATGAAAAAAATCATTGCGCTATCATTACTTGCCACCGGACTTGCCTTCGCCCAAGCGGGCATGCAGGGCGGTTCCGATGGTTTCCATCAACACAATGCCTATACCCTAGGTCAATGGGGCGTGCATGTTGGAACGGGCGGAGACGTTTCTAACGACTCCTGGTCGTTCTCCCGTGGGGGTACGTTCCAGGATTCCAAGGGAAATACTTATAGCTTTGAAGACTGGGCAGGTTCCTTTTCCGGAAACTTCAACGCTTCTGTGGGCCTTTTAAGCTTCTTGGACTTGGGCGCTGTTCTGCCGATTTATTTTGAATATGCTCACGACGCCAAGAAGGTGTCCGAAGATAACAACATGAAGGGCCTTAGCCGCGGTGACGTGGATGTGTGGATGAAGGTCCGCGCGCCCTTCGGTAACGAAAAGTCCGTCTTTGCCATGGCTCTCATGGTTGACGCTTACATCCCGACGGGTGAAACTTCTGCCGGTGTGCGTCCTCGTCATGCCTGGTACTTGAATGATGGCTACACTCATCCGTTTACTGCGGACGCCTTCGCGTTGGGATCGTCTCTTGCCTTGACATTCGATTTCTCCAAGGTGGGTGCTCCTATTCGTTGGAATATGAATGGTGGCGCAGTCGTTCCGTTTGACAGTGACGAACCTGTTACGTTGACTTATGCGACTGGCTTCAATCTCCTTGTGAACGAAGCTTTGGATATGTTCATGGAATTCTCGGGTGAATTCCGTGTGGAAGATACCAAGTACAGTCGCGATCCGCTGGTTGACCCGATGCTCCTTACTCCGGGTCTCCGCTTCCATTTGCCGGGTCACGTGGATATGGGTATTGGCTTGGATATTGCTGTCCGCACCTTCCAGAACTTCACGTTTGAAGGCGATAAGGAAATTAAGAAAGGTAGGGAGTACAGAATCAACTACATTGATGAAGACGGAAAGCGCTATAACTATGGTTACGCATCGACTCCGGTCTATGCCGCTGTGGCCATGTTGAGCTGGCAGCTTGATGGCAAGCCCATGAACAGGGATGAAGACAACGATGGCGTTTCCGACGATCTTGACCAGTGCGCCCATACTCCGGCTGGTGCCGTTGTTGATTCCGTGGGTTGCCCGATTGACAAGGACAAGGACGGCGTGTTTGACGGTCTTGACAAGTGCCCGGGTACTCCTGCTGGAGCGACCGTCGACTCTGTGGGCTGCCCCTCTGATAGCGACAAGGACGGTGTGTTTGATGGCATTGACAAGTGCCCGAATACCAAGGAAGGTGCTAACGTAGGCATCAATGGTTGCGAAGGCGACTTCGATGGTGATGGCGTTGAAGATTCCTTCGACCGTTGCCCGAACACCAAGAAGGGTGTACCTGTTGATTCTACCGGTTGTGCCTTGGATAGCGACAAGGACGGTGTAACTGACGATGCCGACAAGTGCCCGAATACTCCGGCTGGTGTTGCAATCGACTCTGTGGGTTGCCCTGTCGATAGCGACAAGGATGGCATCCCTGACTATCTCGACAAGTGCTTGAATACTCCGGCTGGATCCGTGGTTGACTCCGTGGGCTGCCCGGCTGACGCTGACAAGGATGGCGTTCCGGATGCTCTCGACAAGTGCCCGAACACCAAGCCCGGTGCCCAGGTAAATGCCGATGGCTGCGAAGGAGACTTCGATGGCGACGGAATTCCGGATGCTCTCGACAAGTGCCCGAACACCAAGAAGGGTGTGCCTGTTGATTCTACCGGTTGCCCGATGGATGCTGACAAGGATGGCGTGTTTGACGATGTTGACAAGTGCCCGAATACTCCGGCCGGAACGACCGTTGATTCCTTGGGTTGCCCGCTTGACTTTGATGCTGACGGTGTTCCGGATGCTCTCGACAAGTGCCCGAACACTCCGGCAGGCGTGACTGTTGACTCCGTGGGTTGCCCGAAGGATGCTGACAAGGACGGTGTGCCTGATGGACTCGACAAGTGCCCGAATACCGAATCCGGAATTTCTGTGGACAGCGTCGGCTGCCCCATGGATACCGATAAGGACGGTGTTGCCGACCATCTGGACAAGTGCCCGTACACCTTGGCTGGCGTAAAGATCGATGCCAAGGGCTGCCCGGTCAGCAAGAAGCAGGATTTGAACAAGCTCAAACAGGGTATTCAGTTCAAGACCAATTCCACCAAGTTCACCAAGAACAGCTTTGGTACCTTGAACGACATTGTTGCCCTCATGAACGACTTCCCCAGTGCAAACCTTGAAGTTCAGGGCCATACCGATAACGTTGGTAGCGCCCAGAAGAACAAGCAGCTGTCGCAGAACCGCGCTCAGGCTGTGGTTGACTACTTCATTAGCAAGGGTATCGATTCCAGCCGTCTCCGCGCTGTTGGCTTCGGTGGCGAGAAGCCCATCGAAAGCAACGGCACCAAGAAGGGCCGCAAGGCTAATCGCCGCGTCGAACTGGTTCCCTTCGAAAAGTAATTTTCGGTACAACTAGTAGAAAGCACCTCCGTTTCGGAGGTGTTTTTTTTTATTTTGTAGTCAAGTGGAGTAAAGAGAGGTTTTATGTCCAAAAAGGTCTTGGTAACAGGAGCCGCAGGTTTTATCGGTTGCGAGGTTTCGCTGATTCTTTTGTCGAAAGGCTACTCTGTAGTCGGAATCGACAATATGAATTCCTATTACCAGGTTTCGCTGAAGCAGGATCGCTTGAAACGCTTGGACAATACGGATTTCAAGTTCGTGCAGATGGACTTGGCCGATGCGAATGCCATGGCATCTCTTTTTGAATCGGAACATTTTGACGGTGTGGTTCACCTGGGCGCACAGGCTGGGGTTCGCTACAGTCTGCAGAACCCGCAAGCGTACATTGATAGCAATGTTACCGGTTTTTTGAATGTGCTGGAAGGGTGCCGAAAGTTCCCGGTGGCGCATTTGACATACGCCAGTTCCAGCAGCGTTTACGGTCGCAATACGAAGACGCCTTTTAGCACCGACGACCCTGTGTGCAAGCCTTCGAGTTTGTATGCTGCCACAAAGCGCAGTAACGAACTGATGGCTGAAACTTACAACCATTTGTTCCAAATCAATTCCACGGGTCTCCGGTTCTTTACCGTTTACGGTCCTTGGGGCAGGCCCGACATGGCTCCGTGGCTTTTTGCCGATGCCATTATGCATGACCGCCCCATCAAGATTTTCAACAACGGCAACATGATGCGCGACTTTACCTACATTGCCGACATTGCCGGCGGCGTGGTGAAAGTTTTTGAGACGGGCATGGAACGTGCTGCTAATGGTACTGCCGCCGAATGTCGCTTGTACAACATCGGCCATGGCGATCCGGTGAACTTGCTCGACTTCGTGAAGACGTTGGAAAGACACCTGGGTAAAGAAGCCGAAAAAATCTACATGCCCATGCAACCGGGCGATGTGGAAGTGACCTGGGCCGACACCAAGGCCTTGGAGTCCGACGTGGGCTACACGGCGGATACGGACTTGGATGCAGGTATTAAGGCTTTTGCCGAATGGTTCAAGGGGTATGGGGTGTGAGGAGTCAGACGTCAGGTCGCTCGTTGCACTCGCTTTGAGGATTAGGTTTGGCGGCTGCGCCGCGGTTTATAATTATGAATTACGAATTATAAATTATAAGAGGACATTTTGAGCGCAAGCGCCTAACTAAAGTCTCATAACTCATAATTCATAATTCGTAACTAATCTTCCTACTGTCTACAGTCTACTTCCTAAACACCCATTTTTTGTAGAGCATAAAACTCACGAGTACGTACACGACGTTCGCGATGATGTTCGCGAGGTAGGTGGGCTTCATGAATTGAGAAATCCATGCCGAGAAGTTTGCACACCACTGGGCATTCGTGAGCACATAGGCTGAGCCTTCGAGAGCGGCGAGGTTTATGCCGTAACTCACGAGGAATACAATCATGAATCGCACCACTTCGGTGCTTTTTTTGTTGGTGCTTTTGAAGTTCCAGATGCGGTTGCAGATGTAACTGTTTACGCCGCCCGCGACGAAACCGAGGAAATTGGAAAGTTCCAGGTTCCAGTCTAAAATCTGGTGCAAGACCCAGACCACGGCCAGCGTGATGAGGGTGTTGAGAACACCGATGATATTGTATTTGATGAAGTGCAGCACAAAATCAAAGTTACTAAATTTAAAGGCATGGACTGGATTACAAGTAAAAAATGCGATGCCGCTACGGCGGCCGAAATGATTCAAAACGGCGATGTCCTGGGTGTTTCCGGTTTTACCTTGGCTGGTTACCCGAAGGCTGTCCCTTCTGCCGTGGCCGCTCGTGCCGAAAAACTTCACGAGGCGGGTACGGAATTCCAGATAACTCTTTTTGCCGGCGCTTCTACGGGCGATAGTTGCGATGGCGCTTTGGCCCGCGCGAAGGCGATGAAACTCCGCATGCCCTACCAGAGTAATCCAAGCCTGCGCAAGGGAATCAACGACGGTAGCATTGACTATATCGATGCCCACTTGGGAAAGATGGGCTACCTGGTGCGCACGGGAGCCGTGGCCGCTCCGACGGTTGCGATTATTGAAGTTTCCGCGATTCTCCCTGATGGCCGTGTTTGCCTTTCGACTTCGGGCGGCAATTCCGTTTGCTACTTGGAAATGGCTCCGAAAATCATTTTGGAATTGAATACGCGCCTGGGCGACAGTTGCGTCGGCATGCACGACAATGCTCTCCCGGAACTCCCGCCGCATGCTCGCCCCTTGGCGATTTATTCCGCCGGCGACCGCGTGGGCGAAGAATTCGTGCGCATCGACCCGAACAAGGTGATTGCCATTGTCGAGAATGACGGCTTTGACGAAGTGACGCCTTTCGTGGAACCCGACGAGATTTCCAGGAACATCGGCGAACGCATTTTGGACTTTATCCGCTTTGAAGAAAAGAGCGGCAGGCTTCCGAAGGGAATGGCCTACCAGAGCGGCGTGGGGAAGGTGGCGAATGCCGTGCTTTGCGCCATGGCCGACGACGATAGACTGGGTCAAATCGACTTGTTCACCGAAGTGATTCAAGAAGCTGTTTTGCCGCTTTTGAAGAAGGGTAAGCTCGGTGTGGCGAGCGGTACCGCCCTTACACTTTCGGAATCGGCTCAGCGTGAATTTGTTCAAAACGCGGAGCAGTGGAAAAAACATTTTGTGCTGCGTCAGCAAGAGGTGAGCAACAGCCCCGACCTCATTCGTCGTGTGGGCGTGATTTCTATGAATACGGCTCTTGAAGCCGACATCTTTGGCAACGTGAACAGTAGCCTTGTGTGCGGTTCTGCCATGATGAACGGCATCGGCGGTTCTGCCGACTTCGCTCGCCATTGCGCCCTTGGATTCTTCTTGACTCCGTCCGTGGCGAAGGGCGGCGCCATCAGTAGCATTGTACCGTACGTGAGCCATGTGGACCACACGGAACACGATACGCAGATTTTTGTGACGGAACAGGGCCTGGCCGACCTTCGCGGGCTTCCGTCCGAGGAGCGTGCGCGGTTGATTATCAAGAATTGCGTGCACCCCGATTTTCGTGAACCTTTGACGGACTTTTTGGAATTCAGCCTGAAGCATGCCAAGGGTGTCCACATGCCTGTTGCACTTTCCAGGGCCTTTGAAATGCACTTGAGGTTCCTGGAAACGGGAAAAATGCTTTAGCCGTCTTGAAGCCTTGCAAAAAAAATGTATTTTATGATGTGGGTGTATCGCTGCACAATTGCAAGGGTTTTTATGATGGGAAAAGAAATAAAGAACCTTAGATGGTTTGTGTTTTATTTTTGGGCAGTGGCTATTGCCTTGTGCACCTTGGTTGCCTGTGGTGACGATTCCTCCTCGAGTTCTACGGAGTGGACCTCGGAATGGATAGATTCCTCCGAAGACAAGGTTGATTCGCTTTCCGTAGAAAGTGATTCCACGGAAAAGGTCTCCGACGAAAAATCTGATAAAAGTTTGGACGAAAAGAAGGATTCCACGGAGGTTGGTGAAACTCCCTTCAATCAAAAAGATTCCGTTCATGCGGAACTTGATACGGCCAAGGCGCGCGAAATTCGTGAACTGGATTCGCTGAATAGGGCTCGCGAAGATTCCGTTGAAAGAGAGAATCTGCAGAACCTCATTCCATTCCAGGCGGATACCTTTTCGTTTGCGGGAATTGTCGAGGCTCCGCTGTTTACGGGAAAATCGGTAAACATTGCTAATTTGACTTATACCAAGGACAGCCTTAAATTGTCCTTGTCCTTTGATGCGGCGTTGGATAAAAATGGCGCGTTTTCAGTAAAGAATCAGCAACTTGCGACGATGCCGAAACCGTATGTGCGTGTATCTGTCTTCCCTGTTTACGGTCAGGTTCCGATAGTTGCAGGAATGTCGGCCCTCTTTGACGTTTCGAAAAGGGATTTTATCGCCTTGAACATGTTCTACAATCTGGTCTCCGCGAGAATCGAATTCCTCATGGAAAATGCGGAGTCTCCGAAGGACTTTGACGAAGCTGAAAAAATGGCCGTGGCCGAGGTCTGGAAGGCTTTCCATGTGGACGATTCTTCTTTTGACACTTCGCTCGTGTATGCGTTCAACGGCAAGGAATCTGGAGCGGCAGCCCTTGCCTTGCATGAACTTGTGGATATGTGGATTCGCTATGGAAGCGACCCTGCCAATGGAAACTATCAGGTCTTGCGCTTGGATTCCTTGATGGACGATCTCTCGGATGACGGTGCGTGGGACGATGCTCTGTCGCGTACGGCTGTTGCCGACATGGCCTTGAGGATTGACGTTGCGGACGGCTTTGCCGAGTTGCGTAAAGATGTGGCTTCCATGGGTTCCGGAGATGTACCCGACTTTGAAAAGTACATGAGGAATTTCTATCAAAAGGAACTTGGACTGGAACCCTGCGGTGAAAAGAATGCCGGGAAGATTTATTTTGTCTCGAATGAGAATAGCGCATTCTATGCTTCCGACATGGATGACGTGAGTGTCTCGACGGAACGCTTTGCCTGCAAGGCGAACGGAGGCGTTGAATTTGCTTCGGACAGCTTGATGGATTTGTCGAGTCTCGAGGAAGCGGGCGAGGATGGCGAAGTTGTTCGCGGTGCCTTTACAGGAAATTTCTTTACCTACGATGAAACTCTCGGTGCCTGGAGAGCCTCGACAGCGGTGGAACGCGATTCCTACTTTGTCAAGCTTTCCGAAACGAGCGTGTTTGTGGATATCCAGGACGTTTACGAAGGACTGAAATCGAACGAGCGCGTAATCTTTGTGTTACGCCATGCGGAACGCACCGACGATACCAGCAAGAGCGGTCCTCTCACATCGAATGGAAAAAAACAGTGCGAAAACGTGGGCGCCAAACTGATGAAGTTTTCTGAACCGTTCCGCTTGGGCGCTTCCCAGTTTGTGAGGGCTCAGCAGACGGTGGAATATATAGCCAGGGGCCGCGGACAGGCTTACGATGTCATGGATACCTTGCCGGAACTCAACGACGACTGGTACGTCAAGGACAAGTCGGCAAAGGACAAGGCGGAATCGGATGCCGGTGGTGGCTGGGAAGCGACTTCCAAGTACGCTTATACGGGAGCCTACACCACGGGCGCATCGCCGGCTTATTACAATCTTAAGGAACGCTCTGTGGAACTCATCGAAGACGTGCTGCTCACGAAGTACAATGATCCCGAAGAGCGTTTCGTGGTCCTGAGTTCGCACGACAAGCTGATGATGCCTCTCGTGACGTACTGCACGAATAAGCAGGTGAATTTGAAGAAATACGACGGTGGCCACTGGATAAATTACCTTGCCGGAGTTGCAATTATCATTGATGACAAGAATAATCGTCGTTATGTGCCTGTAAAAGGTCTCAGTTCAGAGTACATGTAGTAGAAATTACTATTGTTCCATTTATGAAGACGAATTGGCTCTTGTTACTAATCGCCCTCTTTGTGGTGTGCTGCAGCGACGATAACTCGACGTCGGGAAACGACGATTCCGAGGATGCCGCTGTCATTGACGACGAACAGAATGATCTTCTTGTTCCTGGCCAGGGTAAGCACGGATCCAAGGACGGTTCGAAGGATAGCGGATCCAAGGACGATTCCAAGGGTGACTCAAAGAGCGATTCCAAAAGCGACTCCAAGGATGGTTCAAAGAGCGATTCCAAGGACGGAGAAAAATCGGACAGTGGTTCCAAGTCTTCTGAAAAACTTCCTGACGAAGTCGGTCCTGTAGAGGTAATCGACGAACCGGTCATTGAAGATACCAGTACCGTTTCGACGGCCGATGAACTTCCCAAGTGTACGGCGGACAATGAGGGCGAATCCCTTGCCGTGGGTGACGAAAAGGCTTTGTATTTCTGCGTGGGCGGCGAATGGGTGACCGGAGTCGTTGAACTTTTTGGTGTCACCTGCAGTGATGGCGTTCTAAAGCTTAATGAGAATGCGGCGGTTGTTCCTGAAGGAACACTGGAAGAGGATTCCCTCGTAACGTACAGAAGGACGGGCGTGAATCTTGTGGGAACGGCCGAAAAGGGTCCTTTCCTCCATGGGACGACGGTCAAGGTTATTGAACTGGACAGCATGCAGAGGTTGGCGGATTCCAAGAGGGCTTTTGAAACATGTGTGTCCTCCACCGATGGCTCGTTTGCTTTTGAAAATGCCAATTTGATTTCTCCGTATGTGCGTGTCGAGGCGACCGGCTATTACCGTAATGAACTTACCGGCGGGCTTTCTTCGTCGATGGTTACTTTGAATGCACTCACCGACCTTACGAATAGGGATACGGTAAACGTGAACATGCTGACCCATTTGGCGGCTCCTCGCGTACGTAAACTCGTGGAAGACAGTGGAAACAACCAGCCTATTGGTGCCATGGGCGCACGTGCCCTAACGGATGTCTTGTCTGCGTTTGAGATTAATTTGGGTGGCGGTGCTGGCGGCTTCAATGGCGGCGGTTGGGGCTTCGGTGGACAACAGCAGACCACGATGACTGCGGCCGGCGGTAAATTTGCCGAAGATGTTAGTTTATTCGGGGGCGACGATTACAGTGGTGCCCTGCTTGCCGTTTCCATTATGATGCAGAGCAATGGTACTGGCAATGACATGCTCTATTTGACAAATAAAATTTCCGAAGACATCAAGGGCGATGGAAACTGGGGCGATAACAACGACAAGGCGAAACTCGCCGACTGGCTTGTGGCGCTTGACATCAGTGGCGGATTTGCTACGATTCGAAAGAATATGAGCAGCTGGAATCAGGGCGAGGTTCCGGAATTTGAAAAGCACTTGCGCAATTTCTGGACCAAGGTGCACATGTTCGAAACGTGTAGCGACTATACGGCCGGTCAGGTGAAACACATCGGCAACAGCATGAGCCAATACTTTGTTTCGTACTACGAACAGCCCGACGGTCCGCGCATTCGCTTTATATGCGACAAGGAAACGAAGACATGGCGCGAAGCGACGGACCTTGAAAAGGATACCTACAATTTCGGCCCGGGCGATTATCCTGGACAAATTCGTAATGGTGTCATCAATACGGACAAGTACTATGTATATGACCAGGATAAAAAATCCTGGCGTGCCGCTACTAGCGACGATATCCAGGAATTTGTCGACATCAAGGAAGTTTACAGCGGCCTTGCATCCGATGAAAAGGTGATATTTATTCTTCGCCATGCAGAACGTGGCGACGATACCAGCAAGAAGGGTCATTTGACCACCAACGGAAAGACCCAGTCTCAATCGGTAGGAGCCAAGTTTAAAGGTGAAATCTTCGCCTTGAAAAATTCCACATATACTAGAAGCTATGAAACTTGCGAGAATATCGCTATTGGTGCCGGTTTGACAGGGGCCAAGCAAGATACCATGCCCGTGCTCGATGGCGAATGGTACGTGAAGGATGAAACCAAGTTTGAAAACTACAAGAACACCGATGGAGGCGGCTGGGTCGTCGCATCGGCTTACGCCTACAAGGGCATGTATAGCGATGCCTTCTACGATTTGGATGATCGTAGCGAAGAATTTATTTCGGATGTGGTGAAGCCTGAATTTGCAAAGGCTGGGCGCGTGAGTATTTGGGTGTCCCATGACATGTTCGTGGCTCCGTTTACAACTTACTGCACTAATCACAAGGCGAATTTGCGTTATTTCGATACGAAGCAGTGGATTAATTACCTAGCAGGTGTAGCCATCATCATGGACGGCAAGGGCAATTTGCGTTATGTCCCGGTGAAGGGTATCGAGTCTGGAACGATGACTCTTTAGGGGGGAGGGGAAATGCATCGCAGGCGCCAACCTTTCTCCTAGCCACGAAATCCTAAATCCCAGCCACTAAATCCCACTTCTGCACCTTACCCTATATTCGCTAATTACTATATTAGTTGCGTTGATTATTATCGCAACAAGTTCACTTAAAAAAATGGACACATTCCAATATGAATGAAACAGTAAACAATGCAATCGATTCCGCCGCCGTGGCTCCCGCCGCTGCTGCTGAAGCGGTTGTGGAACAACCTGCTGTGGTTGCCCAGGTGGCTCCTGCACATGTTGGCCGTTTTGACGAGCAAATCGCTCTCATGCCGGACTCCATTGCAGCTCCCATTAAGCAACAGCTCAGCTGGATGGACGAATCTACCGTGTTCCAGATTGTGGAAACCCACGGTGGTGGCTATTCCATCCTTTACAAGACTTACGAACAGTCCGTGCAGGCTCGCGACATTCGCGATTCCGTTGAAAACGCCGCTGGTCACAAGGCTGTACCTATAGCCAAGGCCAAGCTCAACAGCGAATACTGCACGAACAAGGATTGCAGCGCGACGGATACTTTCGGTGTCGCTAAGCTCATCGAATTCCAGGCGACCGGCCTTATCGTCGTGATGTCCGTGATTGTCGGCCTCTGGTTCCTCTGCTCCATCATGAGTTTTGTCATGAAGAAGCTCGGCCTCGACAAGGACAAGGCTCCTGCCGCTCCGGCTAAGCCCGCCGCCGCACCTGCCCCCGCAGTCCGTGCTCCTGCACATTGTGACTGGGACCCGAACGCGAAGAGCGTCCACCCCGGCTTTACCAACAAGCAGTTACAGGCATTCCTCGGCATTGCTGCCGTTGCCGCCCTCGAAGAACACCCGGGCATGACCAACGACCAGTTCCTCGCCGTGATTACCGCCGCCGCAAGCCAGGCCATTGGTGCTCCTTGCCGCGTCACTGCTTACAGAAACACTAACTCTCCTGCTTGGACGATCGTCAAGTAAGGCAAAACTTTTAAAACTTAACAGGCTTTTAAGCCAGGAAATAGAAAAATGAAGAAAACAGTCCGTATCAGTTTCGAAGGCAAGACCTACGACGTCGAAGTAGAAGTTCTTGATTCCGCAGTTGCCGCCGCTCCGGCTGCTCCGGTTGCCGCCGCCGCCCCCGCTGCCGCTCCTGCCGCCGCTGGTGCAGGCACCGAAGTGAAGTGCCCGCTCGCCGGTTCCGTGTTCAAACTGAAGGTCAAGGTCGGTGACACCGTTGCCGCCAACCAGGAAGTGGCCGTTATCGAAGCCCTCAAGATGGAAAACCCGGTCGTCGCTCCGTGCGCCGGCACCGTCACTTCTGTCTCCGTCAAGGAAACCGACACCGTTACTGATGGCCAGGTCTTGATGACCATTGCCTAATGAGGTAAACGTCAATGAGTGGAATTATTCAATCAATCACGGACTTCGCCGCGAGCACTGGCTTTACGCAGATCACCGTTCCGATGGTGATCATGTGGATTGTCAGTTTCGTGCTGATGTTCCTCGCGATTGTCAAAAAGTACGAACCGCTGCTCCTGTTGCCTATCGCAATCGGCGCCTTGGCGGTGAACATCCCGTCCGTCGCGTTCTACGACGGTGGCTGGAGCATCGAAGGCATGTTCAGCCCGACGAACGGTCTCTACTACTACA
>JAKSIL010000029.1 GCA_024398815.1 Fibrobacter sp.
TCAGCTCGTCCAGCGCCAAGTCCAGCAGTTCTTCTGTACAAAGTTCCTCGTCCGCCGTCAGCTCGTCCAGCGCCAAGTCCAGCAGTTCTTCTGTACAAAGTTCCTCGTCCGCCGTCAGCTCGTCCAGCGCCAAGTCCAGCAGTTCTTCTGTACAAAGTTCCTCGTCCGCCGTCAGCTCGTCCAGCGCCAAGTCCAGCAGCTCTTCGGCACAAAGTTCTTCGTCCGCAGTCAGCTCGTCCAGCGCCAAGTCCAGCAGTTCCTCTGCACAAAGTTCCTCGTCCATCGTCAGTTCGTCTAGCGCCAAGTCCAGCAGTTCCGTGGAGAAACCGTACTTGAATCCGAATATCAGTTACGGAGAACTTGTGGATAGTCGAGATAACAAAGTTTATAAGACTGTAAAAATTGGAGAACAGACGTGGATGGCGGAGAACCTCGCAAAAGATTTCGTTTTAGATCATCCTTATCGTCCTTCACTCTTTTCTCCTTCTGCTACAAAGGTTTTAAAACGTGGGTACGGGTTTTATTATACGTGGGCAGCGGCCGTTGACAGCGCCGGAATATATTCCGATGCCGGAAAGGGTTGTGGCTATAATCGTAATTGTAAATACGAAGGAAAAGTTGTCCGTGGCATCTGCCCTGAAGGCTGGCATCTGCCGAAACAAGAGGAATTTGAAACGTTGATTGCCGCTGTGAGCGATGACCCCAAAGGAGCTGGCGCAGCATTGGTGAGTGAAGCCGAACGTTCTTCACTACTTGCCATGGGGACCAATTCATCCGGTTTTTCCGCGGTGATGACTGGCTATTACAAAGTTTCTAAAATATCGACCAGATGGGAAAACAAGGACGAGGTTGTAAATACAAACCGAGCTTACTTCTGGACAATCAACAGCACTGATGGCAGCAGGAGTGGTTCCTATTGCTTGGAGTTGTGGTACCAAGAATTAAAGACAAGGTTTTTTGACTGTCTAAAGGATAGCGGATCAAATAGCGGAATGACAATTCGTTGCGTCATGGATTAAAATAAAAGCCATTCCTCGCGGGTGAGGCGCATGATTTTTACGGGCTTGTCGCTGCCAACGTCCAACTTGGGGCAGAGCGTTTCCTTGCCGGTGTCTGTAAATCCGCATTTTTCCATCACCTTGCCAGAGGCCGGGTTGTCGGGGAAGTAGTCGCCCCACAAGGCGGAAAATCCTTTTTTGACAAAGCAAAGTTCAATGACTGCGCGCATGGCTTCGGTGCAGATTCCCTTGCCCCAGTAGGGGCGGGCAATCCAGTAGCCCACTTCGCATTCGCCTTTTTCTATCGGCAAGTTGGCGTTCAAAGCAGGCAAATAGCCCACACAGCCGATGACTTCGCCGGTTTCCTTCAGCACTACGGCCCACATGCCTTCCATGCTGAAAACGGTCTTGATGATTTCACGACTTTCTTCGACGCTTTTGTGCGGAGGCCAGCCTGCGCGGGGGCCTACTTCCGGGTCCGAAGCGTACTTGAACAAAACCTCGGCATCGCTTTCGTGCCAAGCGCGAAGAATCAATCTTTCTGTCTCTAAATCGTACATTTTAATCTTGTTTTTTCCAGCGTTTGAGCGTTGGGAAATATTGGCGCATCATTTGTTTGTATTCGTCCTTGGTCATGGGCTTTGGCATGTACTTGTTCACTTCGTCCACGAATTGAGTGCAATGCTCTATCATTTCGTCCATGGTGCAGTCCTGCACGAAATTTCCATTTGCAAAGCAGAACTTGCAGTAGTCTTCGTTCTTGCTGTTGTCTGCATTTGTACCGAAGAATTCGTCCGTGAGCGGCATTCCGCAGCTTTGACAAAATTTCTGATCTTGATTCATTTGATTCTCTTTTTTTTTTAAGTCCAAAGGCTTGTGATGAACATGGCACTGTCGTCTTTCGCCTTTTCAAAGCCGCAATGTTTGTAAAATCCAAGTTCTTTGTCGTAGGCGACGAGGACGATGCGGAGGTAATCCTTGTAGTGCGCTTTCATCTTTTCGATGAGCGCTTTCCCGATTCCCATTTTTTGATATTCCGGTCGCACCAGCATGTAGTGAATGTAGGCTGTCATGATGCTATCGTCCATGGCGCACACGAGGCCGACCAACTTGTCGCCATCCCAAGCCGTATAAACCGTTTCAAAATGCTTCATTGCGATAACGAGTTTATCTGGAAAATGCCCCGAGGACCATTCCACCGAAAGGAATAAATCTTGAAGTTCCTCCGCTGTAAATTCGTGTGTATCTTTGTATGTAATCATAAATCTTTAACGTTTGTTAAAAAAATCTTTTATGTAAGTCTTGGTTGCCGAAGCGTAGCAAAACGTGACAGCCGCAGCGATGATGGTCGATACAATTTCCCTTGTTTGAAAATTTATAAAAAGGCTGATTGCGCCCATGATTGCTCGGCCCGCAAAGACAAAGAAAATGGCGCTGATGACAAGCTTTTCGAAAGGGAACTTGCGAATACTCCCGCTTGCGGAAAGCGAATAAATCCCAGCAACTATAAAGCCTCCCACCAAGGCAACCGTAATCAAGTAGGGGAGAGCGGCGCAAATGCTCGCCATTTCGTTCATGATTCCGTCTATTTCATAAAACTGAAACGCCTTGTCCAAAAGGAACAGTGCCGCAAAGTGCCCTGCCGCCAGCAGAAAATTGAGAACCGCACCAACGCGCAGCATCACAATGGTTTTGCTGTTAAAATTCATCATTGCTTTTATCGGCGAATGTTTATCGCAAAAAGCGGAACCGTCAAAACGAGAATCGCCCAAGCGCATGGATTGTGCGGCATGCAGCACGCGGCGAGGATTCCGTCAACGGCAAGGAGAATCAGCGTAAATAGAAACGGCTTGCGCAAAAAAGAAAATTCGCAAACTTTGTTCGCAAGCGTAAAAGTGGTGAAACCACCGAGAATCAGCATGGCTCCGCACATCAAGCTCATGTACAAAAATGCGGTTTGCGCACCAGCATCAAGTGTGGCGAGTTTCCCAGCGATGACCGGCGAGAAAGTTGCGGCGCAGTGAACAATTCCCATGGCAATGACGCCAATAGATAATCCCTTTGTGATTTTATTTTTCATATTTTCCTCGCTTATTAAACACCTGTAGAACGTACAAATGTTACCTCGATTTTTTCTTTTTCGGGACGGGCGTAATTTCAACAAGTCTGCGCACGACTTCGCACGCGTGCGACTGGTGCTCCATCTCGAGGATGTAATGCTCCCTGGCGCCCTCGTATGGGAATCCGCATTCAGCCTCTTCCATCAAGTCTTCAATCTCGGGTAGCTTCTTGACAAACGTCATGTCGTCGCAGGCCAATACGACGGGCTTCTCGTCCACATAAATCATCCAGTCGCCAAACATCTTCCTTGCGCGAACGTCTCCCACATCGCGCAACGTCTCCTGGATAAAATTTATGAATTCAGTGCTACATGCCATAGATGCCAATATAATTAAATTGGATTTTTTCAAATGGAACAACAATAAAAAAATTTGCTAAAAAAAATATTTTATCTTTCAAAAGAATATTAACCTTACCTAAAACGCCTATTTGTATGAATTCAAAATTTTTCACTCGTACATTTTCGTTCATCGCTTCAATCGCCATAGCCGCATCTTTTGCCTGTGCGGGGGAGTCTTACGGCTATTTTGCGAAGTCGGCGCAGTCTGCGCCATCAAAAGCCGCACAGTTTACAACACCCGCGCAGTCTTCGAGCGTTAACAAAACCGCGCAGTCCACACAAGAATCCGCGGGCTTAAACGAATCCCAGCATTTCCCGATGCACAGTGTGATGAAATTCCCGCAGGCGCTTTATGTGGCGCACTTCCTTGACAGCACAAAAATCAGCATCGATGCCAAAGTCCAGGTCGTAAAAGCAACCCTGATGCAAAACACCTGGTCGCCAATGATGAAGGAAATGGGCGATACCGCCATGGTTTCGTATGCTGAACTTCTCCAGTGGTCCCTGGTGCAGAGCGACAACAACGCTAGCGACTTGCTATTCAAATTCTGCGGCGCACCCGGGAAAATTACCCGCTACATCGCAAAACTCGGCTTCAAGGATATCCAAATCGGCGCGACCGAAGCCGAAATGCATGCGGACCTCGCCAAAAGCGACTTGAACTGGTGCACACCCAAGGGAATGGCGAACCTCTTCGAATGGTTCTACAAGAACAAAGACAAAACCGCGAACCTGAAGTTCGTATGGAAAACGATGTCCGAAGTGGAAACGGGGAAGGATCGCATCCCGGCCGCAGCCCCCGCGGGTGCAACAGTCGTCCATAAGACCGGCACCGGATTCCCGCCCAAGGACAAACTTCCGCCCATGAACGACGCAGGAATCGTAATCCTCCCGAGCGGCCAAGTGCAATTTATCGCCGTTTTTGTGCCGGAACCGACCGCCCCGAACCAACTCGCCGACATTGCCAGCAAGGCACTTTCCGTTTTACGCACAAAATAGACCACCAGCCCAAGTTGACAATTCAGATATTTTTATTATCTTGAATTAAATGGCAATGAACAAAAACCTATTTACCGGTCAATGCGAATCCGTGGAAAATCTCCACGTCACGAACACTCCCTCGGCAAAGGCTAAGGCGATGCCGACACATGCGGGGAACGAACCTGTTTTCCTGCTTTTGACTCCGCGTAGGCGAAAACGAGCGACGTCAAAAAAATAGGTTGCTTAAACCTGCATTTCTGGTTTACATTTTCTCTACAATGCCATCGCAGATTTCGGTGAGCATGCGTTCGTGCGTGCAGACTTCCGGCGAGATCCCGTAAATGGAGCCGGTGGTGTAGAACGATGTACAGGCGCATTCGTGTGCGCAGCAGCGATGTTTGAGCACGCAGCCTTCACATTCCTTCTTGTCGGAATCTAAAAATTCGCGAATTTCGCTACAGGCTTTTTCATCAAATCCTGTAAAGACGTTCCCCTGCACATACGGGGCGTTCTCTTTCGAAGTGATAAACCGTGTGCATGGGAAAATATTCCCGTTGGTTGATACACCCATGGCTCCTTTATAAACGAAGCAGGAATATTGCCTAAATCGCAAATTTTGCAGGCGCAATTTGATTTTGTCCTGAATGGTTCCGAGGAAGAATTTTTCACCTTTCTTGCGACATTCAAGCCAGTACAAAGCCATTTTCTGATATTCAAGAGCGAGTTTTTCAAAGTCCTCTTCCGTCCATTTGCCGTCAAAATCGACGCTTGTCGTCATGCAGCGGAACCCTTGCTCGTGAATCCACTTGACAGCCTCGAAAAGGTGTGCCACATGCGCGCGAGTCACCGTGCAGAGCGCCGCGGAATTCATCTTCGAAATGCGGGGGAGGAACTTGTGCATCGATTCAAAACTGCCGGAATCATTTACCGTGCGGCGCGAAATATCGTGTTGGTAGGCTGGCCCATCCACGGAAATGTAAATGCGGAATTTTTCCTTTTCGCAGTAATCCAGCATTTTTTCATCAAGCAACGTGCCGTTCGTATTGATGGCGAATGTCAAAGTAAAGTCGCTTGGAACCAGCCCTTTGTCAATCAATTTCGACAAAAAGGACTTTGCATAATCTACACCTTTGAAAATCGCTTCCTTTCGAAGGAGCGGTTCGCCACCGAAAAAAGTGATGTTCAGGTATTTCTGCTTGAAAAACAACGTACGTTCGAAGCACAACTTGATGGCAGCTTCCATGGTCGCATCGTCCATCACGGTCGCGCGATCGCTCTGCGTATCTTTGTAATAGCAGTAGGAACAGCGCAAGTTACACTGTTCTGTAAGGCAAAGCACTAAGTTCATACGTCAATGTCTGTTCTTTCAAATGTTGTTACCATGCTAAAAACCATACAATTTCCTGTTCCATCGGGACACATGTGAATATAGGAATTGGTGTCTGGTTGCCAAGTACTGGGGCTTGTATTCGGCTGTAGAATTTGTATGTCGCTACTTGAGCTGGCCGGTTCACTTGAGGAACTTGCCGGAATTGCGGAGGAGCTTGCAGCTTCACTTGAGGAACTTTGAGTCGCTTCTGCGATGGAACTCAGCACTTCTTCGCTGATCGAAGACGAACTCTTGGGAATGTCGACAATCACCTGGTTTGAAGATAGTGGGGTTGGGGACTCCATCGAAGAACTTGTTTCCGGGGCAATAACTCCTGCCAATGGAGGGTAAAAATCAGAGGAAGAAAGAGCTGGTGGGGTGATTTTTGATGAACTTGAGCTGTTTTCTTCGGTGGATTTGTTCTCTTCGACGGGTTTGCTTTCCTCGACGGAGCTGCTGTCCTCAGAAACATTCTGTTGCTCGTTGTCGTTGAAATCGGATGTCTTTAAGTCGTCTTTTTTTGCCTGACTAGAAGACAAATTATTCTCGGAATTTGAACTCTCAGGATCTTCCAGTCCTTCAATACTTCCTCCTGAAGCAGTTTGGCCATCGCAAGCTGAAAAAGCAATAGCCGTCATTCCCATTAACGCAGCCAAGCCCGCTTTTGTGGCTGCATTCCACCTGGAATCACTTGAAATTTTCTTCTTCTCAATTTTCATAATCGCTCCTAAATATATTTATAAATATGTTTTATTCAAATAAAATCTTTGAAAAAAATTTTTTCTGCAAAAAAAGGTGATGTTGTCTACACAATGATAAGTTTAAGGGATTTGTAAAAACATTACAACGCGTAAACTCTTTTTTACGTAAGTTCCTGTATAAAGAAACTTATTTTATATGTGTTGATTGGTTCTTGGAGTTTTCATGATAAAAAGATTCATTTTATCATTCTGTTTTGCAACGGTCTTTTCATTAGCGCAATCGTACGACCTTCCCATCATTTTTGTGGACACCAAAGCTCAATGCCTTGATTACAAAAATACCGAAAAAATTCCTGCGACAATGCTCCCTGCAACCATGAGAGTGCTTGAAGGATCCGAGAATAACGTGGCCGACAGCGCCAATGGCAAACTTTACGACATTGGTATCAAGATAAGGGGGCATGAATCCGCTCTGTTTCCAAAACCGGGCTACAGCGTAGAAATCCGCGATGCAAAGGGCAAGGGCCTTGACGCAAGCCTGTTCGGACTCCCTCCTTCTGACGACTGGATTTTTCACGGCCCTTATGTAGACAAAAGCCTGATGCGAAATTCGCTTGCCCATTGGCTCTTTAGGCAAACTGGCCGTTACAGCCCCCGCACCAGGCATTTTGACTTGTACATCAACGGTATGTACCGCGGAGTGTACGTTTTGATTGAAAAAATCAAGCGCGGCAAGTACCGAGTCGACGTAGACAAGCTCGACGAAACCGATGTGAGTGGCGACGACGTTACCGGCGGTTACATCTGGTCAATTGACAAGGTAAAATCGGCTACCGGCGGCAAGGCTTTCAATAATGATGGATTCACGACCTCCGATGGGTTGGATGTTTTTCTGCGTTACCCAAAAAAGACGAAAATTCAACCGGAACAAGAAGAATATCTAAAAAATTACCTGAACAATCTTGAATCTTTGGCCAAAAACGATAGCAATAGTTTTAAATACGAAAAATATGTGGATGTCGCTTCTGCCGTTGACTATGTTCTTCACGAAGAAATGATGGACAACATTGACGCTTACACAAGCGCATTCTTTTTTTACATGCAGAAAGAAAGCAATGGTGGCAAGGTGAATTTCGGCCCTCCGTGGGATTTCAATCTTGCCCTGAACAACGTCTTCGAACCTAAAAATTCGGAGATGAATAGCGTTGGATTTGGAGGAAAAAGCGGTTGGAGAATTGAAGAAATTGCGAAAATGAACCAGTCTATACTGATGACGAACTTCGGTTCACCGCTTACACCCACCTGGTTTATCCAAATGTGGAAGGATGCCGATTACCAGAGCGAACTGAAAAAGCGTTGGGCGGAACTCCGCAGTGGCGTTTGGCACACCAATACTTTGGATGCCTATCTTGATTCCATGAAGACGTATTTGAAAAATGCTGCCGACAGGAACTTCAAGCGCTGGCCGAATTTGGGCAAGATAAGCGGAGAATGCGACGAAGACCCGGAACCGATGAAAAACTGCGAACGCATTAGCAGCTGTAACGCTTTGGTCGTCATGTCCATTGGTGGCAACAATGCCGATACTTGGGATGGTGAAGTGGAATATCTCCGTAAAAAGATGAAAGAGAGAATCGCCTGGATGGATGAACAGCTAGGATTTACTGAACCAGCCGCTCCCATCGTGACGGAACCCGTCATTCACGACCCTGATTGGCAGAAAGATGAAAAAGTCGATTCCATTCCGAAAGAGAGTGCCATCAGTGATTTCGACAGACTTTCTCCGACGAATTTCATTGTGGTGAATGGAGACCGCATTGATGTGCGGACCAGTATTGGCGGCGATTTTGCCTTGATAGACTTGAACGGAGTCGTCTTGTACAAGACTCGCATCAAGATGGGGTTCACGACCTTGAAGATTCCCTCAAAAGCCAAAAGCAGGCGCTGGATTGCAACTCTTAACGGCAAGATGCTTTCAAAGTAGGTTACAAGTAGTAAGAGTGAATACAAAAAAAGCTCCGAGTATCTAGTACTCGAAGCTAAAATGAATTTTTTGCATAAACGCGCGAAATTGCTACTTGAACAGGTTCTTCATCTTTTGTAGGAAGGATTCTTCCTGGGCGGTTTCCTTGTCTTTGCGAATTTCGGCGAGCCTCTGGTAGAGTTCCTTTTCTTCGCGGCTCAAATCCTTCGGGATTTCCACGCCGATTTCGACATAGAGGCTACCACGGTCGCCCTGCTTCTTGAGGGGCCACAGGCCTTGTTCACGAAGACGGAGGATGCTACCAGCCTGGGAACCGGCTGCAATCTTGATTTGGACTTCGTCGCCGTCCAGAGTCGGTATGCGCTGCGTACCGCCGAGCACCAGCTTGTGGACCGGCACCTTGATGACGCAATGCAAATCGTCGCCTTCACGAGTGTAGAAATCGTCCGGCTTTTCGGCAATCACGGCGAGCAAGTCGCCGCAGGCGCCGCCACGCGGGCCGCAGTTGCCTTCGCCGCGCAGGTTCAGGTACTGGCCTTCACTGACGCCGGCCGGAATCTTGATGGATATTTCTTCGGATTCCTGCAAACGGCCTTCGCCACGGCAGTTGGAGCACGGGTTCTGGATGACTTCGCCAGTGCCGCCGCAAGTGGGGCAGGCGCTTTCGCTAATCATCTGGAAGAATCCGCCCGTAGCGCGGCGCACACGACCGGTACCGTGGCAAGTGGAGCAATCGCTCACGCCGGTACCGCCCTTGCCGTTACATTCCGTACACGGAGTATAGCGCTTTAAGCGAACCTTCTTGGTGCAGCCTTCGAAGATTTCCTTGTAACTGAGGGCAACCTTAATCTGCAAATCGTTGCCGCGCGGAGGGCCAGCCTTGCGGCGACCACGTCCGCCACCGCCAAAACCGAAACCGCCGCCGAAAATATCGCCGAACTGGCTGAAGATATCGTCGAAACTGAATCCGCCTCCGCCGAATCCACCGCCGCCAAAACCGCCGCCAGGAGCGTTGAAGCCGAACTGGTCGTAATTCTTGCGCTTTTCGGGGTTGCTCAAAACATCGTAAGCTTCGGCCGCTTCCTTGAACTTTTCTTCGGCTTCCTTGTCGCCCGGGTTCTTGTCCGGGTGGTACTTGATGGCAAGCTTCTTATAAGCGTGCTTGATTTCATCAGCACTTGCGTCCTTACCGACGCCCAAAACTTCGTAATAATCTCTTTTTTCAGCCATAATCGCCTCGCGGCTTCTTAAAAATCATCTAGATCCTTCGGACTTCGTTGCTTCGCAGCTCCGCTCAGGATGACGCTCTATATGCCCTTCTATATGCAAAAAGGATTGCCCTTACGGGCGAATCCTAAATGTTAATCCATGGGGGAGGCGAAAACCTCGCACCCACGGCCTTGAATTAGTCTACCACTTCGGCGTCGACGACTTCCGGACCGTCGCCCTTCTTTTCGGACTTCGGCTGTTCAGAAGCGCCCGGCTGCGGACCCGGCTGTGCCTGGTTTGCACCGGCGGCCTGGGCCATGGAACTAATCATGCCCTGGAGCTTGTCCATAGCGGCCTTGATTTCTTCCTTGGTGCCGTTGTCCTTCTTGGCCTTGATGTCGTCGATGGCGGCCTGGAGCTGGCTCTTGGTGTCGGCCGGGAGCTTGTCGCCAAATTCCTTGAGCTGACCTTCGGCCTGGTAAGCCATCTGTTCGGCCTGGTTCTTGATGTCCACGAGTTCACGCTGTTCCTTGTCCTTTGCAGCGTTTGCTTCGGCATCCTTCACCATCTTGTTGATTTCGTCTTCGGAGAGGCCGCTGGAACTGGTAATCTTGATGGACTGTTCCTTGCCGGTTTCCTTGTCCTTGGCGGAAACGTGCACGATACCGTTGGCGTCGATGTCGAAGGTCACTTCGATCTGCGGAACGCCGCGCGGCTTCTTCGGGAGGTCGGTCAAGTCGAACTTGCCGAGGGTGCGGTTGTCGCGGGCAAATTCGCGTTCGCCCTGGAGCACGTGAATGGTAACGGCCGGCTGGTTGTCTTCGGCAGTGGAGAACACCTGGCTCTTCTTGGTCGGAATCGTGGTGTTGCGGTCGATGAGCTTCGTCATCACGCCACCGAGGGTTTCGATACCGAGGGAAAGCGGGGTCACATCGAGGAGGAGCACATCCTTCACGGCAGAGTCGCCGCTAAGAACTGCGCCCTGGACGGCTGCACCGATGGCCACGACTTCGTCCGGGTTCACGGTCTTGTTCGGATCCTTGCCAAAGAACTTCTTCACTGCATCCTGGACGGCCGGGATACGGGTAGAGCCACCGACGAGAATCACTTCGTCGATTTCAGAGAGCTGGAGGCCGGAGTCGGCGATAGCCTTGCGGCACGGATCCATGGAGCGTTCAACGAGGTGAGCGGTCAGCTGGTCGAACTTGGCACGGCTGAGGGTGAGGTCCAAGTGCTTCGGGCCAGTAGCGTCAGCAGTGATGAAGGGGAGGTTGATGTTCGTGGAAGTCGTAGCGGAGAGGTCGATCTTTGCCTTTTCTGCGGCGTCCTTCAAACGCTGGAGGGCCATCTTGTCCTTCTTCAGGTCGATGGACGGATTGTCCTTCTTGAATTCGTCGTTGATCCAGTCGATGATGACTTCGTCGAAGTTGTCACCGCCGAGCATCGTATCGCCGTTGGTGGCCTTCACGCTGAACATGCCGTCGTCGATTTCCAGGATGGAGATATCGAACGTACCACCACCGAGGTCATAAACGGCAACCTTTTCGCTCTTCTTGGAGTCAAGGCCGTAGGCGAGGGCGGCGGCCGTCGGTTCGTTCACGATACGGAGAACTTCGAGGCCAGCGATCTTGCCGGCATCCTTTGTAGCCTGGCGCTGGGAGTCGTTAAAGTAAGCAGGAACCGTAATCACGGCCTGGGAAACGGATTCGCCGAGGTAGTCTTCGGCAATCTTCTTCATGGTCTGGAGCACGGCTGCAGAAATTTCGGGAGGAGCGAACTGCTTGTCGTCAATCTGCACACGAATCGGATCGGAACCCGAACCCACGAGCTTGTACGGCATGTTGGTTTCGACGCTGGAGCATTCGCCGGCGGTACGGCCCATGAAGCGCTTGATGGAGTAAATCGTCTTTTCGGGGTTGGTGATGGCCTGGCGCTTTGCCACGTGACCGACCAAGCGTTCGCCAGTCTTGCCGAAGGCGACAATAGACGGGGTGGTGCGGAAACCTTCCGCGTTAGCGATTACGACCGGCTTGCCGCCTTCCATCACGGAAACGCAGCTGTTTGTTGTACCGAGGTCAATACCAATAATCTTGCTCATAATGAGTCTCCTGTTTTAAACTTTTGTGCGAATTCAATCGCCTTTTTGATTTCGCCCACTTATAAGCAAAAGCCGTGCCAAAAGCGAAAAAAGTCCGTTTTGTTTCGTTATGAAACAAGAAAACGGCAAAAAAAAGGGGTAAAAATGGCTTGTTTCATATTAAAACACCCTGTAAAAGGGAGGGGGAGGCATCCCCCTGCCTTCAGCCTTGCCCCTCTTGCGTCACTCAAGAGCGTTTCCTTTTACGTCATCCTGGAGCGTAGCGACGGGATCCATACATTTCATACCGTCGTTTGACAGGGGCAAGTCTTCCGTCACCCCCTCGCCTAAGGGCTCTGCCCTTAAAAACCCGGCATCAGGCAACCCACGGCTCCGAAGCCATTTCATGAGCAAAGGAGCGCTCCGGGTAGGTTTAGTTGTGTCTGAATTAATCTTTTAAGCAACGAACTGACACAGCAAAAGTCTTGTCTTCTGAATAAATTTTAGCAGTTCGATCACATCCTGTTAAAGATGCGGGACCTTTAATTTCTAAAACAAAGTATTTTGACTTACTGTATTCATCACTTAACAATATGTATGATTCATCATACATAAAAAGGTAATCAGTGATAGTAGCTGAAAAAACTCCCGATGGCAAGGCTGAAAAGCCATAGGCATCGGACCCATTGCATCCACTTTGCCAATTTTCACCAGACATCAATTTTAATCCAGATTTCTTTTCACCAAGAGTCGCCAATACGCCGACATTCGTCAATAAAATTTCAGTTTCAGCTTTAGTAGGAATGTGCCATCCCTCTGGGCAAACGCCTTGAATTGGCGCATCCGGTTTACAAGTAACCCCATTTCCACAGCCAGTTGTTACAGAATCAAGAGCAGCACTCCAAAAATATAATCTTCCGTATTTTTTACAAGTGTCCGATTTATAATGACAAACACTTCTGTTTATAAAACCTAAACTATCGGCTTCATAACTCAAATTTTCAGCCATCCACCATTGCTCACCAATTTTCACCGTTTTATATGTTTTACCATCTCTTTCATCGTATAATGTTCCGTAAATGCAATTATCTTCTGTTTTTGTTTTACAAGATTGGACAACAGAACTACTTGACACTTCACTTGAAGAGCTTTCCTCAACCTTTTCGCTGCTGCTAGATTCTACAGGCTTTTCAGAACTGGAGGATACTTCGTTCTTTTCGGAACTTGAAGATTCCTCGACCTTTACGGAACTGGAGGATTCTGCGGCTTTCATCGAACTCGATGATTCATCCACCTTGGCAGAACTGGACGATTCTTCAACCTTCGCCGAACTGCTGCCAGCCGCCCCCTCGCTCGATGACGACTTTTCGCCCTTGCCGCTGCTGCTCGACTCTACCTTGCCGGAACTCGACGAGGATTTTTCGTCGCTGGAAGAACTGCCATCGACCGCCTTCTCACTCGACGAAGACTCGTTCGGCTCCGCTGACTGCGGAGCCTGTCCTGAACTAGTCGAAGGACTCTCAGTGACACTTGATGATGAACTGTTGCCAGGAATCACGTCGTCGCTGGAGGAGGAGAGGGTAGCCTCGCCATCCGCAGGCCCCGCCGGCGAATCGCTCGAACCGTCGTCCCCGCAAGCATTGCCAAGCAACGCCGCCACCACAACCATTCCCCCCAGAACAAACTTCTTCAACATAAATAACCTCACCCTTAAATATAACCTAAACCTCGCCCCAAATCAACCACCCCGTGACTAAATACACCGGTTTTTACCCCATACCGCAAGGCTCATCGCTTGTATAGGGATGAGTTATAAGTCTGATTATTTGCACATATGAAATCCTTTTCTAAATCCCCCTTTTATGACATTAGAAGGGGTGGGGGGGAGGCATCCCCCTGCCTTCAGCCTTGCCCCTCTTGCGTCACTCAAGTGCGTTTCCTTTTACGTCATCCTGGAGCGTAGCGACGGGATCCATACATTTCATACCGTCGTTTGACAGGGGCAAGTCTTCCGTCACCCCCTCTGCGGGCGCTCGCCGCCCCGCAACGCCCCGGCTCCTCTGCAAAAAAAATAACGCCGGGGGAGAACCCAGCGTATTCTATCGATTGGAATGCCATCGTTTAGGATGGAGTCGGGTGCCAACGGTCTTGCTCTTGAATTGGACAGACAAGAGAAAAATCGTCTACTCCGAGTCTTTTATACAACGAACAGAAACTGCACTATAATCATCATCTATACTAATATCTGGAGGATCCGAATTATATATCGTTATTTCTACAACCCGGCTCTTATTTTTTATCATAAAAAGCGCTCTTCTCCCTATTCCAGAATATTTATGAATCCAATTTTTATATCCATATGCATAAACGCTGAAACCGATTTCGTTTGTTCCATTCGTTGATTTTCCCTGCCATACCACCCAGCTAGAATCAGCCTTTAAAGATTCATTTAGGTTATCTCCAATTAAATTTTTCCATTCCACCGAATCAGGCAAATGCCATCCTTCTGGACATATTTGTACCTTTTTTACATCATACGTATAAAGTCGCCCATAAAGATTGCAGTATTTTGTTGAATCATTATAGCAGAAGCTATTTGTTCCTGCTTTATATGCATAATTTAGATTCTCGGCCATCCAAACCTGTTCGCCAATGGTCACCGTTTTATAGACTTGATTGTCACGCAAATCGGTTAAGATGTTATTTTCTGCATCATAAATACTCTTCACCGTTGGTGTCTCGGAACTTGATGACAAAGTAATAGAACTGGATGATTCTGTCTCTAAACTCGAACTGCTTTCCACAATGCTTGAAGAGGACTCCACGACAGATGACGAAGACGGCACCTCGCTAGACGAACTTTTAACCGACGAAGAGGATTCTGCCACGCTCAAAGAACTCTTTTCCGAAGAAGACGACCCAACGACAACATCCGAAGAACTGCTGCCAGCCGCCCCCTCGCTCGATGACGACTTTTCGCCCTTGCCGCTGCTGCTCGACTCTACCTTGCCGGAACTCGACGAGGATTTTTCGTCGCTGGAAGAACTGCCATCGACCGCCTTCTCACTCGACGAAGACTCGTTCGGCTCCGCTGACTGCGGAGCCTGTCCTGAACTAGTCGAAGGACTCTCAGTGACACTTGATGATGAACTGTTGCCAGGAATCACGTCGTCGCTGGAGGAGGAGAGGGTAGCCTCGCCATCCGCAGGCCCCGCCGGGGAATCGCTCGATGCATCGTCCCCGCAAGCATTGCCAAGCAACGCCGCCACCACAACCATTCCCCCAAGAACAAACTTCTTCAGCATAAAACACCTCACCCCTAAATATAACCTAACCCCCGCCCCAAATCAATCCCCCGTGACCCAACGCACCGGTTTTTACCCCATACCGCAAGGCTCATCGCTTGTATAGGGATGAGTTATAAGTCTGATTATTTGCACCCATATGTGCAAAATTTGCACATATGAAATTTTTCCCCAATTCCCCCTCTTATGACATTAGAAGGGGAGGGGGAGGCATCCCAAAATTGATTCGCAGGGTGTTACCTTTTTCCATAAAAAATGCCCCAAAAATTGCTTTTTTCAAAAATCAAGTATCGTTTTCAAAATTTAGGGACATTATTTCGTCTTTGAAATACTGCAAAGCGGAATACCGAATTACCGGTTTATCGAGATTTTCCCCAGTCTTTATACAATCGAGATAATACTTCAAGAACGCCCGGAACCGCGCTTCAATCGTTTTCATATTGTCGTGCATTTCGATGAATTCCGCATGGTCGATAACCGCATCCTTGCCGATATCCCGTTCAGTCACAACGACTGCTTTTGAAAAATCCAAAGCAGGAATTTTCCCTTCATTGCTTAGACTGCGTCGGCCAGATGTCGAAAAGAAGAAACAGTGCGATATTTTACCAAGTTTTGGACGGTGTGCGCTGGTGCGAAATGGAACGGCAAAGGTGAGCGCCCCAACCTGGATAACCAGCACGAGATGAGGCCTTTCCTGCTTGCTTAATATTTCAGCATGGTCCTTATGACGTTCAAAAAACTCGGCGTTTAGCCGGACAAGAGAATGATTTTCTAGCATATTTTCCTCAAAAAAAAACGCCGTCTTTTATACTTTCATATAAAAAACGGCATCAAATTGGTCTTTCTTTTTTATCTCAGGCAGCGACCTACCGCCCTGTTTCATCAAATTGGTCTTTCTTTTTTTCTCAGGCGGCGACCTACCGCCCTGTTCTGTGCTTAATATACAAAAATTTCTCTGACAAAGCAAGTGAAATTTCGAAAAGGCTCTAAAAACGCAAAAATCCTCCGTAGGGGAGGTCTGCACAAAAAGGGCCTAAAATTTCTTCCGCACATTTGCAGCAGAAAGCCAACCGCTCTGCTCGGCGGATCGTTCGCCCTCGGCAAGAGCATTCTGGAGTTTCAATTCCGACTTAAGAAAGTTTGCATATTCCTTTTCGAAAGCCACTTTCTGCTTCGGGTCCGCCATAATCCTATCAAATGTCGACATTGGTTTCATCATCTATCAAATATATTTTCGTATCATTTCATTGTCAAGAGATTTGTCTTGTTAATGGTCGAGTCTCGACTTTTTTCTTCGGACATCTTCAGCACCTCTTTTTGCTCTTATCGTAGGTGTAAATGGTCACTGAAACGCCTTCGCCACGTTTGAGCATCATCGCAAGAACCTTTTCATCCACATAGCGGTCCACGAGTACAATCCGCTTCTTTGCCCTGCGAATCAGGTTACACACGAACACATAGGCGTCAAACTCCTGGTTATTATAGAATAACCCCTTCGATTTGAGTTCTCCGCGGTCCATGGCCTCGAAAACCTCGTCTAGTTTGCGGTCGTGGTCCACAAGTTTAGCCTCAACCCCCGAAATGCGGCTGATTAGCCCGGCATTTCCCATCAAAATTTGCCTTGCGGCTACAAACGCACGCATAATGGTAATATTTACCCTAATTGCCGTTTCGCTTTTCAATACAGAAGAAAGCATCGCGACCCCCTGCTCGGTAAAGGCGTAAGGCTTCTTTCTGTTTCCGCCCCAACTTGATGTCGCAATTTGCGATTTCAAGTTTTTTCCTTCCCACGCCTCTACTTCAGCCTTGCTCAATTGAAAGCAGAAATCTTCCGGAAATCGTTCAATACAATAACCTTTAAAGATTTCACGCTGCAAGCGCACATAATCACATAGTCAAACGGAGTCGACTTCGCCCCCGAGTTCATCAAGAGCCTTCAATAAGCCGACTTAATCGTCAAACGTCTTCGTAATGTCCTTTGCACGAAAGGATGTCAATGAACTCACCATTGATACGATAGATTAGTCGATTTGCGTCATCGATTCTGCGGCTCCAGAATCCGCTGAGGTTGCCCTTCAATGCTTCGGGTTTTCCGAAGCCTTCAAAATTGTTGCGTTCAATGTCTTTAACAAGCTGGTTAACTCTTTTTAGAGTCTTTTTGTCTTGTGTTTGCCAGTAGAGGTAGTCGTCCCAGGCTTTGTCTGACCAAATTTTCTTCATCAGTCATCTACCTCAATAAGTTCGTGTTCAACACCTTTCCCGGCGTTAAGCTGTTCGATGCCTTTCTTGAGGGCTTCGATGTCGCTTGCGTTGTAGCGGGGGGAGGGCTCGCGGACTTCAAAGGGGATGCGGCGCTCGTTGATGACATTTTTCACGAACATGTAAATGGCGGCAGAAGTGGACAGCCCCACATTGCTGCAGAACTTGTCGAAGCTTTCTTTGTCCTTGCTGTCGATGCGTGCGGATATCGTTGCCTGTGCCATTTAATGCTCCTTTGTTACCTTACAAATATACTTTTATTGACTGCAAAAAGCAATAATTTTTAATAAAAATACTGCAATTTTATTCAACATTCTGCAATTTGCATAAAATTGCATTAAACTTTGACACTGAAAACCCCGGCCTTCTTTACGAGAGGTCGGGGTATTTTAAAGTATGGGGGAGGCTGCGCGCGGTTTAAGATGCGCGAGAACTCATTCCCCGACTTGCAATTTCAGGGGCTTTCCGGCGGGGTTGCGGACTACGTAGACGCCGCTCCCGAAGCCGGCGGTCTTGAGTCCAGCCTTGAGGTCCGTCAGCGTTGCGCCGGCGTTCAAGCGGATTTTGCCAAGTTGGTGCCCCACCAAGTCAAAAATTTTGTATTCGATGGCAGTTTTTAAGGCGAACCCCATGGAATTCATGGCATAAGTCGTTGTCGAGTCGCTATCCAGGGAGCCCTTGTCCAATGTTTCGTTGCGTTTTTCCAAGGCTCCGCCTTCGCTTTCGCCGAAGGCAATCCAGTCGAGGTTCACGTAGTCGCTCGTAAGCAGGACCTTGAACACATGTTCGCCCTTGGTAAGCGACTTCGTGGTTTTGCCCTTTACAGTCTTGTAGGTGTCAAAACTTGCGGTGCTTGCGAGAGTCACGGTATCGGTGATGGCTTCATTATCCATGAAGAACAGCACACTGGCGTTTTCGGATTCGGTTGCGTACGAAAGTTCGAAGGGGAGGTTGCCTTCCGCCTGCACGTTCACGGTGTATTCGAGCCATTCGCCTTTCTGGGTGTAGCCCACGGCAAAACCGTCACCGTTTTCATCCTTCATGGAGACGATATCGACGCGGTCTTCGCGGTATTCACCGCCCTGGTTCTTGGTATCCATGTCGTAGTAGGCCTTGCCTGCGCCGCCCACATCGTAATTCTCGAATTCAATGAAGTTTTTCTTGCCTTCCACAGTTGCACCGATAACCGGCAGTTCGCACTTGGCTTCGGCGTTCGTGAGCATCTCCTTGCAGAAAGGCCCTTGCGGGATTGCCGTCTTGCTGTCTTCAAATTCCCAGTAATCGGCTTCGAAATCGCCGGCGAACACGAAGAATACATCGTGCTTGCCTACGGCACCTTCCAGCGGAACCGTCACCAGGCCGTCTGCGGAAAATTCCGCCTTTCCGACAATTTCGCCGTCAACTTTATCCAGGCGAACCGTAATGGAAGATGCCTTCTTGACGCTCAACACCGAGGCCGAGAAGGATTCTGCTCCTGCATCCCCAAATTCCACGCCGCTGATCTTGGTATATTTTCCGTCAGAAAGATTGGTGATAACCGTATTGCCTGCGGCACCGCTCTTACGAACCCTCACATCTTCGCCCCACGACATGGTTTCTGCTTCCACGCGCTTGTACGGGTCGAAATCTTCCAGCTGGGCCACGCCATTGTCCGGCCAATAGTCAATCTTTTGAATAGTGCCGTCGTCGTTGTACTTCATTTCGGAAAGGCCGACAGAACGACGCTCCTTGTGCTGGTATTTCTGGCCCATCTTCTCGGACTTGTAACGCCAAAGTTCGTAATTTAGGCCGAAAACGTAGGATTTCCCCTTGAAATCGATGATACCCGGGTGGTTTCCGTTACTGCGGGAAGAATGGGGCATAATGTCGCCCTTGTAAGTCCACGGACCCGTAATCTTGTCGCTCATGGCATACCCGATACCTTCCGCGCAGCAGGTGGATGCGAAAGTCATGTAGTAATGGTCGCCGTGCTTGTAAACCCAGGGGCCTTCCTGGTAATCCTTGATTTTGGGGTAGGTGACGATGGAGCCCTCGGTACTGATCATGTCCTTTTTCAACTTGATCATGTACAAGTCGGGGTTGCCCCAGTACATGTAAGCCTGTCCGTCATCGTCAATCCAGACGGTTGGGTCGATATCGTTCCAGTGTTCACGCTGCCATACCAAAGCCTTGTTCAAAGGTTCCTTGAAAGGGCCATAAGGGTTGTCCGCCACCAAGACGGAAATGCCGTTGCCGTGAATGGGGACGTACATGAACCATTTGCCGTCCCGCTCAATGACCTGTTCTGCCCAGGCCCCGTTAGTCTTTGTGCTCCACTTGATGTCCGAGAGGCTTGCGACGGCACCATGACTGGTCCAGTTGACCATGTCAGTGGATGTATGCAACAGCCAATCATACATCGCGAATCCGTCGGCATTGTCTTCGTCATGGGTGGTGTACAGATAAACCGTATCCCCATGAACATAAGGCGCAGGATCCGCCGTATAATTGGTCGTGATTATTAATTTTTGAGCAAAGGCCGCACAGGCCAATATGGTGGATATAGATAGAATTTTTCCAAACATCTTTGACTCCATATAAAGTTTTACATCTAACACCAAGAACAAAAATAATTCGCCCAAAATGCAAAAAACGGCCCTCGCAAATAATGGTTTTGAAGAAATTGCAAAAACGAAAAATCCCGGCGCGATGGCCGAGATTCTTTAAAAATGATGAAAGGGAAGGGGATGTTACTTTCCGGAGGAAACAATCACCTTAGCGGTCTTGAGAATCTTGTTCTTGAGCTTGTAGCCCTTCTGGAACACCGTGACAACGTTCCCTTCCGGTACTGTTTCAGAAGGCTGCTGCATCAAGGCTTCGTGGCAGTTCGGGTCGAATTCCGCGCCCGTAGGGTCGATTTGTTCGAGGCCCGCATCGGTCAGGACCTTCACGAACTGCGTCTGAATCATCTGCATGCCTTTTTCGAAGTTGGCGAGGTCGCCCTTGTTTTCGGCGGCGAAGGCGCGGTCGAAGTTTTCCCACACGTCGGCGAACTTCTCGAGGAGCTTGCCGTTAGCAACTTCGATGAGGTCGAGCTGTTCCTTGGCGCTGCGGCGGCGGAAATTGTCGAATTCGGCCATCAGGCGCATGTAGCGGTCGTTGGCTTCGTCGGCTTTTGCGTTGGCGGCGGCGAGTTCAGCCTTGAGGATGTCTTCCTGAGTTTCAGTGGATTCAGGGGCCGGTTCCTCAGCCTTGGCGTCGGCCGGCTGTTCTGCATTTGCTTCGTCGGCAGGCTTTTCGTCGGCTTCGGACTGTTTGGCTTCGGCCTCGGCCTTCATGGCCTCTTCGGCAGCCTTGAGTACATCTTCTTCAAATTTTGCGCGTTCTTCCGCGGAGGGTTCTTGCAAGTTTTCGTCAGCCATTATGTTTCCTTTTTAATTTATCGCCGCAAATTTAGCAAAAAACGTGCCAAACAAGACTGTTCAATAATGAAACATCTATGGAAAACCTTGTTTTTTACCGCCTTTCTAGTTTACATAATCCGCATTATCGGCAACGATTAAAATATACTTTCGTTTTTACCAAAAAGACAAATAATTTTTGTAAAAAAAAGTTTATTTAGGGGTATTTTTGTAGCGATTCCAAAAATCGTCCGTTCTTGACCTGGTAATCTCTTCAATTTTTCGTTCCAAATCACGGATTTTACGGGAATTTGAACGGGAACGCAGGAGAAGCCATATTATTATGTAAAGTTCCCCAGCCTGGTAAAGTATATCGTGTATCAATGTTTCCATATAGTGAAATTTAAAACAAAATAATTTTTCTGTCAATATTCCCTTTATAGTCAAGTCAACACATTCCCGTGTCGCTTCGCTCCCGCTCCAGGTATTCGCGGGGTCGCTCGCTCCACTATATGTGGTGAACAGTTAATACAGATTTTTATGTTTTAATGTTTATTTAAGTTTCACAACGGGCGGGGGTGCCCCCCGCAAAAGAACGCCCGAAGTGTAGGACAGCCTTTGCAAGTCTGCATAACCCTAAACATTGTCTTTCTTGCGATAAGCCAAGTTTAGGGTAATTCCGACTACACAAAGTCTGCAAACACTTTTACCCACACACCACCCCATATTTTTTATTCAAGGGGGGATGTTTCCCCCTCAACGGAGTCTCCGACCCAACCCTATCCTGCCTCCGTCTACCCCCTCTACGGGGCGTTCAAACGCCACCCCCGTAACGCTCCAGGCTTATGTCGCTTCGCTCCTTATTCAAAGTGCTCGCAATTTCTTTTGTCATTCCAGGGGCTCCACTTAATTTATTTGCACCCAAAAAAAATTTTACAGGTCCCGTCCGCAAGCGGACCCCCCCCATAAAATTTTTTTAATAGGTGCACCGTTCGGGGGCTCACTAATAAATTAAGTCGTTCCGCTTCGTGCCAAAAGGCTCGCAATGTTCACTACGTTCACGGGTAAAGTCACTTCGTTCCTTAACGATTTTTCCCGAAGTTTTTTTCCTTTGGGCTGTGGGCTTCGCTGGTGAGAGCCCAAAGGAAAAAAACATCCTTCGGGAAAAAAAATTGCCCCGTGTAAATGGTAAGCAATGCGAACAACGTAAAAAAGGACGGTACACTATGAAAGTGAAAGAAATCATCAAAGCGGTAAGCGAAAAAAAAGCCCGTTCGAAGTGGGTCAAGGGTGTGAAAGAATACGCTCTTGAAATGCTCGAACGTACTATCATCGACACCGAAAAAGAAGCGGACAGACTGAACGCTGGGGAACTGTTAAACCACGTTGGAGGAGACCGATTTAAAATCGGTTGCTTTTGGTCTCCCGATGTTTGGGCACTTTGTAAAGAGTGCTCCTGGGATGGAAAATTCCATATTTATGATGATGAAATTGCCGAAAAGCTGATAAGCAAATCGGAAATTGCACGGAAAACAAACAAGGACGGAACACTGAAAAACCCGAACAGTAGGGAGCAATGGCTAGACACACAAGCCAGGGCTATTTACACAGCATTACACCTTATCGAACACTTTGCAAAAATGGGGGCATAAAATGAGCAACGCATTTTTTCTTTGGCAAATATACGTGACCAGAATAGAACACCCAATAACCGAAGGAGCCGTAGACCAAATAATAACACGCCTAATCAAAAAGGCCGACCGCATACGCAGTAAATCAAAGAAACCAGGCGACCGAGCTATAAGGCTATCGAACAAGTTAATTATGCAAGCTGAAATCATTACAAACTTGTTCCACCTGGCACGCACCGCTAGCAAGAAGAACAAAAAAATATATCGATTCCAGGGGGACTTATGAAAAAGAAAAAAAAAACCGTGCGGGTACTTTTGGAAAATCCGTAAAATGATGATAAAGACCACAAAACAAGGGGATGAAATCAAACTAGAAAAATACCCCAAAAGGGCACAAGACTACATCATCAAAATTTGGTTCACAGACTTACCAATGGTAAATATCAAAATCAACAAAAAGAGTTAGAACAAACCCCCGAAAGGGGGTTTTCTCATTACGCATAAACTAGAGACCCTAACCCCTCGAACCTCCTCCCCCTATAAAACCCAAAGTTTATGCGTCAGTACACAACAAATCGTCATATTCACGAAAACAGAAAATCTTCGTTATGTTGTACAAAGTACGTTCACGATTGAGAGGACGGACATTTTCATAATCATAGATAAGTTCGGAATCTCCAGGCAAATTCACCTTGTCAAACTCGCCATACCACCTGGTCAAAGTTGTCCTATTGACATCGTGAGAGGAGCGGAGAAAATGAAATCCACGGGGGTACATATAAAGCCTGGCACCCTTTTTGGTCTTTTCGCCTTGCTTCAAATTCGTAAGATAGGATGTCAAGTAGGAACCGACATCCCTTATCCGCTTGACAGCCTGGGTCTTTGTGAACCCAAAGCCCCATATTCTATGCATTACAGTGTTGGATATGTACAGATAGGGGTTATTACTCAACAACAAAATATGTGCGTGCCAGGCTCCCCTTTTCTGTGGCTCAAAAGCGACCAAATAGCCCGATATTTGCGGGAACTGATAGCGAAGTTTCATTATAAACTTGCGGTAGTCCTGGTATAGCCTTTTCGTGTCAGTCATATTTTCAGCATAGGTCAACGTGACGAAAAGCCTAATCCTATCTTCATTCGCCCGAATGAGCCACTTAAAGGACTCGCAAGTCTTTTTGACTTGCTTGGGGTCGCTAAAACGGGATGTCTGTTCCTTACAGAATTTCCACTGTTCGGGAGGCGGTAAAAATTCCTCGCCCGTATTTACATCCACTGATATTTGGTCTAGAGTAACATAGGGCTTCACTACGGTGCCATCGAACAAAGTTTCGTGCTTCATCCTACGGATGAAACCCCCGCTTTTTTGGAACAAATTAACCTTGCGTTCGACATACTTGCCCGCCCGTCTTTCCCTAACAAAACCCTTTTCCATCTTCGGCAAGTTTATTCGCATTGATGACAAAGTAATTTTTTCGTCAGGTGCATTTTTATTCTTTATGTTCCTTGAATGGAACCACTTGTACCGTTCCCATTCAGTGTTAGTGTACATACCAGGAATACGGTAATCATCCAAATATGACGGGTCAAATACTTGTTCCATCGACACCCCCCAAAGTCACAGAAATAAAAACGTACCTATATTCCGTTTCGTCAAGCGAATGACGAAACAGAAAACCCAAAACGGGAATATCCCTTAAAAAAGGTATTCCCGAATAAGATGTATATGTCCGTTGATATGCTCCAAAGATTTTATTCTTTCCTGGCAATAGCTTGCCTTGACCCGATATGCTATGCTCATAATCCGTTGCATAGGTGTAGGAATACTTGCTACCATTCACATCGAATGTCAGCCCGTAAGATTCCGTGACATAGGAATTTGAAACAACACCGTTGGATGTTATGTTGGATGTCTTTATCTTGTCACGGGAACCGCCCCAAAAGACACGAAGTGTTGAATCAAAAACAGAAGTGTACGTTCGATATATATATGTGGTATCGCCCGCATCCCTAGCCTGGATAGATACCGAAAACAAGTCATCGTAATCGAAGAAAGAAGCAGACCCGATATATTCGGAATAGGAAAATCCGAGCCGTTCAGCCGTTGACTTACCCATCTCAAGATACTCGATAGTAATGCGTTGATTGGGCAGGGAATCACGAACAAACGAAAGCGAATCACGGTAAGCCTGGATTGAATCACGGACAAACTTTTCCCGTTTCATTTCGCCATCTATCTTATCAAGATAGATGGCTTTGGAACGGGGAACATAGTCGCCATTGTACCAGGTACTGTCATAACCGACATAGAAAGGATTTCCACCGCAATACAAGCCCGTATGCTTGCACCAGGACTGAAAATCCGCCTGGGTGTTGCCCTTGAAATTCCAATTACAGCTCAATTCCTTTAATTTGTCAGAAACGATGTAAGGAATGTTTCTTTCCCGAAGAAACCGACTTGCCAGGGTGTAGCAATCCCCCTCCATCTGGAATGTCGATATTTCCTTCGCACATAGGGTAGCACTTTGTACCAAGACAAAGAGGACCGTCAATGTCGCTAACATTGGGGAAAAGACCAATGTCCGACTTACACGTTTCCCCGTCACAAATCTTCCAATGATAGCAAACACCCGTTGCAGGTGCCGACACAATATCATTAGAGTGAATATCCTCGACTTTCTGTATTTCGGAATGTACATTACTTACCCCTTTTTTTGTTGGATTGCCCGTAAAACTGAACAACATCGAAACAATTACGATACAGACAGTAATGACAAGGACAGAGATTGCAATCAAAAGAAAACGGAATTTCCATTTTCTTTCCTGGTACCACTTCAAACCAAAGTGTGTATCATCTTCGGCACCCGTATAAAACTTACTTTCGCTTGTTTCATAGCAAGAATACATTTCAGTAGGCTTCTTGCGGACAACCTTGCCTACACTGTTGGAAACATCGTCATTAACTATTTTTGGCATACCCCCATTGACATAATACTGTGTGACGTGCGTACTATCCTTTTCACGTTTTCTCGTCCTAAAGACATTGCAAGCATTGGCCAAAGAAATAATATCGGGATGGATGTAGTTCTTTTTAGGTTGTTGGGCAATAAGTACAAAATCAACGGAATGTTTACGCATTACGTTAATGCGTGATTCTAGCCAGGACACCGCTTTATCATCGTCAATAAAATCTTTCATTTCATCGAGGATAAAAACACCATCGTGAGAGATTTGCTCATTATCGAAATAATTGACAACATCGTGAATATCACGAACAACGTAATACTTGATAAAAGCCTGGTGTACACCCGAAACAGCGGAAAGACCCGACAAGGATATACCCGTAATGTTCGTAAAGAAAGGACGGTTATTTTGTACACATGGCAAAATAATGTCCTTCATTGCAAACAAAGTTTTTCCGCTACCTGGGTTGCCGTAATGTATCAAAAGTTCACCAGGCATAATTATCTCTTAGGGGGTGTCTGTACATAGGTGAAATTGTTCGCAAAAGCCCAACGGACTAGATAAACACTGAAAACGAAAATGGTGTTTTGAATAGCGGACATCAACAACTGATTTATGCATTCACCGACACCAAACACCTGGACCAAGTATGTCACCGTCAAGGACGGGCGAAAATAGCCCGATGTGACACTAGATAGCATTGAGTCAGCCGATGACAAAAGAGCATTAATTGACCAGGGTAATTTTTCAAGAGCCGAATGGATGTAGTCAAGTAAATACTCCTGGGGATCAGCAATACCCTCTAGTAATTTCTTCACTTGTTCAAGGTTGAAAACACCGCTAGTCACGGCACCGCCCAAACCCAATATACCGAGTATTTTCTTGCCAAGTTCACCGAGCGACTGAAAAACCCATTGACCCGCCATCAAAGCGGTAAGTACCTTTGTAAGCAAATTTAACACGGCACCCATAATTAACCCCCGTTGCTAAAAGCAGTCTTAAATGCGTGTATAGTGCTGAATACAACCGCAATCGTTGTAAGTATTCGTATCACGATACGAATAAGTGAACAGAAATCGAACTTGCCAAAAAGATTGGAAAAGTCTATCGAATAATCCAGTTCACCGACTAGCGGAAAATCCGCTTTGGCTTCAAACTCGAAACAGCTATTTATCGTATTGCCTGGAAAAAAGAAGTCGCTCAACTTCGACTTAATCGTGGATGTGTCAGCCCAATTATATATGGAATCAAAGACGATATATCCCGATGTGGTGTCGTTTCGTAAAGAATCAATGTAATTGTAAAGTGAATCGACAGACGAATTATAGGATGACCACCAGGCACCAATAGCAGACAAACTATCGTTAAATCCGCTGTTGTCAAATTCTTCGGAAGACGAAGAATTTGAAGAAGAAGAACCAGGAACGGACGGGGAACTTTGATTAGACCAAAGACCCATCCATTCGTTTATCGTTTCGCCAATGCCTTGCAAAGTGGAATTAACACCGTCCACCTTATCCCCTACGGAATTAACGGCACTTGTATTCGTCTGTACGGACGATTTGACACCATTAACGGCACTTACAATACTTTGTCCATAACCGTCAACGGATGTTTTAATTTGTTCCAAATTATCATTGGTTTCACCAATGGAATTATTTATGTTGTTCAAACCGTTATCCAGGTTATTGGTGTTGTTCATTATTGCCTGGGTATTCGCCTGGATAGCTTCGAGTTTAGAACAGTTGTCACAAACTTGCGTTGTATCGGTGACGGGCGAAGAAGAACTAACAGCAGGTGAACTAGACGATTGACCCGATGGACTAGAATTAGGATTCCAGGTAGTATCCTGGGGTTCATCGTCCGAACCGTCATCGTAAGGATTTTGACAGACACCCTTTCTTACGTTATCTACACCGACATTGCAATTTCCGTCACACGGACAAGTGAAAGTGTTGCCCGTCTTTTTGTCACGCATATAGCACTTGTCGCCGATGACGGCAAAACAGTCGGGACCTTGCCCGTCATCGTCCTGGGGACCACTAGGATAGCCGTTCTGGGCACAAGTTCCTGGTACGTTCATCAAGAGTGTACAGTCCGTACTGATGTCTATATCCGTCTTGCCATAACATTGAATTTCACCACCACACGTTTCACAGTCACAGCGATACATTTGCATATACGGTTGCGATTCCTTGCCCGATATGTAGTCATACTCGAGTGTTTCTTCGCACCACTTGATAGTAGTATCACGGCAATTATCGCAATGACCACAGCCGTTCTCATCGTTCTGGTCAGCTATCCATGTGCCACCACTTGACAGACAATTTTCCTCGTATGCTTCGCACTCATCGGTGCACTCAAAATCGTATGCACATGTAGTACTATTAGAATTACACCCACCACTATACGCTCTACAAAATTCCCGAGGTGTTGTATAATATTTACCGTTCGCATAATAAACAGATGGACAGTTAGACGAACTCACCGTTGCTGAACAATTAGTTTGAAAGTTTTGACAATAAGTTGTTGTCCAACTCGATAAACACCCATTAGAGCATGAACAACTATTTTTTTGGGATTCAGTAAAACATTTTCGGGATACATAACCCGATGGATTTACACCACTATTATTAAAATAAGTAGTAGGCTTACAAGCACCCCACGAATTGACAGATAAGCACAACAATAAAAAAGAATATACAATTACTTTGTACATAAAATTACCCCTAAATTAAAGCAAAAGCGAATACCATTAGTCCAATGAGGACAAACGGTGTCATACCGATGGAAAAACCGAGAGCGAATACAAGACCAGCCATTTGAATCTCCAAAAAAAAATCCCATTTTCGTTTTCCAAAAAGTGAGGTACGAAAATGGGAAAGAACCAAGGGGTAAGTGGTTTACGAAGCGGAACGGGGTTTCTTCGCCATCTTGATGACAATCACACCCACAGTGATAGCCACAACGAGGGCAGCGATAGCACCCATAACAGTGCCAGCCGAGGTGGTCACACTTTCGATGGTGGTCGCAAGAGTGTCCAACTTGCCCGTCTGTGCACAAGCGGGGATGACGGCACCGAGACCGAGACCCACACCCAAGAACTTCTTATTGACCTTAAAACCCGTGTCAAGTTTCTTGTTCATACAGAACTCCTTATAAGTTTAGCGGTGATGACAAGGACAGCGAGGACGCACAATCCAGGTAGTAAACTAGACCCGAAGTCAGCCCCGCAAGACACGGCATAATCGAACAAGTCAATATTTGTAGTGTCCAAAAGAATACCCGCCCTTGTCTTTCTTCTGTTGGTGTTTTACGAAGTGCTACTTTTTAGCTATCGTCTTAACATCGATGTAGCCATATTCCCCGTGAAGAGATACACCGCTAGTACGAGTGACATTCTTTTGACCGGGAACGATGGAAGTGTAGAAAACACAATCGTAGATTGTATTATCCTTGATAAGTTCAAACTTGATGGGGCTATCTTCGGAGATAGACAAATCACTGAAGCAGGTGCCCGAAACAGCGTCAAAACCCGTAATGTACTTTTGGTGTACTTCGGTCTGTGCCCCCGTCTTTTCGTTAGTTGTGGTGAAGTTCATTTCACGATGGGAAATGATAACCAATTTATCAAATTGCTGAACGAGCATTTGAACCCCTTTTTTTTAAATTTGTGTTGCCGACAACAGACAGCCAACGAGAAGTTAATGTCATTCGGACCTATTCACGGGGAATCAAGGAATTTAGATTCCATAATCCGCATTATCGGCAATGGTGTGGCCGGAGGATGGGTGGGGGTTTCTTGAGATTTTCAAGAAAAATATAAAAAAAAGAATTATATTATCATGCGTAATGAAATCCGTTAAACAAAATCTTCTGTTGATTCTCTTTGGACTTTCCTTGGCGTTTTCTGCGCTGTCCACAGTGATCGACGCGTCCAATTTTGTCTATGATTTCGATACAGGGATTCAGACGGCCGACTATACACTCGGCTCGGATGAAAACGATTCCAGGAATCATTCCAAATATTTCCTGGACGACAGGTCTACGGCAAGGGCTTTTCTCAACACCCGCAGATCGTCCCAGCAAATGCATTTCCGCCATCAGCGCGGAAATTCCGTCCAAGGCTTCTCCGGACGGGATGTTGTGCTTCAAGTACGCCTAGGCGGTCGTCTTGAAAAATGGTTTACGACAGCCGTCAAAAAATGCGACGGATATCCGTCAAATGCCGTTTTCTGCACTGCCAAGGAATACTATGTATTCACGTTGAAGCGTATTTTGTGTTAGCCATATTTTCTCGCAAAACTCTATAATGAAGCGCGCTCGTTAGCGTGCGAATTTTTGGTCGTGTAAACGGCTATGATAAACATTAACCTGGCTCACAGATGGGCCAAAAGAGAAAATAATGGCAAATATTGCAAAAATGGAGATGGCGAACGCCCTCTTTAAAAAAAAATGCATCAAGGTCGAAAAGGCTTTCTTTGGACTCAAGACGAACGTTACCTATACACCTACTAATTCTTCGGTTGTCGGAGATTGTCTTGACTTCAGCTGTGCCGATAGCAAGAAGGTTGTTGAGTTCTTTGAAGCCGCCCCGAATCAGGTAGAGGCTCTTGTCCAAAAAGAAGGTCAGGTGAAACAAAGCTGCAATGGCAATACTCGTCTGTTCCTGTGCTATTCCAAGGATCGTAAGTTTGCCGCAATGCAGTTGTTCCTGTATTCCAACTTCGAGTACCGTGCGCAGGGCGATGCAAAATTCTTTGAAGGAAGCGACGCTGAAAAGAAGCTCAAGGCTTTTGTAGGCTAATCTTCCCTATCTAAACCAAAATCCTCCAAATCATCAAATGGGGCTTTGATTTTGTCAGAGCCCTATTTTTGTGCTCTTTTTTGGGAATGCAGCCATTTTTCGAGGTGGCTTTTGTATATTTAAAGAAGTATGAAGTTTGTTTGCCCCAAGTTTTTCTTGTTTCTTGCTGTTGTCGCCTTCTTGTTTCTGAATTTGCAGGGCTGCGCGACCATGCGCAAGTTGGACGCGGCCAGCATTCTCAACAACACGACGTTGGAATTCAAGGAACTGGTGCTCGACTCCGTCGATGTGAATCCGAATCTGTTTGAAAAGGCTGGCGAAGCCATCAAGTCCAGTTTGCTTCCGAACCCGCAGGTGGTGACTCTGGTGCAGAACATCGCCCGTGGAATTATCGAATCCGAATTGGGCACGGCTCATTTGAGTGCCACTCTTTTGGCTACCAGTAAAAACGAGGATTCGCTTTGGGTCCGCAAGTTTACGGCGACTCTCGCCCTGGATTCGCTTATGGAACTCCCCCTACTGCTCAGGGATTCTACCATCCTTGCCCCTGGCGAAAACAATCTTGTAATTACATCTAAATTTCCTATAGACCGCAGGCTTTTCAAGCTGAAGGAAGTCAAGAAATATCGCATAAAGGGTGTTTTCGAAGTCGCACTTGATGCTGAAAGCGAAACGATTCCTTTGGAATTCGATATTGAACACGAGATAACGCACGAAGAAATTACGGCGCTGGAGGACCGCGCTCGTGAATCCCTTTTAAACGGCCTTGTAAGCGATTGGGTTGGTGCCCTCCTCCCCGATGAATGATTTTAAGTTAGGTGAAAAATGACAATACGCAAATTTGTTCCAAACAACCTGGATCCCGATAACGAAAAAGAAATCGCAAGGCTCTATGGTTCGCTGTTGCAGCGCGAAATCAAGAGCGGCAAGGAATATCTTCGCCAGTGGATTATGGACTGGAGCGAGCTTTCGTCAGTTTTGAACGAAGTCTACTGCCGCCGCTACGTGGCCATGACTTGCAACACTCAGGACAAAGAGGCTGAACAGCTTTACAGCGGTTTTGTGGAAAACATTCAGCCCATCATGAACGAGTACGACGACAAGCTGAACAAGAAATTGATGGCGCACCCGGCGAAGGATTTGTTGAAGGGTGAATTCGGCGAATGGTTCAAGGCGGTTCAAGTTTCTCTGGACTTGTTCTCCCCCGACAACATTCCTCTCGAGACCGAAGAAAACAAGGAAATCCAGGCCTATCAGAAAATCACCGGTGGCATGAGCGTTGAATTTGACGGCGGAACAAAGACGATGCAACAGATGGCCGCGTACATGGAAAAGACGGATCGCGACCTGCGCGAAAAGGCTTGGAAAACCATGTGGGAACGTCGACTGCAGGACAAGGAAGCCTTGGACAACGCCTACGACAAGCTCTTCAGTATCCGCAAGCAAATGGCGAAGAACGCCCACTGCAAGGATTTCATCGACTACATATTCCTCGCCAAGCACCGTTTCGATTACACTCCCAAGGACTGCGAAGACTTCCACGAAAGCATTGAAAGGTTCGTCCTTCCGTTGCAGAAGGAAATGTACAAGCGCCGTGCGAAGAAAATGGGACTCGATAGACTGCGTCCGTGGGACTTGGACGTGGACCCGCTTTCGAGGCCGCCTTTAAAGCCTTACAGCTCTGGCGAAGAACTCATCGAAAAGTGCGACCAGATTTTCGAGAGCATCCACGGCCAGGCCGGCAAGTGGGCCCGCGAAATGCAGGCGAAAAAACTCATCGACCCCGATAGCAGGCTGGGCAAGGCGCCCGGCGGATACCAAATCGGTTTCGACGAAAGCCGCCTCCCCTTCATCTTCATGAACTCCGCCAACACGGACCGCGACATCTACACACTGCTCCACGAATCTGGACACTCGTTCCACCAGTTCGCCTTGGCTGACCAGCCGATTGCCGCCTACCGCGACGTTCCGGCGGAATTTGCCGAGGTGGCGAGTATGAGCATGGAATTGATTGGAACTTCGAACTTAAAGCCTTTCTATGGCGATGATTCCGAATCCATCGCCCGCAGCATCGAAGGTGAACTTGCCGACGTGGTATGGCTTTTCCCCTGGGTCGCAAGCATCGACAGTTTCCAGCACAGGCTCTACAACTTCCCCACACACACAGCGAGCGACCGCAGCGATATCTGGACGGAAATCATGGACCGCTACGACGCAGGGGTGGATTATTCCGGGCTCGAAGCCGTGCGCCGCAACCTTTGGCAAAAGCAACTGCACCTTTTCGAGTGCCCGTTCTACTACATCGAGTATGGAATTGCCCAGATTGGCGCTCTCCAGGTGTGGGCGAATTTCAAGAAGGATCCGCAGAAGGCGATTGATGACCTCTTCAAGGCCGAAAGCCTGGGATGCAGCCGCCCGATTCCTGAACTTTTCGCCGCCGCGAACATCAAATTTGACTTCACTCCGAAGACGCTAGAACCTCTTATGCAGGTCGTATGGGACGAAATGTCGAAATTTTAATGAATTTTATTTGAAATTTCGGTGTTTTTTATAAAAAAAAGCCCAAAAAGGCTTGCCAAACGACATAAAAAAATGTATAATTGGCGCACATCCTAATGGAGGGATGGCCGAGTGGTTGAAGGCGCACGCTTGGAAAGCGTGTTTACCTTACGGTAACGAGGGTTCGAATCCCTCTCCCTCTTCTAAAACTTTTTCGGAGGTACCCCGATGTCCGATCAGAGAGTCTATCTTGATGACATTTATGCTAGCGAAGAATGTCAAGGCTCCGTTTTCCGTGCAGTTGTCATGATGGCACAGGAAGCCCGCTTCCTCAACAATCAGGCCGGTCAGGGTTACATCCAGCTCAACAAGAAACCCACCACCATCGCAATGTACAAGTTCAAGGAAGGCAAGCTTTCCTTCGGTGAAAAGGCCGATAACGATGTTACCGCCGATGCCGTTGAAAACGCTGTGGAAGAATCTCCGGTCAGCATGGAACAGAGTGCTGCCGATGCAGATGCCGCCTTCGGCATGTAATTCATAAAGGAATTAAAAAACGAAATCCGACTCGATGAGCCGGATTTTTTTTATGCTTGATGATGATGTTGCGGTTTTAACGGACCTGGTAAGTCCTGATGGCGCGGCTCTTGTGGCGCACGATGCGGCCCTTGATATCGAAAATACGACCGCAGTCGAGAGGCGAAATATATTTGTAGCGGTCCGGAGTCCTTGCGCCAATGGCCTCGGTCTTGGTTGTGTCGGTCGAGGCGTCCTTGGAAGTGTCGCCTGCAATTTCCTTCTCGGCATCGCCCTGCGAATCTTTTTCCTCGTCCGTCTTTTTGTCTGTCGACGGAGTTTCTGACGAAGTAGGAGTGTCGGGGTCGGCTGCCACTTGAGTCGAGGTATCCTTTATGATCCAGACAAACGAGTCGTCTTGCTTTTTGTTGTTCTGCAGCACTTGGGTGCCATTCGCTTGCAGATAAAGTTTGCTCTTGTAATTCTGCAAATAGAAGGCATCGGGTGTATTGACTGGAGCTCCTTCAAGAATATATCTTTGGTGGGCTCCCCCATTCCAGCCGTAGGTGCTTGCGACGACGCCTGCTGCGGTGGATTCGTTCGGGATGTCTATGACGCGGTCGCCAAGTTCAATGCGGTATGTGACCGGATTATCGCCGACGGTGTAGAGGTTGATGATTGTCGCATCGGATTCGCAGTCCATAAGTTCAAGTGCGTTGCTTGAAGTTATGCCCATGCACAAGAACGGCCCACTAGCCATCTTGATGTGGACTGTCTTGTAGAACGCTTCCTTGAAGATGTCCTGATACATGGCGTTCACGATTTTGGCGTGATTGATGAGATCCTGTTCAGAATGGACTTCGCTGCGGTAGTTGATGCCGTAAGGCCAGAAGTGCTGGCTGTCTCCGTGGAGCTCGGCGTCCGCACCGTCAAGTTCCTTGAGTAGGGCCTGTGCTTTTTGCCCCTGGAATACGCCGTCCTTGAACATGGCTTTGTATTCGCTGGTCGTTCCCATGCCCATGGTGTGGGCAACTTCGTGCATGGCGGTGCCAACGTACATGTAGTTGCGGTCCTTGCCGAAGCGGAGGTCGCCGTTGCTGCTCGCTTCGGCGGTCGGGACACCTGTGCTGTAATAGACGTTGATGTACTTGGAAAGTGTCGTGTATGTGTTGTAGTAGTACATCGCGGAATCCATCGCGATGGTAATGAGTTCATAAGCCTCTTTTTCGTCGGCTGTTGGATTTTCGGACTTGTGCAGCGTGTACGAAACCTTGCCTCCGGCGAATGCGCTTGTAAACGACATGGCGCATGCGGCTAAGGCGACAAAAAGCTTCTTGAAATTCATGATATCTCCTATTGAACCACCACCAACCTAAAAATATCCTTTAAAAAGTTCGTTTGCAAGCAAATTTTTTGAAAAAAGGGGGTTATATGTTTTTATTGTGGACAATCAAGCGTCAATTTGTTAAATTTTACCCCGTAATTTCTTAAACCGGCGATGCAAGTCGCCAATCAAATCAAAGAGGTAAAAAAATGGCAGTTTCTTACAAGGAACTCGGCTTGGTTAACACCAAGGAAATGTTTGCTAAGGCTGTTGCTGGTGGCTACGCTATCCCGGCTTTCAACTTCAACACCATGGAACAGATGCAGGCCATCGTCCAGGCTTCCGTCAAGCAGAAGTCCCCGGTCATCATGCAGGTTTCTAAGGGTGCTCGTAACTATGCAAACGGCACCATCC
>JAKSIL010000003.1 GCA_024398815.1 Fibrobacter sp.
TTGTCGCCACTTTTCATTCCTGCCATCGCTCGGTCTCACTCAAATTTTCTTAACCGCATCCGTTTTAGACGAACGCCGCAGAGGCAAGCTCGCTTGCCTCTATGGCTGAGTCGCACGGATGACAGTCCGTGTAAAGCAATTTTTATAGGTTGCCTAGTGCGAATCGTAGGTTCCTATCCATAATATATAATTATCAATCAATAATATCAAGTTATCACATTTGATTTATCTATAACAAAAAGTGATTAAATCAATATTGAGATAATATTAGTCAAATCTGTCAGCACGTTCTAAATTTAGCGTCGAACAACAAAACAACGAGGCGATAGATGAAAAAGAAAACACTGGTTACGGTTGCGTACTTCATGGCCGCTATGCTTTTTGTGGCGTGCGAAAAAGCGGACACTTGCAAGTTTGACGAGACGTCGGGGGTTCTGTCTTGCGTTGAGAAGTCCTACAAAACTGTGAAGGTGGGCGAAACCGTTTGGATGGCCGAAAACCTGATGCGATTCGACCTTGGTGGTGAAAGTTTCTGCTACAACGATACTTTGAAAAATTGCTATTCCCTTGGCGCCCTCTATCCGCACAAGGTCGCAATGGAAATTTGCCCGGAAGGATGGATGCTTCCTTCCAAGGCGGATTTTGAGAAAGTCAAAATGGCATCGCCCGAAATGCGCGTCATCAAGGCGGGTTTCCGCTATTACGACGGGAAATACGCCGACGAAAACGCAACGGCTAGTTTCTGGACGGCAGACGTCTATGACGATTCGCGAGCGACACTTGTCCGCATTAATGCAAATAACGAAGTCGTCTACGAAAATTTCAACAAGAGCATCGCAACTTCGGTTCGCTGCATTAGAAAAAACTAATCATGACTTGGCTTGTTAATCTGTTCAATGGAACTTCGGTAGCGCAGCAAATCGTGGCGTTGTCCGTGACTGCGGCGCTTGGCCTCATGCTCGGTAAAATCAAGGTGAAGGGGATTTCCCTTGGCGGGGCGGGCGCGATTTTCGTGGGCATCCTGCTTGGGCATCTGGGGCTTCGCTTAGAAGCGGATGTGCTCCACTTTATGCAGGAGTTCGGCTTGATCCTCTTCGTGTATACGATTGGCATGCAGGTGGGGCCCGGTTTTGTGGATTCCATTCGCCGCCATGGGCTCGTCTTGAACGTACTCGCTGCAAGTGTCGTGCTCATGGGCGTTCTCGTTACACTTTGTCTGTACTTCTTTACGGATATGCACGACAACGTGCCCGTACTTGTCGGGATGCTTTGTGGCGCTGTCACAAATACGCCGTCCTTAGGAGCCGCTAATTCAGCTTTTGTCGCGGCCGGGGCGGATACATCGTTGACGGGTATCGGGTACGCTGTCGCTTACCCGTTCGGTGTCGCGGGCATCATTCTCGTGATGATTCTTGTCCGCGTGATTTTCAAGTGCGAACCGCAAAAATCCGCTGATGAATACGCCAAGGCGATTGCCGCGACTCGCAAGGAAATCGTCTCTTGCAGTTTGCGGCTGACGAATAGGAATCTGCATGGCTTGCGTGTCAAGGATATTCCAGGCATTCGCCAAAGCGGTGTCGTCATTACGAGGCTTCTGCACGAAGGCGTCGTCACGATGCCTGTCGGAAAAACGCAACTTGCTGAAAATGATTGCCTGCATATTGTCGGCTTTCCGGAAGCGGTTGCTGAAATGGAAAAGGTCATCGGTATTCGTCTTGAAAAGCCCATTACTGAAAATAGTTCGAAATTGGAAACGCGCAGCATTCTCGTGACGAACAAGAAGGTTCTCGGCAAGACGCTTGATGAACTTGCCCTTAGCCGCTTCGGTGTGACGGCAAGCCGCGTCGTCCGTGGCGAATTCAAGTTTACAGGGCGGCTCGACCTGCGCCTGAAATTCGCAGATAAAATACTCGTTGTCGGTTCCCGCGATAGCATTGACGCAGCGGCGCATTTCCTCGGGGATTCCTTGAAGGCGCTTGAGCATCCTGAAATTCTCCCCGCGTTCCTTGGAATTTTCATCGGCGTTGTCATCGGCTCCATTCCCATCACTGTTCCCGGAATGCCGACGCCCTTAAAACTCGGGCTTGCCGGCGGTCCTTTGATTGTGGCTATTCTACTTTCGCGGAAAAGGAAGATTGGACCGCTCAATTTCTTCATGTCCACAAGCGCCAACTTGATGCTCCGTGAACTTGGAATAACTTTGTTCCTGACATGCGTTGGCCTGAATGCGGGAATCCGCTTCTTCGATGTGCTCTTGAATGGCGACGGATTTTACTACATGGGACTTGCAGCCCTCATTACGTTTATCCCATTGATTGTTGCCGGTGTGGTTGGGCGTTTGGTGTTCAAGGTGAATTACCTGAGTCTTTGCGGTGCCATTGCAGGCTCCATGACGGACCCTCCGGCGCTTGCTTTTGCGAACGGGCTTTCCAGTAGCGAAGCCGTGAATGTGGGCTATGCCTCGGTTTACCCCTTGACCATGCTGCTCCGCATTTTGAGCGGCCAGATGCTCGCCATTTTGCTGTACACGGTAGCGTGACCCGAATTTTTACTGTACGATAAAATCAACAAGGCTCCGCGGCTGTTTGACTGGCTGCGGGGCCTTTTTACGATTTTCGGTCGTTCGTGGGGGGGGGCGGCTTAAATTGGCGTTCGCTAATCGGACTCGATAAACAAAATTGAAGAGAACGGCACCGTTGGCGCCGCTCTCTTTTTGTTTGAAGTGCAAAAAAAAGACGAGAGCCGAAATATCTCTCGTCTTTTTCAAAGGAATGCTGCTCGGCCCTCATACCTCAAAGGCCGAAGGCCGACCTCATACCTCTAGCGCCGTAGGCGCGTGCCCCTTATCCCTGGTGGCTCTTGAACCAGTTGATGAGCTGGTTGGTGGAAGAGTCGTGCTTGAGTTCCACGTCGGCCTTTGCAAGTTCCGGGAGGATTTTCTTGGCGAGCTGCTTGCCGAGTTCAACACCCCACTGGTCGTAGCTGTTGATGTTCCAGATGACGCCCTGCGTGAAGATCTTGTGTTCGTACATGGCGATGAGGGCGCCGAGGCGTTCCGGGCTCACGTAGTCCATCATGATGGAGTTCGTCGGCTTGTTGCCTTCGAACACCTTGTGCGGGGCGAGGAATGCGATTTCTTCTTCGCTCTTGCCGGCGGCGCGGAGTTCTTCCTGGGCCTGGGCGAGGGTCTTGCCGTTCATGAGGGCTTCGGGCTGGGCGAAGAAGTTCGAGAGGAGCTTCTGGTGATGGTCGCCGAGCTTGTTGTGGCTGTTGGCCGGGGCGATGAAGTCGCAAGGAATCATCTTGGTGCCCTGGTGAATAAGCTGGTAGAAGGCGTGCTGGCCGTTCGTACCCGGTTCGCCCCAGAGGATCGGGCCAGTCTGGTAGTTCACGCGCTTGGAATCGCGGTCAACGGTCTTGCCGTTACTTTCCATGTCTGCCTGCTGGAAGTAGGCGGCGAGGCGGTGCAGGTACTGGTCGTACGGGAGCATGGCGTAACTGGAAGCGCCGAAGAAGTTGTTGTACCACACGCCGATGAGGGCGAGGATAGCCGGGAGGTTCTTTTCCACAGGGGCGGTCTTGAAATGCTGATCCATTTCGTAGGCGCCCTGGTGGAGCTTCATGTAGTTTTCGAAACCGATGCGGAGGCTGATGGAAAGGCCGATTGCAGACCACAGGGAGTAGCGGCCGCCAACCCAGTTCCAGAAGGCGAACATGTTGGCCGGGTCGATACCGAATTCCGTGACGGCTTCGGTGTTCGTGGAGAGGGCCACGAAGTGCTTTGCGATGGCGGCCTTGTCACCGTTGAATGCCTTGAGGACGGCGTTCTTCGCGGTTTCGGCGTTCGTCATGGTTTCGAGAGTCGTAAACGTCTTGGAAGCGACGATGAAAAGCGTTTCTTCGAGGTTCACCTTCTTGAGGGTTTCGGCCATGTGGGTGCCGTCGATGTTAGAAACGAAGAACACTTCCGGGGAGGTTTCGCCGGCAACAGGCTTTTCGGCATACGGCTTCAAGGCTTCGGTCACCATGACCGGGCCCAGGTCGGAACCGCCGATACCGATGTTCACCACGTACTTGATGGACTTGCCGCTCTGGCCTTTCCACTTGCCGCTGCGGACGAGGTGAGTGAATTCTTCCATGTGGGCGAGGACTTCGCGGACTTCCGGCATCACGTCCTTGCCGTCGACGCAAATCTGGTCGTTGCCCTTGTAGCGGAGTGCGGTGTGGAGCACGGCGCGCTTTTCGGTGGTGTTGATCTTTTCGCCGCCAAAGTACTTGGCGCGCATGTCTTCAAAACCCGCGGACTTCAGGAGGTCCTGGAGTTTAGCCATGGTTTCGTCGGTGATGATGTTCTTGGAGTAGTCCAGGAAGATGCCGCAGGCTTCGGCGCTGAACTTAGAAGCGCGTGCCGGGTCCTTGGCAAAGAGTTCCTTCATGTGCCAGGTCTTGGCGACTTCGGCATGGGCCTCGAGGGCCTTCCATTCCATAGAATCAGTCAATTTAGACATAGATTAATCCTTTCCGCAAAGCGGGTGTTTTGTTACGCGGTTAAATGTAGAAAAATCGCCGCTGGCGATTTAGGTATGAGTTATGAATTATGAATTACTAGAGGGACATTTGGCGCCGGAGGCGCGATTCTTTAACCGGAAGCCTAACTCCTGATACCTGAAATCTCATAACTCTTAATTCATAATTCGTAATTAATTATTAAGCTCACAGGTCAAATTGTGAATTTTTGCAATTTGGCTGGTGTTTTTGATGAAAATGCTCCTGTTTTGAGCGAAAATGGGATTTTCTTGGCGCAAAAAAGGCTTTGAAAGTGTTTATATTCATAAAGAAAATGGAAAGGAACTAATTATGGGCAACAAGTTTTTGGATTCTACGCTTTTGGACAGGGCTATTGTTTTTGCTGTGAAGGCGCACGCCAATACGGAACGCAGGGGCAAAGGATTCCCTTACATCGTGCACCCGATGGAAGCCGTCGAGATTGTTGCGACCATGACTAGCGACCAGGAACTTTTGGCCGCCGCCGCCCTTCACGATACTGTGGAAGATACCGATGTCACCCTCGACGACATTCGCAAGGAGTTCGGCGACCGCGTGGCGAAACTGGTGGAAGAGGAATCCGACAAGTTCATGGAAGGCGTAAGCGAGGCCGACAGTTGGCACGACCGCAAGCAGGCCGCCATCGACCGCCTGGGTGCCGCCTCCCGGGATGCAAAGATGGTTGCCTTGGGCGACAAGTTGAGCAATGCCCGCGCCATCTACCGCGACTATGTGCTGCAGGGCGATGAACTCTGGAAAATTTTCCATGTGACGGACAAGGCCGAACACGAGTGGCATTACCGCGGACTCGTGCGAGCACTCTCCGACCTTGCCGGCACTTTCGCTTTTGCCGAGTTCGATTCCCTAGTGCAAAAGGTTTTTGGCGACCCGAAGCCCGAACTCGTCGACATGGCCGATTACGAGGAAAGCGGTGACGGCTTTACTGCCGTGAGCTACAATCACAAGGGCGGCGACAAGATGATGAAGCTGTACGCTCCCTTCATTCCGCTTACCGACCCTCTTCGCGAATTGAACGTGGCGAAGAACTTGCTCAACAAGGGTATCAATATTCCTGCGGCGCTGCGCCTTGTGACTGACGGCAAACGGATTGGCGTCGAATTCGAACGCATCCATCCGAAGAAGTCGTTTGCGCGCGCCATTTCGCAGGAAGGCGACAAACTGGAAATCTATGCGCGCGAGTTCGCTCGCGAATGCAAAAAATTGCACAGTACTCCATGCGACACTGCGCTGTTCAAGCCGACGAGCGAACGCTTCATTGACGCGCTTGATAAAATTGACTTCCTTGACGAAGCTCAAAAGGCGAAGGTTCGTGAATTCATCGATTCCGTTCCGCAGTCAACGACTTGCATTCACGGTGATTTGCATATAGGCAACATCATCACGAACGGCGAAAAGAACTTCTGGATAGACCTCTCCGCGTTTAGCTACGGTAACCCGCTCTTCGACCTCGGCATGACGTACTTTGTGGCACACATGGGCGACGAGGCCATGTGCCAAAAGCTGTACCATATTTCCATGGAACAGATGTTCAAAGTCTGGGAGGTTTTTGTCGGTGAGTATTTTAACGGAACTGAAACTGTCGATTCGGCCAACGAAAAGTTGAAGCCTTTTGCGGGGCTCCTCGCTATACTCTATAGCAGTTGGGGCACGGTTCCTCCCGGTACCATGGACTTGGTCCAGTCAATTTTGTCTAAATAAATTTTGTGGATAAATTATGTTTGAAACTCCAGTCGAAAAATATGGCCTTAATCCTCGCGGAACGATGATCATAGAACAGTTTCGCGATCGCTATTCCGTTTTCGAAAAAATGCTTTCGGTTGTTCGTGGGGCGCTTGAAAAATCCGTAAAGGAAAATCGCATTTACATCAACGCCCTCGAGGGCCGAATCAAGGAGGAATCCAGCCTTGTCGGTAAACTTGAACGCAAGGGCGACAAGTATAGCGATCTTTCTGACATTACCGATATTCTCGGAGTGAGGGTCATTACCTTTTACAGTGACGAAGTGGATAAAATTGCTGCCTTTGTCGACGGCTTGTTCAATATCGACTGGGAAAACAGTATAGACAAGCGAAAAATGCATGAACTCAATAGTTTCGGCTACAGTTCCTTGCACTACATCTGCTCCATTCCGAAGAAACTGTATTACGACCCGGAACATCCCGAAATCAACGAGTACAAGTTCGAAGTGCAGATGCGTACTGCACTACAGCATGTCTGGTCCGTCTTGGATCACGATACGGGCTACAAGTCGGGTTTTGAAGTTCCGAAGGAGTACCTGCGCAATTTGAACCGCTTGGCCGGCATGCTGGAATTGGCCGATGAACAGTTCTCGTTAATCCGCTCGGGAATCAATGATTATCGGCGCCAAGTGCAGTCCCTGGTGCGTTCCGGCAAGTTCGACGAGGTGTCGCTGGACGGTGACTCGTTCCAGAACTATTTGAAACTTCGTCCGTTCGACGCTTTGAACAAAAAGATTGCTTCCATCAACCAGGCTGAAATTCACGATTCGTCGCTGGTCATCTATTTGAAGATTTTCAAGATGCTCAAGTTCTCGACCCTGGGCGATATCGAAAGGCTTATCAAGGAAAATTCCGAGCCTGCTTTCCAGTTGGCCGCCTTGCAGCTTGCCAATACCGATTTGGATATCATCAATTCGTCGGTGGGCGTCGTGAATCTGCTCGTGGTCCATATCTTGAAGCTGGGCGGTGGCGTGGCTGGAATCGCGTCCATGTTCAACGAACTCTACGGAAATTCCGAAAAGAATAAAAAATGGGCCGAGCGTTTGTTCGAAAAAGCTCGGCACCTATCTTTTATGCAGTGATTCTTATGTCGCGATGACTAGTTCTGCGGCTTAGGCTGCTCCGGCATTGGCGGGGACGGCATTTGCTTGTTGAATTGCGGAGGTGGCATGTGTCTGCGGAATTTTTCCTGGTTGTACGCCTTGAACTTTTCGCGCTGTTCTTTTGTGAGAATCTGGTTCATCTGTGCAACGCCTGTGATGCGGTGTTCCAGGAGTGCGTCTTGGCTAGCCTTGACCTTTGCCTTGGCGGCTTCGATGTTGGCGTCGTTGCCGCTGTCGAGAGCTTCGCGGAGGGCCTTCTCGGCTTCCATCTTCTGCTTGCGGAGTTCCTTGAAGGCGGAGTCCATGGAGGTACGGTTGGCTTCCAACTTGGCCTTCTGTTCCGGAGTCACTTGCATTACGGAGTCAATGGCGGCGAAGTCGGGCTTGGGGCCGTTTTTCCAGTCGCCGTGAGGGCCTTTGGGACCATGGTGCTCGTGACCCTTGTGGAAGTCGCCATGATGGCCGTGACCCTTATGAAAATCGCCGTGCTTGAATTCTCCCGGGGGCGGAGGCGGGAAGGGCTGGCCTTCCATGGCCTGCATGTGCGGGCAGTCCTTCATTTTGTTCATGCAGCCCGGGCAGCCGAACATGCAACCGAGAAAGAAGCCTACTGCGCAGGCGAGGACGATGGTGCTTGCCATCAGGAATTTGTTTACACCGTTCATTATTTGGTCTCCTTGAATAAATAGCTTATGGTTTCGGATTCGTCCAAAGTTTCGAGGTCATCGGAAACTTCGGTACCTAAAGAGTTGTACCATGTCGAAATTTCGCTTGTGGTGGAATTTTCGAGCGGCATGTATAGCGCGTCTGTGTGCTTAAGAGTCATGAGGAATAGACTGAAGCCCACAAGCAAGAAACTTGCGGCTAGGGGAAGGGCTGCATAAAGCGGGAAGAACTTTGTTTTGCGGGCGACGGGCGCCTGCATGGAATCGAGCCTTGCGCAAACCTTGTCCCAGGAATCGCTACGGGGCTCGATTCGTTTTACTTTCGAAAAGTCAATTGCGTTTTGCATGGTTCAACTTCTCCTTTATGTAATCTTTCACGAAACGCCTTGCCCGGCTGAGTCGCGCCTTGACTGTGCCTTCGGGCATGCCGTAAATTTCGGCGAGGTCCTTGACATCGAGGTCTTCGGCGTCTTTTAGCCAGAGCATGCTCCGCGTTTCGGCACTGAGCTCGCCAAGGGACTTTTCCAAGAGTTCGGGGTCGAAGTTTGTTGGCTTTTCCGGCTCGAATCCGTGACCGATGGCGTTTTCAACGATGGTTTCCAGGTTCTTGTCTTCGAGTTCGCTGTGACGCTTTTCTGCCCTGAGCTTCATGAGGCAGGCGTTGACGGTGAGCCTGAAGAGCCATGTGCCGAGAGAACTTTCGCCTCTGAACTTTTGGATGGCCGAGGGGACCTGTACAAAGACGTCCATCAGGGTGTCTTCGGCCTGGTCCCGGTCCTTGAGCATTCTAAAGGCCAGGTTCAGCACATGGGAGCTGTGGGCTTGCCAAAGCAAACCCAAGGCTTCGCGCCTTCCTTTTTGCAGACCGTTTAAAATGACTTTTTCGCTCATCCGGTTATTTTGATGCCTTTCCCTGCGGGATGGTTGCATCAATTTTCGCCATTTAGGCGATTTAGGACTTCCTCGATTTTTTTCTGGGCTTTGAAGAAGGCTTCCGTGCAAATGGGGTCGAAATGCGTGCCGGATTCCTCGCGGATGATGGCGTACGCCTTTTCGAGCGGCATTCCCGGCTTGTACACCCTTTTGGAGACGAGGGCGTCGAAAACATCGGCGATGGCCATGATTCGGGCGCACAGGGGAATGTTGTTCCCTTGGATGTGGTCGGGGTAGCCCTTGCCGTCGAACCGCTCGTGGTGTGCTCCGGCCATGTCGATGGCTATGTCCAGGAACGAGGAGTGCTCCGTTGCGGCTACGGCGTCGCTAAGCAGTTTCCGGCCCGTGGCGGCGTGACTTTTCATGATTTCGAATTCTTCGTCGGTAAGCTTGCCTGGCTTGTTGAGGATGACGTCGGGGATGTTGATTTTGCCTACGTCGTGAAGCGGAGCGGCCGTATAAAGGTCTCGGATGAATTTCAAGTCTATCGTTTCGGGGAATTGGCGGTCTTCGTACAGTTGCTGTGCGATAATCTTTACGTACTCCGCGGTTCTCTTGATGTGACCGCCAGTGTTGCCGTCGCGGCTTTCAACGAGTTCCGCGATGGTCATGATGGTGCCCATCTGGTTCTTGATGAGACGTTCCTGCAGTTCTATGGTTTTCGTGATGTCATCGAGGATGAGGATGATGCCGACTTTGTTGCCGTCGTCATCTTGCATGTACGATGTCGTGAGGTAAAGCTTCTTGGTGACGCTTCCGGTAAAGTAACTGGTGATGGTCTTGCGCGATTCGCCGCTGTGGTAGATGGCGTTGAGGACGCACTGGTTGAACCCGTCGTTTTCTTCGAACTCGAAAAAGCACTTCGCAAATTTTTTTCCCAGGAGCTCGTCTTTTTTCTTGTCGAGGATGCCGAGGGCTGAATCGTTTATGAGCGTGATGACGCCGTCCATTCCGATAGCGACTACGCCGTCGCTCATGTCGCGAATGATGTTCCTTGATATGAGTTCGTTGTTCATTTAGTGCGTCCCGTTGTCTTAGAGGTGCCTGGAAAAACAATTTATAAAAAGAAACACAAAGTGGAATAAACGGGGCGATGAAAAAATTTGGGACGAAAAGTCGCGGAGGTGTGTCTATGGCCTTTGAAAGTGTGCTGAACGTCACAAAAACCGCTTGTTTCGCGGGAAAAAGCCATTTACGTGTGGACAAAAAGTCAATGGAAATTGTTAAATTGCCTAAACAATTTTGGTGGGGAATAAGTAATTTATTAACGATGGTTACTTTTTCTGACATAGCGGATTACCGCGATTTCCTGAAGGACTTCTACGAACGGCGTAAAGCCGAGATGCCCTTCTACAGCTATCGCATGATGGGCGATAAGCTGGGGCTGGATTCCAGCTACCTGTACAGGGTGCTTCAAAAGAAGCAGCACCTGCCCGCCCATGCACTGCCGGCTGCCAAAGAAATCTTGGCCCTCTCCGGGAGACAGGCCGAGTATTTTGACTTATTGTTCTCTGCAGCCATAAGCAAGGACAAGAACAAGCAAGAAGAGCTGATGGCGAAGGCCCTCTCCCTTCGTGACGTCGAACGTCACAGTTTGCAGGCTGCCGAGCTCAAGTTGCTCGAGAACTGGTGGATTCCTGCCGTGCGCGCCTACCTTGACTTGAATGGTGGCGTTGTCAATATCAAGCAGATTGCTAAAGACATTTGTCCCCCGATTACCGAAGAACAGGCTACGGAGGCCATAGAAATATTGAAAGAGGTGGGGCTTGTGAAGAAACTCGCCTCGGGCAAGCTCGCCCTGACCGAAGCCCATTTGACTGTCGGCGGCCCCGAAAAGGCCAAGGCGGTCCGTAACTTCCAGCGTCAGGTGTTGGGGCTCGCTAGCGATGCCCTCGAAAATGTTCCCGTAAACGAAAGGAACATCTCAACTCTCACTTTGTCGGTAGACCCGTCTTGTTTCGAAGATTTGGGCGATATGTTGCGAGAATTTCGTCGTTTGGTGCAAAAACGTGTTGATGAATCCAAAAATCCGGACCGCGTTATGCAGCTTTCTATGGCTTTTTATCCGGTTGCCCGTAAAAATGGTGGCTCGGAAAATACTATTATGGGGGAAGGCGTAGGAGCTAAAAAATGATGAATAGGGTGTGGATAGCAGGCTTGGCAGTATTGGGTGGAATCTTTACTGCGTGTTCCGACAGCAAGGATGTTGCCGGATCGTCGATGGAAACGGAGAATTCCATCGCGGTTAACGTGCAGTTGGCTGACGGTTCCCCTGCCGCCCGAATGAAAGTCCTTGTTCGTCCTCAAGCGTTCCTCTCTGGCGTCGATTCCGCCATGGATGGCGAGTTCAATTATGTGACCGACGACGACGGCACCCTTGAACTGAATCTTAATAGCGGTGATTATGTCATCGAAGCTCGCGGATCCGAAGCGAAGGCCGCGACAAAACTTTCGTACGACGAACTTGACACGAACGAAGTCGTAATTTCCCTTGATTTGAAGAAGCCTGGTTCCGTTTCTGGACAGGTCGCACTGCCGGATGGGGTCAAGTCCGTCTCGGTGGGCATCCTCGGACTGGACTACATGGTCGAAACCGATTCCTTCGGCAATTTCGAATTCGAATCGCTCCCTGCGGGTGATTTCGACGTGGTGGCCTTTATTTACAGTGACAGCTCCTTTACCAATGAATTCGGCCTTGAAGAGCACATGGAACGCATGATGACATTCGGTCGCGCTTCTGCCGAAATCAAGTCGGGCAAGGAAGACAATGTCAAGCTTGGCGATTCCAGCGTTTTCCCCGAACCTGAGGTGCCGGATACCGCAAAGTCGTTCATGTTTGAAGACTTCGAAAATGGCGCTGACGATTGGTATGTGCTGCATAGCGAATATGGCTCGGGCGAGATTACCACTGAAAAGGCCGGCAAGGGGCGTAGCGGCAAGGCTGCCCACTTCGTTTGTCAGAACGATTCCATGTTCGGCTGGACTCTCATGGGACGCTACCTGGGTGACTCCATCGACATGAGCGCCTTGGATTCCGTTGTATTCTGGGCCCGTGCGGCATTCCAGGAAGATACGACCAAGCGTACGTTCATTTCGTTCTCGTTCGACGTGAATGTCGACAGTACTTCGGCTGGCGAAAGCGGCAAGTCCTGGAAACACATGGATGTCGATACCAGCTGGACTCGTTACGTTGTTCGTGTTGATTCCATGGAAGCCGTTGACAGCAACCATACTGGCGGAAACTTGGGTTGGTACGCTGTGCGCAAGACCATCACCAATATTTCTATATTTGGTGGTACTGGTGGCGAGTTCTGGGTTGATGACATTGAATTCTTCGGTATGAAAAAGTTTAAGATAAAGGAAGAAGACGAAGAATAAGCTGTTCATATAGACATTTTGTCAATGGGAAAAAACTGCCTTGGGCAGTTTTTTTTTCTTTTATGGCAATAATTTTATACTGGGGTATTTCCAATCCCACTATAAGGAGTTGTTATGAATGTTTGGAAACGTGTGGTCGGGTCCGCGCTTGCTGCGGGTCTCGTGACTTTCGGCCTTGCCGATAATCCTATTTCTGCTTACCATTACCTGGCGGACCCTTCTGCCGCCGCTGATGACAGTACCTTCTACATTTTGACAGATGTAGACGATTACAACAATCAGACCAACTGGAATTACGACATTATCGGTCTTTATGCTTTTTCGTCTAACGACATGAAGAACTGGACCGATCACGGCATGATTTTCAGGTCCAAGCGCGAATTCGGGAATTACCCGAACAATACGTGGGCTTCGGGCATTGCTGTCCATAACGGCAGAATCTTTATTGTGTACCCCGATGGTGCTAGCGGTGTGGGCATGATTACTGCTCCTGCGATTGATGGCCCCTATACCGACCCCATCATGGAAACCCATGGCAAGAATAGAATCGCCGGTGGCGGCAGTTTCCTTGGCGACTGCGACGGCATTGCGCACTGCTTTGACCCGGGCATATTCTTTGATGACGATGGTTCGGGCTATGTGATTTTTGGCGGTGGCGAAAGCGGACAGCGTCCGTACGGCAACAACTTCGACATCATCAAGTTTAGCGAAGATAATGGCAAGGTGACTTTGGATAGAAATTCCCTGACTAGGGTTCAGTTGCCAAACTCCTTCGAGGCGCCTTACCTGCACAAGAAGGGGAGTACCTATTATTTGAGTTTCAACAACCGCAGTCAGGTGATTGACTACGGCATGTCGAATAACATCATGGGCCCGTACAATTATGTGGGTTCCGTTATTCCTGGCATTGGTTCTGTCCCCGATGCCCATGGCGAAGGCGGTAATAACCACCAGGGCTTCGCTGAATTCCAGGGCAAGTGGTATGCCGTGTACCACGACCGTCGCCTGGTGACTTCGGACAACCATCCGGCTGCGACGACTCAGGCGGGTGTTCGTTCCGAGAACCCGAACTACGAAAACCACAGAAGCGTGAGTATCGATGAACTCACCTGGAGCGGCGACAAGATGAACAAGCTGGAATTTACGCGCGAAGGACCTAAGCAGCTTAGAAACTTCGATCCGTACAAGACGTACAAGGCGACCACGAGCTCAAAGCAAATGAATATCCGCAGCCGTACCGACTGGACCAAGGGACAGGCTGTGAAGCATGTGCTGTTGCCACTTACGAGCAGAAGTGAATCCTGGATTCGCGTGAGCGGCGTGGACTTTGGCAAGGGCGCCGAAAACTTGCGCATCAAGGCGGCGAACGTGGGCGACGGCAACAAGGTCGAAATCCACACGGGGAGCGCTACTGGTCCGTTGGCCGGTTCCTGCGAAATTGCAAAGACTAGCAACAATATGACGTTCTCGGATAACGATTGCGCAATGACAGGCCTTACGGGTGTCATCGACCAGCTCTTCTTCGTGTTCAAGGGCAGCAAGGATTCCACCATGGGCCTTTTGGAATGGGAATTCCAGGGCACCAAGCGTGAACCTGAACCGCAGACTCCTTTCGGCGGCAAGGCCTGGGCTGTTCCTGGAAAGATCGAGGTTGAAAACTTCGACGAGCCGGGATATGGCGCTGGTAACGATTCCTTCTCCGATAGCGATGATGTGAACAACGGTGACAGCGACTACCGCAAGGGTACCGGTGTTGACCTGTACGCAAAGGCAAGTGGCGTGGCCGTGGGTTACAGCCAGGCCGGCGAATGGCTGGAATATACTATCAACGTGGCTGAAGACGGCGATTACACTTTGTTTACGAACATTGCTTCTGAAGGTGGTTCTGCCATAAGCTTTATGCTTGACGGAAAGGACTTGACGGGTGAAATCGAAGTGCCTGCTACGGGTAGCTACGACGACTTCCAGAATGTGAAGGCGAATGTTGCCTTGACTGCTGGTGAACATATTCTGCGCTTCACTGCTGTCAAGGACTGGTTCGATGTTGATTACTTTGTCTTTGTGAAGGGCAAGGATGCCGCCGAATCGGAAATTGCGAATGCTAGTGCCAATGGCGGCGCGACGGCTGGCGAATCCTCGGAAGGCTCCGAATCGACTTCTGCGATTGTAGCCCCTGTCAAGCTGAGTTCCTCTTATACCGAGTATCGCGTGTTCAACTTGAGTGGTGAATTTGTGGGTACTGTCGATCTCAAGGGAACGACCGCGGCCAAGGCTCTTAATGACAAGGGTTTCGCCAAGGGATTGTACTTGCTCAAGAGCGCAAACGGTCGCAAGTCCTTCATGGCGTCCTCTGCGAAGTAGCGGAAAACCGTGGACAAAAAGTCAACGAAACATTTTTGCGAAATTGGCTTTTTGCCCTGCGACTTAGGTAGTTTTATAAGTGGAAATTGAGGCTAGCGATAGCCTAAAAGAGCTCCCTAAACACCACACATCCAAACCGGCGCCTTTTTCGGCGTCATTAGCATCCCGAGGCACTCCGCTTCGGGTTGCTTTTTTTTAGTAAAAAATCGCCATTTCCCCCTAAAAAGAGGCTTTTTTGTCTATCATGGACAAAACATCAATGGAAATTCATGGCTAAAATGAAAAAAATTACTTGGTGGTGGTAAATTATAGTCAGGAAAATCCGCAATTTTGCGGTTTTTAGAAAAGGGTGTGTTTTATGAAAGTCAGTTTTATGGGAAAACTAGGTGCCGCGACTGTTTGCGGACTGGCCGCATTTGCTTTGGCGGACAACCCCATTTCAACATATCATTACCTTGCGGACCCGGGTGCCGCAGCCGATGATGAGTATTTTTACCTGATTACGGACTCCGACGACCCTGCTGCGGCCAACGCGAGCGATTACAACATCAAGGCCCTTTATGGTTTCCGTTCCAGGGATATGCAGAACTGGACTGACTTCGGCATCATTTACGATGCTCGCAAGGTCGATGGCATTGACGCTATCTGGGCATCCGGTATCGCCAAGAACCCGAATGACGGCAGACTCTATATCGTGTTCCCCGATGGCGGTGGCGGCGGTATCGGCCTCATTGGCGCCGATAGCATGGCTGGCCCTTGGACGAACCCTGTTTCGGGTAACAAGAAACTTATTAACAACTGGGGTGGCGGTATTTCGGATTGCGATAATATCGGCTGGTGCTTTGACCCGGCAATCTTCTTCGATGACGATGGCCAGGGCTACTTCACGTTTGGCGGCGGTTCCAGCGACCAGCGCCCGGCGAACGACAACAACAACGATATTTTCAATATCTACAAGCTCAATAAAGATATGGCTGGCTTCGATGTGAATTCCAAGACGCATTTGAAGATTGGTGGCCCCAAGGCGATGGAAGCTTCGTATATCCACAAGTACAACAAAAAATATTACTTGTCTTACAGTACCGCTGACTTGCACATCGCTTATGGTATGTCGGACAGTCCGATGGGCCCTTATACATACAAGGGAATCTTCATGGACAACCCGAATATTAGTGGCCAGAACATCAACGCCAACAACAACAACCACCATGGCATTGCCGAATTCAAGGGCCACTGGTATGTAGCTTACCATGACCGCCGTATCGCTAATGGTTATGAAGGCTTGGAAAAAATTCCTTCCGAAGATGGCGGCGCGAATCCGAATCCCGCCTATCACCGTAGCGTGAGCATTGACGAATTTACCTACGCCGACGATGGCTCCATGAACAAATTGACGTTCACGAAGACTGGCCCGAAGCAGATTGAAAACTTCGATCCGTACGATTGGTATCCGGCCCTTACGAGTTCCAAGCAGAAGGGCGTCCGCAGCCGTACGAACTTTACGCCGGGCAAGGTTTCCGAACATCTTTTGCTTCCGCTTTCTACGAAGGAATCGTGGATTCGCGTGAGCGGCGTCGATTTTGGCACTGCGGCGACGGGCTTTACTGTTGAAGCGGCAAGCACGGCTTCCGACGACAAGATTGAAATCCATACGGGTTCTGCAACGGGAACTTTGGCTGGTACTTGCACTCTCAAGAACACCGGTTCGAAGTCCTCCTTTGAACAGAACGCCTGCGAAGTCGAAGGTCTCAAGGGCATCGTAGATTACCTGTTCCTCGTGTTCAAGGGAAGCAAGGATTCCACCATGGCTATCAAGGCTTGGGGCTTCGAAGGAAGCGGTACGACGCCTCCGACGCCGCATTCTGCCTACGAAGGCAAGGTCGTCACTCTCCCTGCTAAGATTGAAGCCGAAAACTTCGACGTTCCGGGTACTGGCCGTGGCAGCGATGTCGATTCCTATAACGATGCCGATGCCGAAAACCAGGGCGATGCCGAATTCCGCACCGATGAGGGCGTGGATGTCGTCCTCGGCGGTACAGGCAAGGCGATTGGCTACACTGCAGAAGGCGAATGGCTTCTTTACACGGTGAATGTCCCTGCCGACGGTGATTATGCTATCAAGGCCAGCGCTTCTACGGGTGCTGAATCTGCCGGCTTCAAGTTCCAGGTCGATGGCAAGGATGTCGGTACCGAGATTACGGTTCCGCAGACTGGCGAAGACTGGAGCGTGTACGAGGAATTCGATGGCGGCAAGGCGACGCTCACCGCTGGCGAACATGTCATCAAGCTCATCATCACAGGTACGAACGTGAATGTGGATTGGTTCAGCTTCGGCGATGTTTCCGCTGCGGTTGTCGATCCGTCCACTACGATTCTCTCCACCAATGTGCAGCTCTTCGGCTCTGCCAAGATTTTCCAGGTGTTTGACCTGCGCGGTAAGCTCATGGGCACCGTCGATCTCAAGAACATGTCTGCAACCGAAGCTCTCAAGGCGCAGGCCTTCGGCAAGGGTGTTTACATGCTCAAGAGTGTAAACGGCGGCAAGAGTTTCATGGCTCCCGTGAAGTAGAATCTCGAGAATTTGCACAACTAGAACGCCTTGGACTTTGCGGTCCGGGGCGTTTTTTTTTGCGTGTTTTTCGCTTTTTTGGCGGATTTTTGAGAATTTCGCATGGAATTTGCTTTTTTTTGACAAAGTGTCAAAGGTTTAATTTCGGGTATTGGCGAAAAAGCCCTTTTTTGCAGGTAATTTTGTAATCGAAGCGCTCGATGTTGTGCACTTCGTTGTAAAAAGGGTGGAAATATGGATTTCAAAAGTTTGGGTAAGCTCGGCTTTGCGACTGTCTGCGGTATGGCTTTGGTGGCTCCCGCTATGGCTTCGACTGTGAACGTGGACCTGGATGAAGAACACCAGGTGATTCGCGGATTCGGCGGCATGGTGCATAATGAATGGCAGGGGGGCGGAGGCCTTTCCGACGCCGATGCGGAACTTGCCTTTGGTACGGGCGACGGCCACATTGGCCTCAATACGCTCCGTATTCCGGTGTATGCGAATTCTGGCAGTTTCAACAAGGAAGTGAACGCAGCGAAGGCTGCGAAGAAGTACGCGGGCGACGACTTCCTCTTTTATGCGACTCCATGGACTTCTCCGTACGCTGGAGCAAATCAGCACATCAAGTCTTCTGATTACCAGAAGTACGTCGACCACCTGAATAGTTTTACGAAGTACATGAAGGACCAGGGAATACCCCTGGATGCGATTTCCATCAGCAACGAACCGGACTGGTGCGGCGAATGGGCCTGCTGGAGCGCCGATGAAATTTACAACTTCACCAAGGGCTACGCCGATCAGATGCGCAAGAACGGCACCAAGGTGATTTCCACGGAATCCTTCCGCTACGACAAGAACCTTTACAACAAGGTCTTGAACGATGCGAGCGCCCTCAAGAACTGGGACATTCTCGGTGCACACTTTTATGCGAGCGAAGCCAGCACGGGCGATAACTTCTTCGAATATTCCCTCGCTGACCAGAAGGGCATTGAACGCTGGATGACGGAACACTACACCGAAAGCCAGGGCAGCGGCAACTACTGGCGCACAGTGATGCGCACGGGTGACCAGGCGAACCAGAACAAGATGGATACGGTGCGCGCCATGGACGTGGCTTATGAAATCCACCGCGCCATGGTCGTGGGTAACTTCAATCAGTACACTTGGTGGTACATCCGTCGTTGCTACGGCCTCATCATGGAAAAGGACTTCGGCAACAAACTGCAGGTTCCGTCCAATGAAATCGGCAAGATTTCGAAGCGCGGTTATGTGATGAGCCAGTTCGCTCGCTTTGTCCGTCCGGGTGCTGTTCGCGTGGGTGCAACGGCCAAGCCTGAAGCAAACTTGTTCGCATCCGCCTACAAGAGCGCCGATGGTGACTCCGTGATTGTGGTTCTCGTGAACCGTGATTACAAGAATGCGAAGACCGTGACAATCAACGTGCCCGGTGCAAATATCGAAACTTTCCATGTTTACACGACAAGTGAAGCAAAGAACGCCCAGGACGAAGGTGAAGTCGAAGTTCAGAACGGCAGCGTGACGATTACTACGGATGCCGGCAATACGAACAACAAGGACTGCATCGTGACGCTCGTGGGCGTTGGCCCGCAGGTGGTCGTGCCGCGTGAACCGTTCGGCGGCAAGATGATTACGCTCCCGGGCAAGTTTGAAGTCGAAGACTTCGACGTTCCGGGCTCTGGCAAGGGCAACAAGACCTTCATGGACAAGGATTCCGAAAACAAGGGCGAATCCAAGTATCGTGACGGCCTCGGTGTCGACCTCTATGACGAAGGCACGGGCGTTGTGCTTGGCATGACTCAGACTGGCGAATGGCTGGAATACACCGTGAACGTGACGGCTGATGGCGAATACGATATTGTCGCCAGCGTGGCTAGCGGTTCCGAGACTTCTGCCTTCAAGCTGCTTTTGGACGACGAGGAAATTGTTCCTTCGACAACCGTTCCGAAGACGGGCGAGGATTGGCAGACTTACAAGGATCTTTCGCTTGGCAAGGTGAAACTGACCAAGGGCGAACATATCCTCCACTTGGAAATTACCGCCGACTACGTCAACATCGACTGGATTCGCATCGGACAGGAGTCTGCATCGTCCACGACCGGCGATAACAATGCGACTGATGGCGGTGACAATGGAAAAACGCCTGCCACCAATCCGGACGATCCGCGGTTCGTGACGAACCACTTCAATGTGGCCACTTCTGCCGAAACGTTCGCTGTATTTGACCTCATGGGTACTTTCGTTGGCCGTATCGATGCCATCGACGCCCAGGAAGCCCAGCAAAAAACTACAAATCTGGTGCGCAATGGCGGAATTTACTTCGTCAAGTCGATTCGCGGCACAAGAACCTTCAAGTTCTCCGTGACCAAGTAAGCTTCTATATACTCCTGATTCTAGGCACCCCTTTTTTAGGGGTGTCTTCTTTTTTTTGACAAAAAGTCCATGGTAAGATTGCTTTTTTTTGTGATTTGGGGCTGATTTTTATATAAAATTATAAATGACTCAAAAAAAGAGGAATGAAATGGATGTGCTGAAATCGTTCTCCAAGTTTTTGGCCGTGGCCGGGTGTGCCGCAGGCCTTTCTGCAGTTTTTGCGACTTATGCAAGCGCTGCCCCAAACCCCAATTTCCACATTTACTTTGCTTACGGACAAAGTAACATGGCGGGAAACGGCGAAATCGTGCCTTCTGTGGACCAGGCCAAGGATCCCAAGAATTTTCTCATGTTGGCGTCCCATAACGCCAATGCGGGTCAGCGTAGTGGACAAACGTCCCAGTCTATCAAAGTGGGCGAATGGTACCCTGCTATCCCGCCGATGTTCCATCCCACAGAAAATCTTTCTCCGGCGGACTACTTCGGCCGCGCCATGGTCGATTCCTTGCCGGGCGTGACCGTGGGCATTATCCCTGTCGCGATTGGTGCCGTGAGCATTGACGCCTTTGTGCCGAGCAAGTACCAGGCTTATTTTAACTCCGCCGCAAATTATATTCAAGGCTGGGCTAAAGACTACGATATGAACCCGCACCAGAGAATGGTGGACCTTGGCAAAAAGGCCATGGAGGTGGGCGTTATCAAGGGATTTATTTTCCATCAGGGCGAATCCGACGGAACTGACGATAACTGGCGTAACCGCGTTTATGATTCCTACAAGAGCATCGTGGATGAACTTGGCTTGGACGAAAATGAAGTGGCCTTTGTCGCTGGCGAAATGATGAATGACCCTACGGGAAATTCTGGCCAGGGCAGCTGCAGCAGCAGCAAGAATGGCGGCGTCGCCCAGTTGTCCGGCAAGTTCAAGAAGTTCGGCTTGGCCTCTTCTTCGGGCTTGCATGGTAACGGCAGGGACCCTTACCACTTTAACCGCGATGGCGTGATTGAACTTGGCAAGCGTTATTGCTCTGAAATGCTCAAGCTCATTGACAAGACGATTGATCCCAGTGCTCCTGCAGTGGATCTTGTAGACCCGAGCAATTCTACTGTGCCGGATGCTCCTCCTGAAGAATACGGCCCTTATGGCGATGCTCCCATTGCAATCCCGGGAACCGTTGAAGCGGAAAATTACAACAAGGGTGGCGCTGAAGTTGCCTACCATGATGGAAACAAGGGCAACGAAGGCGGCAAGTTCCGTAAGGACGATGTGGATATCTACCAGCCTAACATGGGTATGGTTGTGGGCTACAGCCAAACGGGCGACTGGATGAAGTACACGGTGAATGTCGCTGCCGATGGCGAATACGAGATTTCTGCGCTCGTGGCCGGCGAAAATGGCACTGGCAGCTTTGTTCTCTACATGGACGATGTTCGCATCGGCGATGAGATTGTGAACGACGGTTCAGGACTGAGTTCGTACACGGTTGTGAGTGGCGGCAAGGCGACCTTGAAGGCCGGCGAACACGAACTGAAGCTTGAAATCACGAACGACTGGATCGATATCGACTACGTGGAATTCAAGGCTGTTTCTGGCTCGGGCACTGATACGCCGGTGGATCCTTCTACGGACCCCTCTACGGATCCGTCGACGACGAAGTTTGCTAACGTAAGGCTCGATGTCCAGAACGAGGCGACGGACTATGCCGTGTTTGACCTGGTCGGAAACTTTGTGGGCCGTATCAACGCCTTGGGCGCTCAGGACGCGAAGCAGAAAACGGCTGACCTCGTGCGCAACGGTGGACTTTACTTTGTCAAGTCCGTCAATGGTTCCGCTTTCTACAAGTTCTCTGTGACGAAGTAAATTGTTTTTAACGATTTTGCGAGAGGCGCTCCTTTTGGGGCGCCTTTCTTGTTTATTGACAAAAAGTATATGGAATAAATGTGCGTTTATGTGATTTGCGCTGCTTTGAAGCGTAGTTTATAGCTGGTGTCCCACAAAAGAGGATTGATATGGGTGTGTTTAAACATTTCTCGAAATGCTTGGCTATGGCAGGTTGTGCTGCCAGCCTCTCTATGATTCCGGTTTCTACGGCGAATGCCGCTCCGGATCCGAACTTCCACATTTACATTGCGTATGGCCAGTCCAACATGGAAGGCAATGCGACGAACTTCGACAAGAATGTCGATGGCAAGGAGCATCCGCGCGTAAAGATGTTCGCGACGGTCTCGTGCTCGAATCTCGGGCGCCCGACGGTTGGCGAAATGTACCCCGCAGTTCCTCCGATGTTCAAGTGCTATCAGGGGCTTTCTGTGGCGGACTGGTTCGGTCGTCACATGGCCGATTCCTTGCCCGATGTCACGATTGGCATCATTCCGGTGGCACAGGGCGGTACGAGCATTCGTCTTTTTGATCCTGACGATTACAAGAACTATATCGCATCCGCTGCCGACTGGCTGCAGAGCGGAGTCAAGGATTTCGGCGCCGATGGCAATGCCATGGGCCGTATTATCGAAGTCGCCAAGAAAGCCCAGGAAGTGGGTGTCATCAAAGGCATCATTTTCCATCAGGGTGAAACCGATGGTGGCATGAGCAACTGGGAACAGATTGTCAAGAAGACTTACGAATACATGCTTGACCAGCTCGGCTTGAATGCCGAAGAGACTCCGTTTGTCGCAGGAGAAATGGTGGACGGAGGAAGCTGCGCTGGCTTTAACAGCCGCGTACACAAACTGAAGGATTACATTGCGAACTTCAGCTATGCGAGCTCCAAGGGCTACGGCAGCAAGGGCGACGGCCTGCACTTTACTGTGGAAGGCTACCGCGGCATGGGCGAACGCTATGCCCAGGAAATGCTCAAGCTCATTAACGTGGAGCCGGTGGACCCTGTTCCGCAGGAACCGTTTGGCGGCAAGGCTGCTGCGATTCCGGGCAAAATCGAAGTCGAGAACTATGATGTTTCTGGCATCGGTTCGGACCCGACGACAGGTGAAAGCAATAAATCCTATAGCGACAACGATTCTGAAAACAAGGGCAAGTCTAAGTACCGCGATGGCGATGGTGTGGACCTTTACGACGAAGCCACGGGCGTCGCTCTCGGCATGACGCAGAAAGGCGAATGGCTGGAATATACGGTCAACGTGACCTCCGCCGGCAAGTATAAGGTGTTTGCGAACGTAGCTTCGGGCACGGCGTCTTCCAGCTTCGCGATTTCGATTGACGGGAAGGCCGTCGGAAGCACTGTCGCCGTTCCGCAGACGGCTGACAACACCTGGGACGTTTACACGGATGTCGAGGTCGGCGAAGTGGAGCTCACGGCGGGTACGCATCTGATGAAGTTTGAAGTCACGGGAGATTATGTGAACGTGGACTACTTTGAGTTCAAGGATCCTACTGCAGCAACGGCAGACCCGACGACCGAACCTTCGACGGATCCTGCTTTGAATCCTGCCGATACTACGACAAAAATTGCCGATGTCAAGTTCGGATTCGCGGAAACGAGGTCCAGCTACTATCTGTTTGATATGCAGGGCAAGTTCCTTTCTTCGTTCGTCGCAAATGGCATGAACGACGCCGTGAACATGGTCAAGACGGGTGCAAAAACAGGCAAGCTTTCGCAGGGTGTTTATTTCGTGCGCTCGAGCAAGGAAAAAGCCGTCCAAAAGGTCGTTGTTCGCGAAAAATAAGAGTTTCTGAAGAGTATCTCCTCCAAAAACCATAGTTCCCCGGTCGAAAGACCGGGGTTTCCGTTTTGTTGCCTAAATTTTGCATTGTCCCTATGGACAATTTGTAAATAAAAAGTGCTGTGGGCATTGTGGTTTTTTAGGGTGCCATTTTGTATTTTAATGATTGATGGGGGATTCAACAATCTCAAAAAGGTGGTTTCGGATATGAAAGAAAAATCAAATATCATAGTGGCGAAGCAAATCGCGTTCTTTTGCGTGTTGGCGACCGTTCTAGGCATTATCTACGGCTAGTGCGGAAACATTATTTTGTATGTAGAATCGACTCGGTAAAACCGGGTCTTTTTTTTGTGAAAAAACGCCTGTTTTTTTTGACAATTTGTCCATGGAAGTTGCCTTTTCGACATATAAATGGTCCATTTTGGAGGATATTTTTAGGGGTAGGATGTTTTCGTAGCGAATATTCCGCTGTTGGAATGTTTGGATCGCTAAGGAGAATGTATGGGACTGTTTAAAAATGCTTTCAAGTCTGCCGCTGTGGCAGGCGCTCTTGCCTTGGTCGGAGTCGGCGTTTCTGCCGCTGCGACTGTCAATAACCCGATTCTTTGGGCGGATTCCCCAGACCCGTCCATTGTCCGTGTAGAAGATAGCTACTACATGGTGACGACCACCATGCACTATGCTCCGGGCATCCCTATATTCAAGAGCACCGACTTGGCCCAATGGCGTACCATTGGTTATGTTTACCAGACTTTGATTAATAACGATAACATGAATCTGAACAATGGCAAGGACGCCTATGGCAAGGGTTCCTGGGCTTCTAGCATCCGTTATCGCAAGTCGGACGGTTTTTATTACGTCTTGACGCCGTCCTACACTTCCAACAAGACCCATTTGTACAAGACCAAGGACATTGAAGGCGGCACCTGGAGCGAAGTGCAACTTCCGTTCTACCACGACCCGTCCCTGTTCTTCGATGACGACGGTACGGCTTGGGTTTTCTATGGCAGCGGCGACCAGATTAGCTATGTACAGCTTAACGATGATGCCAGCGGCGTGAAGGCCGGCGGCAAGAGTGGCAAGGTCGGCGGCGTGAGCGTCAACCAGGTGACCGGTACGAGCAACTACTATGTGCAGCAGGAAGGCTCGCACATGGAAAAGGTGAACGGCGAATACTACCTGTTTACCATTTCGTGGCCTGCGGGCAGTTGCCGTTCCGAAATTGTCTATCGTTCCAAGAGCCTGCTTTCCGGCTTTAGCGGACGAATCTTCTTGCAGAGCAACGGCGTCGCACAGGGCGGCATTTTTGATACGCCCGATGGCAAGTGGTACGCCCTTCTGTTCCGCGATTCCGGTCCTGTGGGCCGTATTTCTCACCTTGTTCCGACGGTCTGGAAAGATGGCTGGCCGGAACCTGAAGGCGGCTCCAAGAGTGCTCCTTCCAAGATTACATTGCCTGCCGAACCGGAACCGGGCTACGGCATGGTCACGAGCGATGAATTCGATGGACCGGATCTTCCGCTGGAATGGCAGTGGAACCACAATCCGGACAACAAGAACTGGAAACTTACCGACGGCAAACTCCGCATTACTACCGGACGTACCGATTCCCGTGTCACGAGCGTCAAGAACATGCTGACGCAGCGTACCTTTGGCCCCAAGTGTGTCGGCCGTACCTTGGTGGACGGCGCGAATATGAAGGACGGCGATATCGCTGGCCTTGCCGCATGGCAGGATAACAAGGGCTTCGTCGCGCTCGCCAAGCAGAATGGCGGCTACAAGGTCGTGATGTATGACGGAACTAAGGATGGCGAATCCCAGAAGGAAAGCAAGGACATTACGGGTTCCAAGGTCTACCTGCGAGTAGATTTCGATATTCCTATAGACAAGGGAACGGCTTCGTTCTACTACAGCACCGATGGAAATACTTGGAACAAGATTGGCACGAATGTTTCTCTGAGTTTCGATTTGCACATGTTCGTGGGCAACCGCTTTGGTCTCTTCAACTGGGCGACGAAGACTGCTGGCGGTTCCGTTGATTTCGAATGGTTCAAGATTGGTGTCGACGCCAACGATGAAATCATCTTGGATGGTGCCGGAGCTGAACCGGTTCCGCAGACGGCCCATAACGAAACGCAGACTCCGTGGGCTGTCCCGGGCAAGATCGAAATGGAAGATTTTGACGATCCGGGCAAGGGCAAGGGTGGTCCGTCTTACAGCGAAAATGATTCCGACAACCATTCCTGCACCGATGAAGGCAAGGAAGCGGAATGCAGCAAGTATCGCGACGGTACCGGCGTGGACATTTACAAGAAGGGCGACAAATTGGTCGTCGGCTACATCAATGCGGGTGAATGGCTGGAATACACCATCAACGTGAAGGAAGCCGGAGATTATACTTTGTTTGCCGCGGTTTCTTCTGCGGGCGGCTCTACGATGAGCTTCGATTTGGACGGCAAGGATTTGACGGGTGAAATGGAAATCCCTGCAAACGAAGGCGAAGACAACTTTGACGATTACAACAAAGTCAAGACCAATGTGACTTTGACGGCAGGTGAACACATTCTTCGCTTCAATGCAGTGAAGGACTGGTTCGACATTGACTACATCACCTTGGTGAAGGGCGCCAACGCGACTGATCCGCAGCCCATTGAAATTGGTGGCGAAACGGAACCTGCGACTTGCGCAGAAGGTACCGACTGCTCTACGACGGGGATTCGCAATGTGCGCATGAATTTGTCTGGAACGCACGCCTATCGCGTGTTCGACATGAACGGCAATATGGTGGGTACGCTTCGCTCGAATGGCGCTGATATTGTGAATGCCACCCGCGAATTCGTGAAGCAGAGTGGCGTTTACATTGTGAAGTCTGTTCGCACGGGTTTGACTCACAGAATTTCTGTCACTCGCTAGTATTTCTTGATTAAATCTCTCATCGTTACTACAGGTCCGGCTCTGCCGGGCCTTTTTGTGTAAAATGACGGAAAATTGCCGAAATTTGGCCGAAAAAGCCATTTACATTTTGTAAATGGGTAATTTTGCAAACAGCGATATTTTGTGGGTTTGGGGATGTAAATTTAGATTCAGTAAGATTCTATAGGGTTGGTTTTGGAATCTTACAAGGAGTAGGTATGTTTGGAAATCTTTTTGCAAGGGCAAAATGCCTTTTGTTCGTGTCCGCTGTTATTCTTTTTTTTGCGGGCACAGCCGTTGCCGATAACATTTCGGTGAACGGGGCTAATCGATCAATGACTGTCTATGCTCCTTCCGGAATCGAGAAGGGCCGCCCCTTGATTATCCAAATGCATGGCATGAATCAGGATGCCAAATACCAAAGGGATGCTGCTAAATGGGAAAGTATCGCCGACACGGCCCGCTTTATAGTGGTATTCCCTGAAGGTGAAGGCAAGTCCTGGGATATCTCTGGCGACAAGGACGTGAACTTCCTCAAGGCAATCATCAGCGAAATGGACAAGAAGTACGGTATCGACAAGAACCGCGTTTATGTTTCCGGATTTTCGATGGGGGGCATGATGAGTTACCATGCGGCGAATAGGATGGGCGACATGATTGCCGCCATCGCTCCGTGTTCCGGCTACCCGATTTCCAACGAAGCGCCTGCAAGCAAGCGCATGATGCCGATTATTCATACGCACGGCACCACCGACGACGTGGTGAACTACAACAGTGCCGTAAGTTATCTGAAAAAGTGGACTTCCTATGAAAAGTGCGCCACCTCGCAGGTGACGAAGCCTTATCCGGCGAACAAGCCTGGCTCTGCGGCATATCTTGAAGTCTGGAGCGGCTGCGACCAGAGCGAAATCCGTTTGATGTCCATTACCGGAAAGGGGCACTGGTATTCGATGGACTTGGCAAGTGTGAATACGAGTGATGAAATCTGGAACTTCGTGAAGCGCTTCTCCTTGGATGGTTCCGACATTGCGCCTGCGATTCAAGTGCCGACCAATCGCGATAGTGTTTTCAATGGCGGTTTTGATTCCTCTGCTGTGGCTTGGGAATTGCAGTTGCACGGCGAAGCCGCTGCGACGGGCGCGAGCAATGGTGGCAAGTACAAATTGGAAATCTCTGCGGTGGGCTCGGAAGCCTACACGGTGCAGTTAATCCAGCACGATTTACATCTGGATAAGGACCAGTGGTACGAAGTGAGTTTCGAAGCGAGCGCCAATGCGGCACGCACCTTGGAAGTGAATGTGGAACAGCATGTGGACCCGTGGACGAGCTATTCCGGCCAAAAGAATTTTGATTTGGGTACCGAAAACAAGACTTTCACATTGCAGTTCCAGATGAAGGAAACGACCGATACGGATTCCCGCCTGAGTTTTAACGCTGGCGCCTCTACCGGCACTGTTTACTTGGACAATGTGAAAATCAAGAAAATCGATGCTCCTGCCGTTGTGGAAGAACCTGCCGGGAATGCCGATGAAAACGGTTCTGCCGCTGGAAATGATGACGACAAGGGTGCTGCAAATGGCGAAGAAACTTCGGTGATTTCGAAATCGCTGCTTCTGAAAGATGCAGCCCATCAATCGTACAGTGTTTACAATCTTAAGGGTGAGTTCAAGGGTGTTGTTGACTTGAACGGCTCTACCGTTTCGCATGCTTTGCAAACGGCTGGTTTCCAAAAGGGAATTTATATGCTCAAAACCCAGGGTGGAAAAAAAAGTTTTATGGCCAAAGTCGCAAAATAAGGCGATAAGGCCAAAAAAAGCTCCCTAAAACACCACACATCCAAGAACCTCAGGGGTTTATTCTCCTGAGGTTTCTGTGTGTAATAATGCGGTGTCTGTTATGGATAAAATGTCAACACAAAAGAGTGGTAAATACTATAAAAAATGGCCTAAAAAAGGATAATTTTAGGATGCACATAATGTATGGGGTTATATATGAAGAAAAAATTGGATTTCTCTTCCTGTGTGAAGGGATGTGTTTCGGTTGGAATGCTCTTGGGAACAGTGGCTTTTGCCCATCCCGATAGCTTGGTGCTTACACCGCCGCTTGGCTGGAACAGCTGGAACGTGTTCCACGAGAACATCAATGAAAACCAGATCAAAGAAATCGCCGATGCGATGGTGAATTCCGGTTTGAAGGATGCGGGCTACATTTATCTTAACCTAGACGACAACTGGATGGATACCAAGCGTGACGCGAGCGGTGCCCTCCAGAACAACCCGAAGACTTTCCCTAGCGGCATGAAGGCCATCGCCGATTACGTCCATTCCAAGGGGCTCAAGTTTGGCCTTTACGGCGACCACGGCAAGCGCACCTGCCACCACTACAATTCCAACTGGCAGAGCGAAAGCGGCTCCTATGGCCACGAAGAAATCGATGCCAAGAAATTGGCCGAATGGGGGGTAGATTACTGGAAATACGATAACTGCGACGTTGCTCCTGGCTCCAATCAAGAAGAAGATTACACCCGTATGTCGAAGGCTCTGCGAAATTCCGGCCGCGACATCGTCTTCAGCATCTGCATGTGGGAATACAAGGACTGGATGCCGAAAATCGCGAACTTGTGGCGTACCACTTTCGATATCGGCCCCGAGTGGAGATCGACTTCCTGGTACCGCGGCGTTTACGAAATTATCGATGCCAACGACAAGTATTGGCAAATAGCAAAGCCTGGGCACTGGAATGACCCGGACATGCTCGAAGTGGACAACAACAACCTGAGTTACGAAGAGCAGAAATCCCAGATGACCATGTGGTCTATCATGGCGGCTCCTATCATGATTAGTTCCGATGTCCGCAAAATGTCGGACAAGGTCAAGGAACTTTACATGAACAAGGACATGGTGGCCATTAACCAAGATTCCCTTGGCGTCCAGGGCCATCGCATTTCCAATGTGAACGGCAAGCAGGTTTGGACCAAGCCTATGCGCAATGGTGATCTTGCTGTGGCCCTTCTCAATGACAACACTTCTACCCAGACCGTTGAATGCAACTTTGCTGACATTGGCATCGATGGCGAAGTGGAAGTTCGCGATGCTTGGCAGAAGAAGGATCTTGGAAAGCTCAGCCATGTGTCTGTTGAACTTCCGGCTCACGGCTCTGCGCTTCTTCGTTTGATTTTGGAGCCGGTTCCTCGCAAGCCGTTCAAGGGCGAAGCGCTCGCAATTCCTGGCAAGATTGAAATAGAAGACTTTGATATCAACGGTGTAGGCCAGGGCAATACGACTTACAATGACATGGATTCTGAAAATCGTGGCGAAAGCACTTACCGCAAGGACGCCTCTTCTGTTGATATTTACGAGAAGGGCGATAAGATTGTAGTTGGCTACAATCAGACGGGCGAATGGCTGGAATACACCGTGAACGTGGCTGACGATGGAGATTACACCATGACGGCCTCCGTTGCCTCTGCTAACGAAACCTCTGGCTTCAAGCTGTCTATGGATGGCAAAGATATCACGGAAGAAATTGCAGTTCCCAAGGGCGAAGGCGAAGATAACTACGACGATTACAAAGATGTCGAGGCAACGGTCAAGCTGACCAAGGGCGAACATATCCTTCGCTTTACGGTCACTGGCGATTGGATGGATATCGACTATATCAACTTCGCCAAGGCTGGCGAAAATGGCGGCGAGGATTCCGGGAATCAGGGCCAATCGGGAGATTCCTCCACTACGGCAATCGTGGACTCGTCTTTTGGCATGAACGATATTTATGCGGCCGGAAGCAAGCTTTGTGTGTTCAGCATGACGGGCAAGTTCCTGGGACAAGTCAATTTGGTTGATGGGAACGTGATGAACTCCTTGAAGATTGCTGGATTTGCCAAGGGCGTTTACATGGTTCGCGAAGGTGTACGAAGCATACGCGTCCAGCTTTCTAAATAAGTTTTTTCCATAATTCTCACCAAAGGGCTGCGAATTTAAAATTTGCGGTCCTTTTTTTTGGGGGGGGGGTGTATGGACAAACAGTCCATAGAATGTTTTCTGAAAATATGGATGAAGAGGCTTTTAAAAAATATTTTTTGATTGGATATTTGGCGTGCTCTGTGCATGAGGTAAGGTATGAGATCAAGGATTTTCTTGGCAGCCGCAATTGCTGCTATTTCGTTTGGTGTATCGGTTGAGGCCGCTGATCAGGCAACATTTTACGTGGCTCCCAGTGGAAGCGATTCCAACAAGGGCACGGAAGAGGCTCCGTTCAAGACAATAACTGCAGCACAGAAGGCTGTTCGCGCCATTAACGGGACGATGACCGGCGATATAGTCGTGTACTTGCGCGAAGGCACGTACCAACTCACGAACACTGTGGATTTCGATGAATCCGATGGCGGCAAGGACGGTCACTACGTGCGCTACAAGGCCTATCCGGGCGAAACTCCGCTTTTTACCGGTGGCTTCCCGATTACCGGCTGGTCCATTCACGATGAAAAGAACAACATCTGGAAAGCCGAAGGCGTAGAGACGAATTTCCGTCAGTTGTACGTAAACGGCAAGAAGGCCATTCGCGCGTGCTTCCCGAACATGGTTGACGCTCCCGAAAAGGGCGTTGGCGGCCTGGACCACGATTTCGTGCGTCTCACCAAGGTGGACTCCACGGGTCGCGCCTTCGACGTTTCCGCCGATTACATCAAGAATATCAAGAATATTGAAAATGTCGAAATCCACGTGATGATTGCCTGGGCCGAAAGCATTCTCCGCCTCGAGAAGGCTGAAGTGAACGGCGGTACCGCGAAACTCATCCCGAAGGATCCGGAACGCACCAAGCTTTTCCATCGCGCCTATCCGATGCTCGGAACCGCTTTCATGAGCAATCCTCCGAAGCAGCAGGTTTTTTATCTGGAGAATTCCTACGACCTGATTGACGCTCCGGGTGAATGGTATCTCGACGAAAAGGAACACGTGCTTTACTACAAGGCCCGCGAGGGCGAAAGCATGGCGACGGCGAATGTGGTCGCTCCGCGTATCAATACTTTGTTCAACGTTCTTGGAAAGAGCACGAAGAGCAAAGTCGGCTACATGGCTTTTGAAGGCATCACTTTTGCCCACAGCAATTACCTTCGCCCGAGCGAGGAGGGCTTCCTCGATTTGCAGGCGGCAAACTTCAATATTGATGTCCTTCCGGATCCGGGTCGTGGAAATTGGGAAAAGCTGAACAGCAACAAGTATTTGCTGTGGCGCCCGGATGCTGGTTTCCGTGTGGAAAACGCCCACCACTTCTTGGTGCAGGGCTGTATCTTTACGCAAATGGCGGCGACGGGCCTTGACTTTGTCTCTGGCACGAACGACGACATGATTCAGGGCAATACGTTCTTTGAAATCGGTGCTGCGGGTATCATGATTGGCAAGTTTGCGCCTGATACACTTTCTGAAATTCATGAAGGTTACAATCCCACGGACAAGGATGAAATCAGTACTCGCGATACGATTATGAACAACCTTGTCACGAACGTGACGAATGAGCACCAAGGTGCTGTGGGCATTGGTGCCGGTTACCCGCGTGATATCGTGATTGAACACAACGAAGTTTCTTACACTTACTATTCTGGAATTTCCGTGGGTTTTGGCTGGACAAAGAATGTGACTGCCATGACGAACAACCACATCAACTGGAATAACATTCACCACATTTCCCGCCTGCTTTGCGATTCCGGTCCGATTTACACTTTGAGTAACCAGGGCTCGGGCAGCGAAATCCAGTACAACTACATGCACGATTACGGAGCTTCGAAGTTCTCCGATTACTGGGTGCTGCCTATTTACCTCGATGAAGGTTCCAGTGGCTTCACCGTGAAGGAAAATGTCTACAAGAATTCTCCGGATGGTGTTGGACAGAACCAGGCCGGTCAAAATACGATTAACCAGGCTGGCGGTTATTTCAATGCGCAGACTGCGGAAAATGCGGGCCTCCAGGGCGATTTCAAGAAGATTGGCGAAAAAATCCAGGATGTCTTGTTGCCGGATTTCACTGGCGCCATGGTCCAGGAACCGTACCAGGCACTCTTTACGATGCCGGGCAAGATTGAAATGGAAGATTACGACCAGGGTGGTGCGGGCGTCGCCTATTCAGACAAGTCCGCTGCAAACGAAGGCAAGGTCTATCGCGAAGACGGTGTAGATGTCGTTGGCCTTGGCTGCTCTGATACGCTCAATACGGAAGATTGCACGGGTTACGCGGTTGGCTACACCAATGACGGCGAATGGATGGAATACTCATTCGAGGCGATTGTCGATGCAGAATTTGTGTTCCGTGCACATGTGGCGACGGCTGCCGAAAATGCGGGCTTTGTGCTTTACGTCGATGGAAATGCCGTGACGGATACGCTCTATGCCCCGCAGGGCGAAGATTGGGACACTTATGTCGATGTTTCCGGAAATACTGAGAAAATTGCAAAGGGCAATCATGTCTTGCGTGTGAAAATTGTTGGAAACTACTTGAATTTGGATTGGATTCAGTTTGCTTTGAGCGAAGCCGAATTGATGGGATTTGCAAATCGCGCAAGATACAATGTGAACTTTGAGGTTTCCGGAAGTCAGACGCTCAATGTTTTCGATGTCCGTGGGCATCGTTTGGGTTCTATCAAAATATTGGGTGCTCCGACATTTGAATCCGTTGTGCAGCAAATGCATCAGAGTGGCTTTAAATCGGGAATCTACTTTGTCCAGAGCCAGAACAAGGCTTTTGGAAAAATGCTTCAAATCAAATAAATAAATGGGGTGTGAAATGAAGACAAGTCGTAAAATTCTGTCGGTTGCATTTGGACTAGCGTTTGCTTCTAGCGCCTTTGCGGACAATCCAATTATTCAAACTTACTACTCCCCGGACCCGGCTCCTGTCGTGTTTGGCGATACGGTTTGCGTCTATACCGGTAACGATGAAGGCGGTTCTTTCTTTACCATGCATGGCTGGCGCGTTTCGTGCACGACCGATATGGTGAACTGGACCGACATGAATACGCTTATCTTGGAAGCGGGCGATTTTAACGGCAACGCTAAGAAGAACGGCGACTGGGCTTCGCAATGCATTCGTCGCAACGACAAGTATTACTACTACGTGACGGTTGAATCTACCATGGGCGGCCGCGCCGTGAACGTGGCTGTTTCCGACACTAAGGAAGGCCCCTTCAAGGATGCCCGCAACGGCAAGCACTTGGCTGGCCCGAACTGGGATTATATCGACCCGACCGTGTTTATCGATGACGACGGCCAGGCTTATCTCTACTGGGGAAACCCGAAGCTTTACTATTGCCCGCTCAAGGAAAACATGACTGAGTGCGATGGCGATATCAAGGTGACGGACATGAGCAAGGGCTTCAACGGCAAGTACACCGAAGGCCCGTGGATTCACAAGCGCGGCAAAAAGTACTACATGATTTACGCTGCCGGTGGCATTCCGGAATCCATCGATTATTCCTGGAGCGATTCGCCGACGGGCCCGTGGGAATACAAGGGCGTCATCATGCCGAGTAACGAACCGGGTTCCGCATTTACGGTGCATTCCGGCCTCATCGATTTCAAGGGCCACAGCTACTTCTTCTATCATAACCAGCGCCGCGTCCCGGGTGCAGGTGGTTATTCCCGCACTTCTGCCGTGGAGGAATTCACCTGGAAGGAAGACGGAACGCTCCCGACAATCCGTATGACGGACGATGGCGTCACGAAGCCCGTGAAGAACTTGGATCCGTATACTCGCGTCGAGGCCGAAACAAAGGCTTGGCTTGAAGGTATCAATCTGGATAAGAGCGGTGGATACACCATCATCAAGAACATTGAAACCGAAGGCAAGAGAGTTTACCTCACGAATATGGGCAAGGATTCCTATACCAAGGTCCGCTTCGTGGACATGAGCGATGGCGCCGATAATATCGTTGTTTGCACAAAGGGTAACGGCGGAAAGATTGAACTTCACTCGGGTTCCGCCACGGGTACTTTGCTTTCTACCATCAATGTGCCGTCAAGTACTGATTGGGAGGAAAATTCCTTTGAGGTTACAGGAGCTGATGGAGTTGCCGATTTGTATTTCGTATTCAAGGAAGGCAACTTCAAGTTTGACTATTGGTATTTTGAAAGCAACGCACAGGCTGTCCCGCAGGAACCGTTCAAGGGCACCGCATTTGCCGTTCCGGGTAAAATCGAAGCGGAAGACTACAACAAGTCCGGTGTTGGCCGCGGTAACAAGTCGTTCTACGATGCCGATGCCGAAAACCAGGGTGGAGCATACCGAGAAGATGCCGTGGACATTGTGGGTTTCGATTGCTCCGATTCTGCGAACACCAAGGACTGCAAGGGTTATGCCTTGGGCTACACGAGTGCCGGCGAATGGCTGACATACACTGTCGATGTGAAGACTGCCGGCGTGTACGAAGTTTCTGCCAACATGGCGACTCCGGGCGAAAGCGAAGGCATCAAGCTTTACATGGATGACAAGGCCATTACGGGCGATATCATCGCCAAGCAGAATGGTGAAAACGATTGGAGTACATACACGGCGGTTTCTGCAAAGACGGAAGCACTTACGGCGGGCGAACATCTCCTGAAATTGGAAATCGTCGGCAACAACGTGAACGTGGACTGGCTTAAGCTTTGTCCTGAAACAGGTTGCGTCGAAGAAAGCGCTGGCGCTGCAGATGACACGACGACAACTCTTGTGCAGAATATTCGTACGAATTTTGTCGGTAATGAAAATGCATACAATGTATTCAGCATGACGGGCAAGTTCATGGGTCGCATAAACATGGTTTCAAATAGCATTTCGGAGTCCCTGAAAATGGCTGGTTTCGTACCAGGAACTTATGTGGTTCGCGGCATTGAATACGGGAAAACATTCAAGGTGAATGCCCTTAGATAAGGATTTTTCCCTGGGTCGGTCCAACATGGGGTTGCTTTGGACAAAGTGTCCATAAAACCATTATATTAAACACAGAAATACCTCTCAAAAAGGGGTATTTTTGTATTAGGGATGTTTGGCTTTTTTTTTCAAAAGAGGACAAGATGAAACTGGTGTATAGATTGTCTCTGGCAGCTGCCTTTGGATTGATGTTTTCCTCGGCAGCTATGGCTCAACCTAATGACGAATGGAATGGTAAACCGCGTTCTATCGCGGTGAATACGCTCAAACATCACGTGACCATGATGCCGTATTCTACGGTAGAAGAGGCCGTGAAGGGTGATCGTCATGCTTCTGAATTGTATCAGACCTTGTCTGGAACATGGAAATTTTTCCATGTCGATAAGCCGAGCGAACGCAATAACGACTTTTATAAAGACAATTACGACGTTTCCAAGTGGGACGATCTTCCGGTTCCGAGTTCTTGGCAAATCCATGGCTATGACCATCCGATTTACACCAACGTGATTTATCCGTGGGGACAGAACAATAACGTTTCTGCTCCTGGTGCTCCCCAGCAGTTTAACCCGGTCGGCCATTACCGCCGTACTTTCACTGTCCCCGAAAAGTGGGATGGCAAGCGCATTCGTTTGCACTTCGAAGGCGTTGAATCCGCTTACTACGTCTGGGTGAACGGCAACTATGTCGGTTATAGCGAAGATACTTTCACGGGTCATGAATTCGATATTACGAAACACCTCCGCAAGGGTGAAAATAATGTTTCTGTGCAGGTGTTCCGTTGGTGCGATGGCTCCTGGCTCGAAGACCAGGATTTCATTCGTCTTTCCGGCATTATGCGCGATGTGTACATTTATGCCACTCCGTACGTGAACATTCAGGACTTCCAGATAGACGCAACCCTTACGGGCGGCTACAAGGATGGCCTTTTGAAGACGAAAGTCTGGATTGACAATTTTGGCGACAATGTCTCCGGCGACTACACTGTGGAACTTTCCCTTTACGACGAATCCGGTGCCGAGGTGGTTTCTGCCAACAAGAAGTCTGTTTCTGGAATTGGCGCAAAGGGCGGCGAAAAGGATGTTTATTTTGAAATACCGGTTTCTGCTCCGAAGCGCTGGTCTGCAGAAACTCCTGATCTTTACACTGCTGTGCTTGTGTTAAAGGATGCAAGTGGTAAGATTACGGAAATTGAAAGTAACAAGATTGGTTTTAGAAAAATTGAAATAAAAAAGGATAACGGGGCTCCGCGTCTTTACGTGAACGGCATGCCCGTGAAGTTCCATGGTGTTGACCGCCACGAACTTGATCCGGATGTAGGACGTGCCGTGGGTTACGAACGCATGGAAAAGGATGTCATCCTCATGAAGCGTTACAATATCAACGCACTCCGTATGTCCCATTATCCGAACAATCCGATGATGTACGATCTTTGCGACAAGTACGGTATATACGTGATTGACGAAGCGAACGTCGAAAGCCATGGTGCCAATGGCGACCTTCCGAAGAACAGCGACGATTGGCGTGTTCCGGCGGTTGACCGTATGACAAGCATGGTGCAGCGCGACAAGAACCATCCTTGCGTTATTCTTTGGTCTTTGGGTAACGAAGCTGGCAATGGTAACGTATTTGGATCTGAATATGATGCCGCCCACAATATCGACTCTACCCGCTACGTGCATTACGAAGGCGACTGGAGCCATGCCGATGTGAATAGCTGGATGTACTTTGGCCCGGATGCCATTTCAAACTATAATGATGCTAACAAACCGATTATGTTGTGCGAATACGAACATGCCATGGGTAACTCCGTTGGTGATTTGCAGGAATACATGGACGCCTTCTACAAGAACCCGCGCGCATTCGGTGGCTTCATTTGGGACTTTATCGACCAGGGATTGCATCACAAGGGAACTCCGTATTGGGAATTCGGTGGCATGTGGGGTGACTGGCAGAACGATGACAACTTCTGCGCAAACGGCCTTGTGTTCCCTGACAGAAAAGTTCAGCCCGAAATGTCGGAAGTCAAGTACCAGTACAGCATGATTCGCGTAAGTAACGTGGATGCCGCTGCAGGCAAGATCAAGGTGACTAGCCGCTACCTCTTCACGAATATTGGCGAATACCTCGATGGTTACTGGCAGATCAAGGAAGACGGTAAAATTATCAAGGAAGGCAGGATTGACGGTTCCGCTTTGAACATCGCTCCGAATACCTCGAAGGAAATTTCTATTGACCTCCCGAAAATCGAAGGCAAGGCCGGTTCCGAATACCACTTGGATATCGATTTCCGCCTGAAAAAGGATAATCTCTGGGCGAAGGCCGGCTTCAGCGTGGCTCATGAACAGTTCCAGATAAGTGTCGGCGAGGCGAAGTCTTCCGAAATCGACATCAGTTCCCTGCCGGGCGCGAAGGTCACGAAGGGCAATGGCGAATTGACCATCGAAGGTACAGATTTCAAGATTCGTATGGATCAGAACAGCGGTACCATTGCAAGTTACGTTTTGGATGGTGATACCATCATCAAGAACGGCGGCGTCCCGAACTTCTGGCGCGCTCCGACCGATAACGATAAGGGCTTTAACATGGAACGTGGCCATGGCGAATGGCGCCATGCCGGTGCAAAGCGCAAGGTCAACAGCGTTGACGTGAAGGAAATTTCTGCACAGGAAACCCAGGTGGAATTCCAGATGAGTTTCCCGGATGTGGGATCCTCCCGCATGACCCTCACTTACACGATTTACGGCAGTGGCGATATCATCGTGAGTTACACCTTCAATCCGGATGGCTCCAAGAGCTACATCCCGAACGTGGGTACGCTCTTTACGGTTCCTGGCGGATTTGAAAAGGTTCGTTGGTTTGGTCGCGGTCCGGATGAAAACTACATCGGCCGTAACCGCGGTTCGTTCTTTGGCGCATATTCGAACGTAGTCGATTCCATGACGGTCATGTACATGGAAATTGGCGAAACCGGCCAGCGCACCGATGTAAAGTGGGCGGCCCTCACGAACGACAAGGGCAAGGGCCTCTTGGTTGTGGGCGGACATCGCATGGAGTTCAACGCCCAGCACTACACTCCGGAGCAGTTGACCGATGTGAAACTCCCGTGGGAACTCAAGCGCGACAAGGACATTACTCTCCGCGTTGACTTGCACCAGATGGGTCTTGGCGGTATCAATTCCTGGGGCGCAGAACCGCTCGACGCCTACAGGCTTTTCGCAAAGAACGAATACAAGCACACCTTCCGCCTGGCTCCGATTCGTCAAAAGTTGAACGATCCGTCTCGCTATGCGAACCTTGGCTTCAAGAACTTGATGCCGAGCCTTGTTACCGAGAAGTATCCGGGCGACGAAATTTACAAGAACGATACAGAAGACGATCCGTTTGCTCCGGCGAAGGATACCGAGGTTGGCGAAAAGAAGGAAGAGACGACCGATGTCAAGCCTTCCATGCCGGCCAGGATTCAGCTTTCAAACGAAGCCAAGGATTACGTGGTCCTCGACATGCAGGGTAAACTGGTGGGCAAGTTTACGACACGCGGAGTCGAAGACCTCCACGCTCGTACTGTCCAGACCGTTGAACGTTCCGGTGTGTATGTGGTCAAGGCACGCGGCGGTCAGGCTTTCAAGATTTCTGTAAAGAAGTGACAAAATTTGACACGTTAAACCGTTGATTATTCTACGCAGAATTTGCGTAGAATAATTTTTGGTAAAAAAAGGTATGAGTATGAAGGCTGAAACTTTTTCGTTGAAACCCGTTTCGAAGCGCACTTCCGTGGTGGCGTCCGTTGCCTGCGCGATTGCGCTTTTGCTTTCGTCTGCAACGTTTGCTTCTGCGGACAATCCGCTTACGCTTTGGTACAATACCGATGCGGGTTCCGAATTTACGAATGCGCTCCCCATCGGTAACGGCTACATGGGCGCCATCATTTACGGCGGTGTAGAAAAAGATTACATCGGCCTCAATGAAAGTACGGTCTGGTCGGGTGGCCCCGGCGATAACAACAAGGCGGGAGCTGCGGACCATTTGAAGGATGCCCGCGACGCCATGTTCCGCGGCGACTACAAGACTGCGGAATCCATCGTGAACCAGTACATGATAGGCCCCGGGCCGGCAAGTTTCCAGCCGGTGGGCGACCTCGTGATTTCTACTTCGCACAAGGGCGCTACAAATTACCGTCGTGAACTCGACTTGAAGACCGCCATCGCGAAGACGACTTATTCCGTGGGCGGCGTAAACCATACGCGTGAATATTTCGCAAGTTATCCGGACCATGTGATTGTAGTTCACTTGTCTGCAGACAAGTCGGGCTCCGTGAGTTTCGGCGCTACGATGACGACCCCGCACAACAACAAGAAAATGTCCGATGACGGCAAGACGCTTATCTACGATGTGACCGTGAATTCCATCAAGTTCCAGAATCGTTTGACGGTCGTCGCCGATGGTGGAAAAGTCAGCGTGGGTGGCGGAAACATCAGCGTGGAGGGTGCGAACAGCGCAACGCTTATCCTTACGACCGGTACGAATTTCAAGTCGTTCAACGATGTGAGCGCCGATCCCTCTGCCATTGCCGCTGATATCATGTCGAAGGTCGCGAAAAAATCCTACGAAGAAATTCTGAACGACCATCTTGCCGATTACCAGGCAATTTTCAACCGCGTGAAAATCGACCTGGGCGCCGCTGACGCAAGTGCCGGCGACGTGACTTCCGCCCGCGTGAAGAATTTCAACTCCACGAACGACGCGTCCCTCGTGGAACTCCATTACCAGTACGGCCGTTACCTGCTTATCGCAAGTTCCCGTAAGGGCGGCCAGCCCGCCAATCTGCAGGGCATCTGGAACAAGGATACGAACCCGATTTGGGGCAGCAAGTACACGACGAACATCAACCTCGAAATGAACTACTGGCCGGTGGAAACAGCGAACCTCGGCGAATGCGTGTGGCCGCTCATCGATAAGATCAAGTCCATGGTTCCGCAGGGCGAAAAGACCGCGAAGGTCCACTGGGGCGTAAGCGAAGGCTGGGTGGAACACCACAATACCGACCTTTGGAACCGTTCCGCTCCGATCGACGGCGCATGGGGACTTTGGCCGACGGGCGCCGGTTGGCTTTCGACGCACCTTTGGGAACACTTCCTCTTCAACCCGACCGACAAGGCTTATCTCCAGGACGTTTACTCGACCATGAAGGGGGCTGCTCTCTTCTTTGTAAATAGCCTTGTGGAAGAACCCGAAACCGGCAATAAGTATCTCGTTACCGCCCCGAGCGATTCCCCGGAAAACGACCACGGCGGCATCAACGTCTGCTTCGGCCCCACGATGGACAACCAGATTATCCGCGACGTTCTGAACCAGACCATCGAGGCTTCCAAGATTCTCGGCGTCGACGAGGATGTACGTGCCAAGATGGAAGCGACGGTAAAGCGCTTGCCGCCGACAAAAACCGGAAAGTACGGACAAATTACGGAATGGCTCCAGGACTGGGACGATCCGAACAACAAGAACCGCCACATTTCCCATTTGTACGGCCTTTTCCCGAGTGCGCAGATAACTCCGGAAGAAACTCCTGACTTGGTGAAGGGCGCCCTCGTGACATTGCAGCAGCGCGGCGACGATGCGACCGGCTGGTCCCTCGCCTGGAAAATCAACTTCTGGGCTAGAGTCCACGATGGCGATCACGCCTACAAGATGATTCGCATGCTCCTTACACCGGACAAGACTTACAACAACCTGTTCGATGCGCATCCGCCGTTCCAGATTGACGGTAACTTCGGTGCCGTTTCCGGCGTGAACGAAATGCTCATGCAGAGCCACAACAACAGAATCAACTTGCTCCCGGCACTTCCTTCGCAGTGGAAGGACGGCTCCATCAAGGGCATCCGCGCCCGTGGCGGATTCGAAGTCGATTCCATGGCCTGGAAAGGTGGCAAACTCGCTTATGTCGCCATCAAGTCGTTGGTGGGCGAAAAATTGAATGTGGTCTACGGCGGCAATACGGCGACCTTCTCGACCATTCCCGGCTCCGTCTATGAATTCGACGGCAATTTGAAACTCACGAACCAGCCGTTTGAACCTGCGGAAATCCCCGCAAAGATCCAGGCCGAAAATTACGTGGCCATGGAAGGCGTGCAGATTGAACTCGACGAATCCGGCGAACCGAACCTCGGCTGGATTAACGATGGCGACTGGTCGAGTTACCTTGTGAAGGTTCCTGCGGCGGGTACGTACAAGTTCACGGCAAGGGTGGCGACGGGCTCCGAAACCGCATCCACCGTCACCATCGCGGATTCCGCGGGCAAGGCGCTTGGCTCCTTCAAGGTCGACCCGGAAAAGTCCAAGGGATGGAACGACTGGTATGTGGCGGAAACTTCCATTTCGCTCCCTGCTGGCGAACAGAAGATTATGCTCCAGTACAACGGCGAAGATACCTACCTCTTGAACATCGACTGGTTGGAACTAACGGCCGATGCGACGACAATCGCCGCGAAAAACATCGCGATGGATTTCGGTGTGCAACTTGTTCGCATGTCGCGTGCGTCTCTCGCTTTCATGGTGAACGTGCCTGCCGGAAAACTCTTCACCGTGACTCTCATGGACATGAACGGCGTGAAGGTTTCTTCGCACCAGGGTTCAGGTGCTGGGCTCGTGGAATTCGGCGATGCAGTGCCGCTTTCGGCCGGGAATTACATTGCCGTCGTGAAATGCGAAAGCCGTAGGCAGACTTTGAAAGTTTACGTGCATTAAGCGGGGGCTCGCGCGTCTCGTTTTGCCGGGATTGCGCATCCTATTTTGCGAGGCCCGCGCATCCTGCATATCGCCTCGTTTTTCGGGGCGATTTTTGTATTGATAAATAGACAATGGAAAGTGTTTTGCTCGCCTTTGATTCAGTCGGGCTAGAACGTATTTTTTCAATGTTGGTGGGATTTTTTTTGTGAGGAAAAAATGAACAAGGTGATGTTTGGCGTGCTTTTGGCATGCATGTGCGCAATTGCTGCTACGAATGAGTTTCGTGGCGTGAACTGGGCTGATCCGCGCGACAATTTCGTGAGCGACAAGCTGGTGCTTACGGGGATGTCGAAGTCGGATACTTACGAATCGGCATCCGTCGTTGCGGATAAAGTTATTGGACAATTTCAGGAATTACTTGGGACGAATAGCGTCCGTATTCCCGTGAACGAGGCGACGATTCTCGATTGGTGGGGGACTTACACTGGCGTCATCGACGTGGGGCTTACCAAGGGCCGCGTGATTCTTTGCTACTGGGGCCCTGCGCACGGTGCTGGCCCTGCGAACATGGACCGCTTCTGGAACATGTGGAAAAAGATTGTCGATGCCTACGCTGACGAGCCGAATGCGTATTTCGAAATTTTTAACGAACCGAATATGTATAACAAGAACGATTTGCGTAACCTGTACGCGACCTGGCTCGAAAAATTCCCGAATGTTCCTCGCAACCACATTATTCTGGACGGAACCGGCATGGCGCAGAATGTGCCGGAAGTTGCCGACGACAGCCGCTTTGACGAATGCCTCCTCGCTGTCCACGATTACTCCATGTGGGGTTTCTTCAAGTCCGAGGCGGAATGGATGGGCCACATCAGCGGCGAGGTGGGCAAGTACGCCGACCGCACGATTTGCACGGAATGGGGCGGCGCCATGAGCCCGGGTACAAAGAACGGCGAATACTTCGACTACCAGGATTACAACAAGCCCACTTCCAACTACTTCATGGCCTACATCCGCGGCATCACGGAACAGCTGCGCAAGTGGGAAATGGGAAGTTTCTACTGGGTCGGCCTCAAGGAGGGCGACTGGTACAGCATGACGAAAAAGTCGGGCGAGGGCGCGAACATCAAGCTTGAAATCGTGAACCAGTCCGGCGTCGACCGCATGCAGTATTCCTGGACGGATACCGTCGAGACTGCACCCGCGAAACAGGACCCGTTTGGCGGCAAGGCCTGGGCGATTCCCGGCGTCATCCAGGCGGAAGATTACGACGAAGGCGGCAGTCGCGTTTCGTTCTACGACAAGAGCTCCGAAAACGAGGGCGGCGTTTACCGCGAAGATGCTGTGGATATCGTGGCTTTGGATTCCACGGACGCCTCGAAGGGTTACGCCATCGGCTACACTCAGGATGGCGAATGGCTCGAGTACACCGTGAACGTGGAAAAGGAAGGCGACTACACGGTGGGCGTCTCGATGGCGACCGCTTCCGAGAAGGCCGGCGTGAAGCTGTTTGTCGATGGCGAAGTCGTGGCCGACAGTGTCCTTGCAAGGCAGGGCGAGGACTGGAGCGTGTACGAGTCTGCCGAAGCCAAAATCGGCAAGCTTGCCGCCGGCGAGCACGTGCTCAAAATGCAGATTGTCGGGAACTACGTGAATATTGACAGGATTCGCGTTTGCGAAGGAACGGCCTGCAAGGATCCCGTCGTCGAAGACGTTCAAGATTCTACGGATTCCACGACCACGTATATGGCGAATTTCGGCAAAAATCCGACATCCTTTATGCAATCGGGACGGAATGCCGGTGTCTTTAGCGCGACTGGGCGATTCCTCGGGCGCGTCGATGTGTCCCACGGGGGTGTTACGGAATCCTTGAAAATGGCAGGGTTTGCTCCCGGAGTCTATTTTGTGCGTTTTTCAGCCGAAAATTCGATTATTCTACGCAAAATTTGCGTAGAATAGCGTTCGCAACCCCGTAAATTCCCTTTTCCCCCTTTGTTGAATTGACAAAGGGGATTTTTTTTCGCCTTCGAAAACATCCATTTAAACATGTATCTTTCTAGAAAAGTGTATGAGGATGTCTATGATTTACTGCAAATCCATTCTGGCAGTCCTGGCGTCAGTCGCTCTTGCGAGCGCCGCTGTAAACTTGAACGTGAGCCTTGGCGACAGCATCAAGCCCGTGACGCATGTGGCGACAGGTTCGCTTTACGGCCTTACCGAATCGCTCCCGAGCAATATCGAAAAGGACTTGGCTCCCCTGAAGCCGAACGTCTTCCTGAACCCGGCCCGTAGCGGCAACGGTCGCCAGCAAGGGATTGGTGGAGCCTTCCTTGTCGCCCCGCGTGTCGAGAGCATCGGTGCGAAAGTCCAGATTCGCTTGGCCGACGTCCTCCCGGGATGGCCTTACAAATTCGTTAGCATGGACCACTGGAAACAGGAAGTCACTTCCGTCATCAACGACAAGTTGAAATCGGCGAACAAGAATTTCGACGGCTACGAAATCTGGAACGAACCCGACGGCACCTGGAAAGATGCCAACGGCGATTTCAATTCCGTGTTGTGGAAACAGACTTACGATTTAATCCGTAAAATGGATCCGGGCGCAAAGATTATCGGCCCCTCGTATTCCTATTACAATTCGTCACGCATGGATGCGTTCCTCAAGTACTGTTCGCAGAACAACTGCTTGCCCGATGTCATCAGTTGGCACCAGTGGGGTTCCGCCAACTTCGTGAACGTGGTGGAGAGTGTTCGCAGTATCGAAAAGAAGTACAATATTTCTCCGCGTCCGTTCAGCGTCAACGAATACTCCTCCGAGGAACACTCCGAGGAAGGCTGCCCGGGCCTTTCCGTGCCGTTCATTTCGAAGTTTGAACGCTACGGTGTCGAAAGCGCCATGATTTCCTGGTGGTTCGTACCGCTTCCAGGCCGTTTGGGAAGTTTGCTCACTTCGAACAACGAACGTGGCGGCGGCTGGTGGCTCTACAAGTGGTACGGCGACATGTCGGGCTACATGGCGAAGGTGACGCCCCCGAACGACAAGAGCGATGGCGTCGATGGCTTTGCTGCACTTGATAAGAAGAAAGGTTTTGCGAGCGTCGTGCTTGGCGGCAATACCAAGGGCGATATAAGCGTGAACATTTCCGGGATTCCCGCATCCTTCGGTGCGAAGGTGAACGTGGACGTGGAATACGTTGTATGGGAAAATAAGGACAAGGCGGTCGCGGGCCCTACGCTTGTGGAAAGCAAGGAATACGCGGTGAGCGATGGTAAAATCACCGTCCCCGTGAACATCACGAATACGAAGTACGGCTACCACGTGCATGTAACCCCGATTATCCCGCAGGAACCGTACGATCCGTCGACCGGGAAAGCGGGCTCTGCCCCCACGGAACTCCCGGGCGTTCTCCAGGTCGAAAACTACGACGTGGGCGGCCAGAACAAGGCCTACTACGACAAGGATGAAGACAACAAGGGAGGCCTTTACCGTGAAGACATGGTCGATGTGGTCGCCGTCGATGAAAACGACGCGTCGAAGGGCTACGCCATCGGCTACACGCAGGAAGGCGAATGGCTGGAATACACCGTGAACGTGAAGACGGCCGGCAAGTACGCGGTGAAGGCTTCGTACGCCACGTCCTCCGAAAATACGGGAATCAAGTTGTTCGTAGATGACAAGGCCGTTACCGACGCAATCATGTTCCCGCAAGGGGCCGATTGGACCACGTACAATACGGTGAGCGTCACGACTTCTGAAATCTCCGCCGGTACGCACGTTTTGAAAATGGAAATCGTCGGGAACTACGTGAACGTGGACTGGCTCGAGTTCTGTGCGGGCGAAAAATGCGCCGAAGAGAAGCCTGCGGAATCTACGAAATCCGATTCCGGCGAAGTCGTTGCTAAAACGGATTCATCGCAAACATCGCATGAACAAACTTCGTTTATTCGCAATAGAGCGGTAATGGGCCCGTCCATGTTTGATATGCGCAAAACGAATGTGTACAACGTATTCAGTATAACGGGCAAGCGCCTAGGCCAAGTAAGTCTTGATGGTGTAAACATTGCCGAATCGTTGAAATTGGCGGGCTATGTTCCGGGCGTCTATCTGATTCGCCATGTCAACGGTGGCCAATTCTATCGCATAGGATTTTCCAAATAGCTTGCGAGAGTCTTCATCTCAACTCCATACATGCCGCCTCGACCCCTAATCGGGGCGGCATTTCATTTGGATAAAAAGTCAATGAAGATTTGAGAAAGAGAATGTGTTATGTGATTTTTTAAATGTAACTTTCAATTAGGTCGTTAGGACAAAGGGATATTTGGATTATGCTGAAATTCATCATTGCAGCTTTTCTTGTCGTGTGCGCAAACTCTTTCGCCGCGACGAATCAATTCAGAGGCGTAAACTGGGCGGACAAGCGGGACAATTTTGTTTCCGATGTTCTCGTGCTTTCCGGTCTTTCGCTGAGCGATACTTACGAATCGGCTTCCGTTGTGGCAGATCGCGTCATCGGCCAGTTCGTGGAAGTTCTCGGCACCAACAGCGTGCGCATTCCCATCAACGAACCCACAGCTTCCAAATACTGGAATACCTACAAGGCGGTTATCGATGTCGGTACGTCGTATGGCCGCGTAGATATCGGCTACTGGGGCCCTGCCCAGCCTTCCGGCCCGAAGAATATGGACGATTGGTGGAAAATGTGGAAGACCGTGGTCGACGATTACGGAGAAGATCCCAATGTCTATTTTGAAATTTTCAATGAACCCCACATGTACAGCAAAAACGATTTGCGTAATTTGTATGCAACCTGGCTGGAAAAGTTCCCGAACGTGCCGCACGACCATATCATTCTGGATGGTACGGGCATGGCGCAGAATGTACCCGAAATAGCCGAAGACAGCCGCTTCGATGGTTGCCTTTTTGCCGTCCACGAATACACTTTTTGGAACATGGGTATCACGACAGAAACGGGCTGGAAAAATTCTTTCAAGGGGAAGGTGGGCAATTTCATCGACCGTACCGTCTGCACGGAATGGGGCGGCGCCATGAGCCCGGGCGACAAGGCGGGCGTCCATTACGAATACATGGACTACAATACCAATCCCACCAACTACTTCATGGCCTACATCCGCGGCATGTCCGACCAGTTGCGCGAATGGGAGATGGGAAGCTTCTACTGGCCGGGTCTCCGTGACGGTGACTGGTACAGCATGACGGTGCGCGAAGGCGAAGGTGCAAACATCAAGCTGAAAATTGCGAACCAGTCCGGCTTGGACCGCTTGCACATGGCCTGGTCCGACACCGTCGAGACGACGCCCGTTGTGCAGGAACCTTTTGGCGACGCACCGGTTGAACTTCCGGGAATCGTCCAGGCCGAAAATTACGACAAGGGAGGAAACCGTCATTCCTTCTACGACAAGGACAGCAAGAATCAGGGCGGCGTCTATCGCGAAGATGCGGTCGACATCGTGCAAATCGATTCCCTGGACGCTTCCAAGGGCTTCGCGGTCGGCTATACTGAATCGGGAGAATGGCTGGAATACACCGTCAACGTAAAGGAAGCGGGCGAGTTTACCGTAAAGGCCGCATTTGCGACTGCGTCCGAGAATGCCGGCGTTCAGCTGTTTGTCGATGACAAGGCCGTTTCTGACTCCGTAATCGCCACCCAGGGCGAAGACTGGTCCACTTACGTTATTGAAACTTTCAAGACCTCAAAGATCGAAGCCGGCGAACACGTTCTCAAGATGGTGATTCTCGGAAACTACCTGAACATCGACTACTTGGAATTCTGTGCGGGCGCCTGTGCCGCAATCGACTCTGCTAAATCCGCTGTGGAACCGGTCGATTCCCCGGATTCGAATACAGCGGCAGTCGCTTCCGTGCGCTCGATCGTTTCGTCGAATAGAGTCGTGAAGGTCTTCGGCGTTACGGGCAAGTTCCTTGGAAACGTGCCGCTTGCAGGCAAAAGCGCTTCCGAGGCACTCAAACAGTTCGGCTATGCTTCTGGCACTTACGTGGTCCGCTTCAGCAACGGCAAAACCTCCCGCGTAAAGATTTCCCGCTAGCTTTTTACGCCAGAGCTTGCAAAAGAAACTACTTCATAACACATCCCATACAGCGTCCCGGCTTAAAAACCGGGACGCTTCCTGTTTGCAAAAAAAAAAGCCCCCGCCAAGGCGGAGGCTTAATGCCGTATGAGGAGAACTCTAATTTCTACGGCGAATCTTTACAAGTGAATTGTTACGGAAGTGTGAAGGACTTCAGGAACGGCCAACCGACGGTGCCATCGCCCTGATCGTGACCAGAGCCGTTGTGGTTGTTGGTGCTCTTGTCGGTGCAAAGTACGACCTTCACGCCGTCCTTACAAGTGGAGTATTCCTGGCAACCATTGGCATTCTTGCTCGGGCTTCCGGTACAACCGTTCTTTTCGGCCCAGAACTTGAAGTTGCCTTCAGCGCCGAGGAAGTTCAAACCATCGTTGAAGCCGCTGTCGCCACCCTGGTATCTGCAGACAAAGTCGCCGGTACCGCGGAACATGATGATGGAAATCGGACGCGGCGGGTTGCAAGAGGCACTGTTCGTGGTGTTCAAGTCCATGCCGGCAGGTGCCACGGCAGCGTAAATGTCTGCCATGTTGCAAGCCACGTGGTTGCTCATGCCGCCACCCATGGAGAAACCGGTTGCGTACACGCGCTTCGTGTCGATGCAGACCTTTTCTTCCACGGCCTTGATCATTTCACGAGAGAACTTCACGTCGTCATCGTTGGAGCAGCACGGACCAACGTTCCAGCCGTTACCCATTCCACCCGGTTTGCCGGTACCGTCCGGATACAGGGAGATGACGCCTTCGGGGTCCGTCTGGGACTTGTACTGAGTGCCCTGGAGCTGACCCTGGCCGCTACCTCCAATCGGATGGTAGTCAACGACGAGCGGTACGGGCTTGTCGCCCTTGTAGGCGCTAGGCACGTGCATGATGAATGTGCGGTTCTTGCCGTCCACGTTCACGCTCATGTTGTGGTCGCCAGCCTTGTATTCCTTGCCGGAGCAATCAACGACAACTTCTGCCTTTGCTTCGGAAGATGCCGGAACGACCGCTGTTTCGCTGGAAGCCGGAGTTGCAGGAACGACCGAAGCGCTGGAAGCGGGGGTTGCCGGAGTTGCGGAGGCCGCTTCCAGCGTGATTTTCACGTTTTCTTCGACTTCCTGTTGCATCTGGTAGGTGGTGTTGGCGAAGCCTTCCTTGGCAAACTGGATGAAGGGAAGAATGTCGCCTTCCTTCAGGAGAGCCTTGCCGTCGGTGAGGGAATATGTCTGGCTTTTGCCATCGGCATTAACGCGTGCGAACTTGGCGCCAAAGGCGGTCTTGCCCAGGTCAAAGCTCATGGAACCGAATGCTTCGCGGACTTCCTTCTGGAAAGTCACCTTGCCGAGAGCGTCGACTACGGAAATCTTGAGGTTGTGGGCGTTAACGTTTTCGAGACCGAGAACATTCTTGGCGAAATGTACCGACAGGGTAGATACGCTGATGCCGCTGATTGCCTCGGTGGATCCATCGCTCGAGAGGGCGAATGCGCCGGTTTCGTTCGACGTTGTCTCGAAACCACCCATATTCATTGTGTTGATTTTTACTCCAGAAAGAGGTTCACCCGCTTTCGTGGTGACCTGACCCGATATACTCCAGCCAAATGACATGGAGGTTGCCAATGCGATTCCGCCAGCAATGACCGGTAACTTTGAGAGATGCATGGTTGCTCCTTTTTTGTGTTGGTGTGTCCATAACCAAGAACGGCACCGTTTCCGATAGCAAAAATAGATGCGGGAAATGTCTTTGGGGCATTTTTTCGTACTTGACGTTGTTAAAACGTTGTGCGCTATACAACAATCGGGGTGAATGGTTCCACACAGCTTGTTTTGGCGGAACAGGGCTTTTTTACATAGACATTAATATGTAATTCGCAAAAAAACGGGTATAATGTAAATCTTTTAGTACGTTTTGACATTTTGTAAATGGGACATTTTGGGGGTCGTGCGATAATGGCTGTTGTGAAGGATATTTTTATGACAGCCTCAATTTTGGGGTGGTGTATGACAAGGATGTGGATATGCGAAATATCTTGAAGTCGGCTAAGGTTTTAGCCGCAGTTGCTGTCGCAACGACAACTTTCTCCTTTGCGGGCCCAGGCATGGCCGATGGCGGCGCAAAGTTCCTCGGAAACATTACGACGGGAGGTCAGGTCCGTAGCGATTTCGGTCAATACTGGAACCAGATTACCGCCGAAAACGAATGCAAGTGGGGTTCCATCAACACTGCAGAAAACCAGTACAACTGGAGCGGTTGCGACCGCGCCTACAACTGGGCCAAGCAGAATGGAGGCCATTTCAAGTTCCATGCCCTCGTGTGGGGCTCCCAGTACCCCAACTGGATTACGAGCCTTTCCGCAGAGCGTACCAAGGAAGTGATTGAAAAGTGGATGAAGGCCGTTGCCGACCACTACAATCCCATGGGCGGCATCGAAATGATCGACGTGGTGAACGAGGCCATCTGCACGGGTGGCAACAACTACCACTCCGGCTATACCAAGACGAAAATCATCGAGGCTCTTGGCGGCCATAACGGCAAGTACACGTTCGTGGCCGAGGCATTCAAGATGGCTCGCAAGTATTTCCCCAATTCCATCTTGATTTATAACGACTACAACACAATTCAATGGAACATCGACCAGGGTATCGACCTTATCAAGCAAATCAAGGCCCAGGGCGCTCCTGTGGACGCCTATGGTCAGCAGTCCCATGACGTGACGAACCTCGGCAAGAGCCAGTTTGAGTCGGCATTGAAAAAGATTCACGACGCCGTGCAGATTCCGCTCATCATTTCTGAATACGATATCGAACAGATTGACGACCAGAAACAGAAAAACGACTATGCCAACCAGATTCCGTTCCTGTGGGAAACCGAATGGATTGCGGGCATTACTCTGTGGGGCTACATTTATGGTCAGACTTGGCTGAACTGCAACGGACAGGCCAACGGCTGCTCCGGCCTCATCAAAAACGGCCAGGATCGTCCGGCCATGACATGGCTCAAGCAGTATTTCAAGGAAAACCTGGCCAAGGGCAAGAATACAACGGGCATTGGCGGCGGTGAACCGGCCGAACCGCCTCCGGAGCCGACTCCGTACAAGGATACCAAGGCTTCTGTCCCGGGTAAAATCGAAATGGAAAATTACGATGTCGGTGGCAGCATGAGCGGCTTCAGCGACAGTGATTACGACAATCGTGGCGATGCGAACGTACGCGCCGACGAAGGCGTGGACTTGGTCAAGGGCGGTTCTGGCGTTGCCGTGGGCTATACCGCTACGGGCGAATGGCTCCACTTCACCATCGACGTGAAAACTGCCGGTGACTACTTTATCTATGCCAACGTCTCCAGTGGAGCCGAAAATTCCGGCTTCCAGCTGCAATTGGATGGCAAGGATGCCGGAAGTGCTGTCACCGTGCCGAAGACTGGCGAAGACTGGAGCGTTTACAAGCTTGTCGAGGCGGGCAAGGTCACGTTGACCGCAGGCACGCATAAATTGAAGGTCTTGATTACGGGCGACAACTGCAATATCGACTACTTGCAGCTCTCTGCCGAAGAAATCAAGGAAGAAAGCGCAGGCAATCAGCAGGCCGCAAATGACACTGGTGCAACCACTGGCGACAATGGCAATCAGCAGGCCGCAAACGACACTGGTGCAACCACTGGCGACAACGGCAATCAGCAGGCTGCCGACAACAATGGTCAGGCGCAGATTGACGATGGCGGCAACACCTTCATCGGAGCATCCATCAAGTACGACACGAACGCTCTTCAGGACTACTACGTGTTCGACCAGCAGGGCGTACGCATGGGTATCCTGAGCGCTTACGGCTTCGATGCCGCCGCCCAGATTCTGAGGACGTCCTCTACCGTGAAGAATTCCGGCGTATACTACCTGCGCAACCGTTACACCGGCAAGATGCAGGCTGTGCGCGTGGCCCGCTAAAATTTCTGAAATTTCGGTCAGAAACAGCATTTACCCTCGGGAATGTTCGAGGGTAATACCAAAAAACCAGGAGTTTTCCCCAAAAGTGGCGTTTTTTGCATAAAAACGGCATTTTTGGGGTTTTTCTTTCCATTGACAATCTGTCAATGAAAGTTTCAAATTTTAGTGAATTTTGCTGAGTTTTTGGGGATATTTTTATGTTAGTGTATAATGGGATGTTGAAAATTTTTTCAACAGGAAAGGATGTGGATATGAAAAAAACACAATCTTTGGCTTCAAAGGCCATCGCAGTTGCCCTTGCGGCATCTTCCTTGAGCTTTGCGGGACCCGGCCTTGCCGACGGTTTTGCGAAGTTCGTCGGTAACATCACAACACGCGGCCAGGTTCGTTCTGATTTCGGTCAATACTGGAACCAGATTACGGCTGAAAACGAATGTAAGTGGGCGTCCATTGAAGGCTCCCGCGGCAATCGTAACTTCAGCGGATGTAAGGCTGCCTACAACTGGGCTGTGCAAAATGAAGGACACTTCAAGTTCCACGCTCTCGTGTGGGGCTCCCAGTATCCGAACTGGCTGAACGGCCTTAGCGTCGATGATACCAAGAAAGCCATTACCGACTGGTTCGATGCTGTAAAAAAGGAATTCCCCGAACTCGAAATGATTGACGTCGTGAACGAAGCTATTCGTGGCGGCAATGGTTATCACTCCGGTTATGGTAACGGCAACAATATCATCGGAGCCTTGGGTGGCGACAACAATGGCGACTACAATTTCGTCGTGACGGCCTTCAAGATGGCCCGCGAACGTTGGCCGGATGCCATCTTGATTTACAATGACTACAACACCGTGCAGTGGGACAAGGATGGCGGCATCAACCTCATCAATACCATCAAGAAGAACGGCGCTCCGGTCGATGCCTACGGCTTGCAGGCCCATGACATGACGACCCAGGGCGGTGGTGCTGGCGGTACCGGCGGTGGTGGTAACTGCTTGAACATCAATACCCTCAAGAGCACCATTGAAGAAATCTGGAGCAAGACGCAGATGCCGATGTTCATTTCTGAATACGACATCGGTATCGCCGATGATAATACTCAGAAGAAGTGCTATGAAGAACAGATTTCCTATTTCATGGAAAACGAGCACATTGCGGGTATCACCATTTGGGGCTACATCAATGGCGCGACTTGGCTTGACAACTCTGGCATTATCAACGATGGCAGAGGCGACCGTGCCGCTATGAAGTGGCTGAAGGAATACTTCGGCAACGAAAGCAACAAGGCGAAGAGCCAGAACACCACAGGTCTTGCCGGCGGTACTGCCGTCGATCCGGAACCGCAGCTTCCGTTCAAGGGTACTCCTCATGCCATCCCGGGTAAAATCGAAATCGAAGACTTCGACATTCCGGGCAAGGGCAAGAACGAAGACGGTAGCTACAATACTTCGTTTGCCGATAACGATTCGGACAACAATGGTGACAGCGATTACCGCAGCGATACCGGCGTTGACCTGTACAAAAAGGCTACTGGCATTGCCGCCGGCTACAACGCCGATGGCGACTGGCTGGAATACACCGTTGATATTGCCAAGGCTGGCGATTACACCGTGTACGTCTCCGCTGCAACACCTTCTGCCGGCCCGAACTTCACGCTCACTCTGGACCCGGGCACCAAGGATGAAAAGGTTATCGCCGATGCCGTCGAAGTGCTTCCGTCCAGTTCTGGCGATAGCGAGGACTACGATGACTTCCAGAAGGTCTCCGCCAAGGTCACTCTCCCCGCAGGTCAGCATATCCTTCGCTTCATTGTGACCAAGGGTTACTTTGACGTGGACTACATGACATTCGTCGAAGGCGACGGCGCCGATCCGGAACCGATTGGTGGCAATGCTTCTAGCACGGTCGATCCGGCTAATCCGACCGATCCGAACGGCACGACTGCCCTCCCGACGGCTGTCAAGTTCAACCAGAATGGTCTCAAGCACTTCTTGGTGTTCGACCAGCAGGGTGTCCGCGTGGGTACGCCTTTGAGCGCCTACGACGCCGACAATGCCGCAAGAATTCTCTTGAATTCCTCCGCTGTGAAGAATTCCGGCGTGTACTACTTGCGTGACCGTGACACCGGTGCCATGAAGGCAGTTCGCGTGGTCCGCTAATTCGGTCGGGCATTTAAAACATCACACTTTTCCCCGGAGCGATCCGGGGATTTTTTTATGACGCCGTTCTTTGCAAAAACGGTGTCTTTTTTGCATGTGTGCGGTTCGTTGACATTATGTCTATAGAATAAATTTGCATGCTCGGGATAAATTGAGAACCTGAAAATAGATTAGCTATGTCCCGTAACGGGATGTGTATGGTTCAAACAAGGATGTTGGATATGGAAAAGTCATTTTCCAGAGTCGCCAAGGCTGTTGCTGTGGCAACGTTGGCTGTGTCTTCCCTTTCGCTTGCCGCTCCCTTCGCAGAAGGTGGTGCCAAGTTTATCGGTAACATTACAACTCGCGGCCAGGTGCAGAGCGATTTTGGTACCTACTGGAACCAGATTACCGCTGAAAACGAGTGCAAGTGGGCTTCCATCGAAGGTTCCCGCGGCAATTTCAATTTCAACGGTTGCGATGCCTGCTACAACTGGGCCAAGAAGAATGGCGGGCATTTCAAGTTCCACGCGCTTGTGTGGGGCTCCCAGTACCCGAACTGGTTGAACGGCCTTAGCGCCGATGAAACCAAGAAGGCCATCACGACTTGGTTTGACCGTGTGGCGAAGCAGTACCCCGACCTCGAAATGATTGACGTCGTGAACGAAGCTATCAAGAGCGGCGGAAGCTACCATTCCGGCTACGGCAAGAACAACAACATCATCCCGGCTCTCGGCGGCGATAACGGCAACTACGAATTTGTGGCGACCGCTTTCAAGATGGCCCGTGAACGTTGGCCGAAGGCAATCCTCATCTATAACGACTACAATACGTTCCAGTGGCAAATCAACGAAGGCATTGACCTCGTGAACAAGCTCGTGAAGCAGGGCGCCCCGGTGGACGCTTACGGCCAGCAGGCTCACGACCTCACCGACATGAACGAAAGCAACTTCAAGAGCGCTCTGAACAAGATCCAGACGAGCGTGAAGAATGCGAAGGGCGAACCGATGCCGCTGTTCATTACCGAATACGATATCGGTACCGACAACGACAACCAACAGAAGCAGCGCTACTCCGAACAGATTCCCGCCTTCTGGGAATCCCCGCAGGTCGCTGGCATTACGCTTTGGGGCTATGTCTATGGCGCAACCTGGACTACGAACGGTAACTCCGGCATCATCAAGAACGGAAGTGACCGTCCGGCCATGAAGTGGATGAAGGAATACTTCGGCAACCCGAGCAATGTCGCGAAGGGCAAGAATACCACGGGTCTTATCGGCGGCGAAGGCTATGAACCTCCCGAGCCGGTTCCGCAGGAACCGTTCAAGGGCACGGCTCTCGCCATCCCCGGCAAGATTGAAGTCGAAGACTACGACAAGAACGGTGTCGGCGAAGGCAATACGTCTTACAGTGATGACTACACGAACGATGGCGGCTCCAAGTACCGTGATGGTGACGGCGTCGATCTGTATGACGAAGGCACCGGAGTCGTGCTTGGCATGACCAAGACGGGCGAATGGCTCGAATACACCGTCGAAGTCGCGAAGGACGCCGAATACACCATCGTGACAAGCGGTGCCGCGGGTGGCACGAGCGCTGCCATCAAGTACTACATCGACGACAAGGCCGTCACCGACGAAATCAAGATTGACCAGACCGCCGACAACAAGTGGGATGTCTACAAGGACTTCTCCGCGAAGACCACGAAGATTACCGCCGGCAAGCATGTGCTCAAGCTCGAAATCACGGGCGACTACGCTAACGTCGACTACTTCACCTTCGTCGAGGGCGATGTCGCTTCGACGGGTGGCAACGGCGGCAATACTGCCCAGGCTGGCGACAACGGCGGCGATTCCCAGATCGGTGGTAACGGTGAAGAACCTCCTGCAGCGATTGGCGCCGGATTCAAGTACGATCCGAACGCTCTCCAGGACTACTACGTGTTCGACCAGCAGGGCGTGCGCCTCGGTGTTTTGAGTGCCTACGGCTTCGAAGCCGCAACCGAAATTCTCCAGAGTTCCTCCGCTGTGAAGAAATCCGGCGTGTACTACCTGCGCAATCGCTTTACCGGCGCCATGCAGTCTGTGCGCGTGGTCCGCTAAAAATTCCTAAATCCGGCGTTTTTCCTAGAGAAAAACTGCCTCTAAGGCTCCCGATTCGGGGGCCTTTTTTGCGTTTTGTGGCGTTTTTTCCTCAAAAAAGCCTGTTTCCAAAAAATATGGAAAATGTTTGAAAAATCTATTGACTTTCATTGTATTTTTGCTTATATTTATTGATATGGCAAGTGTTTCCAAAATAAGTGTATATATGTATTTCGACTATGTCGAGTACTTGCGCGATGTCTTGGCAAACCTCCAGGCCGAAAATGGCGCCTCCTTGCGCAGCATCCAGAACGACCTGGATGTCAAGGGTTCCGCCTTCTTTTCTCGAATTCTTGACGGCAGCCGCCCGCTCTCTCTGGCGAACGCCGAGACTTTGGCTCGTTCCTTCTCCCTGGGGAAGTCCGAGTCCGAGTATTTTATGAACATGGTCCGCTTCGGCAACGAAAAGAATGTCGACAAGCGCGACTTGCTTTTGAAAAAACTGCTTTCCGCCCGCAGTGAAAATGTGGAATACGCCCTCAAGGATTCCGCCTTGAAGTTCTTCGGAAAGTGGTATATCCCGGTTATTCGCGATCTGTTGCCGCTTTTACCCCGTGGTGGCGACACTTGCGATGTGGCCAAGAAGATTGGCCGCATGATGGTACCCGCGCTAAAGGGTTCTCAGGTGCAGGGTGCCATCGACTATTTGATTCAGAACGGCTTTGTCCGCATAGACGAAGATGGCTGCTACAAGGTTTCCGACCCGGTGATTTCGACGCCGCCTCGCGTCCGTAGCACTTTCTTGCGTAAATACCATCTGAAGAATCTTGAAATCGACCGCGATGTCTTTGACGAACTTTCTAGCGACGATCGTAGTCTGAGTTCGGTGACATGCAGCATGTCGAAGGAAACTTTTGAAAAGGTCCGTCTTGAAATCCAGCAGTTCCGCCAGAAGATTCTGGCCATGGCTCAAGAAGACCGCAATCCCGACCGCGTGTGCCATCTGGGAATCCAGTTCATGCCGCGTGCGGTTGTCAAAAATTCCCATAACGGAGGTGAAAATGAAGTTGCTTAACAGCAATATTTTTGCTTCCGCGGTCATGATGTTTGATCTTTTGCTCGTGGTGCTTTTCCTTGGCGCCTGCAGTGGTGGCGATTCCGTGGCGAATGGCACCGGCAGCGACGCTGGCGAGGCAGAACTTGCCAACAGCATCGTGGTGACGAGTCCTTCGGGGGCTCCCTTGGCTCGTGGCATGGCTCGCCTTTGGGGCATGAATGAAGATTCTATGGAATTGGAATGGAGCGATACGCTGGACAACGATGGCCGGCTCAAATTCGCTTCTTCGTTAAGCGGCCAGCACTTGCTGGAATCCCGCTCTGGAGACTCTCTTTCGGTGATGCGCTGGGTTGACTTTGGCAAACAACCGTCGCAAACACTAGCCGCTGCAGCCAGCGTGTCACTGAAAGGCGTTATTACGAATCGTGGCGTTGCCGTTGCCGGGGCGACTGTTACCATTCTCGACAAGTCGGTGAAAACCGCTGCAGATGGCTCGTTTGCCTTTGATGCGCTTCCCGAAGGTGTTCACTACGCATTCGTCGAAGGCGATTTCGGCAAGTTCTCGTATCAGATGCAGACCGGTCTCGAAAATGCCGGTACTACGAACAACATAGATATCGCCGACAGCATCTTTACCGTAGTCGAAGACTTTGAAAAGTGGTCCAGCCGTCAAACCATGCTGGGCAAGAGCTTCGGCGAAGGATGGTGGTTTATCTGTACGGATTCGCTGCAGGGCGGCAAGAGCAGCAGCCCGAACATTGCAAGCAAGGATATCCTGGTTACGGGTGCCGAGGCGAAAAACGGCAGCAGCCTGCACATCAAGTTTACCATCGACCCCGACTTTGAAGGCGGCTACGGTGTGGCAGGCTTCTCCATCGGCGGCGACTTCGATAGGAGCGAAACGCCGGCGTTCTACGACTTGCGCAAGACAACAGCAATCTCGTTCGATGCGAAGGGCGAGGGCGAAATGTTCTTGCAGATTACAAGGCGCAGCGACAAGGGCGAACGCGAATACCACGCTACGAAGGGAATGTCTCTCGGCAGCGAATGGACGCACTTCACCTTTACCGCGAAGGACTTTGGAACCGAGTTTACCGCAGTGAACTCCCTCAATTTTGTCGTGAACAAGGACGCCGAAATCTACCTCGACAACATTCGCTTCGATGGAATTTCGCCCTCCATGTGGCCGAGCCTCGGAATGGACTTTTAAAATACCTCTCCTAACATCCTAAGCGCCCCGGATTAACAGTCCGGGGCGTTTTATTTTTTTTAGATTTGTTTTGAATATGGAAAATCCGGCCCCCAAGAAACCTTCCAAGGCAAACTACTTCCCGGCAATCGACGGTCTCCGTCTTTTGGCGAGCGTCAACATCGTGATGCTCCATCTGGGCAGTTCCAATGCACTTCAGTACATGGCGGGTTGCGCATGGCTCATGCCTATCTTCAAGGCTCCGGCCTTTGCTGCGGGCATCTTCTACGTTTTTGCGGGATTCCTCTTTGCGAGCAAGTTCAGCGACCCCGAGCGCCGCATCCCGGTGATTCCCTTCATGTTCGCCCGTATAGCAAAGCTATACCGGCTCCACTTCTTCATGACGCTCCTCATGTTCGTGGTGCTCATCTTCAAGTTCAGCGGCTACAGCCACCTCCCTGCCTTTGGCGAGCTCGGCGACTGTGCCGCGAAGGGGCTTGCGAATATGTGGCGCCCCTGGTGGAGCCTCTTGATGCACCTCACGCTCACTTGGTCCATCGCTCCGGACCTCGGCATGAAACTCAACGAACCCAGCTGGTCGCTCACCAGTTTCTTCCTGTGCTATGCCATTACGCCCTGGTTCAGCCGTTGGCTCTTCAAGCAGAACCGTCGCATGCTCTGGTTCCTCTTTGGCGGCGTGTTTATTCCGGGAATCGTCTGGGCTACAATTTTTGGCCTCACGGGCAACCTCTGGTTCGATGGCTACACGCAGAAGTACACGTTCTTCCACATGTTCGCGCCTGTCCGCGTATTTGAGTACATTTTCGGCATGGTCATCTTCCGCCTGTACACCGAGGGCGTGTTCGACTATCTCAAGAAGGACTACGTGTCGGGCGTTGTCCAGGCGCTTTTGCTTGCCGCCCTCTACGGAAGCCTTTTCCTCATGGGCCCGAACCTGAATCCGGGCGTCAACTATTTCCTCCATCACAGTTTGCCTGTGTTCATCTACGGTCTTTTCGTACTGAGTCTTTTGAGTGGCAAAGGATTCATGGCTCGCTTTTTCTGCATAGGCCTTGTGCGCCACGTGGGCCGTGCGAGTTTCTACCCGTACCTCATCCACCTGCCGCTAATTTCCATCGCCTGGGGAATCTGCAATTTGAACTGCCCCAAGAACACCATTCTCTTCTTGCTGTTCGTCTATACGGTGAGCACGTTGTACATGGAATTCAAGGTGTGGAATAAAAAGCGCAAAAAAGCAAAAGCCAATGCAAAAGTTCAATAAAATATCCGTCTTGTTCTTTTTGATGAGCTTGCTTGCGCAGGCTTTGTTTGCCGACCCCGTTGAATATGACGAACGCGAAAAAAAGGTTATTGAAAAATATTCCATCGGCGGCGATACCCTCACGTTCTATGTGGACGGAAATACGCGTCCGTATGCATTCCTTGAAAACGGCGATTACAAGGGCATCCTGGTGGATGTCCTCAACCTTGTCATGCAGCAGAACGGCATGGCCTACAAGATGGCGAAAATCAAGTCGCACGAAGGCCTCGCCAAGGCGCCGACTTTATTGACTCTCGACCTTGCTGTCGTCAAGCGTAAGGATTTCCAGGGCGACGAGAAAAAAGTTGCCGTGATGAAGACCATGCTGGAGTTCCTGGACTTCGACTCCGGTCTGGACGATGAAGATGTGGTGTTCTTCAATTCCCCGAAACAGGTGGTGAATGCGGTGAAGGCGAAGGACGTCGATGCCGCTTACTTGTTGTATCCCTTGGCCGCGCATTTTGTGGACACGGACTTTTCCAAGACGCTGGTGGTGAAGAGGAATCCCAAGGCGAAATTCCTTTTGAGCCCGTATCTGCCGAAAAGCGAATTGGACGATGTCGCTTCGATTCTCTCGAAAAGCCGCGCTTCCGTATCGCCCAAGGCCATAGAGGCGGTATCGCATCAGTTCGGCTGGTACTTTATTAACGAGATGCCGCTGTGGGATTATTTTCGCTATCATCCCATGTACATTGTCGTCACCTTCGTCTTGTTCGCGATAGTGTTCTTTACGGTTGGTTTCGTCTTTTTGGACAATCGCCTTAAACGCGCTCAGCTCGCTAGAAGTGCCCAGGAACAGGAAATATTGAAAAAGCAAAGGAACGAGGCTTCGGTGGCCAGTGTGGCGAAGTCCCGCTTTTTGTCGAACGTGAGCGCCGATATTCGAGCTCCGTTGAGCGCCATATTGGGCTGCGCCGGCCGAATCGAAAAGAACCTGGACAACAGGGAAGATGTGCTGAATTGTGTCCGCAAGTGCAAGACGCTTTGCGATTTTCTGCTCCAGCTGGTCGACGACGTCTTGGATGTGGCGCACCTGGAATTCGACAATATTGTGCTGAATGAAGAGAAAAATGATGTCGTTGCATTGTCCGAGGATCTCTGCGGTGCCCTGGAACAGGAGGTTCAAGATAGGAATATCGATTTTTCAAGCGATTTTTCTTGCGTGGACTGCCGCTTTGCGATTTTTGACGAAGCTCGAGTGAAGCAAATTGTGACGAACGTCCTTACGGGAGCCATCAAGTACACTCCGCGGAATGGCACCCTCAAATTCACGATAGAAGAAGACCCGTGCGACAATGGCGACTATGTTCAGTATTGCCTTTGCTTTGAAGGTAGCGGTGAAGGGCTTTCCTCCGTAGAAGCGACCTCGATTTTGCAGGAAACCGTCCACGACAAGTCTTTCTTCTATGCGCGCATTGACGGGCGTGCGATTGGCCTTGCCATTGTGAAGCGTATCGTCGACTTGATGGGCGGCGAAATCGAATACAGCAATAATTCCGGTTCAGGGATAACGCTTAAGATACGCTTGAAGTTCTTGCGCGCTCATGCTGAAAGTGAAGGCTATGTCGGGTTCGGAACTGCACCGGAATGGTCCGAGGATTCCCTTAAGGGCAAACGCGTACTTCTTGTCGAGAACAGTGAGTTTAACAGGGAAATTGCCGTCGATTTGTTCCATGATCTTGGCCTTGAGGTCGATATCGTTGAAGATGGGCAACAGGCCATTGACCAGGTGAAGCTGAATGGCTCCCACTATTACGATTGCGTTTTCATGGATGTCCAGATACCCGTGGTGGACGGCTACGAGGCGACTCGCCAGATTCATGCGATGTACCCCGACGAGAACCTCCCCATAGTTGCGATTTCGTCAAATTCGTTCAAGGTGGATCGTCAGAAATCCTTGGCTGCGGGAATGGTCGATTATTTGTCGAAGCCGTTTACGCCCCCTCGTGTGATAAATGTTCTGCGGAAAATCGTGGAATCAAACGACAGAGTGTAAATAAATAAAAACACGAGACTGCGAGAACGTGTGCGCTTTTGCACTTTTCCGTTATGCAACCTATTTATTACATGACGAAGGGTTTAATAAAAACTAGATTTCGTGTATATTTGGGACTTTGGGAATAGGGTGTATTAATTCATTGAGGATGAATATGAAAAATATTTTCAAAGTTATGGTTGGCGTTGCTGCGGTTTCCGCTGTGACAGCTATGGCCGGAAGCTATCCGTTTCCGCAGAATATGAAACATCCGCACGGCACGACCATTGAGTATGCCGATACGGACATGATCAAGGACCACTACAATAAGTGGAAAAAGGCATGGTACGATGCATCCCAGGGCTGGATTTACGCCCCTGAAGGAACCTGCTCTACCGTTTCCGAAGCTATCGCTTACGGCATGCTGATTACTGTGTACATGGATGAACAGTCCGTGTTCGATAAGCTGTACAATACTTGGACAAACAATGGCGGTCGTGGAGGCGGCATGAACTGGCGTGTCGGTTGCGAAGCCGATAACGGTTCTGCAACGGACGCCGACGAAGATGCTGCTCTCGCCCTAGTGATGGCTGCCAAGCAGTGGAATAATGATACCTACCTTTCCGATGCGAAGACCATTATTAACTGGATTGCCCAGAACGACATTGATGGCAACAACTCCCTCAAGCCGGGTAGCGGTTGGTCTTCTGACTTGAACCCGAGCTACGTGATGCTTGGCCATTACCGCCTGTTCGAAAAGGTGTCCGGCGATTCCAAGTGGGGCACGATTCGCGAAAAGGCTGCAAAGGACTTGCTCGCCTGCCAGGATTCCAAAACGGGTCTTGTGGGCGACTGGTGCGACTGGACCTCTCATCAGCCTAAGGTAAATGGTAAGGTTTCCAACGACCTGGGCTTCTATGACGATGCTTCCCGTACTCCGTGGCGTACCGCTTGGGCTTATTACTGGTACGGCGATTCCGACGCACAGACCTTCAACAAGAAGATTACCCAGTGGGTCATCCCGGAAGCCCGCACTGCAAGCGGCATCAATTCGGGTTATAAGTATCAGAATAATACGTATGTAAAGGACGATAGCGAGAAGCGTAATTTCGTTTCTTCTTCGTTCTCCGGTGGTATTGGCCTCGCAACTTCTTCTGTGGATAGTGACGAAGCCAAGGCATTCTTTGGCACGGTGTACAAGACACTTTCTTCGCTCACCAGCTGTGAACAGGCTAATGGCTGCGGCGATAATGTGTCTGGCGAAAAGTACTATCCTGCAACGTTGAACGTACTTTACCTCCTCCTCATGACTGGCAACATGCCGAACCTCTACGATATTTCCGGCTTCCAAAAGTTCACTCCGGATCCGTCCAAGGCTCCGTCTGTTTCGAGTGTCGAAGGTACGCAGATGGAAAAGGGTGACTCCACCGTGGCTCTCTCCGGCTTCTGGAACTGGGGTTCCTACCATGACAAACTCGGCATCGGTACGAAGATGATGCCGGACTCCGGTTCTTCGCCGCTATTCTACCGCGATGGCGCTCTCTATGCCGAAGCCTCCATGGAAATCGGTCCGGAACCGGAATATGTCGAGGCCCTGAAAGATCAGCTCAAGTATCCGAGCGCAGGCATTGCCATGTCGTTCCGTGGCGACGAGAAGGGTGTCGATCTCCTTAATCTTGGTGTCAAGTACCTTGTTGTGAACCAGAAGGCTTCCGGCCCCATCCGCATGGCCATCCTCAATACCGTCACTGTCGAAGCCGGTGGCGAACCGGGCTCCTATGTGGATGCTTCCAGCGACTACCAGGAAACGACGTACGATCTCACTCCGGAACAAGGTGGTTACGGTTATGGTCCGAATGGCAAGGCCGACGGCAAGAACGCGTTTACCATCATGGACTGGGTGAAAAAGAGCACGGCTCCTAACGCAACGGATGTCTTGAAGAACGCCAAGGGCCTCAAGTGGGAAGTCAAGGACTCGAAGGGAGGCATTGGAGCCATCTCCATCAAGTCCATCAAGTTCCTCGATGCCAACAAGCAGCCTATTTCCTATGACAAGATTACTGGCTATGTCGTGCCGGGTGACGGCCTTCCGAAGAATACCGGCAACAACACTCAGGGTGGCGACAACCAGCAAGGCCAGCAGGGTGGTGACAACCAGCAAGGCCAGCAGGGCCAGCAGACCGTCGATCCTAACAATCCGAACGGCCAGGGCGTTATTGACCCGAATACGGGTGTCGGCATTATCGCTACCGCCGACGCTCTCCACGTGGTCCGTGTCGCTGCCATGGGCATGATGATTCAGGTCTCTGAAGCTAAGCTCGGTGCAAACTACGCCGTCTTCAGCATGCAGGGCAAGGTCATCGCTTCCGGCAAGATCGCGAATTCCGTGCAGAACATTGTAGTCCCGAACAAGGGCTCCTACATCGTTCGCGTGGGCGATAGTCTCCGCTCCGTCATTGTAAAGTAATTCATCCCCTTTGAATATGCCGATGCATCGCTTGGTGCATCGGCTTTTTTTTGTGCAAAGACGGAATTTTTACGAAAAAAACACTTTTTCAGGCGGTCTTCGAAACCGCCAAATTGTATATTCTCGTTGTAATTGGGGCGTTGGCCCGTTTTTAGTCTTTTTATTTGGATTGCTGGAGCAAAAATGGATATAGGCAGTTTGCACTTTCAAAATCCGGAAGCGTTCTGGTTGTTGGTGTTGGTCCCTGTGCTTATTGCGCTTTATGTGTATCGCGAACATCGCCGTAAAAGCACTATCAAGTTTCCTGCGCTTTCCATTGCGAAACGCGCGGTTCCTAGTCGCAGGGTCCGTTTCCGTCACATAGTTCCGGCACTTCGCCTTCTTGCCCTTTGCTGCTTTATCGTGGCGCTCGCGCGTCCGCAGAATGCCATGGAAGTGGAATACACTAGCACCGACGGTGTCGATATCATGCTTGCGCTCGACGTCTCCGGCTCCATGGGAACACTTGACATGCTGACCCGTGCGGAACAGGCGAAACTTGGCGTGATGAACGCCGAACGCATTCTCAAGTCGGGCGATTACTGGAAGTACAGCCGCATGGGGTATGCCCAGATTGTGATAGCCGACTTCATCCAGAAGCGCCACAGCGACCGCATCGGTCTTTCCGCCTTCGGTTCCCGTGCCGTTACGCAGTGTCCTTTGACACTTGACTACGGAAGCCTTCTTGAAATTCTCGGCGTGACCGACGAACTGGCTCGCGACAGCATCGTGGCCAGCCGTACCGCCATCGGCGACGGCCTCATGAACGCCCTTGCACGCCTTGAAAAGTCCGATGCCAAGTCCCGCGTAGTCGTGTTGCTTACCGACGGCAAGGACAACGCCAGCGTAATTTCTCCCGTGCGTGCCGCCGAAGTGGCGCAGTCCCTCGGAGTGAAAGTCTACACCGTGGGCGTCGGCAAAAAGAAAGGAAAGATTCTCGCATTCCAGCAGAATCCGTGGACTGGTGAAATTTCGTGGGGCGAACGCGACATCACTCCCGAGGAAGGCATCGACGAAGCCACTTTGAGCGCAATCGCGCAAAAGACGGGCGGCAAGTTCTACCGCGCCGAAAACAAGGAACAGCTCGAAGAAATCTATTCCGAAATCGACCAACTCGAAAAGACCGAAATAGAGACTGTGGCGTACGCCCGCTACGCCGAAAAGTTCTATCCGTGGCTTCTGGTGGGCGCACTTCTGATTTTGCTCGAGCTTGTACTCGCCAATACGCGGTTTGTCCGCATTCCGTAAAGACCGCTTGGAAAATGCTTAGGACGGCGACTTGAGACAGTTGCTCGTCTTGTTGTCGAGCAGGCTGTCGATGGTCGGGTTTTCTTCGGTTCCGTATTCCGACCAGTAGATGCTGAAAGAAATTTCCCAGGGGATTATGTTCTGCTTTTCGTTGAGGGAGAAGTTCCTTGTGATGTTGTTACCGAATGTTTCTATGTCGTTCTGGTTTTCCGCCTCAAAGACTATTGCAAAACTGTCGAAGTCCGCCCTGGCCAGGAATACGTCCTTTAGGTGGCATTGTTCCTCGAGGTATTTTGCCAGCATGCAGATGATTTCGGTGTATTTCTCGAGACCGAATTTTTTCTTGATGTGCTTGGCGCGGTCGACCTTGATTTGCATGTAGAACACTCGCTTGTCGGAGCTCTGTCTGCTGGTAATGGCGGTCAGGTGTTCGGCCAGTTTGTGGATGTTGTTGATTCCCGTGGATTGGTCGAGGGTGATTTGTCGTTTAATGGTCTTGATGTACAGGTGCAGGAGTGTGAGGGCGAAAATCGGAGGCGAAATCATGATGTCGATGAATTGAGCCTGGATAGCCATGGCCGCGAGGGGGACGAACATGATGACCGTCAGGTAGCGGTATTGCCTTCTCAAGAACTTGTTTCGGCTTTTCTGGGCGCTGACGTGTGCTAAGGCACTTGCTGCAATATTGTAAACGACCAGGGCTGCGTTGAAGGCTATCCACACGCTGTTGTTCAACTGGATTTGACTGTCGTTAAAGTGTAGAATCAGGTCGATTGCCGAGATGACCACGATCGCAAAAAACGGTGTCGCAACTAGGGGCGACCACTTGCGCAGTTTGTAGATGCTGTGGTCGGTAATGCTGTAGATGAAGAGGAACCAGGAAAGACCGATTCCGGAACAGGAAGCGAGCTTTAGGAAGTTGAGGGTCCTTTGGAGCTGGAATGCTTTGGGTGAAATGATGAGGGAGGAGGCGTCGACGACGCTGAAGACGACGAAACAGTAAATGACGAGCTTGAACAGGCCGGATTGCGGTTTTTGCTGGAAGTTCCCTTTATAAGTGGCGAGAATCATCAACAAAATGACGATGCACAGTATGCTGATCTCTATTGATGCGACGTTAATAACCATTCACTCTACTCCTCTGTAATAAGAATATAATATTAAAAATGTATTTGTAGAGTATTCAGTTTGCAAAAAAATGGGAAAAACAGCCCTTTTTTTGTATATTACTGCCTGTATTGAACGGAGTTTTTCCATGAGATTTGCCGAACCGACCTTTTTGTGGGGTCTTTTTTCACTGCCGCTTTTCGCATTGTTGTTCTATTATGCGTATTACCGTCGCAAAAAGCTGGCGGCGCGTTTCGTGTCCCTTTCGATGCTGCCGAAACTTTCGACCAGCGTTTCTCCGTGGCGCCGCTTGGCCAAGGTGACAATCCTCCTGTTGGCAATCGCTTTTTTGTTCGTGGCCCTTGCGCGTCCGCAGTGGGGCCGTAAAATGGAGCATATCGAGCGCAGGGGGCTCGACCTCGTACTTTTGCAGGATATTTCGCTTTCGATGCTTGCCGAAGACGTAAAACCCAACCGCCTTGTCCGCAGCCGTCACGAAATCTCCGCTTTTCTGGAGAGCCTGTCGGGAGACCGCGTGGGCCTGGTGGCGTTTAGTGGCGAAGCCCAGGTGATGGTTCCGCTTACGCTCGACTACGGTACCGTGCAGATGATGCTCCGCGAACTCAATCCCGGCTGGCTCATGCCGGGTACCAACCTTGAAAACGCCATCCGAAAGGGGATGAACCTGTTCAAGAATACGAGTGGCGCGGGCCAGTATTCCGTGATGATTCTGATGAGCGATGGCGAAGAACTCGAAGACGCTGCCGTGAATGCCGCCAAGGAAGCGGCGTCGCTCGGCATCAAGATTTACACCATAGGCATCGGCTCCCGCGAAGGGGTGCCCATACCTGTCAAGACCAGAAATGGCGAAGTCGCCTACAAGAAAGATTTGCAGGGAAACATCGTGACGACCCGTCTCGAGGATGGCACGTTGCAAGAAATTGCGAGCGTGACCGGCGGTCTGTATTTTTATGCGAGCCCGGGTGAATTCCAGCTGCAGAAAGTGCTGACGGAAATCGCTACCCTTGAGAAAAAGGAGCAGGCCAGCGACCGCATGGAAAACTACCAGGACCGTTACCAGATTTTCCTCGGAATGGCGGCACTTTTGTTCCTTGTCGAAGCCGTCGTCTCTGAACGCGGACGCCGTCGCAAACAACTTAACGGACGCTTCAGCTAATCCCTGAAGCCTGCCCTCTGACGCCCGACGCCTGACGTCTGGATACAAAAAAAGCCCACCTGGTGGGTTTGTCTCTCTTGGAGACTGTCGGCTCACGTCGTGATGCCGCGGAGGTATCCACCAGGAAGGCTCTATTGGTAATATACCACCATTCTCTACGATGAGAAAGAAAAATGTGAATTTCCTTACTCCAAATTGGAACAGGAGTTTCCATTAGTGGGCCATATATCTATATTATTCTATAAATGCGTAAAGTTCTAAGTTTGTTTGTTGCTTCCTTTTCTGGAATGGCGGCGTTAATCGCCTGCTCGTCTTCTCCTGCACCCCAAACGGAAAATACGGTGGTGAAGGCCGAACCGGTTTCTTCTTCTTCGGCTCCTGCCGTTGTCTATTCCAGTGCGGCTGCCAAATCGGATGTTCCCGAGAGCTACAAGAATATCGCATACCCGACTTTTAATTACGTGGCCCCGCACCCGAAGGATTATCGCGTCCAGATTTCCGACAGGATTACGGGCTACATCGTAAGTGATCGTAGCTTGCCCTTGGTCAATTTTACGATGTACTTCGAGGAACCTAAGACGGTTTCGTCCATTAAGGACGAGGCCGCGTCCGAAATGTACGGCTCCCTGATTCGCAGAGGTGGCGGCGGTGGAATTTCCGCTCACGATTTGGACGATTCCCTGGAGTTCGTAAGTGCGGGCATTTCGACAAGTGCCGGTACGTTCCTCTCGACAATCGATATCGACTGTCTTTCGAAGGATTTCCCGGCCATGTTGGAACTTGCCAAGAAGGTGGCTACCCAGCCGTCCTTCGACAAGGAACAGCTTGAAATAGTGAAGGCGAATTTTGTGACGGCTTACGAACGCCGTTACGATACGCCCGCAAAGATTCTTTCGGCGCTCAAGGCCAAGATGAACTATGCTCCCAATCCTCGCCTGTGGGATGCTTCGCTCGATGAATACAAAAAAGTTTCCGTGGACGATGTGAAACGCTTGTCCGAGGGGACCTTCTCGTCGAAGCGTATAGTGTTTGCGCTCTCGGGCGACGTTGAAAGGGATTCTGCCGTTGCGCAGTTGATAGAGTATTTTGCCAGCTGGAAGGTGGATTCCGCAAAGACTCCGAAACAGAAACCCGAACCGATTTCGTTTATTCGCAAGCCGGGTACCTATGTTGTGGACAAGGATATTTCGCAGGCGAATATCACGATGAACCAGCCTTTTGTGAAGAGGCCTCATCCGGACTACTATCCAGCGGCCTTGGCGAGTTTTATCCTGGGCGGCGGTAGCTTCACCAGCAGGCTGATGAACCGCGTGCGTAGCGATGAAGGCTTGGCGTATTCCGTGTACAGCACCGTGGGTAACGATTACCGCGATACGGCCATGACGACGATTGCCTTGCAGACCAAGGTTGAAACGGTGGATTTTGCCATGAAGCTCATTTTCGAGGAAATCGACAAACTGGCGAAGGATGGCCCCACTCCCGAGGAATTGGACCAGGCGAAAAAGGCTCTTGTCGAAAGCTTGCCCAGTCTTTTTGATTCCCCGTCTTCAACTGCCTCCATTTTTGCAAAAGGTGAACTTCTGGGTAAATCCGATGATCATTATCTGGACTACGTAAAGGAAATCAATGCCGTTACCGCAGAACAGGTGAAGGCCATGATTGCGAAGTATTTCGACAAAGACAAGATGACCATTTCGATTGTCGGCCCTGTGAGCAAGTTCGATGCGTTGAAGCCTTTTGTGGTGGTTCCCTTGGACAGCCTGGAGTTTAGGTAGACGGGGTGCGTATGGTTGGAATGTTGTGGAATATAAAATGTCCGCGGAGCCTTTTAGTGGGGGCGCTTCTTTTGGTGCTTGCCTGCAGTTCCGCTTTTGCCGCTCCGGCGACTCCTGAAGAAATGTCGAAGGCAGAAAAGCTCGATGCGAAGCAGGCGCTTTTCCAGAAGGCCCGTATGCGAGCCCGCATGCTGGCCCAACTGGCTGACAAGGAAGACGACCTGCGCAGCTTGTGCTCGGGCGTGAAGGCATGCCTGGATATCCAATACGATTTTTGCACGGAAGACGACTTGAAGCCTTGGCCGAAGGTCAAGTACGATGCCGAGTACTGCGAACCGTTCCACGAGGTGACCAAGCGCGGATTCCCTGCCGACATGAAGCAGCCCATGGCACCTGAAATTTATGCGAGACTCGGGCGACAGTATCGTGCCATTTACGAAAACAAGGGAACGCTTCCCCTGGGCGAAAGCGTCATCAGCTATCTGTTCGACAACATGCCGTTTACGGCGGATCTTATCAACGCGTACCTTGATTCAGACTATTCGCTTGAATACACGAGCCCGAACCGCAGGTATTTCAGTGGCAGCAACGGCAGGAGCCTTTCGGGTGAATTCTACTGGGCCCTGCAGGATAGTGCCGGACAAAAGCTAGGCATGCGCAACCTGTTCTTTGGCTATGGACATGCGAAAGTGCTTCGCTGGTCGCTCCATGGTACCGCTATCGCTTACTTGGACATGGAGGAAATTTCGAAGACGGAACTCAGCTACAAATTGACGGCAATAGTGTTCCCCGCTAATTCCGTCTTGAATTCCATCATGCAGATGAAAGTCTTCAAAAGCGTCGTGAACGATAAAATTGACAACATCGTGGATGATGTCAAGAAGGCTGCCGGCAAATACTTTGGCGGCGACAAGCGACCTTTGTTGCAGAATGCTGCGCTCAAGTCGCAAAAGAATGTACAGTATGTCATCGACTTTGAAAATGTCGTGAACGGAGCTCCCTGGAAATTGGGAGATTTTGAAAAACTGCAAAAGGAACGGGACGAACAAAAAGCGATGCCCGCTCCCATTAAGATTGAAGAACCTAGGATGGTAAAATGAGTACAAACGAAACTTTGGAATCTTTGCTTGCGCGTGTGACGGATCGCCGTCGTGATTTGCTCACGGAAGTCGTGAATCGCCGTACCAGACATTTCTGCATGGTGCTCGAAGACCTTTTTGACCCGCACAATATTTCCGCCGTCATCCGCACAGCCGAATGTTTCGGACTGCAGGATGTCCATATTATTGAAGAGGACAACGCCTACAGCGTGAACAAGTCCATCTTGAAGGGTTCGTACAAGTGGATGAATCTTTATCTGTACAAGAAGCGCATGCTTTGCATGGAAAAGCTCCGTGCGAAGGGCTACAAGATCGCTGTCGCGAGCACCAATACCACCAATTCCGTTTTGGATCTGGATCTGAGCCAGCCGATGGCTTTCTATCTGGGCAGCGAGTTCCACGGGAATCACCCGGATACCCTGGCTCACGCCGATTACGAGTTCAAGCTTCCGCAGTACGGCATTACCGAGTCCATGAACGTGTCGGTCGCGGGCGGGGTGCTCATGACCTATCTGGACGTGTTCATGCAGAAGGAAGGACGTGAAAAGTTTCTGCTCCCGCCCGAAGAACGGGACGCCCTGCTGCTCTCTTGGCTGGACCGTCATGTGAACGGCATCGAAAACAACAGTCCCATTACTCGAATCGAGGAGTGATGGGTGGAATGGCCCCCTAAAAGGGGCTTTATTCCAAAAATTTCCCGACGTTTTTTTGGGAATATGCTAATTTGATGCTAGAATGAAAAAGAATTCTACACTTTATTTCTCCGTTGGCCTTGTTGTACTTTTGGCCATAGTCATATTGGTGTTCGGAATGTTCTTTTTGAATGAAAAGGACCCTCGCGAAACCTTTAATCATTTCTATTTGCGCTTTACCCAGGTCAGTACGCTTGTGCTCGATGACCCCGTCAAGGTTAACGGCGTCAAGCTGGGCAAGGTTGAAAACATCGAATTGGCAGGCCATCGTGTAGTGGTCACCGTTCGACTCCGCACGGATGTCAAGATTCCCAAGGATTCCGAAATTCGCGTGCAGAACATCGGTATCATGGGAGAACGCCAGATTGGCATGATTCTTGGTGATTCCACGACGTACTTTGCGCCGAACGATACGATTGACGGCCAGTTTGATGCCGGTATCGCCGAAGCACTTGGACTGGCCGGTGAAGTTTGCGACAGCACCAAGGTGCTTTTGGAATCGGTCAAGAAGGCTCTGAACGGCACTATCGCCGACCCGGAATTCCAGGAACGCTTCAAGACACTCCTTTCCAAGGCTGAAAATCTCGAAGACCGCTTGATGAGCCTGGTGAATACGACCGACCCGCAGCTTAAAAAGAGTCTCGCCGGCTTGAACGACGTGACGGTCAAGGTGAACGAACTTGTGGCGGGCGTGAAGCCTCCTATAGAAAACCTCTTTGCCGGCTCCGACAAGGTCATGAACAATGCGAATGCATTGATTGCCAATCTTGAAGGCGTCACAAAGCATTTGGACGAACTTATAGCCAAGGTCCAGTCTCCTGACAATACACTTGGAACCTTGATGAACGATAAGACACTTCATGACGACCTCGTAAAGACAGTCCATTCCGCAGACAGTTTGTTCCGCGTTATTTTGCATGACGGTCTCGATGTGAACGTGGACATTTTCTGAGGAAAAGATGATTGTTAAAAGTTTGACGGTTACTAATAAGCTTGGCGTTCATGCTAGACCTGCTGGCATGATTGTTGATATTACGGCGCCTGCCCAAAGCGATGTGTCCATCATTTTCGAAGGCTCGAAGGCTAATGCGAAGAGCATTCTGAATGTGATGATGCTTGCAATCCCCATGGGATCGGAAGTGAAGTTCGAAGTGGATGGCGCAGACGAAGAAGAAGTCGTGCAAAAGTTGGAACAGCTATTCCATGACAATTTCAACGAAGAACCCTGCTAGCGAAACTGATTCGGGCGCAGAAGCCGCTCGCTTGACTCCCCGTACGGTTCTCGTTGGGGTGCCGGCTTCGCCCGGCTTTGCCTTGGGAAAGGTTTTTCCCATTATCAACAGGGAAGTTTCGGTTGTCGAAGAAACTATCCCGGAAAGCAGGGTCGCTGCCGAAGAACAACTTTTTTTGAAGGCCGTTTCGAAAACGGCGAACGAAATCGCAAAGATCAAGGAAATCTCCGAATCGAGGACTGGCCTTCAGGACAGCTTGATTTTTTCGACGCACTTGATGATATTGAAGGATCCCGGACTTGTAAACGGAATTCTGGATCAAATCAAGAAGGAACACAAAAACGCCTGTTGGGCGGTCCATGTGGTGCTGGGCGGCTACATCGAAAGGTTTGAAAAGATCGATTCCCCGGCCATGCGCGACAAGGCTACCGACTTGAGGGACTTGTACAACCGCTTGATTTCGGCCATGGAAAATTCCGGACCGGTGGTGGAGGAATTGGCTGTCGGCGAAGGAGTCGTCCTTGTCGCTCACGAGTTTGTTCCCAGTTTCCTGATGTCCTTGAAGCCCGGCCAAGTGAGCGCCCTTGCGATGGATACGGGCGGACGTACGAGCCATGTGGCCATTCTTGCAAGGTCCTTGCAGATTCCCGCCGTATCGGGTCTTCGCAATATTGCGGCCCTAGTCAAGCCGGACGATACCATTTTGGTCGATGGTTCCGGCGGCATGGTCATTGTCAATCCGAACGATGACGACGTGCGCAAGTTCCATGAACGGCAGGAAGTGTTTGAACGCCAGCGCAGGGAACTTTTCACCATGCGCAGACTGGAGCCCATGACTCGCGATGGCAAGTACATTACGCTCCATGCCAATATCGAACTTCCGTCCGAAGCCGAGAAGGTCACTGACTTCGGCGCTACGGGAATAGGGCTTTACCGTTCGGAATTCCTGTTCTTCAGAAAGGACGTGCCTTCGCAGGAAGAACAGGAATACGCCTATCGGCAGATTCTGGAAACGATGGATTCGTGTCCGGTGACCATCCGTACCTTGGATGCCGGCGGAGACAAGCTTGTGAGTGGAATCTCCGTGGTGAACGAAGCGAACCCGTTCATGGGATGGCGCAGCATTCGCGTATGTCTTGACCGTGAAGATGTCTTTTGCACGCAGCTCAGAGCGATGCTCTTGGCGAACACCAAAGGGAACTTGCGCATCTTGCTCCCGATGATTTCCGGGTTGAATGAATTGAGACGCGCTAAGGCGTTCATTAACAAGTGCAGGGACCAGCTGGTATCCGAAGGTCATGAGATTGGAAAGGTCAAGGTGGGCATCATGATTGAGGTGCCTGCTGCAGTGATGCTCGTGGACCTGCTTGCCAAGGAGGTCGATTTCTTCAGCATCGGTACGAACGACCTTATTCAGTTTACGTTGGCGGTAGACCGCACGAACGAATTGATTACCGAGATGTTCCAGCCGCATCATCCGGCTGTGCTTTCGATGATTTACCAGACCGTGATGGCTGCCCATAGGCAGGGAATACCTGTTGCCGTATGCGGTGAAATGAGCTCTGATCCGTTGAGCGTCTTGCTTCTGGTGGGCCTAGGCGTCGATGAACTATCCATGACTCCTTGGAGCGTGATGGCCACAAAGAAGATTATCCGTTCCATCAACTTCGAAGATGTTCGCGAAACGGCCTTGACCGTGTTGCAGATGGACGATGCCGAAAGCGTGAATGCTTTCCTCACCAAAAAATATGCGCAGACTATTTCTGACTTGGGCATTTCTAGCCTTTTAGGAAATGTCGGCGAAAAACAGAACTAGTGTATGTGTCGATTACTTTTTTGCCTGTTAGTCCCGTTCGTGAGTCTTCTTTGTGCGGAACCTGTCAACGATTCTGCCAAGGCTGTTGGAACTCCTGCGAAGTCCGTGCCGGATTCGGGCGTGATTTCTGCTGCCGTTTCCGATAGCTTGATTGCTACGGAACCTTTGTCGCAGGACCCGTACCAGGAACTTGAAAAAATATCTTCGGACCGTTTCCAGAATTTGGTGGTTCGTGCCGAGAGGGCCCAGAAGGCGAGCGTCGACATGGGCCATTCCAAGAACATCCAGGATTTTGCCAAGGCGGCCCATTACTTTTACAAGGAGTCCTGGGATAGCGCCTATGCCGCTTACGACTCCTTGCGTTCCAGGGATTCCGTTCTTGAAAAAAGCGTAGTGCTGCGTATGGCGAAGGCTCGCTTTATGCAGGGCGATTTCGAAAACATGCGTAAGACTTTCGCCTTGGGCGAAAAGTTCGCGACAGATCCTTCTTTCGACAAGGCCGTCTCGAGAATGCGAATTGAAGCCGCCATGGCTGACACGACTCTTACGGACCATGCCCATGCCGATTCCCTGAAGGCTTTTTTGGACAAGTACCCCAAGGGCGAAGATGCTGCGGCTCTCAAGTACCGCTATGCCACTTATTTGGAACAGTTCAATCAGCAAAAGCAGGCGAAACGCCTTTACATGCAACTCTTGACGAGCGCCGCTCCTTATAGGGATTCCGCTTTCATGGCGGTCCGAAGACTTCGCAAGGTGAACGGCGCTCCGGAATCGCTCAGCGAAAAGGTCGCTTACGCGAAGATGGCGTGCGCCAAGGACGAGGCGTCCAGCTGCCTTTCCCTGCTGGATTCCATTCATGTACTGGATTCCCTGCTGTTGGTGAAGAATCCGGGTTTGGCGGTTCCTCCTCCTGAAGATTCCTTGCAGAAGTTACTTCCGCCCAGTACGTTCGACATGGATACCCGTATTGCTTTGTGGGAAAAACGCGCCGTAACGCTTCGCACTTTGAAACGCGAAAAGGAATCCATAGCCCAGTTCAAGTATTTGCTTGATTCCGTGGAAGCGCGTCCGCTCTGGATGCAGTCTACGCTTCGCCTGTATCGCAACGATGCGCAGAAATATGCAAAGGAAATCAAGACCATGGATTCCATTTTGCAGGACGTGAGCCAGTTCAGCAAGGAAAATGCGAACAACTTGTGGGTGCGCGGCTTTGAATATGAACAAAAGCAGCAGTACGACAGTGCCATCGTTTGCTTCAAGACTCTTTCGAATAAGCGTTTTAAGAACAACGTAAAACGCCAGTGGGCAAAGTTCCGCATAGGCTTTATATACTTTAAACAGGAAAAGTGGAACGAGGCCGTAAATGCCTTTATCGATGCGACCAAGGATCCGTTCCTGTGGAGTGGAAGTGGCGCCCGCATGTTCTTGGGTGACGCCTATATGAAGCTCGGCAAGGATTCCCTCGCTAGGGAAGCTTATCTGGACTGCATAAAGGATTTCCCGTTGGCTTATTACGCCCACAGGGCTCGCACGAAGCTTGTCGAAAATAAGTTGATGGATGCTGCCAGCGTTCCTTTCGCTCATGGAATCGCCATGTCGCCCGAACAGACGCTCGCCTGGATTCGCGCTTCGCAAAAGAATGTGAAGGCGGATACTTCTTACAGCAAAGGGCGTTACGAACGAATTAGGAATTTGTTCATGTACGGATTCAGTGACGAAGCTTTTGCCCTTTACGACGAAGCCCGTAAAAAGAATTACAAGCGATTGGACTTTTTGTATGAGTACGGAAAACTCTTCTATGAAGTGGGAGAAACTGCTTCCGGATATCGCTTGGCTCGCCAGTTCCAGAACAACATCGACCGTCGTCGCCTTATGTCGCCGCCGATAGATGTATTGCACTATCTGTACCCCATCCCGTTTAAGGAACAGGTGAAGTTCCATTCCGGCGACCGCATTGACCCGTTCTTCGTGTACAGCGTCATGCGCCAGGAATCCATTTTCAATTTCCAGATAGCCTCTCCTGTGGGCGCCTGCGGACTCTTGCAGATTATGCCTGCGACGGGCAAGATGCTCGCCGAAAAGGAATCCATTGCGGACTGGTTCGATCCTAAGTTGCTGTTTAACCCTTACATGAACATTCGTCTGGGAATCCGTTATCTGGTAGACTTGAAGGCTGAATACAGCGACGATTACATGTATGTGCTCGGCAACTACAATGCAGGCCCGAAGCCCACGAAACGTTGGCAGGCTGCCGGCGGAGGGCTTCCGTGGGATGTGCGTGCCGAAGAAATCAGCTACTGGGAAACTCGTGACTACGTGAAGCGTGTCATGGGCAATTACTGGATTTACCAGGAAATTTACGATGAACTGTAGTTGTCGCGGTAATTGATATCATGCTTTTTTTGCTTTTGACCATAGGACCTGCGTTTCTTTTTGCCTGCGGAAACATTCTTGAGAAGTCGGGAGTTTCGACGGTCGGTAAAAAGACGGGCGGTGTTTCGAAGCCTTGGCTTTTTTTCAAGGGCGTGATTACAAATAAGTTCTGGTGGCTTGGAATTAGCTGCTCGGGCCTTGCGACGGTCGGCTACTACATCGCCATGGCCAATTACGATTTGAGCCAGGTGCAGCCCATGATGGTCTTGAATCCTGTGCTTACGGCTTTGATGGGCTTTTGCATTTTAAAGGAAGCGCTCACGAAGCGCATCGTAGTTGCCATCTGTTTTGTGGTGGCTGGACTTTTGTACTCGGTAGAAAATCTTGGAGAATCCACGAGCGTTCAAGACGTGGGAATGCTTTGGACTTATGCCGGCGCTGTTTGCGGGATTACCCTGGTGGCCCATTTGTGGTGCAAGAATCGCGAAATGGTGGACTCGCTCATCATGGGAGTCGGTTTTGGAATTTCTGCCGCGTTTTACAAGAGCGTCGCCATGGATTTCGATTTGGATGCGGTGAGTGCTTCGACGGTTTTTGGATTGCTTCTGGATCCGCGTGTCTGGGGCTACATTGTCACTTACGGAATCGCCTTCCTGTATTCGCAAATTTCATTTTCCCGCGGAAGGGCCTTGTTCATTGTGCCTTTTAGCGCTGCCGTTGGCGCCGCCGTTCCGACGCTTGCCGGTGCCGTTGTTTTCGCCGAGGCTTTCCCGATAGGAAAAATCATTTCGGTGGCTCTGGTGCTTACGGGCGCCGCCCTTTTTGTGGTTCGTCGCCCTCGTCGTCATAATCACTAGGATCTTTTTGAATATATATTAAAGGCATGAATCGTTGTCTTTTGTGTTCTTTGCCTTTAGTGCTTGCGTTCGCTTTGTTTGGTGGATGCTCCGGGGAGAATTCTACAAATTCCGTGATAGAAGAAATCGTGGACGAAAATGGCCCGAAGCTTCCGTTTGTCGGAAATCCTCCCGCGATGTTTTCGGAAGTGAGTACGGTGAACTTGTCGTACGAGGATCATGAGGGCGGTGATGCGGCCTGGGTGGAATTTTTTAATCCATCGGACACGGCAGTCAACATGGAAGGTTTTTCGCTGACGGACTCCATGGATGTTCCCCGCAAGTGGATCTTTGGTAATGCAGTGGTTCCGCCGCAGTCGTTCATGCTTGTTTTTTTGTCGGGAAAGAATTATCCCGATTATGAAATGCCGCACGATTCGTCGAACATGATTGGTCCCGGTTGCTGGACTTGGACCGATGCGCAAAACGATATTGCCGGATACAGTTTCGCAAATCCGCTTGAAGGCAAAAGTAAAGTCTGCTACACGGAAGATAAAGTTCGCCATGTGGGCGCCGACATGCAGTTTGGCGACAACCAGGAATTGGGCTGGAGCTCCATTTCAGTTTTCGTCGGAACAGGCAATTCAAACAAGGATGATGTCCTGGACATTAGCAAGGCTAATGAGCTCTTGTTGACAGGCTTCATCACTAAAGATCGTCAACTTTCCTTGCGCTTGGCGCAACCTGATTTGGATGACTGGACGGGTTATGAAATTGTCTTTACGGGAACGGGAGATTCCAATACGACGTACAGGGCCGCACTGCCGACAAACTCGAAATTTCCGGATCTTGCCAATATCTACGGGACTCGTTTCAGCCCTCAGTCGCAGGAAGTCTTGCGTATGCAGATGGATGTGAAGTCGTATGTGGTGCGCAATCGCGGTCATGAACCCCATGCTTCGTTCAAGGTAAAAAAGAAAGGTTCGCTTTACCTTCTCAACAAGGATTATGCCATTGTGGATTCCGTGGCGTATCCTGACGTGCCCATTGGAAAATCGTGGACGCTGGGAAATACGGCGGAAGGCGTGAACGCCTGGGGATTCGCTTCGGAGTCGCCTTATGGATACGCCTCTGAAATCGTTGTGCCAGAACAGTCTCCCGTGCCGGTGCATCAAATGCCTGCTTCGGGTTTTTATGCGGATCCGTTTGAAGTCGTTTTCGATTCTTCCGAATACATGCGTTGCGAAAAAGGTGGAGCGGTTCCTACGGAGAACAGCGCTTCCGTTACGCTTCTTAAAATCGATGCGACAACGGCAGTGCGTTGCGCGTCGTTTGCTTCGGGAAAACTTCCGAGCGAAGTCATGACCCGGACCTATGTGTTTGAATCGCAGCCGAACGTGGCTGTGGTATTTGTGACGGGTAATCCGCTGTCGCTGTTTGACCCCGATACAGGGCTTTATGCCGAAGGGAACAATGCCCAGGAAACCGAGCCTCATTATGGAGCCAACTACTGGGCTGACCGGGAATTGCCCGTGTTTGTGGAACTCCTGGAACCGGGAATGCAGGAACTGGGCTTTGCCGAAAACGCGGGCCTCAAGATTTTTGGAAACTACAGCCGAATGAACGACAAGAAATCGGTCGTAATCACTTTCCGCGAAAAGTACGGCAAGAAGAGATTGAACTATCCGCTCTTCCCGGAATTCCCGTCGCTTACGAAGTTCAAGAATTTCGTGCTTCGCAACAATGGCAGCAACTACAGCGCCGACTACATCCACGACCGCTTGGCCAGTTCCATTTCGGAGGGCCTGGGCGTAGATTACCAGAGAGGCCGCCCGTCCATCGTGTATTACAACGGTGAATATTACGGAATACACAACATCCGTGAACGATCTACGGAATACTACTTTGAAACGCACTATGGAATGGATGCTGCCGACATCGATTTGCTCAAGGCCGATAACTCCGTGACGAACGGGGCTTCTACTGATTACGTGGCGCTTATGGATTGGCTCGAAGACCATCACTTGGATGACGAGGAAAATTACAAGTATTTGTCCGAGCGTATTGACGTGAACAATTTCTTGAACTACGTACATACAGAGATATTTGTGAACAATCGCGACTGGCCCGGGAACAATCTCAAAAAATGGCGTTCGCACAATCCCGAGACAAAATGGAAATGGTTCCTTTACGATTTGGATTTCGGCTTTGGCAACAACTACAGCGAATTTACGAACAACATATTTGAATTTGCCGCAGCCGAAGATGGCCCCACCTGGCCAAATGGCCCGGAGCATACTTTGCTTTTGCGTCGATTGCTCGAAAATGAATATTTCAAGGAATCCTTCGTGAATCGAATGATGGCTTTGCTTGCGACGAATTTTGAATCGGACCGCATTCTGTCCCGCATAGAAAAAATGATGGCGGAAATCGAGCCTGAAATTGCTCGCGACCAGAAGCGCTGGAAGCATAGCAAGCAGTACATGGAAACTACGCTTTCGAACATAAAGAATTTTGCGAAAACCCGCCAGGCGGTAATCGTTTCCGAGATGACGGAATTCTTTGGATTGGGCGAAACCGTCGCCGTGGAAATCGGCGTCGAAGGCGATGGCGTCGTTTCTGTAAACGGCCTTCCGTTGAATCAAACTTCGTTGAAGTTGAACTTGTTCAAGAATGTTCCGGTTACCATCGAGGCCGAGGAAAGCGCCGGTAATGTATTTGTAAGATGGAATGACGGGGAAAAATCTAAAAAGCGCGTGGTTTTGCCGGAAAAAGGACTTAGTCTGGTTGCTGTATACAAGTAGCTGCTTTTGAACAAGTTGTATTTTGCTATTTTATGGCAATCATGAACTTTAAAACTAATATTGTTTGTATTGGCGCAGGCTACGTCGGTGGCCCCACCATGACCGTCATTGCCGACAAGTGCCCCGATGTCAAGGTTACCGTAGTTGATATCAACCAGTCCCGTATAGATGCTTGGAATAGTGAAAATCTTCCGATTTTTGAACCTGGTCTGGATGACGTGGTAAATCGTGCCCGTGGCCGCAACCTGTTCTTCAGTACCGACATCCCCTCTGCCATCAAGGAAGCCGACATCATATTCGTTTCCGTGAATACTCCTACCAAGACCTTTGGTCATGGCGCAGGAAAGGCTAGCGATTTGCAGTACTGGGAAAAGACCGCTCGCAACATTTTGGAAATTGCCGAAGAAGGCAAGATTATCGTTGAAAAGTCTACGCTGCCCGTTCGTACCGCAGCTGCCATGGAACGCATCTTGAACAGCAATGACAAGGGACTGCACTTCGAAGTGCTTTCGAACCCCGAGTTCCTTGCCGAAGGTACGGCTATCAACGACCTGTTCGAACCGGACCGCGTGCTTATCGGAAGCCACCAGACCGAGTCGGGCCTCGCCGCCTGTCAGAAGCTCGTGGACGTGTATGCCCACTGGGTTCCGCGCGACCGCATCCTGACGACGAACCTATGGAGTTCTGAACTTACGAAACTTACCGCGAACGCCTTCCTCGCGCAGCGCATCAGTTCTATCAACTCCATCAGCGCCCTCTGCGAACGCACCGGTGCAGACGTGGACGAAGTCGCCTTCGTGATGGGCAAGGACAAGCGCATCGGCCCGAAGTTCCTCAAGGCTTCCATCGGCTTTGGCGGTTCCTGCTTCAAGAAGGACATTTTGAACCTCGCCTACCTGTGCGGCTACTATGGACTTCCTGAAGTCTCCGCTTACTGGGAAAGCGTTGTGAAGATTAACGAATGGCAGACCCACCGTGTGGTGGACCGCATGCTCGAGACCATGTTCAATACCATCGCCGGCAAGAAGATTGCCGTGTTCGGTTTTGCCTTCAAGGCGAATACCGGCGATACCCGCGAAAGTCCGGCTAACCTGGTCGTCCGTGATTTGCTGGCCGAACATGCACTGCCGGTCGTCACTGACCCGAAGGCAATCCCCGATGCCAAGCGCGACCTCAAGGACGTGCTGGAACAGGTGCAGTTCGAGGCCGATCCGTACAAGGCTGCCGAGGGCGCACATGCGGTGGTGGTTTGCACGGAATGGAAGTGCTTTGCGGAACTCGACTGGAACCGCATCTACAAGGGCATGGCGAAGCCCGCGTTCGTATTCGACGGACGCAACATCCTGGATGCTGCTGCCTTGAGAGAAATCGGTTTTGAAGTGACTTGCATCGGAAAGGGTAAAGCAGAGTAAAGTCATGGGCCTAGATTCAAAAACAAAGCAGCCTGTTCCTTTGTCTGGAGCACAAGTTGCGATTTTAAACATTTTCAAGGCTGTCAAACCAGCTCTCGATGAAAGTTCCATCCCGTATTATTTGCTGGGTGGATCCTTGTTGGGGGCTGTTCGTCACAAGGGTTTTATTCCTTGGGACGATGATATTGATATTGGAATTGTCCGTGACGATTATGAGCATTTTTTGAAGAACGTGGCGAAGAATCTTCCGGACTATCTGGAGCTTAGGTCTTACAGGGACGAGTCCGACCACCATTACTACTTCTCCCGCATTGTCGACAAGCGTTTCTACATGCGCCGCGAAGGGAGCATCATCACCCGAAATGAAAATCTCTGGGTGGATATTTTCCCGCTGGACGGCATGCCGAACAACGCTATAATCCGTCGTATTCACATGCTGCGCCTCTTGTACGTCCGCATGCGCTACCATATTGCTTGTTTTGACAAAGTCAATTTGCATAGGCCGCATCGTCCGCTTTCCGAACGCGTTATTATTGCCCTGGTCAAGATGTTCCATGGACATGGAGGAAAGAATTACAAGAAGTGGCTCGTTAAATTGGACGCACTCCTTAGAAAGTACAGGGTGGAGGACTCCAACTGGATAGTGAACTTCATGGGCCAGTACAAGTTCAAGGAAATGTTCCCGAAAACGTACTATGGCAATGGCGCTATGTACGACTTTGAAGACATGAAATTGTGTGGGCCCGAGAATTACGATGCTGTGCTTTCGCAAATGTATGGCGATTACATGACGGAGCCTAAAGATTGCGATAAGAATGTCCATGACGCTCACCTTGAAGAAAAGATATAGCCGTGGGTGATTCTCTCAGACAGTTGCAATTGAAGGAACTGGAACTGTTGAAATTGTTCCAGAAAATTTGTGCGGAACACAATATTTCTTATTTTGCACTGGGTGGTACTCTTTTGGGGGCAATTCGACACAAGGGTTTTATTCCTTGGGATGACGATATCGACGTTGGTATCCCGCGCCCTGATTACGATAGACTCTGCAAGATTTTGGAAAGCGAAAAACTGGGTGAAAATGTGCGGTTCTTTACTTTCCACAGCAATGAAGAATACATTCGCTATTTTGGACATTTAGAGGATACAAGTTTCAAGATTGTTCGCCATGACAAGATGAAGGCTGAAGAAACTTATGCCTGGATAGATTTGTTCCCGTTGGATGCCATGCCGAACAATTCGATTCTTCGCAAGCTGAAAGTTTACCAGGTGCTTCTGCTCAGGGCGATGTTCCGTTTTTCTGGATTTGACAGACTTGTGGATGTCAATAAAAAAGGACGTCCGCTGCATGAGCGAATTCTTGTTTGGGTTGGCCTTCACACTCCCGTTCAAAAACTTTTCAATACCCGCAAGTGCTTGAAATGGCTGGAAAAGGCCTTGACCAGTTCTGATTACGAAAAATCCAATTATCTGGTGAATGCCATGGGTGCCTACAAGTTCCGCGAAATGTTCCATAAAAAGTATTACGGTGAAGGGAAAATGTATCCCTTTGAAGATACGGAAATTCGCGGCCCGATTGATTATGATTTTGTATGTACACAGTTGTATGGTGACTACATGACTCCGCCGAAGGCTGATGACAGAAATCATCATGCTCTTGAAACCGTGACGAACGATGAATCCCAAAATTAGTGTCGTCATCCCTGTTTACAATTCCGCAAAGTATTTGCGAGAGTGTCTTGACAGCATTTGCCGCCAAAGTTTTACTGAATGGGAAGTCGTTGCTGTTGATGACGGCTCCAGTGACGAGTCTCCGAAGATTTTGGATGAATACGCCGCTGCAGATGCGCGAATTCGCGTGGTCCATAAAGCGAACGGTGGCGTGTCTGCTGCTCGAAACGACGGCCTGGATGCTGCTGTTGGCGAGTACGTGCTGTTCGTGGATTCCGATGACTGGCTGGACGATGAAGCTTTGGAAGTGATGATTGGTGCGTCTGAAAATTCGGATGCCGATATGGTCGTGGCCGATCATTTTACTTGGCGAGAAAAGAACGGCACCGAAACTCCGCAGCATTTCTTCGAAAAAGAATTTGAGGCGAATTCCAGAAAAGATTTGATTCGTTTGCAACAAATGACTCTCTATCAGGGATACGCCCCGTACGCATCCGGTTGCTGTGATACTCTTTTCCCTGCGCCTTGGGCAAAGCTGATAAAGAAGAACTTGCTTGACAAGTTCAATATCCGTTTTAACACGAAGTTGAAACTTTACGAAGATGGGCTCTTTATTCTGAATTTGCTCCAGCATGCCGAAAAGGTTCGCTGCATAAGGAATGTCGTTTATCATTACCGCATAGTGTCGTCGTCCCTGTGCCACAAGGATGATATCCAGCTTGCCAATGACTACGCCGCCATCGCTAAAGAAGTCGAAGAATTCCTGGCGCTGTACGATGAAGAAAAATTCTTAAGGAATCCTTTCTACGCACGCATGCTTTACGTGACAAAGAAAATGGTACTTCACAGTTATTTCTATAAGAACGCTCGCGACAGCTTCTTTGTCCGTTATAGGAAATTTGCAAATCTTTTGCGTCAATCACCGTATAAGGAAGCTTTGCAAAATTTCTGCGAATTAAAACTTTTGGGCAGGGATAGACAATACGGAAAACTGTTGCACTGTCATTTAAGCTTTGTCGTCGGCTTGCTCTATGAGCTCAGGGCCAGATTCCTCTAGTTTGTCTTTGTTTATTTCTCCTAGCTGGTAACCGGCCAGCAGGAAAAGAAACTGCGAGCAGTTTCCGATAGTACCTGATAATGTGACAAACGCCGTGCCGGCGACGGCCAAAGCGAATCCACTAGAAATGAGGGCGTTTTTCCTATGCCTGAATAGGAGGATGAACATCCATAGCAGGAGGAGGTAGTAGGAGAAAAGCCCAAAGAAACCTCGGTCGATGAGCAGGGAGAAAACAACGGATTCAAGCCCTCCCAGGTCCTCGCCGCTACTGTTGTGGGCGCGGGTTTCTTCTGCGAATATCACATGGGAAGTGAATTTATTTCCGTTGCCGAAAATGGGTGAGTGGCTAATCGTCACCAATGTAAACAAAAGCTGTTTTTCTCTGAAGTCAAGTGAAGATCCCTTGCCGGCGTGGCTTGTTTGGAAATTCTCCAGCATAATGGCGAATAATGCGGAAAAAGAGAAAATGAGCATTCCGGCAATGAGAATTTTCATTAAGGGGGCCATCTTGTCGTAGATAAGGAGTGCTACGCCCAATACAGCGCATATAAGGGCCGTTCGAGATCCGCAGAGGAATATGTTTAGGGCGAGAAGCGCGAGTGCGATTAAAATCTTTTTATGTTCAAAGGCCTTGTTTTTTAAATAGGGAAGGTAGAAAAGGAAAAGAGTCATTAATAGCATGCCAAAAGCGGTAGGGTGCTTTGTCGTAAAGAATGTACGCAAACGCCAACTTTCGATAAGGCTGACTTTGGAATTCAAGTCAAAGGAACCGTTGTAGTGGGGAAATGCTCCGCAAACCAATCGGTAGGGAATATTGTCGCTGAGCATTATTTCTATGATGCCGCAAATGCATATGACATAGATGAACGGAATCAATTTTATGGCAAACTGTTTTATGTCCACTTGACGCGCGCAGATGTAGGCGGCGTAAATGTAACCTAGACAGTCGATGGAATCACGTACGCCGTAATACATGTCCTTGGAGGCAATTCCTGAATTGTAAACAGCCGTGAAAACATAGCTGATAATGTTGAGCGCAATGGGAATTGTCAGCAGATTGCTAAAAACACTTTTGTTGAAATTCTCCCGGTTCTTGAAGAATTCAACTACGAAGTACACATACAGTATGATGTGTTGTGGAGATATGGAAGGATTGGTTGTGAAAAGAGCGACGTTCGGAAAAAGAACTGTTCCTATGACGAGGGTAAGGAATCTTTTTTCGGCATCGCCGTAAATTATGGCGATGAGTAATCCAAAAAAGAATAGCAGAACAACGAAGCTCATTTTTCAAATATACTAATTATTTGGGGCCAGTTCAAAACGAATGGTAACTGGAGAATGGTCCGACGGGTAACGGAACCTTTCTCCATCGTGATAGGTCTCGTTCAGAATTCCAAAACGTTTTACTTTTATGCACGGAGCGACGAATATATGGTCTAATTGCCAAATGCCGTGGCGGGACGGGTCGAAATGATTGTAGCTCCCGTTAGGTGCGTTTGAAAATTCGGCGACTTTCTTTGCGTCGTTCATCTTAATGCATGTTCCCAGGTTCTTGTATGATTTGGTGTCCGTGGTAAAGTTTAGGTCTCCGGCAAATATGAACGGGGCATCGCCAGCGATGGCGAGAATTTTCTTGTTCATCAGCTTTGCGCTTTCCGCCTGAGCTTCTTTGCCATGGTAGTCGAAATGGACATTGAATACATATATGGAATCTTTGTCGGACATGAGCTTCGCCCAGGTGCAGTAGCGGGCGTGCTTTGAATCCCAACTCTTGCTTTTCTTTTCAGGCGTCTTGGATAAGTAGAATCGTCCAAAATCGGCGATGGTGAACATTCCCTTTCGCACAACGATGGGGTTGTATTCCATCGTGTCGGAAAGAATGATTTCGTATTCGGGAAGAAGTTCCATCAATTGCTTCAGACGATAGGGACTGCCCTCCTGAAGGCCGATAATGTCGAAATCGTGAAATTTGATGACGTTGGCGATGGGCTCTTTGCGCTTTTCCCAGGCATCTCCTTTTTCTACATCCTTTGGGTCTTCCCAACGGATATTCCAAGTGGCGTAGCGGAATTCTTTTCCGTACGAAAGGACCTGGAAACATGATTGCAGGACGAAAAGGATGACAAGAAAATTTTTCATCAGTGAATGAAAATACTGCAGATTTTGTCAACGATGCGGTATGCAAAACCCAGTCGCTTGTACATGAAGGCTATCGCTCTGTAAAGAGCGGTTCTTTGAATTTTTACGGATGTCAAGTCTGCGTTTACGTCTTGTACGGCGCTGAAGGCTGCTTTGGGATTTGCCAAAATGGCGTCCAGTTCCTTGTGTTCTTCGTTGAGTACGGTACGCTGGATTTCCTTGTTCGCAAGGTCAAAGCAGGTGAGACCGAAACTTGCATAGTAATGCATGATTTTGGCGTTGCACAGATACTTGATGAACGAGGACCTGCGCGTTGCCTGACAATTCCAGGTGCCGTCCATTTCTTTTACGAGGCCGCCCAGGCGTGCGTTGACTTCGTTTAGCGCAGTCTGATCATAGACTACGGAATACTTTTCCAAGGTCTCTTTCCACAACTTGTGCCATTCTTCGAAGAACTTCTGGGCTTCTGCGGATTTCCGCACCAAAATGACTCCGCTGTTGAAATGCTTGTCCTCGAAACCGGAGGCCCAGTTCAAGGGCTTCGCACGCAGGTCGTAAAAATTCTTATAGCTGCTTTCGGATATTTTTTTGTGACGGTCAAGTACCATTCCGATGGACATTGGATTTATGCTTTCGTCAAATACCGAAGCGAGATTGTCGCATACAAGAGTGTCTCCATCGATGAAGAGAAAGTCTTCGTCGATGTAGTTGTACATGGTCGTTTTCAGAAAACGTGAACGGTCGCGATTGTTGTATTCTTCGGGAACCTGTATCCTGCGAATCTCGACACTAATTTTTTCGTGGAAAGTTCTTTTGCCTGTAAATGTAGCCGCTGTTCCTTGATCGACGATGATTACGACTTTTGCGTCTTTGTTGCGCAGCAGCAAACTGGACGCGCTTATCATGGTTTGTTCATAATAAGTGTCTTTTTCGTTACTGACGAGAACATAGACGAATGTCATGGGAACCTCTTTCGTGTGACTTATCTGGCTGATTTCAACAGCCTTTTAAGAAACTTTGTCTTGTGGCTTATGATTCGTAGATTGCTAAGGAATATGGACAGATCCTTCCATTTTTTACTTTGTTTGAAATACAGGAAGGAGCTGCGCACATGACGGTATTGCTGTTCTGTGAAATCGGGATAGACTCCAAAACTATTGGCAAATTTTTCCTGCTCCAATAGAGATAAAATGTCTCTATGAGTCATGTTCTTTTTGAAGGTTTTGGATGTCCAACTGTTGTTGGAAATGGATTTGCGGTGGTCTGCCGCCACCAAGGAGGAACAGCGCACTTTACCCATGCAAAAACACAGGAGCGACATGGCGACGTCGCCGTTGGTATAGTCCAGGGCGAAAAACTTTTCTTCTAGACCCTCGGGAGATTCTTTGAAGATATTTTTGTGCATGCGAGTGCAGGTCTGCCCAAACATGATTCCTTTTTCGAAATCCTGGAGGGTGTAATCCCTGTCTTCCATACTGGTGTAGGTGTTGAACCACTTTCTCCATATGGGATTGTCGTTGGCCATGGGAGTTCCGTTGTCGTCTACAATGCGTACATTGTGTCCTATGGCGAAGTAATCTTCATGACTTTCCAGAAAATCGGCTTGCATTTGCAGTTTGTTTGGATCGGTCCAGTAATCGTCTCCTTCGCAAACGGCGACATACTTGCCCTTCAGGGGGGCGTTTGATGCTCGGGTAAGGGAACCGTCGTGTTTAGAATATTGATTTTCTGTTTGGTAGACCGGTTTTACGATTAGGGGGTATTTTTTTTCGTATTCCCTGAGAATGTTTGCAGTATTGTCCGTGGAAGCGTCGTCGTGGACAATGACCTCGAAGGGAAAGTCGGTTTCTTGTATCAGGAATCCGTCCAAAGTTTGGGCGATGTACTTTTCATGATTGAATGCCAAGCATTTTATGGATACCAAGGGATGCTCGGTGTCCAGACTTTTCCATTTGGCGGTGATTTCCTCTTGAGTCTTGTTCAGCATACTACATTTCCACGCCAAATTTTTCCTTGTACAACTGCTTGTATGGAATTTCTGGATAGAATTCCATTGAATGCCAGATACCGCGTTTTTCTATAGGAGGAAATTCCATGTAATTGCCGTAGTAGATGGTCATCAGTTCGTGATAGCCAGCGGGAACTCGGATGGAAATGGATTCAAAAGGAATGTCCTTGTAGGAATTGAAAATGCTCTTGGGAAAAATGTTCTTTTCCGGGGCGAAAATGGTGGTGACGATGGTGGACCAGTAGCCGGTATTCTGGAGGTTGTCTGCGGTGGCTTCCTTGTTGATTTCGTTCCATACGTCAATGGGCTTCATGTTAGGGTCAAGGTAATCCTTGATTTTTTGAAGGTCGTTTTCACTCTTTTCAGGGAAGTCTTTGCGCATGTAGGCTGAGTTCTTGAGAACCAGTTTTTTGATTTTTTCCATGCGGGGGGCAATGTCTTCCATGGTGGCGTTGTCCAGCGGGAAGATGTCGATGTAGATGCCTTGATTGAACTTGGCATGTGTAAAGGGCTTTACCACTACGGACGTGTTTGAGTTGCGCAAACGCATGAAGGAATAGCCGTATTCTGGGTCGGTGACGGTTGATTGCAGAAAATACGGACTTTTGAATTCGCTTGCCAGTTGGTGCAGTTTTTCGTAGTCTTCGCGAGGAACGCAAATGTCCAAATCGTCATCCCAGGGAATGAATCCTTTATGGCGGACGCCACCTAGAGTTGTTCCGCCATCGGTAAAGTAGTGTAGGTTGAACTTGTTGAGAACTCGAGTTGCTTCCCGGTACAGGTCCATTTCAATGGCCCAGACTTTTTTCATTTCTGCAGAGACAAGATATTCGTCTCGGATTTCTTCGTTCCAGAAGTTGTCCGGAAGCCAGCCTTCTTGCTTGATGCGTTCAATTTCGGTCATTTGAAAAATCCTGATTTCTTTAAAAAGCTAGAACTTGTTTGCGACAAAAAGTCCGCCTGCCATGGGCTCGCTGGGAGTTCCGTCGTCGTGCATGGCTGTCGTAATATAGAGCTTTTCTCCAACGATGCATACTGAGCTGACGTTAAGGACAGGCATTGTCAGTTCTCCGATTTTTTCGCCATCTTGATTGTACTTTTCTACGCGAGAACCTCCCCAGATGGCGATGTAAAGGTTTCCCTGGCTGTCTATGTCCATGCCGTCAGGAACTCCTTCGCCTTCTATGGAAACGATGTACTTGTCAAAGGTGGCATTCCCGTTTTCGTCGTAGAGGTATCTGCCGACTTTGCGTGTAGGAGTGTCGATGAAAAACAAGTAGTCCTTGAAGAATCCGATTCCGTTGGAAATGCTCGTGCCTTCAACCAATACCTTCGCAGTGTTGCCGTCATGGCTGTAGAGGGCATTTTGGTTTTCCTTGAAACACTTGTAGCCGGTAGTTCCCAGAATTAGCCTTCCCTTGGGATCTAATTTTCCGTCGTTGTAGCGAATTTGTGAATCGCTAATCAGATGGTAGAGGAAGGATTCTTTGCCTGTGGAAATTTCAAGGCGGAAAACGCCCTCGTAAGCGGCGTAGATGATGTGGTCGTTGTCTTCAAAAACGGCGAACCCCACTTGTCCGCGGGTCTTGAATGTTTTTACGGTTTGCTCGTCCGGATAGATTAGGAATATGCGTTCCTGTTCAATGGAAACGCACAAGAGCAGGTTTAGGTCTTTGTTAAAAGCAGGCCCTTCCAACAAAGAGGACTGAGCGTAAAATACAAGTTTTGGGGTGTTGAAAGAAGAGGCCACGACAACCTGAATCCTTTGGGTAGATTATTCTTCGAACATGTCGATACGCACCTTGTGCTTGCCGCCCATGAAGTCGGTGGCAAGGTAGATGTCGGTAATCTGCTTGCAGAGGTCGAAACTGATAATGCGGGCGCCCATGCAGAGAACGTTTGCATCGTTATGTAGTCTTGTGAATTCTGCTGACTTGGTGTCACCGCAAACAGCGGCGCGGATGCCCTTCTGCTTGTTGGCCATCATGCTCATGCCGATTCCTGTGCCGCAAATCAAAATGCCTGTGTCAACGCGACCATTGGCCACTTCGTCGCATACTTTTTTTGCGTATATGGGGTAGTCTACTGCGTCAGTGGAGTCTGTGCCGACGTTTACAATTTCGTAGCCCTTGGATTCCAGGTACTGGATGAGGGGTTGCTTGTATTCTACGCCTGCGTGGTCTGCGCCGATTGCGATTTTCTTAATCATATAGTTCCCTTGCTAGGAGTTGAATAATTCTTCGTCGCTGAACTTCATCAACGATTTGCAAAGAGGAATGTCCTCTTTGCGGGTAATCTTGATGTTGTTGGTGAAACCTTTGGAAAAGTAGATGCGTTCCCCGTAATAGGTGCAAACGAGATCTGCGTAAATGAAATCGTGCTTGTTTTCAGCTTCGGCTTTCTCGTACATGGTGCGAATGAACTTGTAGTTGTAAGCCTGCGGGGTTTGTACTCGCATGATGGATGCTCGATCCAGCTCCTTGAGACCGCTTTTTCCATCTTCGGTGAACAAAACTGTTTCATGGCAGGGGATGGCAAGGGAGGCGTTCCCCTTCTCATGAGAAATACGCAACATCTCGTTGATGGCTTGCTGAGGCAAAATAGGGCGCGCAGCGTCATGAATGATGACTTGATCGCCATCTTCCAGCTTGTCCTTCAAGAAAAAAATTCCGTTGCGAGAGGAGTCGTGTCCGGTTGCTCCGCCTTCCACAATCCACTTTGCTTTAGGAATTTTGAATTCGTCCAAAATTTCTTTGAGGTGATCTATCCAGTCCTTGATGCAAACAATGAGAATTGCATCAATGTTTTCGTTTTGCTGGAATTTTTCCAAAGTGTGGACGATGACCGGTTTGTCCTTTAACGAAAGGAACTGCTTGGGCATGGCTCCGCCCATTCGGGTTCCGGAACCACCTGCTAGAATAATGGCTACGTGTTTCATTGAAAATTCCTGTTAGGCTACGTCAATGGAAACCAGTTCTTTCATGAACATTTCCATGTATTTCTTGTCCCAAATGGTGACGCGGAGGAAACCGGCGGAATCGCCTTTGCCGCAGAAAATGAGAATGCCGCGGTTTTTCAGTTCCGCTGTGATTTCTTCGGCGGTTTTGTGCTTGGGTGTAATGCAGACGAAGCAACCTTCGGTGGGAATGAAGGAATATTTTGTTTCCTTTAGTGCATTCAGTAAGTAAGCTTTGCCTGCTTCAAACTTTTCTGAGAGTTCCTTGACGACGCGATCGTAGTTGGCGACCATTTCTTCGGCGACAGCCAGGGCTACGGCATTTACCGTGTAATGGGGCTTGTAGTTGCGAATGTACTGAGCATTTTCTGCAGTAGAGATGACAACGCCGATACGAAGTCCCGGCATAGAGAGCATCTTGGAGAAGGTGCGAAGTATTACGAGATTGTCGTATTCCTTTAAGAGATCGATGGAGGTCTCCTTGTGGAATAGATAATAGGCTTCGTCAACAATGACAAGAGCGTTATGTTCTTTCGCCTTGTCCAGAACTTTGCGAATTTCGTCCTGGGTGTAAGCATTGCCGATAGGCATGTTCGGATTTACAAGGGAAACTAGACTGGTGCTGTCGTTGATTTCTGCCAAGAGCTTGTTGATGTCGAAGGTGAAATCTTTTTCATAGTGAACAAATTTGGTGTTCATTCCCTGCATGTCTGCATAAACCTTGTACATACCGAAGGTGGGAGTGACACAAAGCAGGTCCTTGCCCGGTTCGCCGAACACTTTGATGACATAGCCCATGGCGACAACGCTACCATCGGTCAGGGCAATATTTTCTGCTTTTAGTCCGATGACGGCGGCGTAGTCTTCGGTCAGTTTGGACTCTTCAGGGTAGATGGAAAGGTATTCCGGAGTCACTTTGCTCATGGCCTTGTCGAATAGCCATTGGGGAATTCCGTCTGGATTTTCGTTTTGGTCGAGTCTTACGTACTTGCCACGACCTTCTGGTTGACCGTAGCGGAAGAAGTTCTTTATGATAGGATTAACGTAGTACATGAGTGCTCCTGTTGCGCATTGTTTGGTGCGTACATGATTTACCTTCCAAATATAGTTTTTTTTATAGCTAACAAAAGAAGTCCCCCGATGACAAGGGGCCTTCTGAGCGTTCGGTGCCATGATTTAACGGCTACAGCAAGGAAACGATTTTTTCGGGGCCGATTCCGTATTTTTTTAGAATCGAAACTGCTTTGCGAATGCTGATTTCATCAAGATTCGCAATGATGATTCGATCGAATGACCTGTTAGGTATTTCGTCGAAACTTTGTACGTCCAGACCCTCGGCCTGGTAGAACTCCGCGTCTTTGTCGAACCATCCGGTAATGGGGCAAATTTTTTTGGAAACGAACAGGGAATAGATGTTCTGTCCAACGATGCCGCTGTTGAAAATGGCTATTCGATCCGTGGGCTTTGCGTCAAAAAAATGGTTGGGCGGATTTGTGTTTGATTCTCCGCAGCGGATAATTCGAAGACCATCGATGTAGCGTTCTACTTGATTTTCAATATTGTATTCCTCAGGAGTGCCAATCAATGTTTTCTTGAGATAATCGGCGAGCCAGTTGACTTTCAGCTTTTCTTTTTCCAAAGAGTCCATACTCTTCAACATGGAAAATGCTTTTTGAAAATAATGGTAACTTGTATTTTCGCTGATGTAAAGAGAGTTGCTTTTGAGCAGTACAGGAAATACGACAGAGGTGTCTTCGCCTACTGAAATGCGGGGATCTACAGCCATTTGGCTGTCCCAAAGTAATTCCTTCTTGAATAGTTTGTTCCAAACGTAGGAGCAAATGCCGAAGTAGAAGTACGGGCCCGCACAAATCATTCTAGGGTAGATTTCGGCAATCATCTTTTGCTTGTCGTAGAATCCGGAAGGTATGGCGTTTAAATGGCCGTCTGAAATATTTCCGATGTCTTTTGAAAAACCTGCCGCTACAATGTCGACATTGTATTTTTGTTGGCAATCCACAAGATTTTGGATAAAATCATTTTCAATCCAGTCGTCTCCATCTACATAAGAAATAAAACGCCCTGTTGATTTTTCGAGACCGCTTTTTCGGGCGTTTACCAAGCCACCGTTTTCTTTGTGAATGACAACGACGCGGTTGTCCTTTTCCGCGAATTCATCGCAGATTGTGCCGCAGTTGTCTGGAGACCCGTCATCTACAAGAACGATTTCGATGTCTTTGTATGTTTGTGCCAAAATACTGGAAACGCATTTGCGCAATTCCGCTTCAACATTATAGATGGGGACGATGATGCTTACAGTAGCCATGGAATTAGATGAGTTCTCCTCCGTTGACTTTAAATTCGGTGGCGGTTACCATGGAAGATATGTCGCTGAGCAGATACATCATGGCGGGAACGATGTCTGTCGTTTCAGTCATTCTGCCCATGGGAATTGCCTTGGCTGCCTCGGTGCGAAGTTCTGCTTCGGTCATTCCTTGGGATTTGCGTAATGCCAGTTCGCCATCTGTGGGTGTCCAACCCATAACCAGATAGTTGCAACGAATTTTGTCTTCGGCGTAGTGCCTGCCAATGTGATTGGAAAGCGTGAAGAGCGCCCCTTTGGCGCAGGCGTAGGCTGTACGGTCCTTGTTTCCGCGGGTATGGTGTGTGGAACCGACCAGGACGATGGAACCGCCGCCTGATTTCTGCATAAGCTTTACAGATTCCTGGCAGCAAAAAAATGCGGCCTTGATGTCGATGTCAAACACATCGTCAAAAAGACTCTCGGGACATTCTGTGAGAGTGGCGGCGGGAGTGATGCCGGCGTAGTTTACGAAACCGTCCAGCTTATGATATTTGTTGGCAACGTGAGTGAAAAGTTCGCGGATGGAATTTATATTGTGCAAGTCCGTCTTCTTGAATTCGATGGTGCCGGACAGTTCCTTCGCGGCTTCAATAATGCTTGCGGCACTTGTTTCGTCGCGGCCGGAAATAACTACATGGGCTCCATCGGCGGCGCATTGCAAGGCCAGCTGCCTGCCAACGCCTTTTGTGCCACCGGAGATGACAATGATTTTGTTGTTCAGCGATATTTCCATTGTTTCTCCTATAAGGCGCTTAGCAGGGACGGCAAAAGCAGGTTTTCGCCTTTTTCGCCGGTTACGGCTAGATTGTTTTGAAAGTCTTTGAGTATTGCGGTAAGCTCTGTTTTGTTTTCGCAGTGCATGAAAATGCGAAGGAATACTTGGCGTTCTGTGCCGAGCATATTCGGGGTTATTTCGTCGCCGATTTCAAAACGATCAATGATAAAATCTACGGACGGGTGATTCTTTACGAAATCCAAGCCCCTAATGTCTGTAATTTTGCCATTTTTCAGTAGGAACCATACGACAGCCGCGCTTTTCCCATGCATGTTCGCATCATTTTTGCCTTCGAAATTCCCGCCGGTGGTTTCCGTACAGTCCATGGATCCTGTGAGAGCGAAGTTTATCAGCATTTTGCGTTGGTCAAAATGGTTCATGTACTTGAGAATTAAATGGAATCCGCCGCCTTGCAGACGGAATCCAGGGTCGTATACATAGAAATGTCCATCTTCGCAGAATGCGGAAACGTAGAGGACGCCATTCTTCAAACCCAGTTCATTGAACATCTTTACATATTTGGGATGCTCGTTTTTGACAAATTCGTCATAGTACTTGGATACAAAAACATCGCCTACGCAAATGGGCGTGGCACTGGTGTTGGTACGCAAAGTGTAACGGTCCGACAAACTGGATAAATAGACTTTTCCATCTACGATAGTGTAGTAGATGCTCAAATCGTCGCATTCCATATAACGTTCGATAAGAACGGTCTGGGTGCGGGATTCTTTTTGGGCGCGCTCAATGCATCCATCCAGTTCTTCACGGCTGCGGCATAGGGTGATACCCTTGCCGGAATTACTATCGGCAGGTTTGACAATGACGGGAAACTTGATGGCATCTTTGTTGTCGACGGAATACTCGGGAATGCCTTCAATGCCGAATCTTTTGCAGGTTTCCTTGAAATGACGCTTGTTTGTGAAGGCTTTCACCGTATTTTCGTTGCCATAGCAGGGAACGTGAAGACGGGCGCAAAGCTTTTGGTAGGGGGCGATTAGAGGGTCTGCGACACCAACGAGTACGCCGTCTACTTTTTCCTTGATGGCCATTTCGTAAAGAGCGTCGACATCCATGGCGTCAATATTGTAGCTGATGTCTGAAACTTTTTTGGCGGGGGCTTGCGGGTCGTAATCGGTTACGATGGTTGTAACACCCATTTCCTGGGCTATTTTGACAATGTTCGCCGTCTCGGGATTTGCTCCCAGAATAAGAAGTTTTTTGCCATTCAAATTCATAAAAGCCCTGCCGTTTACTTGTTAAATTTGATTTTGCCTGTTAACCAGGGGAAATATTTGCCGATGAGTTCTGCAAAGATAGAGGACAGCGTGATGCATATCGCAAAGACGCAAATGCTTAGACCAAATTTGCTGTGTAGATTTAAATTCTTTTCACAGACGAAGAAAAAAAATCTCCATAGGGGAATGTGAATTAAAAAAATCATCAATGAATTTTTGCCGAAGAATTCGAGTATGCGATTTTTGAAGAAACCAATGCATATAAACATCGTAGCGAAGATTCCGACAAGAGCGTTTAAAATAAAAAAGAAACTGTCTCCATATCTGCTTGTGTTCATGTCGACATTTCTATCCGTAAAGCCTACAAGGTAAGCCAACAAGGCAAATAGAAGTAACCCGATTATTGTGGCGAGAAGTCTAAAAATCTTTGAATTGCTCAATACAAGGCTCATCAATTTTTGAGGTGTGCTACAAATGTGACCTACTGCATAAAAGGAATATGCAACGAAGGAGGTAGCGATAATCTGGTTTGACTGGTCGCTGATTCCTTGGGCATATGTGAGTCCGAAAGTCATAGTCAAGGCGGCACTCAATAAAATGACGATGTTTGAATGCTTGAAATTTGAAAAGACTTTTTCTGACAGAATGTAGTAAAGACACGATACGAACAATAACGTTCCCAGGAACCAAAAACCGCCGAAGGCAATGATGCTGTGATTTTCTTCGAGACCTAGGAAGAGTAAAATGTCGTATGTGAAAATATTGAGTGCTTGAAAGCAGACCAATGGAACTAATAAGGTCTTGACTTTTCCAGAGAAGTAGCTGGCGCTGTCTTTGCTCTTGAAAACAAAGCCCGACAGAAAAAAGAATAGGGGCATATGGAATGAATAGATCATGAAAAACAATCTATTATGACATTCATAAGCAAGACTGTGCCCTAAAACAACAAGAATGATTCCGATGCCTTTGGCAATGTCGATAAAATTTAGTCGTTTGGCTTGATTTTCCATATTTTTAATCTGGAATTACCCTTTGTTGACGACAACGTCTATGACTCTTTCTACATCTGCATTTTCCAAGTCCGCAAACATGGGCAAACACAGCACTTGATCGGCCAGCTTGTGCGCTATGGGAAGGTTCTTTGGATTTGCGGATTCGAGTCCTTTGTAGGCACTGAATGTGCTAATCAGCGGATAGAAGTAGCGGCGCCCGAAAATATTGTGCTCCTGCAATTTGGCATAGAGTTCGTCACGGCTGATCCCATATTCTTCGTTTATGAAAATCGGGAAGTAGGCGTAGTTGTGACGGACTCCTTCGATGTCGTTCAAAAAGCGGATGCCTGAAACGTCTTTCAGGGCGTCGCGATATTTGTTGGCTACGGCTTGGCGCTTGGCGATGGCGTCGTCAACTTGCTTCAAGTTCAAAAGTCCGTATGCGGAACGGATTTCGTCCATCTTGCTGTTGATGCCCGGGGCGACCACGGTTGTTTCCCCTGCAAAGCCGAAATTTTTCAGGTAGTCGATGCGTTTTTTCGTGGCTTCGTCGTGGCAAATCAGGGCGCCGCCTTCAATGGTGTTGTACACCTTGGTGGCGTGGAAGCTGAGGGTGCTCATGTCGCCCGCCTTCAATACGGATTCGCCATCCTTTTTAACACCGAAGGCGTGGGCTGCATCGTAAATAATCTTGAGACCGTAAATGTCCGCGATTTCCTGGATGCGCTTCATGTTGCAGGGCGTACCGTACACGTGTACGGGCATGATTGCCGTTGTGTGCGGGGTAATGGCCGCTTCAATTTTTTCCGGGTTTATATTGCCGGTTTCTTCTTCTACATCGACAAAGACCGGTTTGAGTCCGTTCCACCAGATGGAATGCGTGGTGGCGACAAAACTGTAAGGAGTGGTAATGACTTCGCCTGTAATTTTCATGGCCTGCAAGGCGGTAATCAAGGGAAGTGTTCCGTTGGTGAACAGGCTGATGTATTCGACACCGAGATATTCCGCCAAGGCTTTTTCTAATTCTTTGTGGTAGTGCCCATTGTTGGTAAGCCATTTGCGGTCCCAAATGTCATCCAGCAGGGTTTTGAAATCGTTCAGACTCGGAAGAAGAGGCGAGGTTACGGTGATTGTCTTATTTTCGCTCATGGTAGATAATTTACTATTTATTTTTCTTTTTGTTCAAAAGACTCAGCAGTTCGTTGACGGTTTCCCTGTTGAATATCCAGTTACTTGCGATATAGTAGATAGCTCCTGTGATGATGCCGAGTGCCAGTTGGAGGGTGTATTCCTTTTCGGGGAGAATTTTAGTTACGGCAATGCAAATGGCTCCCATGACGAGAGAATTCAAAAGTGTGGGAATATACATTTTGAGTTGGGGTAAGAGTCCCGCGTTTAGTAGTTTCCCGGAGTAGTAGGTGTTTATCACCAGCCCAACGCAGGCGTTGAACCATTGACCGAAACACATGGCTATGATTCCGTACGGGAGCGTTACGCAAAGAACTGTTATGCCTACGATCTTCTTGATGATTTCCAATTTTAAGAATAGGTCGGAGCGTCCCATGACCTGCAGTATGTTCAAGTTGATGGCGTGCACAGGGTACCACATCTGGGCAAAGCAGATGATTTGCAAAATAAGAATGACTTCCACCCATTTGTCCGTAAGAACTAAAAGAATGAATGGCTTTGAGAGTGCTGCAAGGCCAATCATCAAAGGAAATATGACCAGGGTAGCCATATTCAGGAATTTTAAATATCCTTTTCGCAGCTTTTCGTGGTCGTCCTGGATCTTGCTCAAAACAGGGAAGGTGACTCTCTGGAAAATTCCCGTGATGTTGGACGAGGCGAAGTTGCCGAAATGTGACGCCCTACTGTAGTTACCGAGCGTAGCGGCAGAAAATACTTTACCTATGATTAAGTCGTAGACATTGTCGTACAGCGTGTTTAGTAAGCCCGAGGCCAAAAGCTTGGAACCGAAACCGAACATATTCTTGAACGATGCCTTGCTGAAAAAGCATTTGGGGCGCCAATGCGCTAAAGCCCAGAAGAGTACGACCCTTGTGGATACGGTAACCATTTGCTGAACCACCAGCGACCATACGCCGAAGCCTTTGTAAGCGCAGATGAGACCCGCTGATCCACCGACGACAGCTCCCGAAAATGAAATCTTTGCAAGCGTCTTGAAATTCAGGTCGATGGTCAGGTTCAATCGTTGAATAGAACCGAAAGCTTGAATGACGAGATTTATGGCCAGAACGCGGAGAATATCCGCAAGTTGTGGCATGTTGTAGAATCTTGCAATATAGGGCGCGGCCAGGAATATTACGCCATAGCAAGCGGCTGCCATGAAAATGTTGAAGAAAAATACAGTGGCCTTGTCGCTTTCGTTGCGATCGGGCTTTCGGATGAGCGCGTTGCCAAAGCCACTGTCAATGAAGGTCTGGCTCACCGCCATGAAGATGGTGAGCATGGCTATCATGCCGTAGTCGTTTGGGGTTAAGAGTCTTGCAAGAAGAATGCCGAACAAAAACTGTACGCCCTGCGTAGAGAATCTTTCTACGGCGCTCCAGATAACACCTTTGAATGTTTTTTGTTTCAGCGACATAAGCACTGCAAATATAGAATTACAGACTTTCGTCAATCCACTGGATTCGCTGTTCTATCCAGTATTTTAGAGCGTCTACGGATTCCTTGTAGCTGTCGAATTTTTCCATGAATGGCCAATCGGTATCGTTTCCCAGTACGGGCCATCTTTTAAATTCGTTTTCTGATGCTTTTTCCAGCTTTTTTGACATGGCCTCTATGGAGTCCAGCGTGGCGACAAAAGAAGGACGGTTCTTTTTCCAGAAGTCTTTTACGAGCGCTTCGTAGTCTTTATTCTTGAACAAGAAACGGTCCCAGCCATATTTTCGGATGAGCCATCCTTCCGGAATGCTTTTTTCGTCTCTTGAATTCCCGTATCCAAGGTCGAAATCCCATACGGGTCCCATTTCTAACGGGCTGTTTACGTCTCCGTTTTTTTCCCAGGTTATAAAAATGCTTCGCCTGTGACCGTCTACGTTCTTCGTGAATTCCTGTATCCAGTAATATCTGATAAAGTCTTCTATATCAATCCAATCCCCTATGAGATCCAAATTGTAAATGTCTTTGGATCGTAAGAAGTTTTCAAAATCGTTTACATGATTCTTGAGAAGTTCCTGAGAGTATGCGTCGGGTTCCTTGGGCTGACAGAACTTAAAAATATAGCCGAGGCTTGATGTGAACATGGTGCCGTCCGTCGACGTGGCAGAAGTTTTTTCGAATAGAAAACTGGAATCGCTTTTGGAAATGTTCACGCGTTTTTTTGAAACCTTGACATGCTCTACCAAAAGGAATATTCCCAAATACTCGCGGTTCAGATAGAGCTCGACGAATTTGCATTTGGGGTAGTAGTCATCACCGAGAATTCCGGCTAACTGGTAGGTGACGTAGTTTCGTAGCATGGACTTGTCGCGAAAATTGGATACGAGGTCCCATTCTTTGTCCTTGGACATTCCCAACAAGGGATTTTTTTCGGCAAACTTGATCTTGTAGCCGTATTTTGTCATTACGAAACTGGAATTACCCCGCCCCTTGATTGTGAGGTCGTAGATTTGGCTGGCGGGTTCTTTCTCATTGTAGATTTGCAGGTACGCAGGAACCTTCGTTTCCTTGTTGCGAACTTGTCTGAAATCCTCGGTCTCGATGACAAGGCGAGGTAGGCCTGCATAGGGATAATCTGAATCGTTTAGCGGCAAATAGAGTGCATTCGACTCGGCTGGGGATCCTTCACTCCAACTATTGCAGGAATACAGTAGTGATGCTTGAAAACAAAGGAACAGAACTGGCAATATCAAAAGAAGCTTCTTGAACTGGCGCTTCATTGTGATTCTGCTATTTCTTAGACGATTCCAAGTCTTTCTTGATTTGTGTGGTGCTTATTTCGGGAGTGCGCTCCAGGTAGACCACTTCGCAGAATTCTTTAAGAAAATCAAATTTGCCTTTCCAGTCGTCGCCCATGACAAACGTGTCTACGTGGTATTCCTTGACGTCGGTTTTCTTTTGGTCCCAGTTTTCTTCAGGAATGACAAGATCCACATAGCGGACCGCTTCCAGGAGTTGCTTGCGCTTTTCGTAACTGAAGTAGCATTTTTTTTGCTTCTGGTTCCAGTTGAATTCGTCTGTGGAGAGGGCTACGATGAGATAGTCTCCTAAAGCCTTGGCTCGCTTCAGCAGATTAATGTGGCCGTAATGCAACAAGTCAAAAGTGCCGTATGTGATTATTTTCTTCATGATGTTTCCGATTAGTATTTTCCGTATTTGTAGCCGTATCCATCAGCGTGGCCGTGTTCATATTTGTTGATGACGAAACTGGCGTGAGCGGTTGAATTGCCTTTCAAGAGCTGGGCCATGCCGTCCTTGATGGCATCGATGCTGTGCTTGTTGTATTCAATAACCATCACAATTTGGGAGGCTACTCTGCAGGCGAGAGCGGCGTCGGTCACGAGCATGATTGGCGGAGTATCCACGATAATCATGTCGTAAGTCTTTTCCAGTTCGTCGATAAGCGCTGTGTAATGCTTGCTGCCGAGAAGTTCCGCTGGATTCGGGGGGACTTGTCCGCAGGGGAGCACATCGAGGTTCTCGACTTCGGTGTGTTGTATGACATCCGGATAAGAAACTTCGTTCAGGAGAATCTGTGAAAGCCCCTTTCCTCTCTTGATGCCGAATTCCTTGTGCAGACGGCCCTTGCGGAGGTCTGCGTCAATCAAAATGACTTTCTTGCCTAAGCCTGCGCACAAGGCGGCGAGGTTTACGGAGATGAAACTTTTTCCGACTCCGGGGATAAGACCGCTGACGCCGATAATGGGACGGCTGCCTTCCATCATCGAAAATTCGAGGGAACTGCGCAAGGCTCTCAAGGATTCAACGGCGACGTCGTCCGGTTCGACTACCGCAAGAGGACGGGTCCCCTTGGTCCCGTTCGGGTTGCCCTTCGGAACTTTTGCATAGACGCTGTAACCGGTTTCGCGTTCAATAAAGTGAGAATCCTTGACGCCACTGCTGATTTTTTCCTTGAGCATGATGATGGTTGCGCCCAGGAGGAATCCGAGGAATAGCGCCAAGCAAAGAATCATTTTCTTCTTGGGCTTGGTCGGGTTGGTGACGGGCTCTGCGTAGTCGATAATGCGAACGGATCCGACCTCTCCTGCGGAAACGAGCTTTAATTGCTGGATGTTGTTCAGCATGGACGTGTACATGGACTTGCTCATGTCAACTTCGTTAGTCAGTTTGAGGACTTCTTGCTGCGTGGCAGGGAGCCTTTTGGCTTCGCTGGAGTTGCTGGCGAGTTCGCGTTTTAAAGCATTTTCTTGTTCTTCAAGGGTCTTGACCGTTGGATGTTCTGGTTGGAAGAGACGTATGGCACTCTGTTTTTTCTGTTGAAGTTCGAGCAAGTCTTGTTGGAGCTTTGTGCGCTTTTCGAGGACGAGGCGTGTTTCTGCATTGATATCTACGGAGCCTACGCGGTTGCGGAAAGTGTTGTACTTCAACAGGGTGCTGTCCATTTGCGCCTTGACATCCGGCAGCTGTTTTTCGAGGAATTCCAAGGTGCGTTGCGCTTCGGCGTTTCTCTGCTCGACGTTTTGGCGGAGATAGTTGCTGGCCACTTCGTTCAAGATTTCCGTGGCTCGGTCAGGATAAATGTCCTGGTAGGAAAATTCCAGAATTCCGGTCTTTTTCCCTTTTTCCTTTACGTTGAAGGCGCCTCTGAAGGCCTTGATGGCGTCCAGACGTTCGGCTTTTGTGATTTCAAATTCCTGCCCTTCGTGAACGAACATCCTGTAGACGCTGAATGTTGCTGTATCGCCGGCATACGGAAATTTGTAGGTCTGTCCGACAACTCCGCTAAGAACTTTTTTCCTGTTGTGGTCGAAGAGGTCGAAAGAGAGACTGTCTTTGGCAATCGCAAACCACGGCATCTTCTGTTCTTCCACCGGAAGTTTTTCCCATGGAACTTCGAACTGGTTCACGTCCATGCGTCCTTCCTTGTGCAGGAGGCGCTCGAGTTTGTTGGTTGGAACTGCGCTGTAACGCAAATGCAGCTTTTCGACGGCGTCGCCGACGACTTGGCGACTGTTAATGAGTTCAATTTCTGTTTCGGCGGGGCTTGTTGTCGAAAACAGGTCCCCAAGCCCGGACATCATTCCCGCGCTTTTGGTGTTCTTGGATTCAATTTGGAGAAGGGCGTCGACTTGGTAAATAGGACGAATCCACATGGCGACGATGACCCCGATAATTCCTGCTAAAATGATGCAGGGGGCCATTATCGTCCAGTTCTTTGCCAGATTTTTGAGCAAGTCAAAAAGATCTGTTTCTTCTTTTTTAGAGGAAGATGCCATAATCAAATACCACCTAAAAACTAAAATCCAGATATAATTATAGAAAATATCGCCCTAAAATATGCGGTTTGACACTTTTGTCTGTATTGAAAAGATGTATATTTTCATTGGAAAAAACAAAGAACAAGGTTTAACGATGAAAATAAAGTTCTTTTTGCTTGCTTTGCTTATGTCGGTGGCGTTCGTCTTCGCGCAAGACCCGGCCGAGGCATCCTCTGTTGCCGGCCAGGACCAGTCGGCGGCCGTTGAACAGCCGGTTGACTTGAACGCTCCCACGGACCAGGCTAGCGCCGATGGTAACGATGCCAGTGCAAAGTCTGCTGCCGCTGCTTCGACTCAGGAAAAGTCCGGCGATTCCGGCTTGACTTGGCGCGGATGGACGAGAATTTTGAGTTTCAGTGCCGCCGCACTTTGCATTGGTGGCGGTATTTTCGAGAATTTCAAGGCGGAGAGCCGTGCCGACGACTACAACGACGCCCCGGCAAAAATCAAGACGTACGCATTTTATAAGTCCAAGCGCGACGATATCAAGAACGCCGAACTTTTGCGTAACGTGCTTTATGGTGTCGCAGGTGGTGCTGTCGTGATTGGCCTTACCACCTTCGCCTTCTAGTCGTTTTTTTTCGTAATTCGAGGACGGCAACTTTTGGGGCCGTCCTTTTTTTTAAGAAGTGGTCAGATGAAAAAGATATTGTTCCTTGTTGCCTTTTTTGCGGTTGTCTCCCTTGCGTACTTGCCTGGCGAGTCCAGGTTCGTCACGGTGGACGGGGCCCACGGATTGTTCGGGAATCCTGCGGGGCTTACCGCTATTGACTCCTGGGGCGCCATTGCCGATTACCAGTATGACGACGGCATTTCGGATATTCGAGTCGGCGGAAATTTAGCCCGATGGGGAGCATCCTTCGAATACCGGAGCAATGACAATCATTTGGACGAGTCCAAGTGGAATGTTGTCCATGGTTTCCCGCTTTTCCATCGTTTTGCGTTCTGGGGAAGCCGTTTGTCCGCTTTCCGCAGTGCCGATTTCCACGGTACGGAATGGATGTACTCTCCTGGAGTCATTCTCAGGCCGTCGAGTTTCATTTCGTTAGGCTATTCGTGCGATAATCTGCTTTATGCGGGACCGGAGTCCATGGACCGGGTTCACAATGCCGGTGCTACGCTGCGCCTTGGGGATTTCTTCAGCGTCAGTTACGACGTAGAAGACTGGAAAGAGCATCGTCTGCTCCTGGAAATGGGCCTGTATGGTTTTCGTCTAGGATTCAAGGCGCCTCTTTATGGCGATGATGACGAGTACACTTTGACGCTGTCGACTTCCATCGGCGGATACAATGACATGTCTCTTCGTTTCTATGACGATTATCTGCCGAAGGGCGGTAGCTGGGGTTATCACCATTCCAGGAACCCGAGAGCGTCGAGTTTTGCACAAATTGTTCGAGTTCCTTTGAATACGTCGGTTACCGAGGTTGAAAGCGGTTTTTCGCTTTGGCGGCCGAATACGATTGGATTGATGCAAGTGCGTACGCTTTTTGAGCACATGCTGCGTGATCCGGCTTGCGGTCTTGTCGTGCTTGATTTTTCCGGGTACAGCGGCGGCATTGGCATTTCCAGCGAAATCAATCGTGCTGTAAAGAAGATGAAGGCTCGCGGGGCGAAAGTCATTGCGTATATGGATGATGTGCGACCGTCGGTGCTGCTTGCGGCATCTTCTGTCGACCGTATTGTGGTGGAACCGTCTGCGCATTTCAGTTGGCGAGGCCTTGGCGGCCATATTAACTATTACAAGGGCTTGTTCGACAAAATCGGAATCAAGGTCGAATTCCTGAAGCATGGCGCCTACAAGGCCGCCGTGGAACCGTACGTCGCGGATTCCATGTCGGTGGAGGCACGGTCGAATAGGGAAGTCTTGTATAAGGACCTGTGGGAATCCATCAAGTCGAACGTGGCCTTGCGCAACGGCAAGCGAAATGGCCGCCCTGAAGAAATGTCGATGGTCTTGGATTCGCTTGTGGAAAAGCCTGTAGTGACGGCGAGTGCCGCTGAAAAGGCTGGAGTCGTCGATACGCTTCTTTATTTAGACCAGGTGCCCAGTTATGCGTTGAAGACGTTTTTTGACCTGGATGTGCCCCAGGCCCGTTTCCGCACATGGGAGCCGACGACAAGGAAGATTTTTGACGAAAGCTGGAAAAAGCGTGCAAAAATTGCCCTCTTGAACATTGACGGGTCCATTGATTCCCGCATGGAAAGGGCCGTGTCCGAAGTGTTGCGTTCTTTGCCTTCTTCGGGGGCCGAGGCGCTGGTGTTGCGTATATCTTCGCCCGGTGGTAGCGCGCTTGCCTCCGACAAGATTTGGGCGGCTCTCAAGAATCTGCACAAGTACGAGATTCCGGTAGTGGCGAGTATCGGATCCATGGGTGCTTCCGGAGCCTACTACATTGCATGTGGTGCCGACAAGATTTTCGCCGAACCCGCATCCATTGTGGGAAGCATAGGGATTTACGGCGGTAAGGTCGATGCAAGTGGCTTGCTTGATAAAATCGGAGTGAAGCCGGAAACGGTCAAGAGTCACAAGTACGCCGATGCGGAAACGTATGCCCGTCCGTGGACGGACGAAGAAAAGGCGGCTCTCCAGGAATACATGGACGAATTCTACAATCGCTTTACGGGGATAGTTTCCGAAGCGACCGGAGTCCCTCAGGCGACAGTCGATACGCTGTATGGAGGCGGTCGGGTTTTTGTGGGCTGGAAGGCCAAAAATGCTGGTCTCGTGCATGGATTGGGCGGGATTGACGAAGCCATTGCCGAAGCCAAAAAGCTTGCGGATATTGGACCTTTGACCGATGTGGAACTGGTCCAGTTGAATACGGAAACTTCTTTTGTTGTTCCTGCAACGGGAATTCAATCCCTTGTTGAATCCATGCGAGAACTGGAACAAACTAATTTCTGGGCGATTGAACCGGAACTGTTTGATATTGATATGGAGTTTGGAAAATAATGCTTGCTATTGTATTGACTGTTTTGGGATGCCTTGCGATTTCGGCCTTTTGCTCCGTTACCGAAGCCTCCTTTTACAGCGTCCCTCCATCCACGGTCGAATTTCTGCAGAAGAACAAGAAGTTTACCGCCAAGTACCTGACGCATGTGAAAAACAACATTGACCGTTACATTGCTTCGGTTCTTGTGGTGAATACAATTGCCAATACTGTTGGCGCCTCGCTCGCCACAGCCCTTGCTGTCAAGCGTCTTTCGCCCTCGGTAGCAATGCTTCTGCCTGTGATTCTCACGATTCTCATATTGCTTTTTGGCGAAATAACCCCGAAAACAGTGGGCGTAAAACAGGCCAAGACTTTTGCCCCACTGGTATCGGTTCCGTTCTACTATATAACTATGGTGCTTTCGTGGACGGGAATTATTTGGCTTTGTCTTACTCTAACCAAGCATTGGACTCGCGAAGACGAAGAAAAGAAGGATGTGAGTGTCGAAGACATCAATAGCCTTGTGAGCCTCGGCCTTCGTGAAGACGTGATTGACCGCCAGCAAGCTTCCGTTATCAAGAATATTTTGGAACTTAAAAAGGTGACCGCGCGCAAGGTGATGACTCCTCGCCAGGTTGTGTTTACGCTTTGCGCCGACAGTTCGATTGGAGAAGCTCTGGATGAGCGCGGCAACTGGCCGTTTTCGCGCATCCCGCTTTATGGCGACAAAAAGGACAATTGGATCGGCATCGTTCTTCGCCGTGACGCCTACAACAATTTGGCCGAAGGCAAACGAGACGTGAAGCTGCGCCTGCTTATGCGCCCATTGCAATTGATTCCCGACAGCGTGACTCTCGATAAACTTTTACTGCGGTTTCTCAAACAGCGCGGCCACATGGTGGGTGTCGTCGACGAGTTCGGCGCCATTGCCGGAATCGTGAGCCTCGAGGATGTTCTCGAGGAAATCCTTGGCCGTGAAATTGTGGACGAATACGACGAGTCCGTAAACTTGCAGGAAACCGCCCGCCGCAAGAGTCATGCGCTCGCCTACATGCGCAAGGTCAAGGCCGAGAAGAACTCTAGCAAGTAGCGACTTTTAGGTTCCAGGCTTGTGACAACCTAGTCCTTGTATGACGTGTAGTATATTTCGTAATTGGTAAAATTCTGATTGCCGACATTATTTTCGACGAATACGGTGTCTTCTTTTTCTGTTGTGGAGGCTAAGCTTGTGATGACCAGCTCGCCTTTGTCGCATTTACTGTTCTTGTTGTCGTCGTTGTACAGAAGGAACCAAATGGTTGTGAGTGCTGGTTTTTCCTTGTGCGTCACGGAAAAATAGGTGTTGTCTTCATCGGCGTGCGAAAATTCGATTTCCGCCTTTACAGATGGGTAGTATGACTTGCCTGTGAAGATATTTTCCATTTTCACTTCGTCAGCTTCGGTACTGTCCGGAATGTCGGAGTTTGCCCAAATGATGTCGCTTTGATTTGGTGCTATGTTGAAATTGGCCCACTCCGTACCTCTGTATACTTCTTTCCCGTCTTTGTAAAAAACCATGTCGTAGGTAATGTCTATATCTACTTTGTTTGGATTGGTCACGATGCAGGTGATGGTGTTGAAACCGTTCGGGTTGTACAACTGGCACCATTCCAATATGGGGTCTTTCAGGGTTTCGCTTGCGTCGTTGTTTTCTGGCTTGTCGAAGCTTCCATTTTTATTGTTGTCGGAGCTGTCGCTTGTGCCGTTGTCGGTGCTTGCGTTTGTGCTACTGCTGTCGCTGCCGCATCCTGCAAGAAGCAATACGAAGGTCGTTAAAAGGAATATTTTTTTCATGGTGGGCCTCTTTTTTAAAATATAATTTTTTTTGAAATTTTGTCTTTGTCCTTGCTGAGCGTTGCGAGGTCTATAAAATACAAGAAGGTCAATTTTTTTTGCTAATTTGCTATATTAATCATTATAATTCTATCAATTAATAGAACTTAAAACCCATAAACTACGGACTTTTTTCAAAAAAACAAAATTTTTTACCCTTGCAGGGCTTTGAAAATACATCTATATTTAAGCCGCTTTCACGGGGCAGTGTTTGTCCCGGAATCAATTAACTAGAGGATTTACATGAAGACCATTACGGTAAACCCGAAGACTGTGTCCCGCAAGTGGAAGCTTGTGGACGCCGCCGATAAGCCGATGGGTCGCGTTGCAAGTGAAGTTGCTCGCCTCCTCATGGGTAAACATAAGGCCATCTTCTCCCCGAACGTCGACACTGGCGACTTCGTGGTTGTCATTAACGCAGGTAAGGTTGCTGTTTCCGGCAACAAGAACCTGAAGAAGGAATATTTCCACCACACCGGTCACATCGCCGGCGAACGCTGGATCAACTTTGCCGACCTCATGGCAAAGGACCCGACCGCCCCGTTGACCGCTGCAATTTGGGGAATGCTCCCTCACAGCGCTCTTGGCCACAAGATGGTTAAGAAACTCAAAATCTTTGCTGGTGCGGAACATCCGTTTGCAGCACAGAATCCCGAAGTCGTAGACTTGTAAAACGGAGGATACCTATATCGCTACCGCAAAAAATAAAAAGATCTACCGCGGCACTGGCCGTCGCAAGAATGCTATCGCCGCTGTAGTCCTGAAGCCGGGTTCCGGCAAGCGCACAATCAATGGTCGTGATTTCAAGGATTACTTCCATTCCGAAGTGCAGAACATGATTGCTAATCTTCCGTTCGCCATCCTTGGCAACGCTGAAGAATGGGACGTCGAAGTTACCGCTCGTGGCGGTGGCATCGCCGGCCAGATGGGCGCTGTCCGTCTCGGCATCTCCCGCGCACTGGTTGCTAACGACGCAGAAGTGAAGCCGGCCCTCAAGAAGGAAGGCCTCATGACTCGCGACTCTCGTGCTGTTGAACGTAAGAAGTTCGGCCGCAAGAAGGCTCGTAAGCACTTCCAGTTCTCCAAGCGCTAATCGTTTGCAAGAGCATTCAAAGGAAGCCTCCGCAATGCGGAGGCTTTCTTTTGTTTTGAACAAAGTGTTGCGAAGTTGACGAATGTCAGCGCTGGATTTTTAGAAGTTGTCCGGTCTATCGAACATGTGCGTCACGAACTCGACCACGAGGGTCTCGTAGGCGGCGTCACTGAAAATCGGCTTCTGCAAGAGGTCAACCATTTCCTGCGAAAGCACCCCGCCGTTCTTGGCGTATTCTGCACCTCCGGCTCTGTACTTTTCGCGGAGCATCTCTAAGCGGCGCGGGCCTCCGCGGTGGTCGAGGGCTCGCATTTGCGGGCAGGCCACCAGCTGGTAGCCGTCTGCGCCAAGGATGATGTTGAACTGCTTGCGGATGGGCTCGTAAACGACGTCCAAATCCATCCAGGCGCAACTGGACAAAAGCAAAATTTTCTGGCCCGGCTTTTGGTGCTGGAGTCCGTGCAGGTGGCTGTTCATGGCGTTGGCGCCATCCTTCAACTTTTGACCCATGTAGGGGTGCACCATGCCGACGATTCTGTCCATCAGGCATTTCATCTGGCCGGGAATTCCGAACAGGTACAGCGGGAAACTCCAAATCACGAAATCGGAATTGATGAGTTTTTCGCGAATCATCGGCACGTCGTCGTCCTTCATCCAGCAACTGCCGTCTTCGCGGCCCCAGCAACTGAGGCATCCGCGGCAGGGCTTGATGTTCATCTTGTCGATGAAGATGTATTCCGTGTCGAAATCGCCGTTCTGTTCCATGCCTTCGACGAACGCCTTGGTAGGGATGAGGGTCCCGCTGCGCTCGTTTTTAGGGCTACAGACCATGATAAGAAGTTTCTTTTTCTCTGCCATGCCCCCAAATTTAGGAAATTAACTTGAAAAGGGACATGAAAATGGCTATATTTTCGCGCGCTCGAAATAACTCGGGCATAAACAATCACCGGCTTGCGAGAGTCGCTTCGGTGGCATAGTCCTGACCCCTTGGTTCGTTCTGTGCTTTGCGGCTTAATTGCAATCCGGGTAGCACAACCGAAAGGAAACATACTATGGCTAATTTGCCTTCTGTTGAAGACCTGCTTGCTGCAGGCTCCCACTTTGGTCACCAGACTCAGCGCTGGAACCCGAAAATGAAACCCTACATCTTGGCTGAAAAGAACGGCATCTACGTTCTCAACCTGTCCAAGACTCGTGACCTCCTCGAAGAAGCTGCCAAGGCTGCCAAGAAGATTTCTGAATCTGGCAAGACCGTGCTCTTCGTCGGTACCAAGCCGACTGCCCGTCAGTGCGTGCTGGATGCTGCTGCTGCTTGCAACCAGTTCTCCGTCACTAACCGCTGGCTCGGTGGTATGCTCACCAACTTCCAGACTGTCCGCAAGTCCATCAAGAAGATTGACAAGATCGACACCATGGAACAGGACGGCACTTTCCAGGCTCTCTCCAAGAAGGAAGTCCTGGACAAGAACCGTGAACGCTCCAAGCTTCTTGACGTGTTCGGTGGCATCCGCGAAATGGTGAACCTTCCGGGTCTCATGGTCGTGACTGACCTCGCCCACGAAAAGATTGCCGTGGCCGAAGCTCGTCGCCTCCACATTCCTATAATCGGCATCTGCGACACGAACGTCGACCCGACTCTCGTGGACTATCCGATTCCGGCCAACGACGACGCCGTGAAGTCCCTCAAGCTCATTGTGGACTACATCGCTGCCAACGTCAAGGCTCGCGAAGCTTCCGACAAGAAGGAAGCTGCCAAGGAAGAAGTGAAGAAGTTCGACAACGGTGAGGAAGAAAAGTAATATGCAGATTACCGCTTCCCTCGTAAACGAACTCCGCCAGAAGACCGGCGTGGGCATGATGCAGTGCAAGAAGGCTCTCGTCGAAACTGATGGTGACATGGACAAGGCTGTTGAACTGCTTCGTAAGCAGGGCGCAGCCGTTGCCGCCAAGCGTGCCGACAAGGCCGCCAAGGAAGGTCGCGTGTATCTGGTGGAAACCGCCAATGCCGCTGCCGCCTTCGAACTTTCCTGCGAAACCGAACCGGTTTCCAACAACGACGACTTCGTCGCCCTCGCCAACATGGCTGTGAAGGCTGTCGAAACTCAGGCCATCTCCTCTGTAGAAGACCTGAAGAACGCTGTCGTCGATGGCGTGAAGATTGCCGACCGTCTCGCTGACGTGCTCGTCAAGATCCAGGAAAACATCGACTTCCGCAAGTTCGGTGAAATCAAGAAGATCGACAACTCCGTGTTCGGCGTTTACAGCCACATGAAGGGCAAGATCGGTGTGATCACCCAACTCGCTTTCGAAGGTTCCGCCGACGAAGCAGCTCTCAAGCAGGCTGCTAAGGACATCGCTATGCAGGCAGCCGCATTTGCTCCGGTCGCCCTGAACGATGCTTCTGTTCCTGCCGAAACCATCGAAAAGGAACGTGAAATTGCTCGCGCCCAGATCGAACTCCAGGCTCAGCAGACCGGTAAGGCTACCAAGCCCGAATTCGTCGAACGTCAGCTCGACGGCCGTGTTGCCAAGGTCCTCAAGGAAATCGTTCTCGAAGACCAGGAATTCTTCATGTCCGAAAAGAACCCGAAGAAACTCTCCGTCAAGGATTACCTCCAGCAGGTCGTTGCCAAGCAGCTCGGCCTCTCCAGCTTGAAGGTCGTGAACTTCATCCGCTTCGAACGCGGCAACTAAAAAGTGTTTAGTAAGCGGTGGTTAGGAATCGTAGATTCCGTAAACAGGGTTGCTGAACTGAACGTTTGAGCGAACTTTTGTTACTAGCCATCCATTACAGGCTACTTTAAAGGTGGCGGGCAATTGCCCGCCATTTTTGTATATAAACTCGGAAGAAGCGGATGGTAACAGTAAGCAGGAGAATGATGGCGCCGAAGGCGCGTCAATATGGTGCGGGGTAGTCGCCAAACTTCCCCCTAGCCTCTAGCCTCTAATCTCTAGATCCTAAATCCTAGCCACTAGAACCTCATCCCTCAATCAGTTTCAAGATAAACGACTTTCCTATTTCCGGATGTCGCGAAACAGGCCTCGTGAATTTTACCTCAAAACCGTGTTTTGCATTTTCGCGTTGCTGTGCTTGACCATGTACACGCCTCGGCCAAAGCCTGCGTTTGCCATGGTGCTGCGGAGTTCCCCGATATGCTTCACCTTGAATTCTCCGATGAAAGCTCCAAGCGGAGAAAATACTTTGTATGTGCTTTGGAAATTAGTTTGGGCAAGGCGCTTTCCGAAGGCGATAGCTGCTGTGGAATCCGGTTTTGTTGCACTGGAATCAGCGGGTGAGACTTGGTTTGTGTCGCTCTTTGCCGTGTCGGCGGGTGGTTCTACCTTTGGTTCCTGCCACAGAGTAAATACGACTGTCACGGCGCTCCGGGCGGGGGCTGCGTAGTTGCATTTTGTGCCGTCGACTTTGACTTCGTCCCCTTCCTTGAGGTTGTTGTTGTCATCGGTGACGTAGGCTTTGTAACTGTCAATCTTAGTGCTTCCAAAGTCAAAGTCCGTCTTGAATTCCCCGTTCTTGGAATTGAGAATGACGACTGCGATTTTCGTCTTGAGGGAGTCGCGGTAGGCGGTGACTTTTACGTCCGCTTCTGGATCTTTTGTAGCGTCGATTCTCCAGGAGCCGGGGCGTGCGAAGCGGCTGAAGTTCCCCATGACCCAAAGGCGCTTGGTCGGTTCTACGTTGTCGGGGTTGCCCTTTCCTTGCGGCCAGAGGGCTCCGTTACCGCAACTGGGTTCTGCACAGGAATAAATCCACCAGAAATGCCATGCGTTCATGTTTGCGATGGTGAGTGCGTCGTGAATCATGCCCGCGACGCGGAGCGCGCTTCCCATGCCGACGTCCTCGTTGTTGCTTCCGAGGTCGTAGACTTCGGTTTCCCAGAATTCCTTGCCGGCTTCGTTGATTTCAGGGTAGGCGGCCGGGTCTCCACCGTATTCGTGCGTTCCGAAAATATCGGTGTATTTCATGGCGGCGGGGTTATTGAAGAAGGCCTTCTTGTAATTGGGAAATCCGTACCAGTTGATGGCTTCGGTTCCTATGATTTTGATGCCGGTTGTGTCGAGGGTGGGGCCGAGGTAGTCGCCGACCCAGCGGGCCAATTCATCGGGTTCGTAGTGGTTATCTCCGGTTCCATCGGGTTCGTTCTGCGAGGAGATTGCGTATAAGTTAACACCTTCGCTTCGCATATCCTGCGTGAACTTTAGGATGGTGTTGGCCCAGTCTTGCGCATGATTGAAATCCAGGTGTTTCTTGTCGCCATCGTAATTTACGGTGTACTTGGAAGTCCATGGGGCGCCCCAAACCTTGACGCCGTATTCGCTTGCTTTTTTTGCAATGCTCGTTTCGGAGGTGGTGCCGTCCGGGGCAATGCGTATGCGGTGTAGCGAAAGCCCCGCGCCACTGGTTGTGTCCCAAAGGAATGCTGCGTTCTTGTCGGTGATGGAGCCTGCCCAGGCAGAAGCTGCGCCAAAGCCGCTGATGCGCTGGTATTCCTTGTCGATATTTACGTTGATGGTCGCAGCGCTGGCTAGCGTGCCCAAAAAAGCGATGGAACTCGCAAGAAGAGTATGCCACTTAATTGAAAAATGCATAAAACATCCCTTTTGAAATTTTGTTTATCATAAAATTATGTTGGATAATTCGTTTTTTTATAGTTTAATCTGGAAGTTTTCTGGATAAATTGACAAAGGCTGATTTTTCTTCGCGTTTTCAGCTTCAAGTGACCAAAGCCAACCACTAACCACTAGTCACTATTTTACTACATTATTCTTGATTGAACAATTGGAGTTTACTATGGCAAAGTTTAAACGCGTTCTTTTGAAACTCAGTGGCGAGGCCCTCGCAGGCGAAAAGGGTCATGGCATCGATTCTACGATTCTTACCGACATGGCCGAAGAAATCGCCGAACTTTCCAAGAGTGGCGTGGGTGTCGCTCTCGTGATAGGCGGTGGTAACCTCATCCGTGGCGTGTCTGCGAGTGCTGGCGGCATGAACCGCGCCCAGGGCGATGCCATGGGTATGCTCGGCACCGTGATGAACGGACTTGCCATGCAAGATGCACTCGACAAGCAGGGCGTGGAAAGCGTCGTGATGAGCGCCATCCGCATGGAACCGGTCTGCGAATTCTTCAACCGCCGTCGCGCTATCCAGCTTTTGGCCAAGGGTTCCGTGGTGATTTTCTCCGCCGGTACCGGCAACCCGTTCTTTACGACTGACAGTTGCGCCGCTCTCCGCGCCATCGAAAGCGAATGCGAAGTCATCATGAAGGCTACAAAGGTCGACGGCATCTACACGGCCGACCCGGTAAAGGACCCGACTGCAACGCGCTTTGACGACATTACCTACCAGGAAGTCATTTCTCGCGGTCTCAAGGTGATGGATACGGCCGCAGTCGCCCTCTGCATGGAAAACAATATGCCGATTTTCGTGTTCCAGATGGTCAAGGGGAACCTCAAGAAGGCTGTCCTCGAGGGTAACCTCGGCACGCTGGTGCACTGCTAATGAACAATGAATAGTTAACAACTAATAATGATAATCGCGCCTTCGGCACACTCAATAGAGCGCGAAGCGCCAATGATTTAATTGTTAATTATTAATTTTTAATTGTTAATTGAAAACTAACCACTAACCACTAGTAACTATTATGTCTGATTACGAACAAAAAATGGACAAGGCCATCGAGGCCACCGAACGTGAATTTGCGAAGATCCGCGCAGGTCTCGCTACACCGGCCATCCTGAACGATGTGCGCGTAGATTACTACGGTACGCCGACCCCGATTTCCCAGGTGGCAAAGATTTCTGTGCCGGAACCGCGTATGCTTCTGGTGACTCCGTGGGAAAAGACATTGGTGGACCCCATCGACAAGGCCATCCTTGCCGCTAACATCGGCGTTACCCCCATGAAGGACGGCAACTGCATCCGCGTGACGCTCCCGATTCTTACCCAGGAACGTCGCCAGGAACTCGCCAAGGTGGCCCGCAAGCACGCCGAAGAAGGCCGCGTGGCAATCCGTAACATTCGCCGCGACGCAAACGACGCCCTCAAGAAGGACAAGGAAATGCCCGAGGACGAAGTCAAGAAGATGCAAGACGAAATCCAGAAGGCCACCGACAAGTACATTGCCAAGGTGGACGCTATTCTCGCCGAAAAGGAAGCGGACCTTCTTAAGGTCTAGTCGGAGCATTCGTGGCAAATCAGCTTAGACACGTAGCGATTATCATGGACGGCAACGGGCGTTGGGCTCGCAGCCGCGGTATGGAGCGTTTTCTCGGCCACCGCAAAGGGACCGAGTCTACCATCGATGCCGTGGAAGTGGGCGTGAACCTCAAACTGGAACACATGACTCTTTATGTGTTCAGCAGCGAGAACTGGGGCCGCCCGTCCAAGGAAGTGGATTACCTGATGAATCTCCTCATCGAGATGGTCGTCAAGGAAATCCCGGACCTCATGGAAAAGAACGTGAAGCTGATTGTCATTGGTGACATGAACCGCCTCCCTGAAAAGCCGAGAGCGAGCCTCCAGTCCGCCATCGACATTACCGCGAACAATACCGGCATGCAACTGAACCTCGCTATTTCTTACGGTGGGCGTTTGGAAATTGTGGACGCCGTGAAGTCTATCGCGCGAGAGGTCGCTGCCGGCAAGATTTCCGTTGACGATATCGATGAAACTTTGTTCGCAAAGAACCTTTACCTGAAAGGAGCCCCGGACCCGGACCTCATCATCCGTACCGGTGGCGAATTCAGGCTCTCCAACTATCTCCTTTGGCAGGCCGCCTACAGCGAGTTCTACGTGACGGATACGCTTTGGCCGGACTTCACCAAGGAAGAATTCATGAAAGCGGTGGAGTTTTTCAATACCCGCGAACGCCGCTTCGGGAAGGTGCTGTCATGAGTAACTTGGCTCAACGTTTGATTACGGCATTCGTTGCCATTCCGACTGTATTCTTTTTACTTTGGTTCAACGATTTTAGCCGCATTGCTCTCATGTGCTTCCTCGCTGGCGTTGGCGCCTGGGAATGGGCGGGCATGGTCCGCAAGATGTACCAGGGTCCCGACATGCGCTATCTTTCGTTTGCGTCGAGCTTTGCGCTTACGCTCGCCTGGGCTCTTTCCAAGGGCGGATTTTTTGGGCTTCCCGCTGTACCCTGTGTTGTAGGAATGTCCATTGTCGTGATATTTGCTATCTACATTGCGATTGCTTATGCGAAGGTTCCTATCGAGAATCTTTTCCCTTGGCTCGTGATGCACATGGGTGCTCCTTTGTATGTAGGTTTGTGGGGCGGTTTGAACGTCCTCATGATGGGCAACGGTCATGGCCTTGATCAGTGCTATCCGTTTATTTTGGTGATGACTTCCATGTGGGGTTGCGATACTGCGGCCTACTTCTTTGGAAAGTTTGCCGCTGGCAAGGGCCCGTTCGGTCGCCATCTTTTTGCACCGAGCATCAGTCCGAAGAAGACATGGGAAGGTGCTGTTGTCGGAACGCTTTTCACGATGGGCTGGGTCGCTTACTGGACGACTTGCAGTTCTGCGCTTGCCGTTTTTGGTGTTGAATTCAACATTGTGAAGGGTCTTGTTCTTGGTTTCCTGTTTGCGGTGTCTGGTCAGGCGGGCGACCTCTTGATGAGCGCTCTCAAGCGTTGGAGCGGCACCAAGGATTCCGGGAATCTCTTTGTCGGTCACGGCGGAGTTCTGGACCGCTGCGATTCCTTCTACTTGACGGCTCCGCTGCTCGTTCTTTTGATGCAGTTCTTGCAGAACGTGTAATCGACTTTTCGGTGGACTTTTGAAGGCGGACATCTGTTCCGCCTTTTTTTATGCTATTTTTTAGATGTATAATCAGAGGATTTTAAAATGAAAAAAGTCTGCTTACTTGGTGCTACCGGTTCCATAGGAACTTCTACTTTGGATGTGCTTTTGCAGCACTCCGATATTTTTACGCTGCATTCTCTTGCCGCAAATTCCAGCTGGCAGAAGGTGGCCGAAGTCGTTCGCAAGTTCAAGGTGAAGCGCGTGTGCATGTTCAACGAAGAAGCCGCCAAGGCCTTGAAGAATGAACTCGGCATGGAAGTGCTCGTGGGCATGGAAGGCCTCCGCGAACTCGCCGCCGACCCGGAAGTGGACATCGTCATCAACTCCCTGATGGGCGCCGTAGGCTGCCTCCCGACTATCACCGCCATTGAATGCGGCAAGCATGTGGCCCTCGCGAACAAGGAAACGATGGTGATGGCCGGTCCTGTCATTTGGGACAAGCTGGCCGAAAATCCGAAGTCTTTCATTACGCCGATCGACTCCGAACACAGCGCCATTTTCCAGTGCCTCGAAGGCGGCAACCGCGAGAAGGAAGTGGAATTCCTCGAAATCACGGCTTCCGGTGGCCCGTTCCGCGAATGGCCTATCGAAAAGTTCGAGAACATCACCGTGGCCGATGCCCTCAATCACCCAGTGTGGAGCATGGGCAAGAAGATTACCATCGACTCCGCTTCCATGATGAACAAGGGACTCGAAGTCCTTGAAGCTCACTTCCTGTTTCACATTCCGTATGAACAAATTAAGGTCGTGGTTCACCCGCAGTCCATGGTGCATTCCCTGGTGCAGTTCCGCGATGGTTCCTTGATGGCCCAGCTTGGTGCCCCCGATATGCGCATTCCGATTCAGGTGGCGCTCACTTGGCCCGATCGCTTGCCGCTCGAAACCAAGCGTCTCGACCTCCCGACACTTGCAAAGCTTACCTTCTTTGAACCGGACTTCAACAAGTTCCGCTGCCTCGCCCTCGCATTCGAAGCCGGCCGCCGTGGCGGTATTGTGCCTGCCATGATGAACGCTGCGAACGAAGTTCTCGTTGACCGCTTCCTCAAGGGCAACCTCAAGTTCACCGACATCCCGAAGTACGTGGAAATGGTGATGGACAAGGCCCCGACGGTTGCGGGTCACCTGACGCTTGACCAGGTGCTTGAAGCCGACGCCGAAGCCCGCCGCATGACAGAGGGCTTTTTGAAGTAGCCCTTTGTATCTGAAATTTAACAATCTTGCTTTTTTAGCGTCAGAACGCCGATTTGTGCAAAACAGCTTGTTTAAACAGGCTGTTTTGTTGTTTTTACTTACAACATAAAGTGAATTGTTTGACTTTTCGTGGCAAAATAAAAGGTATTTTTTGTTCAACATAGAAACCCAAACAGGAGATGTGTGAAATGGGGAAGGTTATGACTTTGGCGATGGTCGCATCGCTGTCGTTGGTGACGACGTCTTTTGCCCAGTGGGGCGATTTTGGCGGTGGTGGTTTTGGTGGTTTTGGTGGTGATCAAAACGGCGGTGGATCTGCCGAATATTCCGAAAAAATTGCCGATGTGAACTACGCCGGCGACGGGAAGGAATATCACAATCTTGACATCTATATTCCGAAAGAAGCGAAGGATTCCTATCCTGTCGTGATTCATACATACGGCAGCGCCTGGAGCATGAACAATTCCAAGGGCTCCGCCGACATCAACACCATTTGCGCAGGCTTTTTGAAGGCTGGCTTTGCGGTAGTGACTCCGAACCATCGCTCCGCTAGTGATGCCATTTACCCGGCGGCACTTCACGATATCAAGGCTGTCGTCCGATTTGTGCGTGGGAATGCCGCAAAGTACAAGTTCGATACGAACTTTGTGGCTGTGTCTGGCTTCTCTTCGGGCGGTCATCTTTCTAGCCTTACTGCGACCACTTGCGGCATGAAGGAAGGCAAGTCCGGTTCCGTTACGGTGGACCTTGAAGGTTCTCTCGGCGAGTTTACTTCGTTCAGCAGCTGCGTCGATGCCGCTTGCCTCTGGTCTCCTCCGACCGACATTTATACGATGAATCCCATCAACAGTTTCGGTGGTTCCGGTACGTTTGAAGGCGCCTTTATCGGTGCCGAACGCGAAGGCAACAAGGACAAGTGGATGGTGGCGAGTTCCCCGTACTATGCCTCCGAAGAAGATCCTCCGATAATCATGTTCCACGGGACTTCCGACCAGGTAGTGAATATTGAGCAGAGCCAGGAACTTTACGATTCCCTCCAGAAACATAACGTGGTGAGCGAGTTCGTGAAGGTTTCCGGCGGTACCCATGGCGGTAACGAAATGTACGTGGCGGCAAACCTCGACAAGGCTGTGGAATTCTTCAACAAGGCGATTGATGCCAAGAAGGCTTCCGCTCCTGCTGTGGATACGACTCCCGCAAAGACGGATTCTTCCGAGGCAAAAAAAGATACTGTTCCTGCCGCCGATACCTCGGCCGTGGAGACTGATACCACGAAGACCGACACGAGTACGACCTATATCGCATCTGCCAAGGCCAAATCCCTTGAGATTGTTGTAGTTGGCAACAAGCTCCATGTCGAAGGCACTGTGGCAGCCATGAAGTACAAGGTGGTTTCCGTGAACGGAACCTTTACAGAAACAGGCGATGTCCTTGGAACACTTGATTTGTCAAGGCTCCCGTCGGGCGTTTACTGCGTGATAGTGACGGGTGCACATGGCCAACATGGAATTGTAAGGTTTGTGAAGAAATAGTTCTTAAGAACTTAAAAAAAATTCCCCACACTCCCTTTCTCTTTGCGAGAAAGGGATTTTTTATTGCAGTTGATACACTTTTTTATGTTTTAATGCGCTTTTAGTGGGGAAAAAACGAGAACTCGCTATATTTTATAAAAATTTTTTCGTGTGAGGATGTTTTGAGACGCTTTGCTTTCCCTGCTTGGGCGCTTGTCGCCGCTATTGTTCCTTCTGCTTTTGCCGCTACCGCTTACATCAACCAGGTCGGTTACCGCGCTTCCGATGCGAAGGAACTCACGATTGCCGATGGTAACGGCAAGGTGGAATTTGTCGACGCTTCCGGCAAGACGGTACTTTCCGTGGATCCGGGTGCAGCCTCCAATTGGCAGCCGAGCGGCCAGAACGTGCAGCTTGTGGATTTCTCCGGTTTGAAGGATGCGGGCACATACAGCATCAAGCAGAACGGCCAGGTGCTTCGCAACGACCTCAAGATTACGAGCAAGACTTTTGAAAGTGTCATGAAGGCTAGCGTCAAGTGGTTCTACTACCAGCGTGCCTCCATGGCTTTGGAAGAACAGTATGCGGGCAAGTGGAGCCGTGCTGCCGGCCACATGGACCAGAACGTGCAGTTCCATAGTTCCGCCGGCGGCCAGGGTTCGCTCAATACGCCCAAGGGCTGGTACGATGCCGGCGACTTCGGCAAGTACATCGTGAACTCGGGCATTACCACCTATACGCTGATTTCCCTGTACGAACATTTCCCGGAATATTTCAAGACCCAGAAGTGGTCCATTCCGTCCGATGGTTCCCTTCCGGATTTGCTTGCCGAAATCAAGTACAATCTGGATTGGATGCTCACTATGCAGGCGAGTGACGGAGGCGTTTACCATAAGGTTTCTGCGCTTGGATTCCCGGGCGACATCATGCCGGCCCAGGATAACGATGCGCGTTATGTTATTGGTAAAAGTACCGCTGCAAGTTACGACTTTGCCGCTGTAATGGCCGCGGCTTCCCGCGTGTACAAGCCTTTCGATGCAAGTTACGCTTCCAAGTGCCTTGAGGCTGCGAAGAAGGCTTTTGCCTGGGGCAATTCCAACCCGAACAAGACTTTCTCGAATCCCTCCGACGTGAGTACCGGTGAATATGGCGATGCAAGCCTCGGTGACGAAAAGCAGTTCGCGGGTACGGAACTCTTTATCGCTACGGGCGACGCTTCCTATAAGCAGAGCGGTGGCGACGGCAAAGTTCCCAGCTGGTGGGACGTGTCCGGACTTGCTGTTTATGGCAAGGCAACCCATGCTGCTGAATTCGGCGGTGATGCGAACGCGGCCGCATCGACGCTTACCGCACAGGCTGATGAATTCGTGAATCGCGCAAAGACCGGTTTCGGTGTAGTCATGGCTAATGACGATTTCGTGTGGGGCTCCAATGCGGTTGCTGCGAATCAGGGTGTTTGGCTTTTGCATGCCTTCTACGTGACCGGTGAAAAGAAGTACTACGATGCCGCCCGCAAGGTGCTCGACTACCTCTTGGGCAAGAACCCGCTGAATATGTCGTTCGTGACGGGCTTTGGCGTGAAATCTCCGATGATGCCGCACCACCGCATCAGTACTGCGGATAACGTAACGGAACCGGTGCCGGGTATGCTTGTGGGTGGTCCTCAGCCGGCTGGCGAAGACGTTGGCTCCAAGGCGGAATGGAAGTGCGACGATTACCGTACGGGGCATGCCGCTACTTCTTATACCGATGAACGCTGCAGTTACGCCACAAACGAAGTGGCTATCAACTGGAACGCCCCCTTGGCCTATTTGGCTGGCGCCATCGAAGCCTTGAACGCAGGTTTTGCTCCGAGTTTCTCCAAGGGGAAGATTGAAGCGGAGCAGGCCGCAACTCCGGCAAGTTCCAGTAGCGTGAACAACCAAAATAACGGAAACAATCCGTCGTCTTCAAGCAGCGCAAATAATCAGAACGGCCAAAACAACAATCCTGTGAATCCGACTTCCTCGAGTGCTGGCACATCGTCTGTGGACCCGGTCAGCCCGAATAATCCTACGAATCCTAGCGACCCGTTGTCTATACTGAAGTCTGAAATAGGGAATGTTCCTGCGGGAACTTCCGCTGTCCTTCGTGTGAAAAATCATAAACTCTATGTCGAAAAGAACGGCAAGTTGTACGACCTCAAGGGCAATAAGCTTTCGCATTGATTTTCTGATAAAAAGAACTTTTAAGGCGTCGAAATGATACTCGGCGCTTTTTTGTTTTGCTATATTGCTCGGTGATGGAGAGTATTTTTGACAATGTGTTGATGTTTGTTCTCGGGCTTATCGCCTTGAGCTTTTTGGTGACCATTCACGAACTGGGTCATTTCTTGGTGGCCAAGTGGAACAATGTAAAAGTCAACACGTTTAGCATAGGTTTTGGAAAAAAACTTTTCCGCTTCAAGCGTGGTGAAACGGAATACTGCATTTCCGCGATACCTTTTGGCGGTTACGTGGCCATGTCGGGCGAGAATCCCGACAGCATCGAAGAAGGCGAAAAGCCTTCTGACCGTGACTTTATGGGAAAATCCGTAGGCGCGCGTGCGGCAATCGCCTTTGCGGGCCCCTTCGTGAACATCGTTTTCGCCTTCGCCCTTTTGATGATTCTTTACATGGTGGGCGTCGAGGAACCTTACACGAAAAATTTGATCGTGGGCTTTGTGGCCGACGAGTCTTCGGCGGAAGTGGCTGGCATTTTGCCGGGCGATACCATTACCAAGATGAACGGGAAGGAAACTCAGGGCTGGGACGATTTCCGTGAACAGATTGGCGTGAGCCTTGGCGCCGAAGTTCAGCTTGAAGTTCGCCGTGGCGGAGCTCCGTTAAATATAATGGTCGTGCCGCAAGAACTTGTAATTCCCGCCCAGGATTCTACGGGGTCGCCTATCAGGATGGGCATTGGCGATATCGGAATTTATCCGCGCAACCGCGTGATTGTACGAGAACCTCCTGTAGCCAGTTCTGCTGCAGAAAAAGCGGGCATCCTGGCCGGCGATACAATTTTCGAAATCAACGGCGAACACATTTCCCGATACGAAGAAGTTGTCCGTATCATAGATGGCAGTAAGGGCGAAACAGTGAATGTAACATTGATTCGCAATGCCGATACCATCACGGTTCCGCTGACGCCTGCCTACAATGAAGAATACAAACGCTACATGGTGGGCATCCAGATGGGCTATGTGCTGTTCCGTGAAACTCACGTGGTGCGTCGTGGCCCTGTGGAAGCTTTTGAAAAAACTTGTGCTACCAGCTGGAAAATGACGACGAGCATTTTCCGCTATTTCAAGCGCATGTTCCAAGGCCATGTGAAAGTGGACGCGTTCTCCGGACCTGTCTCCATCGTTGCCGTGATGGGCAATGTGTGGATGAGCGGCTTCCAGGACTTTCTCATGCTGCTTGCTCTCATCAGCATTAACTTGGGTGTAATGAACCTGCTCCCGCTTGCGATTACCGATGGCGGCCTCCTCATGTTCCTCGGTATCGAAAAGCTGCGCGGCAAACCGCTTAGCCTCAAGACGCAATCCGTCATTCAGAACATTGCGGCTGCATTCTTCATCAGCTTCTTCGTGTTCATCACGATTATGGATTTCGGCAAGCTGAGCCTGTTCTTAAAGTAACGCACCTGCGAGGAATTGTCATCCCCGACTTGATTGGGAATCTAGCTGTTTCTTCTGTGTTATCCTGAGCGGAAGACCAAAGGTTTGAAGTCGAAGGATCTAAACAATTCTTGATACATCTTTGTATCATATGGCAAACTTTAAATGGCCGAAAATTCATTTTTTACAAAGTTTTTTTTAGTTGGGGAAAAAAGAACTTATTTTATAGGGACCTATGAAAAGAAATTTTGCAAAAGTCCGTTCGTCCTTTGGAAAATTTGTGGTCGCCATTGCATCCGTTTTTTGGGCATCTTGCGACGACAACAGTTCCAATGCTCCTGTAGAAACGTCTGTTAATTCTTCGTCGTCTGCAGATGTTTTGCTGAGTTCGTCAGAATCATTAGCGACTTCATCTGAACCTGCTTTGGTTTCTTCGTCATCCGAGATTACTCCGAATTCATCTGCAACGCCGTTACCGGTTTCCTCGGAATTGTTTGTGCCGAGTTCCTATTTAATCTCCGTAGATGAGTTTCTCTCCAATTACGTGACTGATACCACCGGTCTTCGCGGCAAGTGCATCACCAAGGAAAATTATTGCAAGGCTGTTGCTTATGAATGGGGCTATAGAGTTACGGAGATGAATGCTCGTGGGGTTTATAGCGATAAACTTGATACCTTGCTAAACCATGATGATAATCAAATGAACTTGGCAAAGAAAAATTGCTTGTCGGAACTTGTAAAACGACTGAGAATCCCTGAAAATGCTCCCTTATATGGAGCTTCTCCGTGTGGAGGCATCTCAAGATCCGCGGGTGATTTTTTCCCTGAATATAAGGGCCAGGACTGCGAACTGGACGAATCTGTGGATAACATTTGGAAAGATACAGTAGGTGCTATTGTAGATGAAACCTACATAGAGCGACTTGCAGACCATAATGATGATGTCAGGGAAGGGGCAATCAAGGAATTCGGCCGGATAGAAGCTTCGATGGATTCCTGCGCCCATCTAGAATAGGT
>JAKSIL010000030.1 GCA_024398815.1 Fibrobacter sp.
CCTGGACGTATTTTGTTTCACCTCTGTTGCTACTGTTGCAGGCGCCCAGTTCGTAAATGCTGGAAACGGAAGAATCGTTTGGTGCAGATGATGACGAATCGTCAGAGCATGCAACAAAAAATGCTATAAGGACTGCTGTAAGGAATTGTTTCTTCATTTTTTTTCTCCTAAGTTAGGTCGCTTTTTTAGTACCAACGGAAGCCCTGGCGCTTCATGCAGTTGCTGACGAAGTCTCCGGTTTCTACGTGGTCTTTGTCTTTTTCGTATTCACACTGGGCGATGGCGTTTTCTGTTTCGTAATTAGAAACGCCTTCTTTATGCCAACCCGTGGGGGCGGATACGGCGCAAGCGGAAAGCGTGAAAAAAGCTGCCGCTGTAAGAATGGTTGTGATTGTTTTCTTCATAAAAGCTCCTTTGTTATGGGAATACGCAACCCGTTTGAGCTTATGAATGGCTGGGCGGCCTTTTTTGTGCAGAAATTCTTTTCGTGCAAATAAAAAAAGGCGTGGAGTCGTTCATCGCTTATCTACAGACTGAGGCTCGGCAAAGCCATTACGCATAAATAAACGACAACAACCCACGCCCCAGTGGGACGTGAGCCGATTGCCACTTATCTTCTGCGTTTGTGAATTTTGCCGATTCCAGTCAAGAAGATAAGAGCAAAGCTCTAAAATCCTGGTCGCGGTTGCCCGCTATGTAATGTAAAGTAAATATATGCAAACGATTTGTTTGTGTCAATAGCGCTTTTGCTAAAGTTGCCGTCTAAGCATCGAAAGTGTGCGCTTTTCTTGCCGATTCCAGTCTGCAATTTCGATGCGAAGACGGCGTTTGGGCGTGGGGTTATGCGTTTATTCCTGTTCGGAAAAGCCGGTCTCCGGTATCGGGCCCCTTGTCGCCGTTTTGGACCTTCACGTCGGAGCCTTTGAACGAATTCTTGGAGATGCGTACTGCGTAAGTCTCCATGGCTTTGAACTTGTCCGTAGCCTTATGGCAAAGAACGTTGGTCATGACAATTACTTGGCTGGAAATATCCTTCAGGCTTTCGATGGCCTTGAGCATTCCATTTCCGGAATTGACGACGGAGTCAATCAGGAGGACCTGTTTTCCTCGAAGTTCCGCCTGGTTTTCCTTGAAAAAATCGGGACATGCCTTGTCGTCAAGGAAAAGCGTTGTACAGTCCAAGGTATCCACCACCCCCATGGAGAATGGCAGTCCACCTCGCATAAAGCATACAGCGACTGGGTCATGAAAATCTGCTTTATAGGTGGCGGCAAGTTCTTGCCCCAGATGGTAGTGAGCTTGACGCAGTGCGGCTCCTGTCACGCGGGAGTCGCTTTTGCAGGTGGCGATCAGCTGGTTGATGCCATCGTCGGTTTTGGTTTCGGTCAGTACGTGAATCATTATACGGCCTCGATGTTCTTGTATTGGATGGGGTTTGCTGCAAATTGCCTGATACTCGTATCGGGATGTCTGTCCAGATATTCCTGGACGGAACCGCGAATCTTTCCTGGAGCGTAAAGGATGCCCTGCGATGCGGCCTGCAGCATGTAGATGTCTGCAAGGCTGTCACCGCAGGCGACCACATGGTTGTCCTGGGCCAGAATTTTTGCCAGGAATCCTTTCGTGAAATCGCAGATGGTGAAACCGAGGTTGCGGTCACTTGCGATAATCCAGTCGGCAAAGTTTTTTTTCCGGTTATTGTCCCGCCAGATTTCGCCTATGCCCGAAGTAATGCCCACGATGAGATAGCCATCCTTGCGAAGCTCAGCGATTTTTTCCATCACGACGGTATTCATGTGGTAGTTGCTGGTTGCGGGAAACCTTGGAAACCTGCTGAGTTCGCCGTACTTTTCAAATTGGTACATGGAATAGATGTCCCCGTCAAACAGTTCCCTGACAGGCGTCAAGTCTTCGCCATTTTCCTTGAAGTAGAGTGCGCCTGTATCTTCGGCGATGATGGTCCTGTCGCAGTCGAAGAGCGCAATTTTATTCGTGCCTGCGGATGAAGTGTTGCATTGGGCGTGAATGCGGCACAGCTCCGCAAGGCGACTTGCCTGTCGGTAGCCGTTCACGATTTCGTAGTTGGAGTCATACCATTCCAGAAATTTCAGGACCGAATCAAAATCTGCGTCAAGGACAATGAAATCCTTGTTGAGCGTAAAACAGATGTCTCGAAGTTCGGAGATTTCCTGCTCTTGCCAGTCGTCAATCTGGGCAGTCGTCAGGTGCGCAAGTCTCTTGTTCTTTTCGGACTGGTTCAGCCTTTCCTTTACCAGCTCGGGTTTTGCCCGCAAGTATAGGAACGAGTCATAGCATTGTCCATCTGCTTCGGTGAATACAACTTCGTATCCGTTTTCCGTGGGAAAGCAGTAGTGACCATCGGCAAAGAGGTTCTTTTCCTTGGAAAGCTTTTGGGCATATTCAATGCGGATGGCATCCTTTTCTTGTGCAGAAATTTCCTTGAAATTCTTGCCGAAGGCATGCTGCGCCATGGTGTTTAGGCTTTTCGAACCCTCGGGGTGTATAAATCCGGAAAATTTTCCGGAAGCAAGTAGGTTCTCGATGAGGGTATCCTTGCCGCAGCAGGAGATTCCGTAGAGTGCGTATTTCATATAGTATCCTATTGAAGGTTAAGAGTGTCGTGATAGCATTGTCCATCGGTGCAGGGCGTTATGCGTTCCACCATGTTTTTCTCGATGACGTCGATGGAGTCGCGGACGGTTCCTAGTTCGTACTTCCTGTTGCCTACGAACCTTCCGCAAGGGTAAACCTTGCCGTTATCGAAGTAGATGTTGGTACGTCCCACGCCGCAGAGCCTTCCGTACATAGTGCAGTCGTACTTCCTGGAATTGAACTGCCTCAACGCAAGGTTCCTTGTGCGGGCAAGTTCCATGAAGTTCTGAAAATCCTCCTTGCCAATGCGCAGATGAGGCGATTCCACATCGACCAGTTTGGAGAAGGTAACCTCCTTGAAGTTCTCCTCGAAAAAATTCAGGACGCTTTCTGCGTTTCGCAAAGTCTCCCGATGGACCGTGGCGTTGATGGAAGGCGCTTCTCCGAAGGTTTCCCTGTAGAGCTGTATTGATTTCACGACGGTCGAGTAGCTTCCCTTGCCATTCGCGGTTCTCCTGCAAAGGTCGTGAATTTTTTGGGGCCCATCAAGCGAGAAGCAGAGCTTGATACGTTCCCGGTGTTCAAAAAAGAACTTGCAGGTGTCTTCCGTGAAAAACATGCCGTTGGAGATGGTGTAGAAATTCAGGCGACCATCTGGATCGATGCGCTCCGCCGTATAGACGATTTCCTTTATCCGGTCCAAACGCAGCAGGGGCTCGCCGGAGCCTACCAACCCAATCTTGACCCCGGTTTGATTTGCGGATGCGTATTGATGAAAATTGTAGATGACCTTCAGTGCGTCCTTGTCGCTGATCTGTTCGACACCGTTCTTGTCGATACGGGTATCGAAATGGCAGTAGGTACAACTGAGTTGACACTTGCTGGATAAAGAGATGCAGGACCTATCAATCATTGCTGTATTCCTTTTTCATGAGTTCTACTATTTTGCTGTTCTTATTCCTTGCGGCGTATTCCTTTGCGTCTAGGCCTTCAAAACTGCGAATTCTTGAATCCGTGAGGGGAAGCAGAATTTTTACGCTGTCGTTGTTACCTCTGATACAAGCCTTTATAAGCGCCGTGTAGCCGTTGGTATCCTGCTGATTGGTGCAGGCCCCCTGCTGGATGAGATACTTGAGAATGTCATTTCTTCCGTGCCACGCCGCCATCATCAAGGCTGTATTGCACTTGTTCTTGCCTTGGGATTGACAGTCGACTTTGGCGCCATGGCTGATGAGGGCTTCTATCATTTCCGGATTGTCCAGCTGGACTGCGTGGCATATCGGAGGAAGTCTGTACTTTGCGTTGTCGCACTTGTCGTAATCGATTTCGGGGCAGGTCAACAGGTACTGAAATGTTGGCATGGACTTGTTACGGATGGATTGAATGAGAGGGGTAAATCCTGTAGTCGGGTCTATGTAGTTTACATCGGTATTCTTGAATTTCTGTTTTTCTGCGGCCTTGATGTCGTCTTTCTTTATGGCGGCATAGAAGTTTGCCGATAATAACTTATCGTATTCGCTGAAACTGGGAACGAAAAGTTCGTCAAAATCCTTCAAGGTAATAATCTCGAGATTAGGATTAGGACGCCTTTGTACGATGAGCGGGAAAAAAATGTCTTCGGTCAATAGGTAAACAAAGTTGTTGGAGTAAAACTTGGCGACCTGCTCTGCCGCAAAGATGATTTTCCTGTCGTTGATTCCGTCAGGCTTCTTTTCATTAGTGATTTTTATACGGCTAGGATTCTTGCTGCGCAGTTTTTCGATAGAGGCCATGGCAAGCCACGCCTGTTGCCGCCTTTTTCCTCTATCCTTCTGATAGTTCAGTTCCGAGATGACGGTGTCTGGAATGATTATTTTCTCGATGCGTTCATTCTGGAAAATGATATCCAGGATTGCGGGCCTTCGCAGAATTGCGCTAGTGTCTAGGACGCAAACAAAACCGTTCTTGGGCCTGATTTGCAGGATTTCGTCGGCGCTGGTATTGAATACTTCGTGCATCTTTATAAGCTGTTCTGTTGTGGGAAAGCATTTTCCCTGTTCCCAGTTGGAGATGGTAGTGCGGGACGTGCAAAGCCTTTTTGCGAAATCGTCCTGGGTAAGATTGTTTTGTTTTCTGAGTTCCTGAATTTTTTCTGCTGTCGTATTGCTGGTCATGGTAAAACTCCTTTGGAAGGAAATATCGCTATTGTTTAAATTCTTGACAATGAAAAAGTTGAAATGTCGAAAACTCTTTCGGAGTGTCAGTTTTTCTGACATTCAAGTGCAAAAAAAAACGATGTTTCTCAGCCCGATATCGATTTCCAAGCGTTTGACCGCCTTGGTTCCGTAGGCACCCTTGATATAGCGGTAGGGCTCGGCGGAAAAAACGTAACGTTCACCAGCCTGGAGGGCTGTTCCGTTCAGATGAAATTTTTCCTGCTTGACCCATACGTGGTCCGTCAGGAAATTTCCCCGCTCGTCCATAACGTCTGTCAGGACTGCGACGCTCACCTGCGAATTGGTCCTGCCGCAACCGCCGAAACGTGCGGTATAGGAGTGCATTGTCAGTGTTGTTCCGAGATTTCTCATTGTCGTTACCTCTTGTTTTGTCGTTCTGAAAAGGAATGTAGGTTTGCCAATAGGGACAAAAAGGGACAAAACGCCCCAGCCCTTTTTGCATAAAAAGGTCCTAGATTTTAGGCCGTATAAGAAAAAAGCCGATATGACTCAGTGGGTCTTATCGGCTTAGAATCTAGACAGATGCCTTTGTATTGGCAATAAAAATGTGGTTGCTAAAATTTGGCGTTGTTGTCTGGGAGGTCTACAAAATCTAGTTGTGATTTTGAAGGTCAGTTTTTTCAAGTTGTTGCAATATGGGATAGCTCTTTAGCAATTGTTCAAGATTTGATGACATCGATTGTTTGAATTCTTCATGCTTATTTAAATTTGGGTCTTTTAATACATTTCCAAAAGTTGAATGGAATTTTTGAGGGTCTTGCTTCAGTTCTTTTAAATCGTCTAATGCTTTTTTTATTACTTGTTGTAAACGCAAAATGTCAATCGTTGATATGATATCGTTTGCTGTGGTGAAAACATTTATTTTAGGGTGTGCAACAATCTGGCCGATTACGTTAGGAAATCGGAATATAAATGATTGTGTAATGCTGAATTCAGGAATTTCGCTTCTTAAAATGGGATTGTATACGTATTTAGTCCCTTTGGATAAAAATTCAGCCAAGGTGATTAGAGTGAGGTATATGTGTATTTTTTGGGAAGGATCCTCGCTTTCGATTTCCAGGGGTTCTTCAGATTTTACAGCACTATAAAATTTTAACAGGAGAGGGATGGAATCAATACTATTTGGATTTTCTGTGGCATTGTGGATTACCTTGATTAATGGGTAAAGCCATCTCGGCTCGGATTCCTCATTTAATGGGTATTGAATCTTGTCAAGTATTGGGAACGAAGATGTGTATGAAATCCGATCCAGGTTTTCTTTAAGGGTTTCTTTTTTTCCAGTTCCGCTAGAGAGGAGACTGCTTATAGATTTTTCACGAGGTTGTACATTTGTCAAAGTTCTCAGTAAAGAACCTTTGGTAAACTTGGAATCAACAAGTTTCAATGTTCTACCGAAGGATTCTTCTTCAGAAATATCCAATTTTTTTAATAAATGTTCAAGGTTTAAGGATTGGATGTTCCCCTTGTTTTTTAGAAAGTGTACTTTCAGGAAAAAATCTTCGTTTGCTCCAGGGTCAAGTTCTTCTATCTTGTTGTAGGGAAGCCAAATCACGTTGAATAGGCGTGCCCTCAAGAGAATTGCCTTCAGTGCGATTTTTTGGGGTTTTGTCTTGCTAATGCCCAACAGAAATTTTTTCAGGAAAGAATCCATCTCCCCAAAATTCATGTACTGCGGAGTAAAATATTGCTTGTATTTTTCCCAAAAGTCTTTTGAATTTACGCTCCCATCGCTTTCTAAAATTTTTTGAAGGTCTTCTGGCAAGTCTTTGCTTTTCTCCGGATAAATACAGCAGAAACAAGCTGCATATTCGGGGGTACTTTGCTCGTTGCAAATTTGTGCATATTGAGCTAGCCGGTAACAGAAATAAAATTCCTTGCCAATAGGAGAAGTATTTTCAAATAAATCGTCCCCGTCATCGTATATCTTCTCAATCCTACTTGGAATTGTGCTATAGGAATCAAGGCGGTCTAGTTTCCATTTAAAATTTTTGTAATTATCCTTTAATTTCTCTATGTAGTTTGTATAAAGTTTTCTTGTATCAGGATCTTCATGACTTTGCGCAATCCTGAAGGGAATTTGCAAATAGTCTATGGGCTTTAAAATTCCCTTCACAGCCACAAGACGTTTTATGAAAAAGGTGGTGAACGTCTCATGGGTATACTCGCTTGTAGAAGGAGATAGGTCTTCAAGGTCTTCATAGGCCTTGAGCATGTTGATTGCTCGTTCTGTAAAATCTTTTTCTGGATGAGTTTTTGCCATGAGTTTACCTTATGTTTATCAATTAGTATTTTTCACTTCTTCCCGAATTTTCTTTGACAGCTTGACGATGATGCTGTCCATGGCTGGGTCGTCAACCAAATGCAGTAGGGGAGCGGGCTTGATGAGGTTTTGCCCCTGCAGGTAATCGCGGAGCTTTGACAGTTCTTGGTAGGGCTTTGCCTTGGTGTTTTCGTCAAGGCGGGAGCGGTACTTCTTGAATTTTTCAATCCAGCGCTTTTCGTCCTTTAATTCGTCGGCGGTGATTTCTGAAACCACCGAGGCACGGTATTCGCGGACGGCGCTTTCGAAGGACTTGCCTTGTTTGGCAAGGAGAGAGTCCAGTTCCTGGAGAAGCGGATTGTTAGTAACTTTATTCATTGCAGCGGATGGTGAAGCTTTGTAGCTTGTCGTTTGGGTATTCCTTTTGAAGTTTCTTTACCTGCTTGATACAGCACTTTACTTGACGTTCATGTTGATTGGAATACATATTCTCGCCGTGTGCATTGACGCAGTTGTGTATGGCCTGGAACTCGTTTTCGATGGGGGCGCGGTTCTTATATTCGTCTTGCAGCTTGTCGTATTCCTTTGCGTATTTTTTGACTAGATTTTCAAGACTATCCAGCTGGTTGTCGCGAATTCTAACTTCGTTTTGCTCGGCTTGATAGGCGTTCACGTATTTTGCCTTCTCGTAAATGAGGCTGTCCTTGACTTCCTTGCATTCCCTAATCTGCTCTACCTTTTCGTCGACGCAGGATTCCTTGTCCCTCTTTAAATCCTCGGCAAGTCTTGCATAACCGTTTAGCTGTCTTGCTATGCGCTGCAGAGAATCGATGGTAATCCTGTAATACGAGATGGTTGAGTTGAGCTTTTCCTGCCGTGCCAGCCATTCGTTTTGCTTCTGGGCGGCTTCTTCCATCACCTCCCGGGCGATTTCGTAAGGTTGTCTTTCTTGTTCAAGCTTGTCATGCTCGTCAACTTTATCACCGCAGATGTACCCGCCCATGGCACAAAGGGCGCCTGTGGCTCCTAGGATTTTTGTCTTTTCAAGGAATGTCTTGTTCATATTGTTGATTTTACATTTTTACTGAGAAAAATGCATTTTTTTTGTAGATCTTTTTGGACCGCTGTTGTTAAAAAAATGAGGCTAAAGATTCTATCTCCTTGATACTCAACGAGATGGCGTCTGGTTTCCGTTTTTCTCGTTTTCCCCTTTTCCCACTTAATATTTTTTTGTCACAAAAGTGACATTTTCTTTTGCTATATTCCAACAGCCCCTCGAAAGCGGGGTGCCAGTGGCGGTTGCCGCTCGGCTTGTGTTAACCCAGGGCCGCTCGGTCTGTGCTATCCAGTAAGGGTGTACGGTCTCCCGGACCCTAAAATCCGGAAACGGAATCTACAAGTAGGAATCTCAAATGGATTTTTCTGCGATTATTGCTGAAGAACTGAACCTCGAAGTGTGGCGCGTCGCCAAGGCGCTCGAACTCATGGACCAGGGGGGCACGGTGCCCTTCATTGCCCGCTACCGCAAGGACCAGACGGGTACGCTTAACGAAATTGAACTGCGCGACATCAGCCACCGTCGCGACTACCTGCAGGAACTTACCGACCGTAAAGAGACTGTTCTCAAGAGCATCGAAGAACAGGGTAAGCTCACTCCGGAACTCAAGGCCCAGATCGAAGCCTGTAAAGATAAGACTCTCCTCGAAGATATTTACGCTCCGTACAAGCCCAAGAAGCGCACCCGCGCAACGATTGCGAAGGAACTCGGTTTGGAACCGCTCGCTCGCCTCATGTGGGCCCAGGAAAATACCGGCAATACTGCCGAAGAAATCGCACGCATTTACTTGTCCGAAGAAAAAGGCCTCGCCGACCCGAAGGCTGCTTTGAAGGGTGCCGCCGACATCTTGGCCGAAGAAGTGGCCGACAATACGGAATTCCGCCAGTACCTGCGCGGCAGGTTCGAAAAGACGGGCGTCATGATTTCCAAGGTCAAGAAGGATTTTGAAAAGCAGGAAACGAAGTTCAAGGACTACTACGACTTCAGCGAACCTGTTTCCAAGATTCCGAGTCATCGTATGCTCGCTCTTCGCCGTGGTGAAAAGGAAAAGGTGCTTCGCCTTTCCATCGATGTGCCGACCGAAGAAATGGTGGGCTACCTCAAGACACAGATTATCAAGGGCTCTACCACTTGGACTCCGTACCTCGAAGAAATGTGCCAGGACGCCTGGGACCGCTTGCTCGCCCCGAGCATGGAAAGCGAAGTGCGCTTGATGTTGAAGGACGCCGCCGAAGAAGAAGCTTTCAAGGTGTTCAGCAAGAACCTCCAGGATGTTTTGCTTGCCGCTCCTGCCGGCCACAAGGCTGTGCTCGCCCTCGACCCGGGTTTCCGCACGGGTTGCAAGGTCGCCGTTCTCGACGAAAATGGCAAGTTCATGGACCACGGCATCATCAAGCCGCACGAACCGCACAACGACAAGGCCGGTTCCGCCGTTTACCTGATGCAGCTTATCGACAAGTACAAGGTTGACTTGATTGCCATCGGTAACGGTACCGCCAGCCGCGAAACGGACGCTTTCTGTGGCGAAATGGCTCTCAAGTTCAAGGGCAAGGTTCCGCCGCGCGTCATCGTCAGCGAAGCCGGTGCTTCTGTTTACAGCGCAAGCATGATTGCCATCCAGGAATTCCCGAAGGAAGACGTGACGACTCGTGGCGCCATTTCCATTGGCCGCCGTCTGCAGGATCCGCTTGCCGAACTCGTGAAGGTCGATCCGCAGTCCATTGGCGTTGGCCAGTACCAGCACGACGTGAACCAGCGCGAACTCAAGAAGCGTCTGGACGAAGTCGTGGAATCCTGCGTGAACATGGTGGGTGTCGACGTGAACAGCGCTTCCGCTCCGCTCCTTTCCCATGTGGCTGGCCTCAGCAATACTTTGTCCGAAGCGATTGTCAAGTACCGCGAAGAAAACGGTGCCTACGCTAGCCGCGAAGACTTGAAGAAGGTGAAAGGCTTCGGTCCGAAGGCCTTCGAGCAGGCCGCAGGCTTCATGCGCATCTCCGGTGCCGAAAACCCGCTTGACGATTCCGCCGTTCATCCGGAAAACTACGCCCTTGTGGAACAGATGGCCGAAAAGGTTGGCGTTCCGGTGAAGGACTTGGTGGGTAACGCCGAAGCCGTGAAGGGTATCAAGCTCGACGAATTCCTTAGCGACGAAGTGGGTAAGGCTACTTTGGAAGATATCGTGAAGGAACTCCAGAAGCCGAGCCGCGACCCGCGTAAGGAATTCCGCTATGCAAAGTTCGATGACCGCATCAAGACCATCAACGACCTCGTTACGGGCAGCTGGATGGAAGGTGTCGTGACGAACGTCGCGAACTTCGGTGCCTTCGTGGATATCGGCGTTCACCAGGACGGCCTCGTTCACATTTCCGAAATCAGCGACAAGTACATCACCGACGCGAAGGAAGCTTTGACCGTAGGTGACGTGGTGAAGGTCCGCGTGGTTGCAGTGGATGCTAACCAGAAGCGCATCAGCCTTTCCATGAAGCAGGAACAGACCGATGGTGTCGCCGGTGCCGGCGTGAGCGGCCCGCGCGGTCAGCGTGTGGGTGGTCCGCGTGGCCAGGGCAATGGTTTCCGTGGCGGCCGCGACAATCGCGATAACCGTCAGGGCGGCATCCAGGGCCATGCGACTATTGCAGACCTCAAGAACAAGATTGCAGGGAAGGAACGCCCGGGCTTTGCTCCGAAGAAGCCCGCTCCTGCCCAGCCTGCCAAGATGAGCGCCCTCCTCAAGAACATGAAGAAGGGCTTCTAGGGCTCGCGCAAATGCTCTCGTCCAACTAAATTGGCGCTGAAAAATTCATTAAAAAAGGACACCCCTGAAGGGTGTCCTTTTTGTATAACTTATTTTCAAAATTATTCTATGATGAAACTGGTGCCGTAGTAGATGAATGGGCGTTTTTTCTTGCGCTTGAACTTGCCCTTGCCGCCTTCCAGCTCGGTGGCCAAATCCTGGAGGCCGCCCATGTCTACTTTGTTTGCATCGTCCTGTTCCTCTTCGGCTTCCTTTACTTTGAAGTAGGGAATGACGAAGTCGAAGTCTTCCTTGCCGGCGTCCTTTTCGAAGTTGAACGAGTATTCGGTTTCGGTGTTGCCTTCCTTGGTGCGCTTGCTGGAGATGTTTATGCTCATGAGGCGCGCGCTGAGGGTTACGGCATCAAATTGGATGTCCATGTCCAGGGCGTAGTCGTCCAGGGGCAGTGTGGTCTTGGAAAAACAGAAGTCGCCGATGCTGTTGAATACGCCGTCGAGTTCTACGCCGTAGTCGATGAGGTCACGAAGCATAGTGTGGGTTGCTCCGTATTCCATTGCCTTGAGTGTGAATCTGGATTTTACCATGAGCTGTTGCAACTTCAAGGTATACTTGTCCAAGCGGGAGGTCAGGTCCATTTGTAGTTTGAATTTTTTTGCCATATTCGTTCCTTGTTTCGAAGGCAAATATAGTTATTGTAGCAGAGCCGAAAATAAAAAAATCCCCCGAAGCTTTTTCGCTTTAGGGGAGGAGCCGGAGGAGGGCGTTTGCCCGCCTTTGCTTATTATTCGTACTTGATCACGCCGGCCGGGCAGGAATCAGCAGCGTCCTTGATTTCGCTTTCGAAAGCGGAATAATCAACGCCTTCCTTCACCTGCATCTTTTCCGGAACGGAGAAAACTGCATCGCAGGTTGCTTCGCAAGCGCCGCAGGATACGCATTCGTCGCTAGATTCGTCGAGCCAAACTTTTGTAATAGCCATGGATTTTACCTCATTGTGTGATTTGTGAATATTTTAGCCGTTTTCGGCGTATTCCGTACTTTAATATAACAAAAACCCTTGCAAATAAGGAGGATTTTCTAAATTTGTTATGATATTTTCAAGAGGGCATCGCAAAAGATGAAAAAAGTGGTTGTAAAAATTGGTGGCAGCCTGGCTATTGACGAAGCCAAGCTTTCCGATTTTGTGGCGGCGGTCTCCAAGCTCCCGGCTTTGGGCTGCCAAGTTGCCGTTGTGCACGGCGGTGGCAAGGATATTAACGAAAATATAGCCTTGCTTCAAGAACAACCGACCTTTATCGACGGTCTCCGAGTCACGACGCCCTCTATCATGAAGATGGTGGAAATGACGCTTTCGGGACACGTGAACAAGAAGCTTGTTCGCATGCTCGTTGCGAATGGCGTTAATGCCGTCGGTCTTTCGGGTGTGGATGGAAGCCTTTTCGAAGTCCAGAAGAAACAGGGCAAGGTGGATCTTGGCCTGGTGGGCGAAGTCAAAAAGGTGAATCCGAAGATTGTGGAATCCCTCTGGTCTGCAGGTTTCATGCCTGTGGTAAGCCCCATCTCCATTGGCGCAGACGAAAACGGCCAGCTGGCGAGCTGGAACGTGAATGCCGATACCGCCGCAAGCGAACTGGCTGTGGCGCTCCAGGCGGACCAGTTTGTGCTGGTGAGCGACGTTCCCGGCGTGATGGACGAAAGCAAGACTGTAATTCCTGAATTGACGGACGATGCGTCCGAAGCCCTTATAGAGACGGGTGTCATCAATGGTGGCATGATTCCGAAGGTCCGTGAAAGTTTCAAGAGTATCCGACGAGGACTCAAGAGCATTCATATTGTAGGCTGGAAAGATGTGGATCATTTTGTGAAGCAGATTAACGGCGAACTGAACTACGGAACTATTCTCGGATAATTTAAGGAAAAAAATGAGTTTCTTAACAGAAGACAAGGAAAATATTGCACCGCTTTATGGCAAGGCGGACATTGAATTTGTAAAAGGCGAAGGCAGCTATCTTTTTGATTCCAAGGGCGACAAGTACCTGGACTTTGTGGCTGGCATCGCCGTGAACGCTCTCGGACACCAGAACGCAGGCATCAAGAGCGCCATCACGGAACAGTTGAACTGTTTCAACCATATCAGCAACCTTTACCCGAACTACCCGCAGATTGAACTTGCGAAGAAGCTTCGTGAGGTGACGGGCTTCGACAAGGTGTTCTTCTGCAACTCCGGTGCCGAAGCGAACGAAGGCTGCATCAAGTTTGCACGTAAGTTCTTCAGCAAGCAGGGCGAAAACAGGCAGAAAATCGTGACGTTCGTGAACAGTTTCCACGGTCGTACTTACGCTACGCTTTCTGCAACTGGCCAGCCGGCCTTGCGCGAAGGTTTCGGCGATATGCCTCTCCACTTTGTTCATGTGAAGTGGAACGACGTTGAAGCCCTCAAGAAAGAAGTGAATGGCGAAACTTGCGCCATCATGTTCGAAAGCCTCGCCGCCGAAGGTGGCGTGATGACGATTAGCAAGGAAATGGTTGCCGCCGTGAACGAACTGCAGCAGAAGTTCGGCTGCCTCGTGATTAACGACGAAGTGCAGGCCGGTACGGGTCGTCTGGGTACATTCCTCGGCTTCGAAAAGTACGGCCTCAAGCCGGACTTGGTGAGCATGGCGAAGGGCATCGGTGGCGGTCTTCCGCTGGGTGCTGTTCTTTTGCGCCAGAAGATTGCCGACCAGTTGAAGGCAGGCGATCACGGTACCACGTTTGGCGGAAACCCGATTGCCTGTGCTGCGGGTCTCGCTGTCGTGAACCAGGTGACTGCCGATGGCTTCTTGGCTCAAGTGAATGCACGTTCCGAACAACTCAAGGCTGGCCTTGCAAAGCTCGTCGAAAAGTTCTCCTTTGCTAAGGAAGTCCGCGGCGAGGGGCTTATCCTCGGTGTCGCTCTCGACGAAAGTGTTCCTGTCGGAAACGTCGTTGCTGCCGCCAAGGAAGAAAAGCTCATGGTGCTTTCGGCCAAGGGTAATGTGCTGCGTTTGCTCCCGCCGCTGAATGTTTCGGCTGGCGAATGCGACGAGGCACTCACGAAGCTCGACAAGGCTTTCGCTGCCGTCGTGAAATAGCAAAAAAACAGTTTCGACTGGAAAAAGGGCTCCCTTATGGGAGCTTTTTTGGTTAAACGGAAAATTTGTAATGTGATTGTATGTTGGAATTTTTTTTTGAATTTCTATTTTATAAAGAAATTCAAAAAAGGAATCCGTTCTATGAAAAAAATTCAATATAGCTTGTTAGCCGTTATCGGTGCAATGGCTTTTGTCGCATGTGGTGACGACATCACAGAAGTCTACGATGAAAATACCGATTTCGCATCGGTGAAGTCCATCAAGGATGAAAAATGTACCGATGATCTTGAAGGCAAGATTGTCTATTCGTCTGAAAACGCAAGCATGTACGCTTGCTCGGACGGAGAATGGATTGCCCTTGTCAGTGAAGAATCCCTGAAATTCTCTTGCGAGGCCAAGGAACTTAAAGACAAGAGCGGTTTTAGCATTTATTGTAATGGCGACAGCATCGGTTTTGTGAAGAACGGTAAAAACGGCCTTGACGGCGAAGACGGCGCCGATGGCAAGGATGGCAAGAACGGATTGAATGGCAAGAACGGTACCGATGGCGAAGATGGTATCGATGGCAAGAACGGTACCGATGGCAAGAACGGTACCGATGGCGAAGATGGCGCCGATGGCGAGGACGGTGCCGATGGCAAGGATGGTGCCGATGGCAAGGATGGTACATCTTGCGTCGTTGAAAGTACAACTGCGGATTCCGTGTTCATTGCCTGTGGCGGTGAAGTGACCGCTATCGCCCTCCCGGGTGCTGGTGCCGAAAATTACACTCGCCCGGTTTCCCTTACGCTCCCGTTTATTTATGAAGGTGACATTGGTTTTGCTCCGAAGGCCGATGTCCGCGTCATGGCGCTTGACGACAAACTGAACCCCAATGGTCTTGTGTTCTCTACGGAAATTGCAGGCGCTGCCTCCAAGTCGGGTAACTCGCATCAGGGAGGTCATCTTGCGGATGCGTCTGGCAGTTTTCTAGCTGATATGAGGATTTTATTCTTGACGGGGGAAATCAAGGCCTCTGTCAAGAACCCGTATGTGCTTGTTCGCATTGATTTTGATATAAGCAGATATGAAGGATATGGACCCGGTTATACCTATTATGCCCTTGCCGATATGCGGGACACCTCTGCTTTGAAGGTCTCCTTCATGAGCGATTTCAAGGTGCAGCGCGTTCAAAAACTTGTCGCAGACGGCGAAACCATTGAAAAAGCGATGGAACAGGCTGACAAGGAACTCTACAAGGCCTTTGGCTTGGACTACATGGGACCGGTGGAAGCTCTGATGGATAATGCGCTTGATAATTATGATTTGGGTTGGATCCTATGGACTAATAAGATGGCTCAAGAGGGTTATTCGTCTATGGGGTGGTTCAGGGTTGACATAATGGATTTATTCTCCAAGGTAAAGAGCCAATTTGCCTTGGATGGAAATCTCAACACTCCGGTTGCCATGGAAAAATTGAATTCTTGGACTAATGAATATGAAAAATTTGATGTTCTCTTGGTGGATATGTATTATGAAGTTCTTGAAGCATATGGAAATATCGAAAGTATTTCACGTATGCTTGAAGAAGAATATGGGCTTGAACCCTGTTTGAACATTACCAAGGATACAGTGGCGATTTCCAAGGCTCGGGGAATGCTGTCTGCTGATTATGTTTTCGAATGCGGCGCACACGATGCGTATTGGAAAGCTTTTGAAAAAGAATTTGAATACGATGAAATTTTCGCCATGATTGGTGAATGCTCCGAAAAAAATGAATGGGAAGTGAACGAAACCTATTTCTCAAAGCGTTGCGAAAAGAACGCTGACGGTGAATACGCCTGGGTATACGATAGGGATCCGGAAAGTGTATTCGGATTCTGCCAGCCTGAAAACGAGGACGTCGTGAAGTATTTCGGTTCCTCTTCCTCTTATTATGTTTGCCAAAATTATCAGTGGGAAGAGTTGAATGAAAATCAATATATGGGTGGCGTTATTTGTGACGGAAAAATCAAGAAGGATAGCGTTTATATTTTAGATGGATGGTTCGCCATGTGCGATGCTAGCGTTAATGGCGAAGACACTCTTTACGCATGGAATATTTTAGAAGATATGTTTGAGAATGCAGATTTGATTGGGAAAAGTTATTGGGGAGCCTGTACCGAAGATTTGTACGATACCGTAAAAACGGTCAGTTTAGGTTATTATGACCTGAATTTAGTATGTGATGGAGAAAAGTGGGTGTACTCGGATATCCCCTTGGGACTGTGTGACGAAAATAAGCTGGATACAATATTGAAGGTTCCTGCAAGATATGATGGCAGGATTTTGGATGTGGACGTCTACACATGTGTCAATAATGGCACGCAGGAAGAACCGGAATACGAATGGGTTGCTCTTGCTGAAGAAGAACCTCTTGCTATAGCTTGCTATCAAACCTTGAACCCGCTCACGGATGAGCCTTATGAGGTTGGTGATATTCTTGAGAACCTGGATGGTTCAATGTTTACTTGTTCCGAAGATGGGTCCTGGACTGAAGTCCAGCCCCTGAAGGTAACTGAAGAACCTATTTAGCCGAAAAAAATAGAGAAAAGGGCGCCTTTGCGGGCGCCCTTTGTTGTCTCTACCATATTGAGGTGCGGATGAATTAGATTCTTTGCTAGAAGGTGAAGTCTGCGCCCACGGCGACAAGTTGGTTGCGTCTGTCGTAGTTGTTTACGCCGTATTCAGTCTTGTCGCCCTTCCATTCGTAGTAGAAGGTGCGGAAGTATGCCAGATTGAATCGCAGCCAGTCTGTAGCCCGGAAAGCGAATCCCGTACCATAGCTGTTGGCGTCGACATTCATGTTGATTTCCGTGAGGTATTCGTCATTAAGCCCGAGGCGTGTGAACTGGGCGCCTGCGCTAAAAGTGATGCGCTTTGTGATGTCCCATTCGGCACCGAAAAGCAGTTCGTTGGTGCAGTCCAGGTATTTGTCTGCACCGTTTGCGTATTCGGCGGCAGCGTCAAAGAATCTGTGGTAACCGATAGAGCCGCGTAGGTTGTCGAGGAAGGCGTATTGCAGGCCTATGGCAAGGTAGCTGGGCATGTCGGCGTCGGTCTTGACTCCATCCGCAAAACTCGAAAATGACTGGGCGAGTGATTTCGGCATTTTCTTGGTGTCGTTTTCTAGCTCTATGCGGGTGCGATATTCGAATTTGACGCCTGCGGTCAAGCGCTTGTATTGCGCCGATAAGCCAACGATTGGCGTGATTCCGTATCCGGTCTGGTCTACGTCGATGTTTGATTTTCCGATAGACGGAAAGTCCGTGTCGATTTTGTAGTTGTTTGACGTGTAGTTGAATCTGCCGCCGGCATAGCCGGACAAATACGGAATGAATCTGTACGAGGCGCCCAAAGTGAGGCCGAATATGTGCGAGGTTCCTTCAAGGCTTGCGCTCCCTCCGACTTTTGTCAAAGTCTTGCCGGCAGTGGGTAGAGTGAATGCGTCAATCATCGGAAGTCCTTCGTCGTATTCCACGGAGCCGCCTCCGCCAGCGATTGTAAATGCTCCCGAGACGGCGAAATTTCCGTTGTGGTAGCCGGCAAAGACGCTAGGCATTGCAGGAATAAAGGCTTCTCCTTCGTATCTTTTGCGTTCGCCGTTTGCAAATTTGGCTTTGATGATTCTCGTTTGCCATACGGTCTGGTTGTTGATGGATATTTGCCAACCGTCATCGAAGAATGCGGTTCCGGCCGGGTTCGTGTAAATGGCGTCAACTTCGGTAGAGGCGTCTCTAGCCATATTACGAACAAAGTGTGCTGACTGGTTCGTATTGTGGGTGAGCCCTCCTGCAAAAGTGGCGCAGGTGGCGAATGCGATTAAGGGGATGATTTTTTTATGCATCATGTTTCCTCTTTTGGTTTATTGATGGCTCCAAATTAGGAATGAAAAATGCAGTGAATGTTACGGAAAACTTTTAAATTACTTTGTTATGGAAAAAGTAAGTAAACCGAGTTGTATTGTGGTTTAAAACAAAGTAATGTGTAACAAATTAATATAAAACGTAAGAAACGTGCTGTTTTTTGCGTGAAAACACGCGTAAAAAAGCCTTGAATGCAAAGCGTTCAAGGCCTTTTAATTTTTGCGAACGATATGTTTTTACGGCTTTATCGTCGGGGCCTGGCGCGCGACGGGTGCAAGCTCGCCATGCTTACGGAACAAGTGCTTCACAAGCGTATTGAATCCGCGGAATACGCGGTAGCGCTCGCGCGGGTTCTTGATGGCCATGATGCCTTGGCGCAAAATGTAGCTCGGACGCAGGTAGAACTCGCGACGAGCCTGGTCGCAGAAGTCCACAAGAGCCTGGCTTGTGAGTTCTCCGCGCTGAATCGTCGTGCGGTGGAAACCGTCCTTGTCGAGCCACTGGCTGTAATCCTTCGTCTTCAGGGCGCCGCTTTCCAAGGCTTCCTTGTAAGCCTCGGTGCCTGGGTATGCCATGATGGGGTAGAACTGCGCCGTATTCGGGTTCAACTTCTTGGCGTAGTCGAGCGTCATGCGTAAAGTCTGCGGTGTGTCGCCCGGGTTTCCGACCATGAAGCAACCATGGACCAGAAGGCCTGCCTTGCGGGCGTTCTTTGTGAATTCGATAGCCTTGTCGGTGTTCTTCACGCCCTTGTGGATGTTTTCGAGAACTTCCGGCGAGGCGCTTTCGAATCCGACGCACATTTCGCGACCGCCGGCCTTCTTCATGAGCTTGAGCAAATCAAGCGGCACATCGGCGCGGGCGTTGCAGCTCCAGGTAATCTTTAGGCCACGTTCAAGAATCAAGTTGCAGATGGTGCGAACATGTTCGTGGCTCGCGGTGAAGGTGTCGTCTTCGAAGAAGACTTCGCCCAGGTCTTCGAAGTTGTTCTTGATGTATTCCAGTTCGTCAACCACGTCCTTCGGGTCGCGGCGGCGGAACTTGTGACCGTTCAAAGTCTGCGGAATCACGCAGTAGCTGCAGTGGTTCGGGCATCCGCGTCCGGAAAGAATCACGATCAGCGGATTGAGGTTTGCTCCGTAGAAATACTTCTTGTAGCAGCTATAGAGGTGCTTGCGATAAACTTTAGAGACCCAAGGAATTTCGTTCAGGTTTTCAATCTTCGGACCTTCGGGTTGGAAGTCGACCTTGCCGTCTTCAGTGCGGAAGGCGAGACCTGCAATCTGGTTCAAAGGCTGTCCGTCGCCGCGTAGACTGCGGATCAAGTTGCGGCAGGTGTAATCGGCTTCGCCTATCACGACGAAATCAAGCGCCGGCTCCATTTCCATGGATTCCAGAGGCTCGGCCGTGGCGTGCGTGCCCATGATGGCGACCTTCACGCCGATCTGTTCCTTGATGGCTTTTACGACCTTGAGGTCGTTCAAAATACTCGGGGTGCTGGTGCTGCAGATGACCAGTTCCGGATTAAATTTCTTGATGCCTTCCAGAGTCTGCGGAAGGTCCAATTCCATGGCGGGGCTGTCGATGAGTTGTATTTCGTTGCCGTCGGCTTCGCATACGCCTGCGGCGTAACTCAAAAACATGGGCCAATAAAGAGTGCTGGACTTGGTAACGCAAGGACTACGAGATTCCCGACTGAACATCGGGTGGAAGGGAGGATTTAAAAAAGTAACATGCATGACGCCCACAAAATACAAAATATGCGGTGATAAAGCTACATTTGTAAGCGATGAAACGCTTCTTTTTAGGAATTCTAGCGCTAGATGTGATGCTCGCCACCCAGGTAATGGGCGGAGAGGCTTCCCAGCTTGGTTCCCGGACGGATTCCCCAGTTGTTTTAGATACGGTGAGAACGTTCTTTGAAAATGGATCTCCTGCGCGTGTTTACACGGTGCAGCATGGGACCGATATTCGCGAAGGCGTTTCTTTCACGTATCATCCGAACGGACTTGTCGCTATCGAGGCTCCCTACAAAAACGGGAAACTGGATGGAGTGTTCCGTTCTCACTATGAAAATGGTAAACTGTGGCAGACCATCGGTTATCGGGATGGCGTTGAAGAAGGTATAAGCACCGACTATTTTGAAAACGGTGTGAAGCATACAAAAGAAGTTTACAAGAACGGTGTGCTGGACGGCTTAAGCGAGGAGTGGTTCGAAAGCGGTGTCATTCGCCGCAAAATGCCGTACTCCGGCGGACAGGTCCACGGCAAGGCGCAAATATTCGACGAACTCGGCGCCGTTAAGGAAGAAATGGAATTTGAAAGAGGACTCCGCCAGGGCGCCTACAGGCGCTATAACAAGGGCGTCAAGGTTCTTGAAGCCAAGTTCGAAAGAAATCGCTGCGTTGAAAATTGCGATTTTTAAATTAGGATTCTTTTTTCTTCTGCGGCTTCAGGGCGCTATAGACCATGTATCCGATGAAGAGGGCGCCTGCTGCGAGCAGTGCTACGGCGAGTTCGGAATTGTACTTTTCGATTAAATCCTTCTGACCGTGGGCGAGGTAGCCCAAGAAAGCCAGCACGCAGTTCCAGATGGTCGCTCCCAGGAATGTGTACAAAGTAAACGGGAAGAGCTTCATCTTGGCAAGCCCTGCCGGAATGGAAATCAACTGGCGAATGACTGTGATGAGTCGCCCGACGAATGTGGATATGGCGCCATGTTCGCGGAAGTAATCTTCGGCCTTTTGAACCTTGCTTGCGTCTAGCAACAAAAAGTGCCCCAGGCGGCTGTCTGCGAATTTGTATATAATCGGACGGCCGAGGAATTTTGCCAAGTAGTAGTTGATGAACGCTCCGACTAAGGCTCCTACGCTACCTGCGACAACGATGAGTGCGATGTTCAAATCTGAGCCGGACTGCATGGCTTGGTACGCTGCCGGCGGAATCACGAGTTCTGAAGGGAACGGGATGAAGGAACTCTCAATGGCCATCAAAAGTGCGATGGTCCAGTAGTTGAGGTTGCTGTTGTACCAGTCAATTATTTGCGTGTAAATGGTGGCGGACTTTTCTGTTTCGCCTGCAAAGGCGGCGCCCGCAAAAAACAAAACGGGAATAATGAACTTGAATAGTTTCACTGTTAATCCTGAATGTAAGTAAGAATAACGCCGTCTTGAAAGGCGGCGCTTCTATTTGTTATTTCTTCTTGCCTTTTTTCTTGGCTGGCTTCTTGGCCTTGGCTTTTGCCTTGCCTTTCTTTTTGGCCGGAGCGACTTCTTCTTCTGGTTCTTCTTCGACCTGAGGTTCAGGTTCGGCGTATTCGGGAGCCTGGTATTCTATGGCCGACGGCTGATCCGAGCTTGCTGCCTGGAGGGCTGCCTGTGCTTCGGCGACGTATTTGCCGTTGGGGAAGCGCTTCAGGTAAATTTCGTAGTCCTTGAGACGGTTGCCGCTCTTCACCAATTCGAAGATGCCCGTTTCCGCTTCGTCGCGGAAGGCTCCGTCTGGATTGTCGTTCAGGTAGTTCAAGTAGGCCTTGAATGTGTTCTGTGCCTGGATTTCGCGGAACTTGTGGTATTCGCCCAAGGTCTTCATCTTGGCTTCAACTTCGGCCCTGCGCGGAGAGTCCGGATAGTACTGCAGGTACATTTCCAACATTTCAGGATCGTTGCTGGCCATAACCTGTTCGAAACGGGAATCTTCCTGGCGAACTTGGTATTCCTTCAACTGGACCTTGCCGCTATCGAGGGATGCGTAAAGTTTTTCCTTGGTGGCGAGGTCTGCTGGATGGCAGAAGGCGAGGAAGCTTTCAAGAACGTCGGAGAACTGCGTGCGGGTGTAGGCTTCGCTCATGTCGGGAAGTTCGCCTTCGTCGTCCAGGAAGAAGCGGTAGTCGCGTTCAATGGCCATGCAGTCCCAATCGGAGAGCGTGTCCTTGACTTCGCTGTTCTTGCGGAGCACATCATCACGGTCGTGGAGGGCGTAGCGCATGCGGCGGTCCCTGCGGCTTTCGCGGCCGAAGTCAATGGAAAGTTCGAGGCCTACGCGAACAGGCCATTTGTAGGAGACCTTTTCGAAGGTGACACCGGAATAGCCGGACGGGATGCTCACGTCCTTGTTTTCCTTGGGAACCTTGTGGGTGGCCTTGATGTCTTCGTAGGGCAGGAATTCCTTACGGACATTGATGCCGATTTTGAAGTCGGCGTCCTGGAAAATTTCTCCGATGCGGTATTCAAGAGCGCCAGAAACAAAAGCTGTGGGAACATAGTCGGAATACTGGTCTGTGTTGCCGAGGTATTCGTCGTAGAAGGAGAAGAAGTGGAACCCATATCCGCCGAGCACGCGCATGTCGAAGTCACCAGCGATATTGAAGCTGAAACCGGCCATGATGGAGGGGGCGTATGTCAAGAACGAGAGACTGCGGTCGAGATCCGGACCTTCCTTGCTCTTGCCCTTGTCGGTGTAGTGGAATTTGGGATGGTTGGCAATTTCGCCAAACTGGATGGAGTTGACCTCGACACCGAGCCAAATGGTGAACGGAATGTCGGCCTTGGCGAACGGCGTGATGAGCGGGCTCCAAAGGAAACCAGCTGAAAGGGGAACGGTCAAAACTTCCTCGTCGATTTTTTCGTCCAGCAATTCGGGATTCTTGTCCTCGAATTTCAAAAAGGCCGGTTCTGCTTGGATGTAGAACTGTGAACGCCAGTTGGAACGCTCAAAATCGGCTGCCTGGGCAGCTACGGTCAAAAGCAAAAAAGATATAAATAATTTACGCATCAACGAAAATTTAGCTTTTTATTGAAAAAAGTGGATTTTGAAAATCTCTTTGGAGGGCTTTAAAATGTGAAAAATAGACCCAATCCAAACAAAACAAGCCCTGTACCGACCAAACTCCCGCCGATAATCATCTTTTTATCGCCCTTGTCTGCCAAATCCTTGTTCTTTTTCACTTTCTTCTGGTAATTGGCACCGTTGGTGTCGCCCGGCATGGAGAGCTCCTTTTTGATGTCGTCGGCGTCGTCGTAATCCTTGCTGCCGAGATACGCGAATAGGGCGCCCACGGCGACAGGAGCGATGGAGAGGCCCATAAGCATGTGGCCGACATGGAGCATCTTTCTGTCGTGAACCCATTCGTCCTGGGCTTTGATGGCTTCGGGACTCGTGAGGCTCTGCAAATCGACGCTTATGGTGGTTTCTGCCGTGGGGGCGATGAAGAATGTCACGAGGGAGTCGCGGTAGCCCTGCTTGCGCAAGATGACGCTGGCCATGCCCGGTTCGAATACATTGAATTTGCTTGGAGTCGTTCCCAACGCCTTGCTTTTTTTGGAGATGGGTTCGTTCGACTTGAAAATTTCTGCATTGATTGGATTCGTGATGATGTGGACTTCCGGCATGATTCGCTTGAGCTTCATGGATATCTTCGCCGTGTCGCCGGGGATCGGCAAAACGGATGCTTGTCCGCCCCACATGTGGGCGTCTACGTTCCAGTAGGCGTAGAATTCAACGCGGTTGGTGTCGCTTACGGCGAACGTGCAAGGGGATTTGCAAATGGCGTTGACGTCGGGCCTTGTAATTGTTGCGCCTTCGGGGTCCGTTTCGATGAACACGAAGCTCTTTTTGCTTTTCTTCGTTTCGAGAACAACGCCTTTTGCCTGCAATACAAGGTTCGTGAGGCGGTTTAAAGAGAAGGCGTCGCTCAAGGGACTTTTGGCTGAGACTTTGATTCGTGCCTTGTGGATGGTGGGTAAGTCTTCTTCGTACAAAATTTGAGTGAGCTCTATGCCTAGGCTGTCTCCGGAACTTTCTCGGCTTGTCTTTTCAAAGTAAATGGTCTTGACACCTTTGGAACGTAGAGCTTGCTGTATGCACAGGTCGTCATTGCATTCGGGAAATTCATTTTTCGAAACGTTCTGTACGGAGTCGCCGCTTTCCGTTATCAACTGGCTTGTTGCAGAAAAGATTTGTCTTGCCAAAGAGGAGTCCAGATCAGGACTTTCGTAAGCGATAAATGTCGATGATGCGTAATTGGTTTCGGAAATGGTGGGCGATTCGATAGCATTTGTCGAGTCGACAGTGGCGACGGTGGCAGAATCGGCGGTGGAGTCAATCGTGGCTGCGGCTAAGGTGTCTGCTGCGGAGGTGTCTGCACTAGCTTTTACCGCTGCGGTATCGGAAAGTAAATCTTTTCCGTTATCGTCGACAATGCTCTTGAATTGGCTTTTGGCTATCCTTACAACAGTAAATTTATTTTGTATGTAACCGCCCAGCTGGACAGTGTCGTTTTCGATTCCGATGAACTGCGCGCGTTGCTTTGTCCCTGACAAAAGTTCTACGTTGGCCATGGGCCCTTGCTGCTCTGCCGCAAAGACTACCGCAGAAACAATAAGAACAAGTGCTGTTAGATAGTGTTTCATAATAAACCTAGAACGATAGAATTATGCCTGTTGTTAAAATGATTCCCCCAGCGATTAAACCTGCGAACATTGCTTTTTTTGCAGTCTTCGCATTGCTCTTGTGGTCGCTGAATTCGTCAATTTCATTTTGATAAGAGTCGCCGTTTTGAATGCGACTGTTTTCGATATATTTCTTGTTGTCTTTGGACAAGTCAATTTCGTGCTTGGCGATTAATGCCGCTACACCGCCGGCTGCCAGAGGAATCGTAGAAACGAGCATTAAACGGTGCCCGATTTGTCTGCGGATTCTGTGGGCTACAATCTTGTTTTGCTTTTGCGTTTCCTGGATGTCGTAAGTTTGACGCAAAGAAACATTCAAGTACGAGGTGTCTTTTGTCGATAGCCGGATGTCAATGGTGGTGTCGGCATACTCGGGCCTGAAAAGAGTGACGATGATGTGGTCCTCGTTTCCGGGAACTTCAATGATGTCGGGTAGGGTATAGTCCGGGTCGCTTGCGAAATCCGGGTTTGACGTGTTGATGAACGCGTCGGCGTCAAGTGGATTTGTAAGCAATTTTAGATAACGCTGCGGAACGCCTTTTTCGGAAATGGAATCGTTTTCCGAAGCGAAGGCACAGAAGGCTATGAGCAATATGGACCAGATAATCTTTTTCATTTCCAGTATCCGTCCATTAAATAAGGACCTTCAACATAAAGGGAATCGTTATTGGATTTGACGTTCCAGTAAAAGTCTGCGGCTGTATTTTTCGCGTAATCCTCAAGATAAATTTGCAGCATGCACTTGCTTTTGCAGAAATTGTCTAGCTCCAGAACTCCGTTTTGGTAATAGGTGTCTAGAGTGTCGTTTCCTGTAAAGGCGACAATTTTTTCTCCGTTTACGCCGGATCCATTGTCGAAAACGTTGAATTTTATGCCTTCCCGTGCGTCGAAGGCTCTTTTGGTAGGTTCGTATTCAGGAGGTATGGAATCGATGAAATAGACGGTGTCTGCTTGGTAGCGTGTGGCGATTGGAACGTCAATTGTGAATTCCTGCTTGCCGTATTCGCTCAATTGTTTTTCTTCCAGTGAAACCGTAATTTGCGTTTGCGTTGGAACTGTGAACGAAATCGTATTGCGGGGCTCGCGGTTATTCCATTTGGCGATAGTATCGCCCGATGCACTGATAAGCGATATCAATGAACTTGCAGAATTTACTGAACAGCAGTTCTTGTATACGAACGGAACTTCAATAATTGCGGAATCGGGCTTGCCGAGAACTGTCGAAAAACTGAAAACTTTTGAGGAGTCTTTTTCTGCGAAGTAATCGTTTGTACTGTTGTAGACTTTTAGACCCCAGTAAATGGTCGTGTCGCTAGGGAATATTCCGTTGAGGTTCGCTCCGTCGTGGCAATTGACTTCACCCAAGGGCGTTTTCCAGACAAGTTTTCGGTCTGGCGATGCGTACACGTAGCAACGGGAGGTTTCCCATTCGTCGATGCCGTTGACGGACCAACGCAATTTGATGGTGGTGTCCTTGTCGGCGGTAATGTAGTTTGCCTTGTCTTCCGGAGAAAGTAAATCTATTGAAATGGGTGTGTTTACATATATGTCAAGAGTGTCTTTTAGCGTGTCGCCGTAAAAGTCCACTGCGTTGAGATAGGCTTGGAAGTGACCGGGTTCGTTGAAGGTGTAGCGGAATATGGGAATGTTGAACGACTCGTCGCCAAGAAGCCAAAGAACACTTTCCAGATTGTCGGTAGTCTTGTCCGAGGCGATATAGGAGTCGTTTAGAGTGTACATGGCGCAGATTTTTACATCTTGGTTGACTCGAATGTAGGCTGTCTTTGAAGGCGTGTATGCGGCTTGGGGCTCTCCGGAATAGCGGTCTGGAACGACAAAAATGAATTGCTTTAAATTCTCTTGTTTGTCGTCGTCGTACAGAACACTGTTTCCGCAGCTGTTCAAGAGGAACAGGGTCAAAACAACCAGGGACAATGTAAAAATGGTTTTATTCATCGTGCTTTGCCTCCACGATGAATGTTCTAGCGGATTTATTCGATGCCAAGTCTTTGACTTTAATCGATAGCAACTGGATTACTTTGGACTTGGGCAAAAAGACCATCAAGGTGTCGTTACTGGTACTGTAGAGATCTGTTGGCTTGCCGTTGATTCCTACTTCCAAGAAATTGCCGGAAATGGGGTGCCCATTGTCCTGGACTTCAAAATAAAGAGTGTCGGCGAAAAGAATAGTGTCGGTGGTGGAAGCCCCTATAAATTTGATGGATGGTGCGATGCTGTCGACAAGCTCTGTTTCGGAAATGTCAAGAACCTCGTTTGGAACGAGATTGATTCTTTGCTTGAAGGGAGCGTATTCCGGATGAGAGGGTGAACTTATCTGGAGCGTGTAGGTGCCGGGCTTGATGGGGCTGAATCTATATTTGAAATATTTCTTGCAGATTTCTTTTCCCGAGTCGCTGGCGACGACATTGTTCAGGGAATCTTGAATTTGCACGATGTACAAAAGGGAATCCTCAAAGGCTTGCAAGTCGAGTGTGTGGCCTTTTACAGAACCCATGAGTGCGCTTTCTTTTGATGACCCGCCCGTGTAAAACTTGTTTGAAAAAAGTTCTTCCGTGTTGGTGTACATTTCGTTTTTGATGTTCACTTGCCAAGTGTATTGAGTGAACATATCGAGGCTTCCCCAATAGGAAAAGTAGGATGTGTTGAGAGTTGTATCTACGATAACCTCTTCGCTATTGGAACTGGATGATTTTTTTAGGGTGAACCGATAAAGAAGCTCGTATGTGGAATCCGGATCGTAAGCGGTCCAAGCGAAATGTACGCCTCCATGCGTGGGCATTCCGTTGGATTGGTTCGCGGGAATGACATTTGTGCTGTTGATGATGGGTGGGCTTTGCACCCATAAATGGAGCGTGTCGCTAAGGGTGTCGCCAAAGTAGTCTATCAGGACAAATACGACTTCGTGCCTGCCGGGAGAATCGACGGATCCGCGGAAGCTGAATTCGGAAGCCATGAAATCTCCGTCGATGGTCCAATAGTATTTTTTTGTCCTGATGGATTTGGAAGGACTTACGTTCGCTACAAAGATGATGGAGTCCGCGGGACTTATGGTATCGGCCTTCACTTGGCTTTCTGACGGGTCAAAAGCGGATGTCATGTAGGCGGAAACGAAAATGGGGGTTGCGTCGTTTTCGTTAAAAATGTAATCGTCGCTGTTCGTGCACGATAAAAAGAATATCGCGGAAAATAGGAAAATGACGATTGCTGTAGACTGTCGAATCATCTTTCCCCCGAGCAATCGCTTATGAAGAATGTACGAGTCTGCAAGGTGTCGCTGTCGCCATAGGAGTCTGCAACAATCACGCTAAAGCTGTGCTTTCCGTCTGAAAATCCGGATTGCATCACGCTTGTCAAGGAACCGACAAAGTATTCCTCTTTGTCAATAATTAGCGTGTAGAAATTTTTGTCGCCGTAGGAGTAGTCTACATCGTATGAATTCCAGCTGAACGATATGGACGTGCGCTTGTTGGCGCAAAGTGTATCGTTGTCGACGGGTGAAGTTTTTTCGTCAAAGTGAGGAGGGGTGTTTGATATGATGTTGAAAGTGTCTTTGTAAACGTTCCCTTCCTGGTCAGTTGCTTTCAAAATGTTAGGAATCTCTTTGGACGAGGCATAGGGCGGAATGGAGAAAGAGTCTCCGCTTCCAAGTTTGGTGTCGTCATGGTACCATTTAAAGGAAATCTCTTTTTTGTATTGCCTTGGATAAACTTCTGCGCGAAGCGTAGCCTCGCTGCTTGGGTGAATCTTGAGTAGCGTCGAATCGCTAATATCTTCTTGAGAAACGAATATGCCAATGCGTTCAATTTTTTTTGATGTGTCTGGATACGACGGCGCGTCTAGGCATGCCGCAACTAGAGTGCACGAAAAAAGCGCGGCAAGACCTTTGCCGAAGTGCAAAAGAGCTCTAGTTGAACGGTTACGTTGTTCCATCGTCGTTAAATCTAACTATATTCGTTCACATGAGTACGGAAAATTTTGAATATAAAAACGCAATGACTCGCCTAGAAGCCATTTTGCAGCGTATAGACAACTCGGAAATGGAAATTGATGAACTTGCGGGTCAGGTTCAAGAAGCTACGATGCTTTTGCGTAAGTGCCGTCAAATTTTATTGGACACGGAAAAGAGCGTCCAGCAGGCGCTGGATTCGTTGAATGGGGAGCCGGATGACAATTCCAGCCATTGAGGTTGACGGACTTTCGGTTCGGTTTCCTATCCGTGGGGGTGTTCTTGGCAAGGTCAAGGACTATTTTGTCGCTGTAGACAATGTTTCGTTTGTTCTGCCCCAGGGAAAGATTCTTGCGGTTGTCGGGGAATCCGGCTGTGGCAAGTCGACTTTGGTCAAGTCCTTGGTTGGGCTTGTTCCTATGGCGTCTGGTAGTTTCAAACTGTTTGGAAAATCGGTGAAGGACGGAAAATGGTCGGATGGTTCGAAAGGCTCGGAAAAGAGGGCCTGCGACTTGATGCAGATGATTTTTCAGGATCCGTTCAGCAGCTTGAATCCAAGACAGACCATCACCGAAATCTTGACGTCTCCGTTGATGGCTCGTGGTGTTTCTTATAGCGATGCTTGCGCAAGGGCCCGCGGAATGTTGGATCGCGTTTCGATTCCGTCTCTTGCTATGGAAAAGTTTCCGCATGAATTTTCAGGCGGGCAGCGTCAGCGCCTTTGCATAGCACGAAGCTTGATGGTTGAACCTAAAGTGCTGTTGTGCGACGAGGTGACGAGCGCCTTGGACGTTTCTGTGCAGGCGCAAATTCTGCACTTGCTCGATGACTTGCGCAATGAGCTTGGGCTCAGCATCATCTTTATAAGCCATGACATGCAGGTGGTTAGGGCTCTTAGTGACGAGGTCCTGGTGATGTACTTTGGACATGTCGTGGAACACGGACCGGCGGACAAGGTCCTCGTGGAACCGCAGCATGAATACACGCGAAAGCTCTTGGCTAGCGTGCCTACGATAAAGCGTTGATGGAGTCGGCTATTTGCCGCGTTTGCACTTGATACCGATGGTCTTGACCAGGCGTTCCTGGTTGCTATCGATTTTGTCGTAAGAGAATTCTTCGATGTAAACGGCTTTGCAATCGAAGAATTTTTCTTCGTAGACGGGAGTCATGGCGGCAGAATAGTGGATAATCGTCATTTTGAAGCTTTTTAAGACTTCATTTTTAATGCAGGTCGTGATGAGGTAGTCCTCGAATTCATCAAAAGAAACTTCGATGACGGTGTAAACGTCACTAGTCTGTTCCTTGAGAAAACGGATTTTACGGCATCTTGCGGAAAGTTCTGTCGCGAGTTCAGCAAATTCTTCCTCTTTCCCTTGAGGTACATTCTCTAGGGTTATTTTAATGTTGAACAAATATGATTTTGCCAACTCAGGAAGATCTTGTCTACTTCTCATTTCAGCGGGACCTTTTGCAAACTCTTGTTAGAAATCCAATAGTTTATCCAAATAGGATGATTGTTTAGAAGATAATCAAAATAAGGATGTCGGTCAATAGCGATTGCGTAAAAACCCTTATACTTTGAAGTACTTCGCTTCGGGGTGGCTTACGTAGACGCCGGAGACGGATGCCTGCGGGTACATGGCGCCGTTTTCGGTGAGCTTGATTCCGATACCTGCAAAGTCGATCATCTTCGCGATGGTGAAAATGGCGCTCTGGTCGGGGAGGCTCGGGTAACCGACGGCCGGGCGGATGCCCTTCCAGCCAGTTTCGGCGAGTTTCTGCGAGAGGTATTCTGCGCCTGCTTCGGCGAGGCGGTCGGCGATGGTCTGCAAGAGGAGAACGTCGTAGTCGCTGCCTCCGTTCTTCGCCTTGAGTGTTTCGAGGCGATTCACGAGGGATTCACCGATGGTCACGGCGAAGGCTCCGACAAAGTCGGCGGTCTTGTCTGCGGACGGCGCGGGGGCCACGTAGTCGCAGAGGGCGAGACATTCGCCTTCGGCTTTCTGCTGGCGCGGCGTTGCGATTTCGATGACGCCTTCGCGGCTGCAGGCTGCGCAAGATGCGTTGCTAGATGCGGCGCCCTTGAGGTAAACCTTGATGCTGGCGTCGGTGCCGGCTGCCGGGTAGAATGCCTGTGTAGCGCGGACGGTTGCGCCTGCACTTGCGAGTTCTGCGAGGAGGGCGTCGGCGTCCTTGCGGAGTTTCTTGCCTTCATCCACGTCGGCCTTGAGTTTCCATGCGAAGAAGAAGTATTCCCAACTGATGAGCGGGATGAGTTCCTTGACCGGAATTTCTGCGGACTTCTTTTCGCCTGTGAACGGCGGATTTGCGGGCTTGTAGCTTGCCCAGTCGCACTTGAAGCGGCGATCGAGCGGGGAGTTCCCGGCGGCAGTGGCTGCGGCCATGGCTGTAGCGGTTGCGCTTGCGGCGCCCGCTTGCTTGTCGCGGATTTCCTGCTGCAACTTGCTGTTTTCTGCGATGGTCGCGGCCCTCGTGGCGGAGGCCAAAAGCTTCTGGGCGAGGCCCGGGTTGCTTGCGGCGTCGCGCACGTGGAAAACGGGGCCCGAGTAGCACGGGGCGATTTTCACGGCGGTATGCGTCGGGGAAGTGGTTGCGCCACCGACGATTATAGGAATCTTCTGGCCGGCGGCTTCCATGGCGCGGGCGACCGTGCACATTTCTTCGAGCGACGGCGTGATGAGGCCGGAAAGGCTCAAGATGTCCGCCTTGTTTTCGATGACGGCCTTTACGATGGTCTGTTCGTCGACCATCACGCCGAGGTCCACCATTTCAAAGCCGTTGCAGGCCATGATGACGGAGACGATGTTCTTGCCGATGTCGTGGACATCGCCCTTGACGGTTGCAATCACGATTTTGCCGCGGCTTGCGGTGCCTTCGGTTTTGCCCGCTTCGATGTAGGGCTGCAAAATTTCGACGGCCTTTTTCATGGTGCGCGCAGTCTTCACGACTTGCGGGAGGAACATGCTCCCGGCACCGAACCTTTTACCCACTTCGTTCATGCCGTCCATCAGCGGGCCCGAAATGATGTTCACCGGGCTATCGCCGCGGTTGATGAGCTCCATCAGGTCTTCTTGCAAAGTGGTGGAGGAGCCTTTCAGCAGGGCTTCTTGGAGGCGTTCTTCCGGAGTCGTCTTGACAGTTGCTACGGTAGCGCTGCTTGCATCGGCTGCACCTGCGTTTCCACCGACGCTCATGGCGAAAATGGCCTTGGGATCGTACTTGGCGCCAGTTTCCTTGGCCTTTGCGGCGGCTTCGTTCATGCGGCTGGCAATTTCGATGAGTGCTTCGCTTGCTTCCGGTTCCGTATTCAAGAGTACTTCGGTAATGGCGAGGCGCAGTTCCATAGGAATCGTCTTGTAATCCACGGCGGTGGCCGGGTTCATGATGGCCATGCCCATGCCGTTCGGTGTTGCCAAGTGCAGGAACGCGGAATGCATCGCTTCGCGCAAGTAGTTGTTGCCGCGGAAGGCGAACGAGAGGTTCGAAAGACCGCCCGAAATGCGGACTCCCGGCAGGTTGTCGATAATCCAGCGGCAGGCGCGGATGAAGTCTGCTGCGTAGGCGTTGTGTTCTGCCATGCCGGTAGCGACTGTCAAAACGTTCGGGTCGAAGATGATGTCCGACGGGTCGAAGCCGCACTTTTCGGTGATGAGCTTGTACGCGCGTTCGGCAATCTTGATGCGACGTTCGTAGTTGGTGGCCTGGCCTTCTTCGTCGAAGAGCATGATGATGACGGCGGCACCGAGGCGCTTCACGGTCTTTGCGTGTTCAATGAAAGCCTCTTCGCCCATCTTCAAGGAGATGGAGTTCACGATGCACTTGCCCTGGGCGCACTTCAGGCCTTCTTCGATGATTTCGAAGCGGGAACTGTCGACCATGATAGGTACGCGGCTAACGGCGGGGTCGGAGGCGAGCAGGTTGAGGAACGTCCTCATTTCAAGCTTTGCGTCCAGGAGGCCGTCGTCCATGTTCACGTCAATGACCTGGGCGCCGTCTTCCACTTGCTTTTTCGCGATGTCCAAGGCTTCTTCGTAATTCTTTTCGTTGATGAGGCGCAGGAACTTCTTGGAACCTGCGACATTGCAGCGTTCGCCGACTTTCACAAAATCGCTTGCGTTGCAGTTTTCGCTTGCCTTGCTCGGGCGGACCTGTTCAACAAGAAGCGGTTCAAGGCCAGCGAGGCGCAGGCGCGGGGAAGTTGCAAACTTCGGGGCCGGTTCGTGGCGCTTGTAATCGGCCGGGAGGCTGTCGAGCAACTTGCGAATTTCGGCGATGTGGTCCGGAGTCGTACCGCAGCAGCCGCCCACCATGTTCACGAGGTGCTCGTCGAGGAACGCTTGCACCTTCTTCACCATGATTTCCGGCGTGTCATCGTAACCGCCGAACTGGTTCGGGAGTCCTGCGTTCGGGTGGCAGGTGATGTAGCACGGCGCAATCGCGTTCATGCGGCGGAGGTAAGGAACCATGCCGTCGGCGCCAAGACCGCAGTTGAGGCCGATGGAAAGCGGATTCGTGTGCATCACGCTGATGGCGAATGCTTCGACCGTCTGGCCCGAAAGTGTACGTCCGGAAGCATCCGAGACGGTCATGGAGAACATGACTTCTACTGGCTTGAGGTTTGCTGTAGTACCTGCGGCTACGGCAGCGGCGGTGCGCTTTTCCATGGCCTTTGCGTATGCGCTTGCGGCGGCCTTCGCGTTGAGCGTATCGAAAATCGTTTCAATCAAGATGGCATCGACGC
>JAKSIL010000031.1 GCA_024398815.1 Fibrobacter sp.
TGCCATTGTCGCCGTCTTCACCATCTTTGCCGTCCCTGCCGTTCCAAATCGTATCGATGACCGTTTCGCCGCAAGTCACCTCAAGGCCTTCGAGGCCAGCCGCGTTCTTCACAGACTTCGACGTACAACCCGTGCCATTGTCGCCATCCTTACCCGGATCCCCCTTTCCGCCGTCTTCGCCCTTGAACGTCTGCCAGGATTTACCGTCGCAGACAAACGCAGCAGAAGAATCCATCACAAAAAGCATTTCGCCCACGTTCGTCGTGTCGCAGGCCTGCTTCGAAAGCTTTTCGCCGGCTTCAAGCACGGCCATACCGTCCTGGTGGATTTCATTGACCTCGGTAACGTCGTCACCGCAAGCGGCAAGCATGAGGGTACCGGCAGCAGCTGCCAAAAGGTATTTCTTGTTCATGAGAACTCCTTGAATCTTGCTGCAAATATAGAAATTTGTGGACAGGGTCTAAGGGTTAGAGGCTAGGGGTTTGGTATTAAAAGCTACGACTTATCAAAAAAAATTACAGATTATTTATAAAAAAAGTGTCTTGACACATATTTTTTAAGCAAAAATCACATTCAATCAAACAATATTATATATTTACAGTATGATTCCTCGCCCTGTATATCTAAAAAAACTAATCGACCGCAAAAACAACGGCCTGGTAAAGGTCATTACCGGAGTCCGTCGCTGCGGCAAGTCGGTACTGCTTTTCGACCTGTTCTTTAGGCACTTGATCGAAAGCGGCGTCCGAGACAGCCAGATTATCCGAATCAAGCTGGACAACGCCGACTACGCTTCTCTTCGGAACCCGCTGAAACTTTTGGAACATGTCCGCAGGCAGCTCACCGAGGAGGGAGACCACTACCTGTTCATAGACGAAATCCAGTTCGTGAAAAAGATTAGGAACAAGGACTTGGAAGGCGAACACATCACCTTCTACGATGTCTTGAACAGCCTCATGGACATCCCTAATTTGGACATTTACATCACGGGCAGCAACTCGAAGATGCTTTCAAGGGACATCCTTACGGAGTTTCGGGGCCGCGGCGACGAAGTTCGCGTCTATCCGTTTTCTTTCCGGGAATTTCACGACGCGAAACTTGGCGACAAGGAAAGCGACCTTGAAGAATTCATGCTGTACGGAGGCATGCCGCTAGTGCTCTCCCGCCCCACAGCGGAAGCAAAAATATCATACCTGCAAAACCTTTTCGAAGAAACCTACCTGAAGGACATCGTAGAACGAAACCGGGTACAGAACCAGGACCTGCTGAGCACCCTGACCAACGAAATCTGCTCCGCCACAGGGTCCCTGACAAGCCCGAACGGCCTCACCCGATCCATCAATTTCGAACAAAAGAACAAGATGGAAAGCGCAGTCAACGTAAATACCGTAACCTCGTACCTGAACCATCTTGAAAACGCGTTTCTGTTCCGCGAAGCCAAGCGCTACGACATCCGCGGCAAGCGCTACTTCAGCAGCACAAGCAAATACTACTGCATCGATGTCGGGCTCCGCAACGCACGCCTCAACATGCGGCAGAACGAGTACACCCACATCATGGAAAACGTGGTGTACAACGACCTTGTCAAGCGAGGGTTCTCCGTAGACGTGGGCGTCCTCGAGACGTTTTCAAAGGACGGTAACGGAAAGACAATCCGCATAGACAGGGAAATCGACTTTATCGTAAACCACGGGAACTTCCAGTGCTATATCCAATCGGCATTCCGCATGGACGACGAAAAGAAAATCGCTTCGGAAACGGCACCGTTCAAAATCGTAGGAGATTCTTTCAAGAAAATCGTGGTGACAAGATTCGGAACCGCCCCCTGGTACGACGACCTGGGAATCTACCACATCGGGCTCGCCGATTTTCTTTTGGCGGGCGATGAACTATTCTCGTAGTGAATTGTCTACTGTCTACTAACCACCGGTCGCGCTTTTACTTTGCGGGCATGTCCGAACGAACTTTAAATGCCATAATGGCAAATGCGCCCGCCACATTCATGCTCGCTTTACGGCCTGCCATGGGGATAGTCACCTTCATGGTCGCCTGCTCCATGATTTCGGGGGCAATTCCGAGTTCTTCGTTACCAAGCACAATCAAGCCCTTCTCGGGCCACGTTACGTTATTTATACTCGGAATATCCTCGCCTGTTTCAAGGGCGATGATTTCGTAGCCGTTTTCCTTGTGCCACTTGATGCATTCGAACGGATCGTCCCAGCGCTTGATAGGAATCCATTCCTGGCAGCCACGGGCCGCACTCTTGACCGTCACATGGTCGGGGCCGCAACTGTAGCCGCTCAGGTGAACCCCTTCGAGGCCAAAGCAATCGGTACTGCGGATAATGGAACCGACGTTGAATGCGCTTCTCAGGTTGTGTACAAGCACGGCAAACGGAATAGGCTTTTCATTCGCCACATCGCGGTCGCCCGGTTCCTGCTCCAAGTAGATGTCGCGTTCAAAGCCAAGGCCTGCGCGAGTGCGGAAGGTCTTGTACAAGTCAATCATCTGCGCCTGGTTCTTGCCGGTAAGTTGTTCTTCTTTCGGCAACTTCAACCATTCCGCGTAAGTTTCAAATTCACGCCTCGCACGCGGGACATCATCGCCCAGTTGCAGAATAATCACACGCAGAAGTTCCGCCAAGCGTTTGAACTTGGAGGGTTCCTTCATCGCCAAAAATTTCGGTTCGGTGTACATTGATTAGTGGCTAGTGGTTAGAATTTTAGGGGTTCGACGGAACAGATGCGTTCTTTCCGCCTTGCAGGCCCTTCACGGCTTCGGTCAGGTCCTTAATCGCCTTGATGAGTTCGTCCATCTTGGCATCGCTTGCGCCTGCAGCGACAGCACCTACGGCTCCCGCGGCAGCGGTTTCAGCCTTGGCGGCGACATCTGCAGCGGTGGCTTCCTTCACAGGAACCTTGCCAAGCCAAATGTCCGGCCAACGGTCGTTGCCACTATGGTAGGTGATGCGGGTTGCGCTTTCCACCGGGGAACCAATCTTCCACATATAGAGTTCATAGTCGAACATGTCGTGGTCGTGGCCCTTGTCGGTAGCGCCCCAGACAAGCCACTTGCCATCCGGAGAGAGGCGCGGGAAATACTCGTGACTGCGACGGCCCGGCAAGTCCATCAGCTTCACGTTTTTCGGAATGCCAAAGAAGCCCACCTTTTCAATCTGCTTGCCATCCTTGGCGCTGAACCAAAGAATTTCGCTTGGAGCGGCCGTTCCGCCATTCCCCGTCGGGTTCACGCGGTAAAGTTTACTTCCGTCGAAGTTCCAGTCAATCTGGCAGCCGTCGCCGGACTTGGTCCAGCCACCCTTTTCCAAGTCCCAAACGCCCGTTTCACGCATGGAGCCACGAAGCGTAATGGCCAAATGCTTTCCGTCAGGGCTCATGTTAGGCTCCTGCAGAATCACGCCAGCCTTGTTGAACGCTTTTTCGCCATCCAGAATCATCTTTTCGGCCTTGCTCGAAAGTTCCATCGAGAACACCTTGCCGGCGCGGCTGAAAACGATGGACTTGCCATCGGGGCGCCATGTTCCCCAGGTTGCATTGTCTACGACCTTGCGGGCGTTTTCGCCCGTGATGTCCACCATCCACAAGTCCCACTTTTCAGGATAGTTGGCATCGTTCTCGGGAACCCAGCCGCCCTTGCTGCGGTTGAACATCACCGTGGAGCCATCCGGTGAAATGCGCGGGAACCAGTCCACGTTGTCGCTCTTGGTAAGCGCGCGGGCGTTCGTACCGTCGGCATTCATAATCCAAATGTCATGATGGGAATTGGAACGGCTCGTCGCCCATACAATCGCACCTTCCAGCTTGCCCTTCAAAGCATCGAGAGCCTTCTGCTCGTCGGCGGTCGGGTCGACCGCGGCACCCGTAGGGGCGCCCTGTCCGGCAAAAGAGGTTACTGCGGCACCGCACACAAACGCGGCACAAAGAGAAATCTTCGCAAAAATTTTCATGCCCTAAAAATACAATAAAAACAAGTTCAAATTATCAATACGATTACTAACAATCCCCCAAAAAAAGACGGCTCCAAGTTCTTATTGGAGCCGTTCTAAAATTAAGGACGTTAAATTTGCGTCTTAACGAACATTGATCTTCTGAAAGAGAGTCTTTCCCGCAGCCGTAGCCTTGACGACATAAAGCCCGGCGGGAACATTTCCAAGAGAAATATTCAATGCACCTTGGGCAACACCCTTCCAAAGTGTTTTGACCTTGACACCCGTCACCGAGAACAATTCCACGCGAGCCTCGCCCACGGCAGTCACTTGGAGCGAACGACCCTGCAAACGAACGGCCGTAGCATAGGAACCGTCAAGCGAAGGCAATTCCTGCGGAACATTCGGATCGACGAAGCCGCTCGGATTGCTATTGGAGCTGGCGTTCGGATTGACATTCGGATCAACTGCTGCACTGGAGGTCGGAGCAGCGGAAGCGGAGCTTCCCGGAACAGAAGCAGAACTCTGCGTAACGGAATTGGAACTCTGCGGAGCATCCTTTTTAGCAGCTGCCAAATTCGGCATGTTGCCGGAAACCAGCAATCCGTTCAGAATCTTGAGCGACTGGTTGAAGTAGTTCTCGTCACCCAATTTCACAGCCTCGGCCCAGTATTCATCGAGCTTGGACTGGTACGAAGGATCCGATATAAAGGATGTCATGATGGTAGTAATGAAAGTACTGTTGTGATCGCTACCCAGATTTCCACTGGAACGGCCAATCGGACCGCTCATCTGGCCTGCAGATTTTGAAGAAGCCCACTTACCGATTTTTTGGTCAATCGCAAGCGCACGCTTGTCGCCATGCCAGCAAACGGCCTTCGCGTTGCGCCACGGAGCACGAGAAGCATCGTAACTATACTGGTCGTCTTCACTCTTTCCATTCTTATCCGTCCAGTCGTCGATGAGGCCCGTAGAAACTTCGCCCGAGCTGGATTCATACAACTTCATGTTGGCATCATAAGCCTTGCTGCTCCAGAAGTCAGCATTATCCTTATCCACCGCGGCAAACAAAGGCATGTAGGCAGGGTCAAAGTAGCCCGGGTTCTTGCGATTGAATCCAGCGTCGCCCCAGGTATCGCCAGGGAGATGAAGACCACTTTCCTCGAACTCGTACTTTTTCATGCTTTGGATCAAGGTCTTGGCTTCCGTCAGATACTTTTCATCGCCAAACTGGTAATAGGCCATCACGAGTGCCGCGGCAGCATCGATATCGCCATCCAAGGCGGCGCCCTTGTCCTGCTTATTGGCAAGTTCGGTCACTTTCCAGACCATCAGGCCGTGCTCGTTCTCCATCTTCTTGTAGAAATTCCAAATCTTATCGAACTGACTCTGGTAACTCGTAGTGTTGTCACTGAAGTACACCATCAGAAGCATACCATAGCCGACACCTTCCGAAAAATACTCGTTGGAACCCGGATTGGAACGGACACCGGCAACATCGCCCTGCTCGTTGTACATGTCCTTCATCCAGTACGCGAACTGCTTTTTTAAATCTTCCGCAGCCTTCGCCTTGTCGCTCAAAAGCGTGGCGTTACCATCGCAGTCGGAATTCTGCGGAAACGGGAAATTCACTGTAGCCTGCGAAAGTCCAAAAGCGAACAAACCGGCAAGACCAATTTTAGCCAAACATTTCATACTAGCTCCTTAGCCAAACGATAAAATTACACCTATAAAAATAATGAATTTCAATAAGAAAAAGGCTGGCTAGGGACGCCTTTCGTGTCTAAAATCACTAAATTAGTTCAAAAAAAACGCATTACTATGCAAATAATCGTGCAAGATTTTACCGGAGTTTACAGCGAGCAACCTTTTATGCAAGGGCTGCGGGATTCTGCGAGGCGTCTTGAGCAGGGCGCCAAGTTGGAGGGCGACGAACAAATACGCTGGCTAGACTGCACCCAGATTGCCGGGACCGACTGCTACTGCGACGACGAAGCGGTGGCTGAAATCAACAAGCTGATTGACGAAAGTCTTTGCTGCGGTTGCGGAACGGATTTCGCGACACCCCCTGCCATCCATTTTTTCGACAACGGCAACTACCACTACATGAGCAAACTCTGGACGGACCGCGTCCAGGAACCATTCGACCTCGTGGTTTTTGACCACCATCCCGACATGCAGCCGCCCCGCTTCGGAGACATTCTAAGTTGCGGAGGGTGGGTCAAGAAAGTCCTGGAAGAAAACAAGTTTGTTCGAAATACAATTCTCATTGGAGTTGCTGACCATCTCGTTGAAGAACTGCAAGAGGACATCGCAAGCCTTGGCGACCGCGCCTCAAGCCTCGTCATCGTCAAAGAATCAGAACTCAGTTCATTCAATCCTCGTACCTCGAACCTCGTGCCTCGAACCTCAAACCTCTACCTTTCCATTGACAAGGACGTTCTCTCCCCCGCTGACGCAGCCACCAACTGGGACCAGGGTTCGCTCACTTTCGAAGCCCTCAAAAGCATCATCACGGAACTTTCGCAAGACCGCAAAATCCTCGGCATAGACATCTGCGGGGAACGCGCGCAAGAATTCAAGCCCATCGAAAACGGCGCACAAACCGCCCAGGAAGCCGACGAACTCAACAACAAGCTGAACCAGGAACTGGTGGAGTTTTTGAGGTGTGAGGTATGAGGGCGGCATCTTATTTGGGAGGAAACATTCCAAAATCAAATGCGAAAGATCTGGATGATGATAATGTCAAAGGATAAATTTCGCCATCCCATTCAACACCCATAGTTACTTCACCATCTACAATATTACCTTCTTCAGGCAGAAGCCAATAGCTACAACTAGTCGTTCCATCGGAATTATCAGCATATCCATAAAATTTTCCCTGGGATAATAGAAGCACCGGGCATTTTTCTTCCTCTGTTTTCTGAACTAGAATTCTAAGTTCAAAAGTGTTGCAAGAACGCCACGTAGGCATTATGGGAATGATAATACCTGAGAGACCAAACCAATCCTCTTGAACACTTTTTTCTGCCGTCACATTTTCCGTGATATCTTTATTTTGTGGTTCCAAGACTTTGACAAAAACAACAGTCGTACAGGAGCAAAAAAGAAAACAGAATACCATCAAAGACAAGCGTAAAAGCATATTCATACAAACCCACCTAGTCCGGATACCAAAAAGGAATGTAAGCATATTCCTGTTTTTTTATAAAGAGGTATCGTTTTTCTTTTCCCTTATACTTTACAGTGTATATTTGCTGTTGTTCTATGGGCAACTTTCCGTAATGACACATATCATGGTCTTCCATTCCAGCAAAAAAATCTTCTGTTTCCAATACTTTTCCGTAGCTAGGATTATCGTTGATATACACGACAGGGCATTCCGCTTTTTTTTCAACCCATATAACCAAGTCCCCCTTACGTTTGTAAAATGATGTAATTTCGTAGTCTTCCGCAAAAGGGTCAAACGGCAGAATGAAAAAAAGCCAAATACTGGCTGTTTTTTTGAAATAATAGGCATTAATTTCGTAGTCGACCTTTTGCGTGCTATCCCCGTCATTATGTACAGCCCCTACTTTATCATTTTCATCAATCAAGTAAGGACTGTACCAAATAAAATTACGGTACAAGGAACACCCTTCAAGACAAAGCATGCCAAGAAGTAAAACGACAATCGAAAAATGTGTATGTGAAAGCAAATTCTTCATCAGGGTAAAAATACTGTTCCTTTCAATATAAAAAAAAGCTTTTCCCGCAGCAATTCCTAACCACCAACCACCAACCACTTTTTAGTGATTAGTATGCTGTGGCTAGCAAGCAGGATTTTTCACTAATTGGTCACCTCTAAAAATTAAATTTTCAAAAATTTGGTTGCGACTCTTCGCGCTGGTTCGTCGTTCAAAGTGGCAAATACCACCAGTATTCGCCACTTTTCATTCCTGCCATCGCTCGGTCTCACTCAAATTTTCTTAACCAAAGCAATTTTTAGAGGTGCCCTAATTATGAATTACGAAGTACAAATTACAAGATTTACAATCGCGGCTGCACCGCCAGACACTTTCTCATAATTCATAACTCATAATTCATAACTAAATTCCAGCCACCAACCACCAACCACCAACCATTTTTTTATTATTGTAACAGCAAAACCAGGCTGAAGTCAGCCACAAACCACTGATAAATATTATGGACATTAATTCTCTTGCTCAACAGCACATTTTGAAGCAGCCAGTCTACGTGACTGGCAAACCTATCGCCTACACCGCCCGTGAATTCGGCCTCGACCCGAAAGACGTGGACAAGCTCGCCAGCAACGAAAACCCGTTCGGCCCGAGCCCCAAGGGAATGGCCGCCGCACGCGAATACCTGGAAACCGTGAACCTCTACCCCGATGGCGGCGCCTACGACCTCATCGGAAAGATTGCAGAATTCCGCGGCATGAAGCGCGAACAGATTGCAGTCGGTAACGGCAGTAACGAAATCCTCACCATGCTCGGTAAAGTCTTCCTCGGTCCGGACTGCAACGCAGTCATGAGCCAGCACTCCTTCGCCGTGTACAAGCTTTCCACCATGGCTGCCAACTCCAACATCATCGAAGTTCCGATGTCCGCTCCGGCATTCAAGTGCGACCTCAAGGCCATGCGCGCCGCCGTGAACGACAAGACCCGCCTTGTGTTCCTCGCGAACCCGAACAACCCGACCGGAAGTGACCTCACCGCCCAGGAAATCTTGGACTTCGCCGACAGCCTCCCGGAAACTTGCATCCTCGTGATGGACGAAGCCTACACCGAATTCATCGAAGACCAGGCTCCGGACTTCCGCAGCCGCATCAACGAAGGCAAGAACATCATCTGCTGCCGCACCTTCAGTAAGATTTACGGCCTCGCCGGCCTCCGCGTGGGCTACTGCCTCGCCCGCCCCGAAATCATCGGCCTCATCAACCGCGTCCGCGACCCGTTCAACGTGAACAGCATCGCCCAGGTTGCCGCTTGCGCAGCCATCGACGACCAGGAATTCGTGAACTTCGTCCGCGAAGAGAACAAGAAGGGCCTCGAACAGCTCATGAAGGGCTTCGAAGAAATGGGCCTCCCCTACGTGAAAAGCCAGGCAAACTTCATCGCCGTCGGCGGCTTCAAGGACCCGATGGACGCCTTCAAGTTCCTCCAGGCAAAGGGCACCATCATCCGCCCGCAGCCGGCCATGGGCGACGTTCTCCGCATTACCGTGGGTACCAAGGAACAGAACGCCAAGTGCCTCAAGAACATCAAGGAATACTTGGGTAAATAGGCTTCCCGAGTCATCCTGAGCGAAGAACCGAAGGTTCGAAGTCAAAGGCTCCAAGCCTTTAGACGAAAGACGAAAGATTATAGCTTGACGCTTCGCGCAGTTTATTTATGCCGACGAGAAATCGCCGGCATTTTTCTACATTTCAAACCATGCAGGATTCGTGGAAAAAGAACAAATTCGCGGGCAGTTTCAAGCGCACGGACAATGTCCACGCCAAGCCGCACGGTGTCGCTCGCGTGATAAGCAAGCGCGGGTACTGCAGCCGAAGCAAAGCGGAAATGCTCGTACGCGAAGGCCGTGTAATGCTTCGCGGGAAAATCATCATGAACCCGGAAGCCCCTACTTTTGAAAACGATGATATTTTCGTCGATGGCCGCGCCGTTACCGCAAACGAGCACATCTACTTTATGATGAACAAGCCGCGCGGCTACGTGACAACGGCAAACGACGAACAGGGCCGCAAGACCGTGATGGACCTTTTCAACGAACAGTTCGCAAAGATGTTCCCAGGGAAAAAAGTGCCGCACATTTCGCCCGTGGGGCGTCTCGACGCCGCAAGCGAAGGACTGCTGCTGTTCACGAACGATACCGAATGGGCGAATGGCTTATTGGAGGCACGAGGTGCGAGGAGCGATACTCGAGGTGAGAAGCACGTCAAGATTTACCACGTGCAAGTCGCAGGTCGCCCGACGGCAGATCATCTTTCGCAAATGGAAAAAGGTTTCAACGTGCCGCCGCGCGTATTTGGCGAACCCGAAGAATTCATGCACGCCGTCTCGGCGAAAATCTACAGCGAAGGCGAAAAGAACTGCTGGCTCGAAATCACCTTGGACGAAGGCAAGAACAGGGAAATCCGCCGCATGCTCGCGCACCTGGGTTTTGAAGTCATGCGACTCGTGCGCATCAAGTTCTGCGGCTACGAGCTCGGCGATTTAAAGCCTGGCGAAATCAGGAAACTTCATCCGTAACAGCAATAAGTACTGTATGGATCCCGTTCGCAACTTCGTTGCTCCAGGATGACAGCCATTTTTTCGTCGCCTTAAATAATATCCCTGTTCAAAAGTTCGCCGTGATCGAGGACTAGGCGGCGGAACGGGCTGTTCAAATAGAAATCCGGATTATGGGTCGCCATCACGACGGTCGTTCCGCGGGCGTTGATTTCCTTGAAAATCTTGAAAACTTCTTCGGCGTTTTTCGGGTCCAAATTACCGGTCGGTTCGTCGGCCAGAAGCAAATACGGATTGTGCACCATGGCACGCGCAATCGCCACGCGCTGCTGTTCACCGCCCGAAAGCGTATAAGGCATGGCAAAGCGTTTCTGGCTGATACCCACGAGCGCCAAAGCGTCGAAAACGGCGGCATTGATTTTGCTGCTCGGAGTCCCCACAATGCGAAGCGCCAAAGCCACGTTTTCAAAAACGTTCCTGTCCGGAAGCAGTTTGAAGTCCTGGAAAATAATGCCCATCTTGCGACGCAACGCCTGGATATTCTTGTCAGGAGTGTTCTTGCTGTCGTAAAGGCAATCACCAGTAAACTTCACCATCACCTGGCCACCGCGCTCCATGTCGGGGCGTTCGTCCATATAAATTAACTTGAGGACCGTCGATTTACCAGCGCCGGAATGCCCTGTCAAGAATACGAATTCGCCCTTGTTCACACGGAAGGTGACATTGTTCAAAGCCTTCCAGTTGTCTTCGTACGACTTGGTGACATGGGTGAAATGAATCATCGAAAATTCCCCGGATTTACTCCGTCATGCGGATTTCCACATGAACTTCCTTGCGCCATTTTTTCACCAAGGCTTCAAGTTTTTCGTTCTCGAGGTGAGTCGCAGCCATGCTTTCAATTTTGCCGTAATCTTCTTCCAGAGTCAATTCGCGAATCTGGCGGGCGTCATCCAAACGGAACAAATGGTAGGCTCCGTCAATCAGCACGGGTTCCGAGACCTCGCCCACATTCAAGTTCGCGACAGGGTTCACGTAAGCCGGTTCCATTTCATTCTTCTGGTACCAGCCTAGCAAACCGCCGGCAAAGTTACTGGTTCTGTCTTCACTGTACTTTTTGGCAGCCTCGGAAAAATCTTCCTTGGTCTTAATCGCCTTTTGCAAGGAGTCGGCCAGATGAATCACAACGGCAGTATCTTTCGACGTAGGAATGGTGCGGAGCAAAATCTGGGCAGAGCGGACGCCGTCTTCCTTGCGGCCAAGCACACGGGCAATGTGCCAACCCTGGTTCGTCTTCACGGGATTCGACGCGTACTGGCCATTCTTAAGCTGGTCGATGGCTCGTTCAAAAGCCGGGTCCAGCATACCGCGCCTAAAATAGCCCAGATCGCCACCCTTGGCGGCAGCGCTGTCCTGCGAATGGTTCTTGGCGAGAAGTTCAAATTTTATGCCCAGGTTGAGACTGTCAATCAAAAGTTCAGCAACTTTTTTCACGGAATCCACAATGACGGAATCCGGTTCTATGGGAATCTGGATATGGCTCAACAACACGCAGTTGTACTGGCGCGGCAGCGAATCTTTGTAAGCGGCGTAAAAAGCATCCACTTCCTTTTTCGTGGGGCTCACGGAGCCAACATAGTGCTGACGAACTCGCATCATTTCCATGTGGCTACGAATCTGCTTTGAAAGCTGGTCCCTGTATTGAGCCATGCTAACACCCAACTGCGCACGAATGGCCTTTTCAAGAGTCTTGAGATCGATATTCTGGCTGGCGGCAATCTGAGAAATATGCGCGGTCACTCGCTGGTCAACTTCGGCATCGCTAATGACGATGGAATCGCGGTCGATACGGCTAAGCAAGACCTTTTCCTCAATCATCTGGTCCAGCACATATTCCTTCTGTTGCTGTTCGGTCATGGCCGAGCCTTCGGGAGTTTCCTGGAACCTGTAGAGGTTGTTCATAAATTCGGAACGCATGATCGGCTTACCGTCAACAACGGCGGCAACGCCCTCCATCAGTACGGGAGCTGCGCATACACACGCGACAAAAGAAGCCAAAGTCAAAGCAAACAATCTAAGGCGTTTCATCATTTATCCTTTTCACTAAAAACATCAGTCTTCGAGAAAATGGGTCTTTCCATTTTCCATTCTTTTTTAAGCCGACTCATAACCTTGTTACGGTGTTCAAGCCAGACACGGGTGGAGACATCCTCTACAACCTCTTCAAAAGGAAGCGCATCCGCGGAGTCCAAACGACTCGTCACGACGGCTATCTTGAGAGCTCCGCCACAAGCCTTGAGCGGTGAAATCGTCCCAACTTCAACCATGGATATGTCAGGAATGAGGCAACTGTCCGGGGACACATCCAACGAGTCGAAAGTTTCAATCTTTTTTACGAGGTAATGGGGAGCGGGAACAGAATCAAACTTCGTATTCTTGTGGCCTTTGTAATAAAGATCCCCCGCCTGCCAATCCCTGAAATACACGATGGCACCGGAAACCGTGGTACGGCCACGCAAGAATTCGTTCTGGTGATTGTGGTAATAGTCGATCTTTTCGGCATCGCTCACTATCATGGTATCGGCAAAGCCCTGCAAAAAATGGTCCACGACCATCTTGCGGACAGTCTCTTCTATCTGCAAAGCAAGAACAGGGTCCTTATCGACTCCGTTTTCCACCGCTTCCTGGTACATGGTTTCTTCGTCTATCCAGCGTTCCAGGAACTTGACCCGGTTCTGGTCATCCCAGGAATCCCATTCTGGAGCCTGTTTACGAATATCGGAAAGATACAGTTTAGAGGACCCCACCGATACGACAACGGGGTCATCACCATTGAAAGGCAAATTGCAGGACGCCAATAAAAGGACACCTGCAACGCAAAGTACGCGCAGCAAAAAATTCATCGACCACAATTTAGAAAAATCAGCCTTTGTAAACCACGCAAAACAGAGCCAACGAGCTTATTTCGCCCTTTACAGTAGCGTTTAGCGCAATTTTCCGAATCGTCCCATAAGCTTAGCCAGCGATTCGGCCTCTACCACTTCTTCTACATCGCCACCCTTGCGTTTGTACTTAAGAATTTCAAAGTCTTCCAGAAGCGCCTTCCCCTGCAAGAACAGATCGGCAAAGTCCGGATTGTCGGCACCGATGCGGTCCACCTGCGACAGGAGTTCACGCGCCTGCTTGAGTTCATGGTCCTTGAGGTAGCGCGCCTTGAGGAAGGGGCGGAAAGAATCGCGGAGGGCGCGGGGATTGACGGAGAGTTGCAAATCGGCTCCCGGAGGCGGAAGTTGCGGCAGATTTTCGACAATCGGGGAACGGATGTCGCGGAACTTGTCGCTCGCCAAGACGTCGCAAATTTCGCAAAGTCTTTCGAACAAAGTCGTATTCTTTTGGTAGAGCGTGTAAAGCCGCTGGCCACGGGAATCCAGTTTCGTACCGCTTGCGGAATCGCGCATGGCGACACTGAATTCCTTGAGCATCTTCCAGCAAGCCACAAACGCCTCGTCGCCCAATAGGCCAGCTTCGTAGGTGGCACGGACCAGGGCCAGGCGGATTTCTTCGTCTTCGCTGCGGGTGGTGGCGGCAAGGTTCCTGAAATCGCGAATCTTTTTGCCACGCGAAAATTCCAGGCCCGAAAAGCGGACACAGCGGTTCGCATCCAGGTTGTCGGCTGTCAACGAGCGCGAGACCCAGATTTTCAAGACAGTCTCGAAGCCGTCGGCAAAGACGCCACCTGTTTCAAGCAAATTAAGGCGGTCGGCAACGAGTGTTGCATCGGATGAAGGAGCTTCGGCTTTGGAAGTCGCAGCGCCGCCCTCCACGCGCTTGCGGAAACTTTGCCAGAACTCGGATTCCTCGGACGCCATCAGCGCAGACTCGCCCAAGCGCCAACCGAAGCGCATGTCCTCCAGCGGGAAATCAATTCCAAAAGTCACCACCGCCGGGCGCACCGCCAAAAACATCCGGTAACTCCCCCACTCCGGAGAAAGTTCCAGCGGGAATTTTTCGGCAAAGCCCGGCTTGCAAACCTTGATGTGCAGGCGCAAGTGATTTTCCTTGTCCGGATTCACCGTCGGGATTTCACACATCGTGCCGTCGCCGTTCTTGAGCGCATTCATCTGCGAAAGCACTTCGTACAGGCTCAAAAGCGGAGCCTTGTGCGGGTTCTTCTCGAGCGCCGCGTAAAAATCATCGTCAATGCTCGCACGTTTGCTTTCCAAAGCCTTCTTCGCCGACTTCGGAAGTTCACGCACCACGGATTCCACCATCCATTCGCGCCACTGGTGAATGGAAAGCGCAAACTTCGCCGGAGAAACCTCCGTAAGGAGTTCGTAGGGCAAATCCATGTTGATGCCGTCGCAGTCGCGCATGGCGTCAAAAACCATCTCGCCCGTCACGATGCGGTTTGCGATGCGGAACTGTTCAATAGAGCCGCCCAGTTTCGGATTCGGAGCAGCGGCCTTGGCGTCACGGCCGGCCAGTTTCGCATGGCGAGCGTCCCTACTAGCATCAAAGGCGTCGCGCATGGCGTGCAGACTGCCGTCACCTGCAGTAAGCGAGAAGCCCGTTCCGTCGCTGAGCATGTCAATCCAGTACTTGGCATCGAATTTCAGGAACTGGTCCGTATGTTCCTTCAGGTAGTCCCTGAGCGATTTCACGGAATTCACGTTATGCGCAATGCGGGTGTAGTATTCCACCAAGGCGTCGTCGCTCGGAGCAAGGCCGAACTGACGTTTGCGGGCTTCGAGGGCGTGGAGTTCCTCCACCACGCGGTCGTTATGTTCCATGAACGAGAAAGGTCGCGCCATCTGGCCAAGCACAACAGCCTCGCGCCAGAAAATCTGCGCGCAGTCCTCGGGATTCACGCGGGCGTAATCCACACGATGACCGCGACTGATGACAAGCCCCCTGAAACTCACTTCTTCGACGGCTTCCACAAAGCCGCGTTCCTTATTCCACGTGGGCGCAAACCAGCGCCGCGTGCAGAAGGGTTCAGCCACCTGCAAAATCCATTCGGGCCGGATTTCGGCACCCTTCGTAAGGAAGGTGCGGCTCGTCTCGCGGACTTCGGCACTGAACATCCATTCCACGCTCTTGCCGTACAAATCGCTGCCCGGGAACACGTGCGTTTCGCGGCCGCTCACCAGGCGGTAACAGCCGTTTTCCAAATCGCGTAAAGCGACTCCGCCCAGGAATCCGGAAAGGAGAGCAATGTGCAAATTGTCCCGATGGAAACTGTCGAAGGGGCAAGTGCGATTTTCGAATTTCACATCCAAGATGCGACTGAACTGTTCGTACAAATCCACCCATTCGCGAAGGCGCAAAAAGTGCATGCTATTCTTGTCGCAGAACTTGCGCAACCTGTTCCATGTCTTTCCATCCCATTCGTCGTTGAAGGCGTTCCAGATGGAAACGTAAACCAAAAAATCGCTCTTGTGCCCACAAAACTTGCGGTGCAGTTGGCGGATGCGCGTGCGTTCCGGTTCGTCGGCAGGCACCACGCGCGGATCCTGGATGCTTAAAGCCGAACAGACAATCAAGGCGGGCTGCAGAACGCCTGCATCACGAGCACGCAACAGCACTGCCGAAAGTGAAACGTCCATCGGAAGGCGCGTCATTTCGCGACCGAGTTTTGTCACCTGGGCGTTGGAATCGGCGCTTGTCAGGGCGCCCAGTTCGAACAGGGTCTTGTAAGCGCCACGGAACGCGGAATGCGGAGGCGCCTGCAAGAAGGGGAACGTTTCCATAGCAAGGCCAAGACTGCGAAGTTGCAGCACCACGTTTGCCAAGTTGCTGCGGCGGATTTCCGGTTCCGTAAAGTCGTCGCGCTTTTCAAAATCCTCAGGCGAATAAAGGCGAATGCAGACGCCGGGTTTTACGCGGCCCGCGCGCCCTGCGCGCTGGCGGGCGCTCGCCTTGGAAATTTCTTCCACCGGCAGCCCCTGGATACGGGACTGGGCGTTGTATCGCGAGATGCGAGCCATGCCCGTATCCACCACATAAGCGATTCCAGGAATCGTAAGCGAAGTTTCGGCGACGTTCGTGGCGAGCACCACCCGGGTCCTCGACCCGGGGCGAAAAACCCGGCGCTGTTCATCAGGACTCATGCGGCCATACAAAGGCAAAACGTCAAAGTTAGCCTCGTCTAACTCTTTATGGAGCAGCCCCGCCAAATCCAAAATATCGCGTTCCGTGGGCAAAAAGCAAAGCAAATGGTCCTTGTGACGCGTTTCCAAGTCGATGATGGCGTCGCACGCTTCTTCCAAAAGCCCAGAATCGCCCTTACCGCTGATATCACGATTGTCGCGCGAATCGTCAAAATCGTCCGGATACGAAATATCCTTCAAGCCACCCGAGAATCCACCACGCGAACCCCCGCGAGTTTCACCTCTAAAATAGTATTCCACATCCACAGGGTACGTGCGGCCCTCGGCCTCCATCACGCAACTGTTGTCGTAGAATTCCTCGAAGAGTTTCGCATCGAGCGTCGCCGAAGCCACAATCAACTTGAACTGCGGACGCGCCGCCAGGACTCCCTTGAAAATGCCAAGCAGAATGTCTATGTTCAGCGAACGCTCGTGCGCTTCGTCAATTACGATGGCGTCGTACTGTTTGAAAAGCCTATCCTTGCGAAACTCCTGCAGAAGGATGCCGTCCGTCATCACCTTGATAGGTGCCGCGGCATCGCCCTGTTCCCAAAAGCGAATCTTGGTACTGACAAGCGTTTCGTCCTTCAATTCTTCGCGAAGGCGGTCGGCAATGGAAATCGCGGCAAGGCGCCTCGGCTCCGTCACGCCGATTTTGAAGCCGGCATTTTCCTTTTCGGCATTTGCAGGGCGAGCCCCCACATAATATTCCAGCAGGAACTTCGGCAACTGCGTCGACTTGCCCGAGCCCGTATCGGCCTTGACAATCACCACCTGGTGCTTTTTGAGTAAATCGAAAAACTCTTCCCTGTGTTCAACAACAGGAAGTTCCGGGTACTCTATTTTCAGCGCAGCCAAGTCCATTTCGGGAACGTTCTATTCCTTGATATGGCCACACTTGTCGCAAGTGAGTTTGTAACTGTTGTCCGGATCCACGACCATCACACCATCACATTCCGGCACTTCGCAAGGGAGTTCCCCAGGCAAAACTTCACGATACGTTTCCTTATTTTCCATATCAATCCTTCATCACAAATTTTTCTATGACTTCTGCAATTCCCGCATGGTTGTTGTCGTTCACGGTTACATAATCGGCGCATTTTTTCACGACATCGCTAGCATTCACCATAGCGACACCTACTCCGGCAGCCTTGATCATGGGGCAATCATTTTCTTCATCGCCCACAGCGACAGTCTCCGAAACAGGAACATTATAGAAATCGGCCATAAAGCGAACGGCATCGCCCTTGTTCGACTGCAAATGTGAAAATTCGAGCATTTCGGGCTTGCTGAACACGTCAAACAATTTGCCTTCCGTCGTCTTCCGCATATCGGTGCGGAATTCCTCAAGACTTGAATGTTCAAACGGCGTAATGATATTCACCTTGATGGGCGGTTTCACGACAACATTTATAGGTACCGACGGTGAATCAAAAGGCGGGGACTTGAAATATTCACGGATATCATTTACAACAACATAATCCATCTGCATAAGACTGCAGTAGCGCTTGAGTTGCTCCGTTTCGTGTTCGCTCACCACCAAATCACCCGCATACGTATGCGCATGCATGCCTCTGCGATGGGCTTCATCCATGATGAACTTCACATCGTCCACCGAAATCCGGCGTGTCAATATGGGTTCGCCTTTTCCGCAATCGTAGATAAGCCCGCCGTTGAAGCTCACCAGAAAATATCCGGGCTTCAAAAAACCGTACTTTTCAGCCAACTTTTTCACACTGGTCAACGGACGGCCCGTCGTCATCACGAACTTATGCCCGGCAACGATCATCTTTTGAATGGCGACCATGTCCGCATCCACGATGCGCTTGTCATCGGTCAAAAGAGTCCCGTCAAGATCTGTGAAAAGAATTTTCATCACCGTTAAATATAGAAAATATCGTCTTTAGGGCCATTCACCCTCATAATTTTCTAGATTAACCCTAAAAGATTTACAGGTACATTATGATTATCGACGAATTACTGAACGACGTAGAAACCGTAGCCATCTTCGGCCACGTCCGCCCCGATGGCGACTGTGCCGGTTCAACCCTTGCCGTTTACAACTACATCCAGGACAACTATCCAAAAATCAAAGCAGACATCTTCCTGGAACCATTCCCCAAGTGCTACGAAGTCCTGCGCGGAGCAAGTTTCGCACAAAAAACATTCGGCCCGGAATCCAATAACGGCAAACCCTACGACCTAGCCTTCCTTTTGGATACTCCAACCTTCGATCGCGTGGGCGCCAACGGCGAAGCCTGCATCAAGGCCGCCAAAAAGACTTGCAACATCGACCACCACATCAGCAATCCCTTGAACCTGTGCAATACGAACGTCGTAGAGCCAAACGCCAGTTCCGCAAGCGAAGTCCTGTTCTTTTTGCTCGACGCAAACCGCATCAGCAAAGAAACGGCCAACTGCCTTTACCTGGGAATCGTTCACGACACAGGCGCCTTCAAGTTCAGTTGCACCAGCAAACGCACAATGAACGTCGTTGGAGAGCTCATCGAAAAAGGCGTCGACTTCTCCAAGATTATCAACGAGACCTACTACACGCGCACCTACAGGCAAACCGTAGTCACAGGGTTCATCATGCAGAACTGCAAAATGGCCTTGAACGACAAAGTCGTGTACTCCTACATCACGCAAGAAGACATCGACAAGTTCCAGGTTCCGCCGGTAGAACTTCACAACGTCATCGACACCATCCGCGAAGTAGGCGGTACCGAAGTAGCCCTTTTCCTGTACCCCGTCAACGGCAAGTACAAGATAAGCCTCCGCAGCAACTACGTCGTAGACGTGAATAAAGTGGCAAACGAATTCGGCGGCGGCGGACACATGCGCGCAGCCGGCGGCGACACCGACGACGTCCCGGAAATAGCCATTCCGAAGATTCTCGAAGTCATCGCGAAACAGCTGTAATCAGCCGTCAAAATCTTTATTAGAAGGCGAACAGCGCAACCGCCAAAAAGACGAATACCGCACCGCTGAACCAGTTCAAGTTGCGGTTCGCCTTGGGCGAATTGAGCAGGTATTTTTTAACGGCGCCCGCCAAAAGGGCAACGCTCCCGAAAACGATAAACGTAGCGAGAATGAACTCGCCACCGAGAATCGCCGTCTGGATGGACGGATGCAAGTCGCGTTCCAAATTCACCGCAGGCGGAATGAACGAAAGTACGAAAAGTACCGCCTTCGGGTTCGTCAAGTTCATCACAATTCCGCGAGCATACAGGCGGTAACCGGGAAGCGCAACTTCACCTGCAGATCCGTTTTCGCCGGTCGAAGCATCTTCCCCATTCTTTGATTCCAAGTCCACATGCCCGGCACGCACCTGAAAACTCTTGTAGGCAAGGAACAGCAAGTACGCAGCCCCGCAGCACTGCATCACGAAAAACGCAGTCGGACTCGCCGCAATCAGCGCCGAAACGCCAGCCACAAGCAAGCAAGTCTGCACGACGATGCCCGTGCAAAGTCCGCAAATCACGCAAAAGCCGGCGCGGGCCCCATGCGCAGCACTCTGCGCCAGCACAAACAAGTTGTCCGGGCCAGGGGCAATCGCCACCACCAAGGCTGCCACAAAGAATTCAAGCATAATCCGACTTAAAGTTTTTCCAAGAAGCTTTCAGCATCCAATTCGGCCAGGTCTTTTTGCAACTGGTCGATAGCCTCGTCCGAAATCGCAGAAGTCTCCGCCTGCTCGCGTTCCGCCGCACGGGCATTCGAAGCGTCCACCATCTTTTTCAAGGATTCCGCCACTGCGTTCACGGAGCTGTCCTGGTTCATCACCACATTCAAGACCTTCGACAAGCGTTCGCGCAAGTGGGCAAACTCCTGGCGATCCAGCTCGGAAACTTCGCCGTGGAAAAACATCAACGGCGTCTGGCACTTGGCGCAAGGAAACACCATCATGCTCGAAGGCGATCCTTCCAGCTGCACGTTGAACGAAGCTCCGCAATGGGGGCAGTCAATATGAATTTCACTCATGCCCTACAATGTAGAAATTTCAGCTTTTCCCGGTGCCAAACGGACTATATTATTTTATTTTTTTAGTGCTATCTTCAAGTTTTACGAGCCCCTTTGTTTTTTGAACCTTTTTTTGTTTAACCCACTTTTCTGTTTTTAATTTTTTAAACTATGCTTTGCCATTGGCTTTATCACGTAACCAGCATTGAACTTTTCGACGGCCGTCTTTTTCGTGCAGGCGTTGCCGCCATGCTTTCCATCATTTTCGTCCTTTTCTTCATGCCCAAGTACATCCGCCTTTTGCAAGGGCTCGACGCTACAAGCGATTTCGACAAAGACGGAAAAACCAAATCGCCCCCCATCATGGGCGGCCTGTTGTTGGTCGTCGTAGTCGAAGTCGTTTCGCTCCTCGTATGCCAAATGAACGGCTATACCATATCCACTTTGGTCATATTGGCCCTGTTCAGCGCAGTCGGAGCCATTGACGACATCGCTAAAGTCAAGGCAAAACGCATGGTCAAGCTCGGCAAACTCAAGGCCGCCGACTACATGGACAAGGCCGATGGAATTTCCAGCAGTTTGCGCCTGTTCCTGTACTTTTTGTTCAGCCTCGTAGTGGCAATCTTCTGCTACAAATTCATCCCCGAACTCAAAGGCGACCTGACCATCCCGTTCTGCCCCATCGATGTTTTCCAGATTCATTTGCCCAACTGGATTTTCGTTGCCTTCATGACATTTGTGATTGCCGCATCCGCCAACGGAACGAATTTTACCGACGGTCTCGACAGTCTCGTCTCGGTGCCTATCCTTACCAGCATGATTTTTGTGGGCCTAGTGGCTTACGTGAGCGGAAACTTCATCTTCAGCCAGTACCTGAGCGTTCCGTACCTCCCCGGCTGCGATGAACTTTTCCCCTTGGCTATGTCCATTGCAGGCGCATTGCTCGCCTATCTGTGGTTCAACAGCCCTCCCGCAGAAATCTACATGGGCGACGCGGGCTCCGTCGGATTCGGTGCAGCCATCGGCATCATGTTCATTCTGGTCCAAGCCGGCTTGTTCCTTCCCATTGTCTGCATCATCATCATTGCCGAAGCCTGCTCCGTGCTGCTCCAGATTCTCTGGTTCAAGTTCACCAAAAGAACGACTGGAACTGGGCGTCGCATTTTCCTTTGCGCACCTCTCCACCACCACTATCAAAAGAAGTGGGACGGAAGATTCCCCAGCAAGCCCTTGATGAACTCGAAAATCGTGTGGCGTATGCACCTGGTGAGCATTTTCGCCTTGATTTTCAGCATGGTCGTGTTCTTTGGAATCAGGTAAGCGCTTCGCGCAGGTACGAGAACAAGGTACGAGGTACGAGGTCGTTCGGCTTCGCCTCACTTTGAGGTATAAGTCTTTATGAGTGAATTGATTGAAAAATTGGTTACAGCTAATCAGGAAGAACTTGCTAAACATCTGGAATCTTTGAGCGGCGAAGCCCGTTCGCTCTTGGAGCGCGATATCGCCAGCCAGAACTGGGAAGAACTTAAAGCCCTGCATGCGGAAAAATCTTCGGCCAATCTTGCAGACAACATTTCATCGGACTTGAAGCCGATGCCGTTCAAGATTGCAGCGGATGATCTCCGCTACGATTTCTGGAAGGAAACCGGAGAAATTCTTCTGGGCAAAGGTCAAGTTGCAGCGTTTCTCGTCGCCGGAGGCCAAGGTTCCCGTCTCGGCTTCGACGGTCCAAAAGGCATGTTCGACATCGGTCTCCCGAGCCACAAAAGCTTATTCCAGCTCCAGGCCGAACGCCTGCAGAACCTGGCCGCGCAAGTCGGCCATTCCATCCCCTGGTGCATCATGACGAGCCCGTTGAATCACGAGGCGACTGTCAATTTCTTCAAGGAAAACAGCTACTTCGGCCTGAACCGCGAAGACATTCGATTCTTTGAACAAGGCACCATTTGCGCACTCACGCCCGATGGAAAGGCTGTCATCGACAACGACCGTTTGGCCCTTGTTCCCGACGGAAACGGAGGCTGCTTCCGCGCCCTCGCCCAAAGCGGAACTCTCGCCTGGCTCGTGGAACGCGGTGTACAATATGTATTCCTTTACAGCGTCGACAATGCCCTCTGCCGCATTTGCGACCCGGCCTTTATCGGAGCCCTCGCTGCAGACGGTCGCGCCATGAGCGCATCCAAAGTCGTTCACAAGGCCGGTCCGAACGAAAAAGTCGGCATTTTCGCCTACCAGGACAAGAAACCGGGCGTCGTAGAATACAGCGACCTCCCCGAGAACTACCGAGACATGACAAATGCCGACGGAAGCCTCACCTTTGACGGCGGAAACATCGCCATTCACTTGTTCAAAATCAGCGGACTTCGTAAACTGCAGACAAGTAAACTTCCGTGGCATACAGCCCGCAAAACCGTTTGCGGCATTGAAAAATGCTGGAAGTTTGAGCAATTTCTCTTCGACGCATTCCCGCTTCTCGGCAGCATGCTTCCGTTCGGAGTCATTCGCGATGAAGAATTCAGCCCCGTCAAGAATGCCGACGGAAACGACAGCCCCAAGAGCGCACGCACCATGATTGGAAAGCTGCACAGGGAATGGCTGCGCAAAGCCCACGTAAGCTTCGACCCCAAGAAGCTGTATGAAATTTCTCCGACAATCAGTTATGCCGGAGAAGGACTCCGCCAAAGCATTTTCGACCGCGAACTCGGCAGGAACATTTTGGAATTTGAAGAGGAAAACTGACCCCTGAAAACCGACATCTGAAACGTCACCATGGCATACGCATTCTACAAGCTTTTTCTGCATTTTGCACTTCGCTTGCCGGATGCGTTTTTCAAGGTTCTCTTCTTCATCATCTTTCCGATTTATAAGGCGCTACATACAAAACGGGCCTACGGCAGAGTCGTAAGCCACCTGCAGGCGACAGGATTTTTATCCAATTCCACACCAGGGCGTCAACAAATCAACGCACGCGATGTTTTCAAGTCGCTCTACTGGAACGGAATCGACAGCTACCGCCTCCTCGCCCGCATTCCCTCCGCCACATTGCGAGTCCGTTACGAAAACGAACACGTCATCAAGGAAGCCCTCGCGCAAGGCCCTATAGTCGCCTTAAGCATTCACCAAGGAGCCTTCGAGAACCTCCACCGCAGCCTTTGCCGCTATTCAGAACACGTCCACCTGATAACAAGCCCGTTCAAGAGCACAGCCCTCACCCGCGCCCTCCGCGAAATCCGCAACGACAAAAACCTTCACGAATACTCGACCGAAGAAGTCGCAACAGTCCTCCGCAGCCTATTCAAGACAAACGGAATTCTAGCCATGGTCGTGGACCAGGCCCGCGACGCCCGCGGAAACAGCGTGGAACTCTTCGGCAAGCAAAGCACCCTTTACCTGCGCCTCCCCGAAAAGGCAAACCAGATGGGAGCAGGCATCGTCACCTTCCGCACCTTCTGCGAAACAACCACCGACACCTGCGGCAAAAAGTTCCGTCAGCACATCGTACGATTCGAGAAATACTACCCGCCCAAATACGGGAAAAGCGACACTCTTCAAGCCGAAGCCCCGCTCGTAAAAGAAATCGCAAGCGAAATCGAAACATGGATTGCCGACCACCCCGAACAGTGGACCTGGAACTACCACGGAAACTTTCGCTAAGAAGGCGCAAAATTTCTAAATTATAGGCACCATGGATTACAACGAAGAAGAACAATTCCAACTCGAGTGGATCAAGAACCACCGCATGGAAGACAAAGACGAGCAGATGAAGCTGGCCAAGGAAGAAGAAGCCAAAGCGAACCCCAAGCAAAATCTGCGCGGGAAGAACATGCGCCGTAGCCCGTCCGCCTGGGAGCTCCCCGTCCCCGAAGACGAAATCGACCTTCACGGATTTACCGCCGACGAGGCCGCCGAAGCCGTCGAACGCCGCATTGACGACCTTCTGATTGCAGGATTTACCGTGCTCCGAGTCATCCACGGGGGCGGAAACCCCGAATATGGCAACGTAAAGCACATCATAGACCGCAAAGTCCGGTCCGAATGGAAAAACAAGGTCCTTTTTTACAAAACTGAGCCCGACAATGCGGGCTCCAGCATCATGAAAATCGGCAAACCGAAGCCACAAATCGTCAAAAAGAAGAAAAAATAGCATCTACCCCTTTGAAATTTTCCCTTTTTTAACTATAATTGTGCCCACAACAAACGGAATATAGCTCAGCCTGGTAGAGCGCTTGCTTCGGGAGCAAGAGGTCGTGAGTTCGAATCTCGCTATTCCGATAAAAATAAAGGACCCTTTTAGGGTCCTTTATTTTTATTTACCGGACTAGCGAGATATAGTCGAACTCACGAAGTGAGTTCGACTGCAAGCGAGCCGAGCGTCGCAAAAACGAGCTTGCTCGTTTTTAGGACCGAGGCGATGCGTCAGAGACCGCGTAGCGGTCTCATCTCGCGATGCTTGCAAAGCAATCTCGCTATTCCGATAGCGAGTTGACAATACAAAACAATGGAAATCTCGCTATCCCCCGTCTTTGTTTACAAATCTTTTCAATTTTTCACGTTTGTTCGTAAACATTCGTTAACAACAGCCTTCAAACACTCAAAAAACCATTTTACACATAGACAAATTGTCAATTCATAAAATTTTATTTATAGACCTTTTACATATAAATAAGATATTTTAATAAAAAATTAAAAGGAGCATGAGATGTTTTCAAAAAAACTGGTTTATCCGTTATTCGCGGCAGCACTTTTCGCAATAGTCGGCTGTTCCGACACTAGCCACGCCAACAGCGCCCCCGATGACGAAGCTTCGGCAGAAAATTCCAGTTCATCATTCGGTCTGCACGACCTTGACATCATTTTAGGAAACTCCTCTTCCTCCATCATAATTATCGACCCCAGCAAAGGCGACAATCCAGAATCTTCAGCATCCGAAGATGAAGGCGAAGATGCCGACAAAAAAGACGGTGATAAAAAAGATACCGACAAGAAAGATTCTACAGACAAAGTAACTTCGAGCAGCAGCAAAGCCGGCGACAGCGGCAATGCAGACGAAGATTCTGACGAACCCGCCAGTTCATCATCCAAGACCAAGACAAGTTCCTCTAGCGAAGATGAGCCCACCCACGAAATCGTACCGTTGACAAACGGCAAATGCGTCGACGACACCACATCCGCCATCAAGCAGGCTCTCAAGAAAGTCAACGAAAGGTCCGTCAGCATGTTCCAGGCCCTGTCCAAAAAAGACATCGACCAGGTCAAGGTTTCCAGCGACACCACCAAGATGATGTACGGCAAGATTCTCGCAAGGTCTCCGAAGAGCTGCGAAGCCCAGGTCGGCTACGCCATCTCCTCCGTCATGGACTTCCTTAACAACGACTTGCTCAATGAAATCGTCAATGCCTACAAAAAAGGCGGCAACGCCCCGTTCAACAGCCTCACGGACGAAAGCATGATTAACAATCTCGTCCAGACGGCAAATGAAATTTCAAACGACAAGTCCACGATTACCCTCAAGATGCAAAAAGAACTTGCCGACGAGATGATCCCGGGCATCGATTCTTCCATCATTTATATGCAAAACGTCATCTCCGTCGGCGACTACAAGATGAACGTGCCTGTCGATGGCAAGGACCGCGAAGTCGACAACAGCGAATTCCAGCCGGCTCTCGGCCTTCTCTTTGCAGCAAAGGCCGTATTCACCATGGTCTGCAGCGTCAACCTCGAAGTGGCTCACAACAACTCGTACGACTGGATTAGCGCACTCAATTCAATCAACATCAGGAAAGAGCAAAAGATTTCCGCAACGCAGGCCGAAGCCGTAAAGATTGCAATCGACCTCATCAAGGCAGACAAACTCTTTACATCGGTGTACGAATCCTGGACTGACGAATGGGCAAAGATTCCCGTCTACCTCGACAGCGCATTCCACGAAAGCAGAGCCGGATTCAAGTACAGCATTTCTGAAAGCGCCGAACCCGGCGAACAGGACAACGACATCTACGTCGTCGGTGACGACGCAGACGCCGACGTGAGCCTCGACGACATCCAGAACATGGTGACCGCCCTCGACATCGCCATCGACGCCATCGAGCTCCCCTACAAAATCAACTACAAGGGCATCGACGCTCAAATCAATGTAAAGAAATTCTTCGCAAACACCGACGGAATCACCAAGTTCAATCCCTACTACGTATATACGGATGAATCCGACCTCACCACGTTCTACTTCACCGACAAGAGCGGCAAGAAGACCATATCCCTGGTCGATGTAGCAAACATGAAAGACTTGGACGTGAACGCCCTTGTCAACAAGGTCGTCTTCCCCGACCCCACTTTCGGCGGAATCTTCCCGAAGTTCAGCACCCAGGAAGACATCTGGAACTTCATCTCGTCCGTCAACGATCTCTAATAACGATTGCGATTTAATGTATCAAAATTGCTGATAGCCGCACCCCTTCTAGGGAGTGTGTGCTTTGCGTGGAACACACAAGGGCTCGTTGACTGCAGCGGGCTTTTTGTGTTGGACCAGAAAGACCGCAAGTTCCGTACGATGGGCTGTTTTGTCGAAGACTCCACCCACGTAAAGAATTGGAGCGTCGAAGCGGGATACGGCAACTTCGACCTTGACGCCCGTTGGAAGTACATCGGCATCAACGATCTCTACACTTGGACCGTCAACTTCAAGAAGCACCTGGATATGGGCTACGCCTCGGTCCAGACCGACTACCGCCACATCAATTTTCGACTGGATGTTTCGTCGCTTCCGTTCTACGTGGCCTCCACGAACTGGTACACGCTAGACTCCATTCTTTTCGCTGGGGTCGCATACGGCCGCGGAGAAATGGACCTGCTCGACGTCAAGTGGGTTTCCGCATCCAAATTAAGCATCATTCCCAAAATAGAAGGGTCTTTCGAGGACGAATTCCACTTCAGCCGCTTCACCGCAGGCTCCCGGACCGGAGTGCACACGATAAATGTCGGCTACACTCGCGGCGAAACCGACCCCGACGTAGACCGCAAGGGATATGTCTTCAGCGACTCCTCCCGCTTCTGGGAAATCGAACCCAGCTACTCCTACAACGAAGGCCCCAACAGTTTCAGCCTGCTCTATTCCTACTTAAACGCCGACCTGAATGTTTTCGGCCTCCTCCGCGAAGGATCGAGCGAAAAGAGATTCTTCTTCTTGCCCGTGGGCGTCGACATGAACATGGTCAAGGCGGATTTTCGCCACTCCACGGCAGAGAGCCCGAAAAGGACATCCGCCTTCTCGGCACGCGCCATCTACATGCAGCTGGAACTCGCGCTGCTTTGGGACGACCGCCGCTTTTACGAGACGCTGGCCCCGAACAGAGGACTCACCAGCTCCATCATCAAGACACTTTCGTTCAGCGTCTACAACCGCAGCTTCAGGCTTTACGGCGATGCCGATATAAAACTTGTCGATGCAGGTGCCGGTTACGAATGGGACAAGGGAATCGGTTCTTGGCGCATCAAGCCAAGCTTCTTCGTCGACGTATTTTACACTAATGCCGAGGCCGACCTCCGCAAGCGCACCGAGACGACAAACGCCCTGTACGCCGAGCACTTCACCGACACCCTCAGCTGGGACGTTTCCGTCGTGGGAGCCGTGGCGAGCGCAGGGGTCGCACTGGAGTCACCGAAGCACTTTTTTGCAGGCCTCGACGTTTCGCAAATCATCCCCTTCTATTACAGCAAAGAACAGTACCCCCCGCAGGAAACACCCGCTCCGCCACCTCCCGAAGACCAGCCGTCGACCGAACCTAGCGGCCCGGAAACATCCGAAGAAAGCGACAACGTTTCGAACGTGAACCGATTCTTCAAGCTCTTCCGGAACGGATTCGCCATAAACGCCAAAATGGGCGTAAAATTCTAAAAAACGCATTTTTGAAGTACCAAAATGCTTTTTTTTGCAAATTTGTGACACTTCACAATAAAATTTTTCATATTTTACAACCCAAAGGGACGCACCCAAAGGCGACGTCCTTTTTAGGAGTTTTTATGCGCATATCTTCACGTTTTCTTTGTTTTATAGCCCTTGCCGCAAGCATGTCTTTCGCCCAGCTCGCACCCGAACCGCAAATGGCGGATATCCCCCTTATGCAGGATTCCACCACCAACCAGCCCATGAAGATGGACTTTTCGATTCCGCTTACAGGAATCAGCGATCCGGGAATCCTGTTCAGCCACTTCAGCAAGCGACCGCTGCTCATCTACTATTTCAGCCCCAAGTGCCCCCACTGCCAACGCCATTTCCCTGAAATGCAGGACCTGATGAAGGAATACGAAAAGGACGGACTTACGGGCATAGCCATTGGCCTTGGTGGCGGCATCAAGAAGAACGACATCAGGCTCTTCATTGACCAGTTCCACGCGGTCATTCCTGTATTCCAGGACGCCAACGGAAAATTCGGCCCCGTGTACGGCACTGGCTACATCCCCGTAGTTTACCTTGTACAAAAAGACGGTACGTTCTACCGCTACGAAACCTTGAACGAAGCGAACATGAACCACATGAGGGCAACCCTCAACAAGATGTTCAAGAAGTAATCGAATTTCTCGTAAATGAAAAGGCTCCCTAACGGGAGCCATTTTCATACTCACGGCGGGAGTCGAACCCACGACCCACTGCTTAGAAGGCAGTTGCTCTATCCAACTGAGCTACGCGAGCGCAAAATACAATCTCAAATAGCTAATTAGAAGGCAGTTCTACAATGCTTTCGCATTGTAGCCACTCCGGCGGCTCGGTCATTCCTTGCAAGCAGGAACGACTCTCGCCTTTGGTCGTGGTGCTCTATCCAACTGAGCTACTCGAGCGAGTTAGCCCAATTATAGAAAATTATCCTTTTTTTTTCATCTCCTCCATCCCTTTTCCCGAAAATTATTTGTATATTTATGCATGTATTTAAATAATTGCATAAAAGGTTCCGTAAAATGAAGATTGTCGACATTCTCAAGCAAGACAAGATGAGCCTCTCCTTCGAGGTGTTCCCGCCCAAGAAGGAAACCAGTTTCGAAAACGTGAAGGCCGCGACCGAAGCGATTGCAGCCCTCGGCCCCTCGTTCATGAGCGTGACCTACGGTGCTGGCGGCGGCGTGAGCCAGTACACCATCCAGATTGCGAAGAACCTCAAGGAAAAATTCAACATCCCGATGCTCGCCCACCTCACCTGCGTCAGTAGCAGCAAGGAAACCGTCCAGGCCCGCATCGCCGACATGAAGGCCGCAGGCATCAAGAACGTGATGGCTCTCCGCGGAGACCTCACCCCCGAACTCATGGAAGGCGACCGCAGCAAGTGGGACTACCAACACGCCGTGGAACTCATCCGCGACCTGAAGGAAAGCGACGCCGACTTCTGCATCGGGGCGGCCTGCTACCCGGAAAAGCACCCGGAAAGCCCAAACCAGCGCGAAGACATATTGCACCTCAAGGAAAAGGTCGACGCGGGCGCCGACTTCCTCACGACGCAGATGGTCTTCGACAACAACCTCTTCTTCAACTTCCTGTACAAACTGCGCGAAGCGGGCGTCACGTGCCCCGTGCTCCCCGGCATCATGCCCATCACGAACGCGAACCAGGTGGACCGCGCCATCAAGCTCTCCGGCTCGTTCATGCCGCAGCGTTTCAAGTCCCTTGTCGATAAGTTCGGCAGCGACCCCGAAGCCATGAAGCAGGCGGGCATCATCTACGCCTCGGACCAGATCATCGACCTGTACGCGAACGGCATCACGAACGTGCACGTTTACTCGATGAACAAACCGGACGTGGCGGAAGGCATTTTGAAGAACGTTTCTGCCATTTTGGGCAAGAATTTCATGGCCTAAAGCCAGTCATTTGGTCAAAATGTGATATTAAACATCCACCCCCCATTTTTTACACATTTTCGCCCAAATTTTATATATTGCATGTAAGGTCTCTATGCGTAGCAAATAAATGCCGCGCACAATAAAGGAATTCTATGACTGACGAACAGTTCAAAGAGCTTATCAGCGCCATGAAGGCGCAAACCAAAGCCATAAAGGAAATGACCAAGATCCAAATGCTGCAGACGGCCCTTCAAATCAGCAAGACGAAGACCGTCACCAATGCGCCCTTGACCGAATCCAACGGCCTGAACGGAGCCCTTTCGAACATTGAGCGATACATGAAGTCGTCAAAAACGCCCGAAACCTGGAACGAAGACGCCGCGAGCGAAGTTTTCGTGAAGACTTTCTACAGCAAACCGCTCAAAGTCGACAATGATTAATTTCGTGTAAAAAGCATGTGCGCTTTTCCACCCATTTTATATATATTAACAACATAGCGCCATGGCGCCGAAAGTTTTAAAATAAAGGATAAATTATGCTCGCTTACGCAGACGCCTACAAAATCGCCGCCGATGCCCACAAAGACCAGAAGGACAAGGCCGGCGGTCCGTATATTGATTTTCTCCAGAACGTAGCTGACTACCTCAAGAACAAGGGCGAAAGCGAAGAAGTCCAGGTGCTCGCCATCTTGCAGGACCTCATCACCAGCGCCACCAAGAAGACCCCTGAAGACGCCATCGCGATGGGCGTTCCGGCCGACATGGTCGACCTCATCCAGAAGATGACCTACCACAAGAACCAAGGCTGGATCGACGAGTACAGTTGCCACCTCATGGAAAAGGGCGTGCCGGCCGAAGACGCCACCTACGACGCCCGCGAAAAGGACTTCGTGCGCTTCGTGGAAACCCTCAAGGAAAACCCCGTGGCAGCCAAGGCCAAGAGCGCCATCCTGAACGTGCTTCTGGAAGACAAGTACATCCACCGCCAGGAACGCCGCGAACTCAAGACCAAGTTCCGCCTCAAGAAGTACAAGGCCGCCATCGCAGCCCTCGGCGTGTAAAGGGGGAAGTCTCCCCCTGATTGCAGCCCCGTGTTCCACGGGGCTATTTTTGATCAAAACACTAAATAACCCCTTACGGAAAAATCCCAGCCTTGCGACTGGGACTTTGTTTGAAGGTGTAGAAAACCAAACCCTACTTTATCATTATCCGTTGGGTCTTCACGACGTTTCCGCCTGCCACCCGGACAATGTAGACGCCCTTGTTCAGGTGTCCGAGGGATACCACATGGTCTCCGGCGGAGTAGCCCACGTAATGTTCCTGCAGGAGCCCCTGCATGTCGAACACCAGGACCTTCACTTCCGACGCTTGCGGTACGGTAACCGTCAGCTCGTTGTGGGCAAAGAACATGTTCACGCCTACCACCGTCGGATAGAATCCGTCGGTCTTGCCACTGCTGCTGGATTTGTCGTCCTTGCTGGAGCTAGACTTCGGCTTGTCAGCAGAACTGCTAGATAGTTTTTCCGTCTTGGAGCTGCTTGACACAACGGGAGTCTCGCTGCTGCTGGAGGCAACAGGCTTTTCGCTAGAGCTAGATACAACCGGTGTATCACTGCTGGAAGATTCCACAGGTTTCACGCTGCTGCTAGATTCAGGTTCCTCTGAACTGGAGCTTGCCGGCAGTGCCGTGGACGTATAGGTTGCCGTGTAAGTAGCCTCACCCGTCACCATCGTAACGGCGGGACTCCAGCCCGCAAAGGCGTAACTGAACTCGTCGTCAGGGTCCCTGGTGGGGGCCTCAGGAGTGATATCGGTCGCAGGCGTACCGTAGGCATAGGATGTCTGATCCGTGAGCGGGCGGTTATCGTAATCCAGGAACACCACTTCGTAACGGCGCACGGTTGCAGTAAACACCGCTTTCAGCGTCAGGTCGCCAGTCACCGTGGCACCGGCGACCAAAT
>JAKSIL010000032.1 GCA_024398815.1 Fibrobacter sp.
TTTGGATGGTGGATGTTTTCATCGTTGTTCCTTATGGTAGGTTGATTTAGTGAACCAAAAAAAAGCCCGCACGGGATACTGCGCAGGTATGCGAGAAAGGGACGGCAGCACGAAAGCGTCTCTGTAAGCACAGAAACACCGGCGACAGCCACACCACTTTGTTTAATAAAATTTACATTGGGGGGGGGGGTAAGAGCATGGACCAGCGAGCGATATCGCCACGTTCTACGAAAAACGTCGTCCTTACCATTTGCATATGTGAGAAAATAAATTCGCGTAAATAAATTGTAAAGTTGCAAAATACGATAAAAGAAGTTGGTAAGTTTTTCGACATATTTTTGTAAGCTTTGTTTCTGAGTTTGTTAAAGTCAAATTCACTTACGGGCATATTATTGATCGGAATCTTTAATGCAGCGGACACTTCTTGCACAAGTCTTAGCGAATCCGTCAACACTCATTTGATCATTATCATTCAAATTCAACGAGCAAACCCTGTTATTTTCACTTCGGTACTTGCAAAGAAAAAGGCCCACTCCCCAAAGGCATAAAATTCATTTTTTTGAGTGTCAAAACCACCCGCCGGCAAAGCATTGAATTCATAATCATCAGAGCCATTCCAACCCGAAGAAGTCTTCAAAAAAACGCAGGCAGTCATCGAATGCAATTCATCCCAGCACACATCATACTTGACGGTAGGATCCACCATTTTCACGACGAGTTCAAATTCCTGTAAAGTGGGCAGGAGCTGCCCCTCGGTGCCAACCATCAATGCAGTTTTCCAGTCGTACAAACGACCACACTTGACGCAGGGTTCTTCCTTGTTTCCAAGGACACGATTTCATCGGCAGCTTGAATGATACCCGCAAACAAGATCGCTGTAAAAAAGAGGTTGTCAAAAGAGTGTTTCGGCAAATTCACCCACTAAAAGCGCAGAATTTTCAATTTAGTGGGTGAATTCGGGCATTTTCGAATTTATTCCCTCTGGTACATCTTGAGTCCGAATTCAGGCATGGCCGCAATGAGGTGGTCGAAAATGTCGGACTGGATGCCTTCATAGACTTCCCAGCGGATGTCATTAGCGAAAGCGTAGATTTCAAGCGGGAGGCCGGTCGGCGTCGGGGCAAGTTGGCGCGTCATGAGCGTCATATTTTGCGCAATCGTCTTGCGAGTCCGCAAATAGGCGCTGCAATAAGCGCGAAAAGTTCCGATATTCGTCAGATGGCGCATGTTGAGTTTCTTTGCATCCAAAGTAGAAATATCGCAATAGGCATCGTTTTCGGCACACTTTTCGTTTTTCAGTTCTTGCAATTTTTCTTCCAGGTAAGGCCTTAAAATTTCTATATCCATCAACTTTTCTATTTCGCTTTCCTTGAGGAAACGAACACTGTGCACATCGATGAAAAGGGAACGCTTGATGCGTCTTCCGCCCGCCTCCTGCATGCCGCGCCAGTTCTTAAACGAATTTGTTATCAAATCGTAAGCCGGAATAACGGAAATCGTCTTGTCCCAGTTGCGCACTTTTACAGAAGTAAGCGTAATATCGATGACCGTTCCATCGGTGTGGTGGCGTTCAATTTCAATCCAGTCGCCCTTCCGGAGCAAATCCGACATGTTAATCTGTACGCCAGAAACGACCCCCAGAATGGAATCCCTAAAAATCAACATCAGGACAGTCGCCGCAGCGCCCAACGCCGAAAGAATCAGGATTGGACTCTTGCCGGAAACTTGCGACGTCACAAGAATCGCGCCAACGCAGAAAAGCGCAAGTTTTATCGCCTGGAAAATTCCATGCATGGGCTTTGCCTGCGTCTTCGGATTTCTGTCGTTAAAATGTTCAAAGACGTCCAGAATGGCGCAGCCGATGCTGAACGCAACAAGCACGAACCACACGTTCGTAATACGTTCGCAATAATCGTAAAGCCAATAGGATTTTTCAAGGACTTCGGGGAGCCCTATTGAAAAAACAGTCACCGGAAGAAGATGCGCAACGCGGGAAACCACATGCAAATCAACAAGCAAATCATCGAACTTCGTCGGAGTCTTTTGCGCAATCCACCGAGCAAAAGGCGTCACGGCAAACGCGCAAAGAAGCAAAAGAACAACAACAACCGCTATTAAAATTAAAAGTTCAACATTCATAACAACAACATACAAAAAATTTGGCGCAAGTTGGAGGTGTACTTGGGGAGTTTTTTCTAAAGCGCGTTTGGATAATACACGGTCAGCACGTCGGGGCCGACCATCGCGGATTCTTTTGCGACGATGTTTTCGGGGAGGCCGGGGAAATCTAGGCCACAGGAAACGGCGCCAGAGGCAATTTGATTTTCAAGGGAACGTTCCACCGACGAATCCGTCGATTGCCACATGTCGAGGCGATTCCAAAGCGGGTATCGATTCGATGCTTTGGCGGATGAAGCGTCTGCGGACGAAGCGTCGGTGGCGAAAAGTTGCTTGGCAAGGCCAGCGCCAGGTTCCACCATCAAGCGGTGCATTCCGCGTGCGCTCAGGTTCTCAAGCATTTGGCGCCAGTTCTCGGGGAAAGTGGAGCCCGTCAGCAGAACGACATCCACATTCTGCGAAGTTTTTAAAGCAGGCTGATGAACGCAAGAGAAAACGAGAACGTTGAAAGAGGACTTGCAGGATTCCCGATCAAGTCGGGAATGACTAGTTGCATCGAGTCGAGAATGGCACAGAGATTCGCCATCCGAACATACCTCGAGCCTCGTGCCTCGAACCTCAAAAACTTTCAACCGTTCAATTTCTTCTGCAGTAAATTCGTGGTGACCTGCCCAGACGGCTTTCACAGGGCTATTACCTTGTGCGTAACGCACGTCCAGACTCGGATTATCGGCAAGGAGCGTCCCTGCGCCGACGAGGACGGCATCGCTCATGGCGCGGAGTTCATGGTTCCAGCAGTTCGCGCCTTCGCCCGTAATTTTAAGCGGAGCGTGCGAACCATCCGCACGGACCATTCCCATAAAACCTTCTTGGCTTACGGCGCACTTAACTTCCACAAAAGTGCGCTTGTTACGCACAAAATAATCGTAAGTTTCAAAGTAGCGTTCAATGTCATTGAAAACGTAGCGGCCTTCGGCTTCGTCTGCAGCATTGCGCTGGATGGAGTTTTGGACACCCGCAAAAAAGTCGTCATGAGCAAAGGCTGGATCCCCGATCAAGTCGGGGATCACTCGGCTGGAAGAGTCGGGGTTGACTTGGCTGGAAGAGTCAGATGCGACTTTGCCGCCAGACGCGTGGTTTCCGTGCAACGCTGATTGTTCGTTCGCACACAGACAACGGCATTCACCGCCGCAGTCGTCCCAGGATTCGGGAACTTGAGCCTTGATGCACGCATCGGCGCCTTCAAAAACTTCAATGCCAGCCTCTTCCAGAATGCGGCGGGAATTTCCGCGTACAACAGGATTCGGGTCGGAATGCGCAAAATAGACTTGCTTGATTCCGGCATCGATAATCGCCTTTGTGCAAGGGGGCGTGCGGCCATAATGGCAACACGGTTCCAGAGTCACGTATATGGCCGCACCGCGGGCGAGTTCGCCCGCGTCACGCAGCGCCATGACTTCGGCGTGGGCACTGCCGGGGCGCTGCGTACGCCCCTTCCCCACGACGATTCCGTCTTTCACGACAACGGCACCCACCGCCGGATTCGGGCGGCTCTCCCCAATAGCGAAAAACGCTTGGGACAATGCCATTTGCATGAAATTCATAGGTCAGGAGTCAGGTTTTAGGGGGCAGCTTACTTCTGGTAAGCGAGGATTCCGCCTTCGACGTTGAACACGCGTTCGTAGCCGTTCTGAATCAAGAAGTTCGAAACGGCCATGCTGCGCTTGCCGCTGCGGCAGTAAATCAGCAAGTCCTTGTCCTTCGGGAATTCGCCCAGACGCTGTTCAGCTTCCTGGAGCGGAATGTTGATGGAACCGGCGACGGCACCTTCGGCGACTTCAGCCGGGGTGCGCACGTCAATCAGCACAGCGCCTGCCTTCTGCATTTCAAGAGCCTTGGCCCAGTCAATCGTCGTCACCTGAGCCTTCGGAGCAGCAGGAGCGGGTTCAGCGGCAGGTGCCGGAGCCGGTTTTGCAGCAGGAGCAGCGGCAGGAACCGGAGCTTCGGCCTTCTTTTCGGCCTTGGCTTCGTTGCAGCCAACCATAAGGAACATTGAGCAAGCTAAAAGTGCGAAGATTTTTTTCATTTTTTTACCTCTTTGTTAAAAATTTCTGATTCATCCCTACGTTTCATCCTTGAAATCGTCGGAATCCAAAACCAAGTAGTAGGCAATTACACTGCTAACCGAATTTTCAGTCGTCTTCAAGGGAACCACATTGAACATAAGCAAGCGACCCTTTTTACCGAAGCTCCCTTTCCACGAAACGGCGTGTCCCAAATTCATGACCTCGGAAAGAATTCGTGAAATATACGGCAGGAATTTCTGCCCGACCACCTGTTCCATGGTCCGGCCAATTGTTTCGCGGGTGTCGATAATCTGGAAATCCGTCGCGAACGCTTGGTTACAGCCCTGGATTTTATAGTCACGCCCAATCCAGAATATTCGCACGTCGGGAAGTTCCCAGAAAGACGAAATCATGATTTCCTTGCTGTTCTCGTCGTTGTAAACGACGGTATCCATGGCAATGTCCATTCTGCGGGCGACACCCTGGAACCAGAATTTTTCATTTTCGTCCTTGTACACCTTTCCACGAAGGCCATACCATACAAGGTTCTTGTCGGAGCCATAGAAGCGAACCCTGAAGGTTTCAAACGGGTCGCCACCGAATCCCTTTTCCTTGAAGACCTTGACGCGCTCGTTCACAATCCTATCGAACAGGGCGTAGTCTTCTTCGGGCATAATCCCGTGAATATCCACGGCGCCCGCCGGAATGGGGAACACATGGTGGGTTTCGTCCATAATCGAAGTCCTGAGCCAGAACGCGCGGTTTTCCACGTCGAACTGCCAGAGGAAATCGCCCGTGTTTTTCAGGAGCCAGTCACGGTCTTCGCGCACCCTCTCCTTTTCCATTCGGATTTCATAAATCTTGGAAATGTTCTTTACAAAACAGACGTAATTCACCTCGAACGACGAGACTCTTTCAATAGAGACGATCATCTCGTACCACTGATTTTTGACTTCGCCGTCGTTTCCATTTTCGTCACTCGGAGCGAAGGAAAAAAGGAAGGGCAAGTCAAAATGCTTTTCGACATCCTCGAAATACGCACTCATTCGGGCCCAGTTATTCGCCGTGAGGATATCCTGAAAAGTTTTTCCCTGGTTCAACTGTTCAAACAAAGGGTCGGACATGTACTGCGGCATGCCGTACAAAAATTCCAGCTTGTGCGAAAGCACCACTACAAATTCTTCCAGGTGGCCGGAAAATTTACGATACATTTTCTGTCTATTGCTAAAATCCCGAAGCAAAAGGATGACAAACGCGCAAACGACAATCAAGAGCACGCACAAAAACAACCAGAACAAACCATTTCCAAATATCGCAACGACTGCGTCCATAGGAACCTCGGGCAATACACAATCTAAAATAGTCATTTTTTATTTTTCCTAACCACGCTAAACGCGTTCCAATCCAAGAATTCGCCTTCAAATCCATGATTTCCGCTTAAATTCCAATTTCCGAGCGCCACGCGAATCCCTACGGAAAACGAAAATCCGGGAAATTCATACGAGGATTCCAGGCAACCCAGCGAAAAACAGAGTCCGGTGCCCACCCCCAGAAACGAGCCGTCCGTACGGGCGTAAAGCCGAAAACTGTCGGACGCATCCCAATAGGCGCCACCCCAGAACTCCGGTTCATCATCGGTGAACCATCGAACCCAGGAACGAAGCGACAAGCTTTTCATTTGCGCGGCGGCACCGAACCGCAACTGGTGACGGTCCCAAAACGAGCCGTCTTGCAGCCATTCCACCGAATTCCCGTAACCGGCGCCCACAGCAAAGATGTCGCCGTTTACACCACCATTGATTTCGCTGTACACCTTGCGGTAAAGCGAGTCTACAATCGAATAGTTCGAGAGAAAATCTATGCGGAAATGCGGAGTGCCCCATTCACCGACTGCGCCGTACAGGCACTCGTCCATGCGGGGTCTATTCTCGAAAGCTATGCCGAACGACGTTTCTGCGAGTCTTGCCGGAGAGCGGTTCCACATGCCGTCCTTGGCAAAAGAAACTGCGGCGACAAGAAATACAAACAAAGTAATTTTACGGACGTACGACAATTCCCACCACCTTTTTGAATTTTCCTGCCGTCATTGAAACGTAGTTGACGCCGACGCGACATTTTTCCCGTGCGGGAATTTCATTCCAAGCATTCCCGGACGAAGGAAAGACCTTTTTCCACAGCCCGTGTCCGGCGGAATCCTGAAGTTCCACGGTCACGTCGTATTCACCAGTCAAGCCCAGGCGAAGAGGATATCCTTTTTTACTTACGATTCGAGACGATAACTTGTATGTAAACGGTTCTTCAAGAACTTTGTTTTTGGAATGGGACTGAAAACCAGGAGTATTTTCGGCAAGCCCTGTGAGAGGATTGAATCCCGACGGGCAGGATACGGTCTCTTTGCTCCACGATACGGAATCTATCACAAGGTCTCCATAGCAGAGTTCCACGGCTCCCGATGTATTGTTCAAGTACCCCATCGAAGCATATACTAGGCGCACGTCGTTAAATTTCAGCAGTTCCCTGAGGCCTGCAGTGTCCTTCGAAACCACGATACTTTCATAGGGCAACAGCGAATCCCCGGTTCCGCCCCAAGCACTTCCGCGACTGCAGAAGCGTAATTTCGAAAGTGGGAGCGGCCATCTGGAGTTATTGAAAACTTCCACCCATTCGGGCATGGGCTCCTGGGGGCAATGATGAACTTCGGAAATCACGACTGGCGATTGGCTTGGCCTCATGGCAAGCGTATCGAGCGTGTCGTTAGCGGGGGCCGCATCTTCCGGCAGGTTTAGGCGAACAAGCGCAGGCCCTTTCGCAGGAACCTCCAGCGAAAACTGTCCTGCGACTTTGTAGTCGGACTTTCGCCACCCGGCTCCTGAAAAAAGGTCCAAATACTGCAAAGTGGCACTCGACGAGTCGCAGCCCGAAAGAATCCCGCGAAGGCGGTAACGGTCGTCCGAGAGTATTTCGACGGTGGCGCCTTGGATGCCGCAATCCTCGATTCCCAGTTCGTAAGCGGCATCCGCCGTGCCGGGCGTTCCTGGGGTAAAGGTCCAGTCATCACTTTCGCCCACTCTCTGGAACGCCCGGCCGGCCTTGGGCCGGGGAAGCGATACGGAATCGCGACACGCCCCGGCCCACAGGCGCCACACGCTCTCCCGCGAATTCGGGAGCGATACGCTCCCCAGCAAACCGCATGCCAAGGAATCCCGACGGACGCACTTGGCGCTGTCATGGACAAGCAAAAAACGGTTCCCCATAGGGAAGTCAAAACCAAGCGGAGACCTTTCATCCATCTGAACGTAGAGCGAATCCGCCCAGAAATCATCCAGGCGAATTTCCACATATTCCCCTTCGTCATCCGAGACGTCCGTCGGATCCGGAAAAAACTCCACGAACATCGGACAAGCCCGGGCTATGCAAAAAAAGCCGCAAAAGACAACTACGGCAAAAAGGACCCGCAAAAGGACCCCGAGAAAACGGTAAAACAAGATTCACCCCCTAAGGGTGCTTCCTAAACTGCCGCCGGCCAAGCCGGACGCCGCCCGAAGGAACAAGTCAGGAATCAGTCGACCGAGTGGTCGCCTGGCAACATATAGGCAAGGGGGTTCACAGGATTGTTTCCGACCCAAACCTCGTAGTGAAGATGGGGGCCGACGGAGCGCCCTGTATTACCCATATAACCAATGATCTGATAACGGTGGACGAACTGGCCCGGCTGGACGAGCATCATCTGCATGTGTCCGTAACGGGTCTTGATGCCATTTCCGTGATTCAGCGTAATAAAATTGCCAAAGGAGCTGCTGAGCTGAGCAATTTCAACCATGCCGTCGGCAGAGGCGAAAATGGGAGTCCAGCGGTCATTCGCAATGTCGACACCCTGGTGCATCTTGCCCACCTCACCCGTCACCGGATGGATGCGAGGACCGAAGGCGGAAGCATAACGGCCGCGGGTCGGCGAGATGGAAGGGACAAATCGCCACATGGCCTTGTTCTGGTTCATGAAGCGGGTCAAAGCCACAAAAGACGAATTGTTATTTTCAAGCTTGCCCTGCAAACGGCCGGCAGTTTCGCGAAGAACCGTCATCTTCTCGAAAATCGGCGAAGACTTGCGCAAAAGCATCGAGTCGGGGTCCAAGGCGCCACCGGTAGCCAATTCGCGGGATTCGGACTCGGGAACAGGCAGACCGTACTTGGAATGCAGTCTCTTTTCGTCGTTCAGGAAATCGGCGGACGTGCCGGAGAGGTAGTCCAGTGTTTCTTCGATCTGGCTCAATTCCTTATTCAGGGAACTGCGGTCAGAGAGCACGTGGCCCAAGACACCGTCGTAAACAGTCGTGGTAGAGAGCTGCACCAGCAAAAGCACGAGCCCGACAAGGACCACCACCCGAAGAACCGGCCACGCCTTGAAAAGAATCGCCGGCACGTGGAGGCTTATGGAACTGGATGAGTTCTGAAAGTGGATTGTGGTCTTGTAAAACTTCACGGCAGGTAATTATAGTAAAAACCCCGGCCGAAAAGAGACTTTTTTTGGGAGAAATTCAGCAATTCATCAGGCAAAAAAAGTGCAAATTTCGCAAAAAAACGCCACTTTTGCGCAGTGTGCGATGTCGTAACTCGTTGAGTACCAATGAGTTAGCTCACCATTCTCTTTTCCGATCAAATGGGGTTGTCGATATCTACAAAAGTAGCGGAAATTCCGAGTTCGTCGTTAATTTTCTGGGCCAACGCCCTCACACCGAAAATTTCGGTGCGGTGATGGCCGCAGCTCACCAGGTTGAACCCGGCTTCTTCCACCGCTATGGGGACCGATTCCTTGATTTCGCCCGTCACGAACGCGTCCGCGCCCAGGGCGATGGCCTCGTCCATGCCAGAAGCTCCACTTCCGCTGCAGATGGCCACCTTTTTAATGGAGTCATTCCCGTACATCAGGGATGTCTGCACCCCGTGCGGAAACACTTCGCCCAACTTGGCAGCAAAGCCCACCTTCGAAAGCGGCTGGTCGAATTCGCCTATCCAGCCAACGAACCTTTCGCCTTCGCGCATGAAGCCATCTACGATGTTCAGTCCGAGCGCCTTTGCAATCAAGGCGTTGTTGCCGATTTCCATGTGGCCGTCCAGCGGCAGGTGGAAGCCGTAAAGGCTGATGCCGTTCTGCATCAGGCGGCGCATGCGTTCGCCGAACTTGCCGACCAGCACGCGATCTTCGCTTTTCCAGAATCCGTTCGGGTGATGCACGATGATGCAGTCCGCATGTTCCTCGATGGCGCGATCGATGAGGCGGTCCCTGAAGCTCACTCCGGTCACCACACGAGTCACCTTGTCGTTCGCCTCCACGCAGAGGCCGTCGGTGCAATAATCCCTGAAATCCTGCGGGCAAAGCAGGTCGTTCAGCCAGGCAGAAAAAAGTTTAAGTTCCATATTTTAAATATAGGTGAAATTTTTCGCAAAACCGCGCTTGCAGAAAAAAAACACCCCAAAATAGAACTTTTCACGCTTCTACACCCCCAAAAGTTCTATTTTTCAGCCGAATTACAGACAAATTAACAAGCGTAACTTTCGAGAAGCTTCCATAAATAGAACTTTTCTCCGAATTTTTGCCAAAAAGTTCTACTTTCTGCAATCCCAAACGGCCCACCCCACTCTCAAATAGAACTTATAGCCCCTTTTTAGCCACAAAAGTTCTATTTTCGCCCCCCTTTTTTTTGCAAAAGGCTCGCAAAACCCCAAAAGCGGGGTATTGCGCGGCATTCTTCCTTGAAATTAGATTACCAAGCAAAAAAAAGAGGTAATATGAAGTACAATGAAATTCTATCAGCAGAAACAATCACTCCGCAAATAGCCGCTCGCCTGGAGGAGCTCAGGGAGGCGCGCACCATCGTGCAGAAATGCTTAAAAACGGTGCCCGAGGGAAAACTACGCGTTGCCACGGCAAAGGACACGTTCCACTACTATTTCGTCAACGAGGTAAATTCGAACGGCAAGTACATTCCAAAGGAAAATATCGACATCGCCAAAGGAATCGCTCAAAAGGACTACTACGAAGCGTCTCTCAAGGCAATCAACAATGAAATCGAATTCCTTTCGACTACGTACAAAAAATACTCAGCCATTGACTCGAACCTGGTTTACGACCAACTTAAGAACGGACGAAAGCCGCTAGTAACGCCAATGCACTTGACCGACAAGGAATACGCGAAATTCTGGTCAAACGTAGAATACCGTAAAAAAGGGTTCGCCGTGAACGCACCCGAGTTTTTCACAAGCAAAGGGCTTCGGGTAAGGTCGAAATCGGAGGTGATCATCGCCGAGGCACTTTACAGCATGGGAATCCCGTTCCGATACGAATTTCCGATTTCGATACGGAATTTGGGCTACGTGCATCCGGACTTCTTCTGCCTTAATTTGCGCACACGCGAGGAGTTCATCTGGGAGCACTTCGGAATGATGGACAACCTTGAATACGCTGCGAAGAACACAGAAAAAATCGACATGTACGCAAAATCCGGCTACATTCTGGGACGCAAGTTCATCGCCACGTTCGAGACCTCCCTAAACCCCATAAACACAAAAACCGTAAAGACAACGGCAAAACAATTCTTGATATAGCGGCAACTTACAAAAACACATTCAATAAATGGAGAAACACACTGAAAGGAGTTGTCAAGTTCTATGCGTTTTTGTAGATTTATGCATAAATAAATGAAGTTTGTTTTTTCAGCACTTGGGAACAAATCAAAAATGCGATGTTCTTTTCGGTGCTGTTGACATAGGAGCGCCTCATGGCCCATTATCTGTTTACTTCCGAATCCGTGTCCAAGGGTCACCCGGACAAGGTCTGCGACCAAATTTCCGACGCCATCCTCGACGCCTGCCTTGCACAGGACCCGAACAGCCGCGTCGCTTGCGAAACTCTCGTGAGCACGGGCCTCGTGGTCATCAGCGGCGAAATCACGACCAAGGCCGTGATCGACTACCAGCAGATTGCACGCAAGACCATCAAGGGTATCGGCTACGTGAATCCGGAACTCGCCTTCGACTACAAGGGCTGCTCCGTGCTCGTCGCGATGGACAAGCAGAGCCCGGATATCGCACAGGGCGTCGACGCAAAGGCTGCCGCCGGTAAGGACGGCGCAGAACAGGGTGCCGGCGACCAGGGCATGATGTTCGGTTTCGCCTGCGACGACACCAAGGAATTGATGCCGCTCCCGATCAGCCTCGCCCACAAGCTCATGGAAAAGATCCAGGAACTCCGCGAAAAGGGCAAGATCAAATGGCTCCGCCCGGACGCCAAGTCCCAGGTCACCGTGGAATACGACGAAAACGACCGCCCGGTGCGCGTGCAAAACGTGGTGATTTCCACCCAGCACGACGAATTCGTGAACGGCAAGGAACTGAAGCCCGCCACAATCAAGAAGGTGATTTACGAAGAACTCATCAAGAAGGTGATTCCCTCTAAGCTCCTCGACAAGAAGACAGAAATCCTCGTGAACCCGACCGGCAAGTTCGTGATTGGCGGCCCCCACGGCGACTGCGGCCTCACCGGCCGTAAGATTATCGTCGACACCTACGGCGGCATGGGTCGTCATGGCGGAGGCGCATTCAGCGGCAAGGACCCCTCCAAGGTGGACCGCAGCGGCGCATACGCAGCCCGCTACGTGGCAAAGAACATCGTGGCTGCAGGCCTCGCCCGCCGTTGCGAAGTGCAAGTCGCCTACGCCATCGGTTACCCGAAGCCGGTTTCCGTGCTCGTGAATACTTTTGGCACAGGCAAGATTAGCGACCGCGAAATCGAAGCCCTCGTTCCGCAGTTCTTCGACCTCTCACCGGCCGGCATCGTGAAGATGCTCGACCTCAAGAAGCCCGGCTACCAGGCCACCGCCGCCCTCGGTCACTTCGGCCGCACGGGTGCCCGCTTCACCTGGGAAAAGACCGACAAGGCCGCCGGCTTGAAAGCCGCCGCCGCTAAACTCAAGTAATCAAGCGACGAAACTTAAAGAAAGCGCTGCGCAAAAGCACATGACTCTATAAAAGAAGCCCCGGATAAAATCCGAGGCTTTTTTGCATTCAAACTAATTTCACTTGTTTTTGACGCAGCGCACAGAGCGGCCAACCGACTTGTTCTTGGCTGCTTTAGAAACATAGTGGTCGTCATATTCGATTCTGTAGAAAATAGCCGAAGTGTCACTGACACTTTGAGAAGTCCAGAAGTTCGCTTGCTGTCCGAGATACCAGTAGGTCGCTATTGATCCAAAATACTTGTAAGTCGAATCGCGGAACCCAGCAGGCAATGCGGAAAATCCATATTCATTGAACGGATAATAAAGACCATCCCATAGATTGGAAGACTTCAATTTCATTCCGACTTCCAAATCATCGTCAATAAATTCAACCATTTTTATCCATTCCTCATTGGTAGAAACATGCCAGCCATCCGGGCAAATTCCCTGCTCCGTACCATTGAGAGTCGAAGCATTCCAAGTATAAAGCCTGCCGTAGATTTCACAGTTTTTAGCGGAATCGTTGTAGCACCAGGACTCCGTGGAGAGCAACTCGGATTCATCCACATAATTCATATTGTCGGCCATCCAAATGTCGCCATTTATTTCTACGGTCCTGTAGGTTTGATTATCGCGGGAATCGACAAACGTACCGAAATCTTCGAACTCAATCGGTTTAGCAAGTTCGTCCCTAAGGCAACGGACGCTAAAATACCGATGCTTAAAAAATGAACCGATTGAACCTTTAAGTTCACTAGTAAAACCGGAAAAGAACAAGGTATGGCCTATGGAGTCTACATTATCAACCAACCAAAAACCTGTTTCGCTTTCAGAAACCATACAATCCGTGAAAACACCGGTTTCAACCACATTGAAGCCCAAAGGCGATATTTTAGCCTTGGGAAACCACGAAGTGTCCGCAAGTATTAGATCAAGCGAGCCATAGCCCCTGGCATATTTCAATAGAGTCTTCGCTTCCGTAGAGTCGGGAATGTGCCACCCCTTTGGGCAAATTCCCTGATAATGCTTGCCTACTTCCGTTTGCTTGAAAAATAGAGGTTTATCCATGGCAGCATTCCACTGGTAAAAGCGGCCATATTTTTCGCAATCCGGGTCGTAGATCCAGGGATAATAAAAAGCATCGCTGCACTTGCTGTGCACGCCATCATCGGCATAGCCGTTTTCCGTAGCATAGTCCAAGTTCTCGGCCATCCACACCTGGTCGCCGACTTGCGCTGTCTTGTAAACCCTGTTGTTGCGAAGGTCCGTCAACGTATGCTTTACGCTGTCATATACACTTTCCGCCACGGGGGCCGGTTGCGCTAGGGAATCGATGTCGTAATCTTCTAAGCAACGAACGTAAGCTGCATAATATTTGCTAAGCATTCTGATTTGTACAGAATCCGCATACACGTTCACGGTGTACGCATCATCGTACAGAAAAAAGCCGCCACACTCAGCAGTCCAAAACACAGTTGCGGAATCGCCATAAGAAATCCAATCATAATTGTATAGGTATCGGCATTGGTAATCACAACTCTGATAATTGCCATACGCTACGGAAAAACCAAAATCGTCCGTTGCCGGAGTCAATTTCGAAGGCCATGCCTCGTTTTCCTTGGCTCGCAAGGCCACCCCCAGATTTTCGACACCATTCATGCGGGCGTAGGCAAAGAGCTTGCCCCAGTCCTCTTTCGTAGGCACATGCCAGCCGTCCGGACAAATTCCCTGCGGATGAATCGAATTCAACTCTTCGCACGCATCATTAGTAAGATATTTAGAAGGCATGTTCATCGCATCTGTCCATCTGTAAAGTCTTCCAACAGCGTATATCGACTCCCAGCTGGTATCCAGATAGAAATTGAGGTTCTGCGCCATCCAGTTTTGAATGCCAATTTTTACCGTCTTGTAAACTTGACCATCGCGTTCGTCGACAAGGGTGCCGTAAGTGATGCTCGGATTCAAGAAGACGTCCGAATTCTTGCCGATGATGGACGTCGTAGAAGAACCGCTCTTGTAAATATTCATCGGTGATGAGCTGAGTTTACTTTCTTCGCCATCACCATCATCGTAGTGATACGAAGAACTGCTGCGAGAGCCCTTGGAACCGGATGACCCGCCACTAGAACCATCGTCTTCGTCGAAATCGCTTTCGTATTCGCGAACTTCGACTACAACCATCTGTTCGTCATCGATTTTTGCGACGACCGTATCCTTCGTATCGGAATTCACCAGCAAATACTTGCTTCCGTCTATCAGAACCTCTTCGACATCGTAACGAGTTTTTTCGCCGGAGTCGTCCTTGACCCAGACGGTTTGTAAATCACCGCCATCATCTTTGGTTTTCAGGACTTCAAAACTATCGCCCGTAGAAACAGTCTTTTCAGGTTCGTTTGTTGTTGAATCGCCGCAGGCGGCAAACAATAGCGAGAAAGCGATTGCAAACAAAATTCTTTTCATAACACACCCTTCTTTCACACAAAAAAAATAGATAAACTAAGACTCTTCGTCTATTGTTTCATCTTCATTTTTGCCATCATCATTTTCACTATCGCCTTCGCCTTCATTTCCGGAATCGTCTTTTTCTCCATCGTCATTTCCGACATCGTCATTTCCACTATCAACTTCGCCTTCATCTCCAGAATCAGCTTTTTCACCATCGTCATTTCCACTGTCATCGCCTTCATCCTCTTTTTCGGGCTTTGGCGGATGGATTCCGTAGTTTCCATCGCCCTTCACGCAACGGACAAGCGGATAATCGGTAGAAGAATACGACCCCGGATAATAATAGAGTTCCTTCGCATCATCAGGAGCGGGAATATAAACAAGTTTGCTAGGTTCATCACTCATCATGTATTCCACGTTGCTGTTGCCTTCCGGATTACCGAAATGCTTTGCATTATCGATGGTTCCATGATAATGGTACAGCCATCCCGAAGCCTTGAGATTGAAGCCGAAAGTATTATAGCCGGCATGTTCCACATCACCCCAACGACCCGTCGTCATCAAGGTCTTTTTTATGTACAGGCCATCTGTTTTCTCAAGCACGTATGCGAACAAAGTTTCCCATTCTTCGCGAGTCGGGATGTGCCATCCGTCAGGGCATACCCCCTGGATTGGTAAGGAAAGAGTGTCTGTCGAATACCTATTGCCATCAAGGCCAATGGCGTACTCGTAACGGTAAAAACGTCCATAGTGTTCATTGGCACCGCAATCCCTGTCGATGCAAAAGCTACTGTCAATAGCGTAGCGCAAGTTCTCGGACATCCAGGTTTGGCTGCCGATTTCAACAATCTTGTAAATATTTCCGTCACGGTCATCAATGAGTTCGCCGTAAGGACCGGAATACTCCTGCGTAATGTCCGGCATTTCAAACTTCGGCACCACATAGGTTGACTTGGGAAGTTCAACTCCTTCCGGAGGGTCTATGAGATAATTATAGCTGCAATGCACCGAAGCCGCATATTTTTTATTCATGAACGGCACACTGTTGGAAGTCCACAGGTTTTCGCAATATCCCCCATCTCTGCAAAATTCTGTCACATTAGCATTGTCTTTACTGCAATTACCAACCGTATTGGCCGTAAACGTATAACTCGATTTCATGCTCCAGTATATTTGCGTTCCGCCAATACCGCTAAACGCGCCGTCATCATAGCGAAAACCACCGTAGTAACCTTCAACGCCATTCCAGTCTACATCCCAGCCTTCGGGGCACACACTTTTACCATATCCCCCGCCGCATGCTTGCGTCCTTCCGCGGAACGCACCATAAAAAGTGTAGAGGCGTCCATAGCGTTCGCAGTTTTCGGGATAGTTGTTGTAGCACCAGCTGCTGTCTTCAATGGCGTAATTGAGCGGTTGGAACATGTTGGCATAGCCCATAGAATCAACATACACATCATAAACATGGCCGTCGCGTTTATCGGTCACCTTCATTACATTGAGATCCAGCTTCATTTCATCATTTTCGATGACGAAGGAGAACGACGACGATGAATCGTCATCGCCATTTGACGAACAAGACTTTTCAGATGAACTCGTCCTGGACGAGGAACTCTTTGCAGAGGAGCTTCCCTTCGAGGATTTACCGTTGCCGTCGTCGTTGTCATCATCGTCGTCAGAGTCGCTGTCGGGGTCGTATTCGCGAACTTCGACTACAACCATCTGATCACCGCTGATTTTTGCAACAACCGTATCTTTCGTGTCGGAATTCACCAGAAGGTACTTCTTTCCGTCTGTCAGAACTTCTTCGACATCGTAACGAGCTTTTTCACCGGAATCGTCCTTGACCCAGACGGTTCGCAAATCGCCATCATCTTTTTGGGATTTCAAGATTTCAAAAGAATCGCCCTTAGCAAGTTTTGCTTCGGGTTCGCTCGAGCTGGAGGAATCGCCACAAGCCGCAAACAATAGCGTCAAAGCTATAGCAAACAAAAATTTTTTCATAAGACTCCCTCTTGAAGGTCCAGGAAACAAGGTTTCCGATGAGTCTTAATATAGCTTTTTTATTTCACGACGACGAACGACTGACGATTTTTGCCAGGAGCACGCACCTGCATCAGGTATATTCCAGCGGGAAGACTGCGAGAAAGTTCCGCCGGATTGCGTAAATCATCGTTTTTCACATTTTGCAGACTGCCGACAAGTTCGCCCTTGACATTGAAGATGTTTACACGATAGACCTGCGGCAAAGCGAAATTCTGCAAAAACACGGACCGTGTTGTAGAATCCTTTTCCGCCGAGTTCGTAACAGCGGAATCCTGTGATGCCTTTCCGCTGTCGGAATTTCCAGAATCTACATTACCGCTGCCGGAAGTTGAATTACCGCTGCCGGAATCCGCGGCTTTCACGAGCGTCACATCGAACTGGTCGATGTTCGGGCCGTCCTTGCCTTCGAGGGTCGCAAACTTGACATCGTTCTTGCCAGCGGCCAAATCGAGCGAGAAGGGCAAGATCAAATGGCTCCGCCCGGACGCCAAGTCCCAGGTCACCGTGGAATACGACGAAAACGACCGCCCGGTGCGCGTGCAAAACGTGGTGATTTCCACCCAGCACGACGAATTCGTGAACGGCAAGGAACTGAAGCCCGCCACTATCAAGAAGGTGATTTACGAGGAACTCATCAAGAAGGTGATTCCTGCTAAGCTCCTCGACAAGAAGACCGAAATCCTGGTGAACCCGACCGGCAAGTTCGTGATTGGCGGCCCCCACGGCGACTGCGGCCGCACCGGTGCACGCTTCACCTGGGAAAAGACCGACAAGGCCGCCGGCTTGAAGGCCGCCGCTGCTAAAATCAAGTAGTCACGTTCAATCCGCCGCGACCCGCCTACGCACGAAAATCGTGCGCTAAAAAAACTTGCGGATAAAAAATCCCTCGGGCGAGCGCAAATCAAAGCTTGAAAACTGAATTTTCGCAAAAATGATGAACTAAAATGCCCAAAAATGCATTTTGGTCCATCATAAAATGCGAAAAAAAATGGCCGCAAAAACGTTTGCGACCTTTTTGAAGTTAACTTGTTCTAAATTTTGTGGACCAAAACAGGTAAAATTAAGATTTGGTCCATCATTTTTAAATTTTGCCACCAAATTTTCCATCAAATATGCATGTGACGGTCAGTTTTTCACGCAACGGACGTAATAGTGCGCCTGCTTATTAGCATTTTCCAGAACAAAATAATCTTCACATGGTTGCAGTCCGTCGTATAGGCAAGGCTGGACACTAAGAGTTTGAGCAAGCGAAGCTCCAACCTCCGTGGCGCTCCACAAGTAGGTCATGGGGAAATCATCGGCACCATAATACCGCCCAACCTCGGTTTCATAGCCGCCCGGCAAAAGCGAAAAACCATAGGCATCCGCCTTTTTATAACCAACGGACCAGTTCTTGTCGAGGAAATCCCCTCCTGTCACAGCCACCATTTGCGACAGTTCTTCACCCGTGGGGACATGCCATCCATCCGGACAGATTCCCTGGAAGTCGGCCGTCAAATTGGTACAGGACGAGCTCATATTAGAGCAACCCGTTTGTTTGCCGAACATGGCCTGTTCCCATGTATAGATGCTCCCGAATTTGTCGCAAAACGAAGGCGTCCCGTACATGCAAGTGCCATCGTAATTCAAATTTTGCGCCATCCAGACTTTACTGCCGATAGTCGTAATTCTGTACTTTTGTTTGTCGCGTGGGTCTACCATGTAATTTGCTGCATCTTCAACAGCGGAGGAACTGACAGGAGTAATCGTTTGATTCGGATCAGGTTCTATCGAGGCACTGGACAGGAACTGAACCGGGTCGGGTGCGGCGCTAGACATAAACAAACCAGGATCTACCGACGCGCTGGATTGAAGCAAATAGGGGTCAACCGATGCGCTGGACATCATCGGGTCGTCGAACGGATCCGCTGCAGTAGGAGCAGGAGCTGCAGGCGATGTTTCGGAATCACCTCCACCACATCCTGCAAGCAACGCAATGGAGCACATTAAAATTTTGGTATACTTTTGCATAAAAAACTCCGTTCAACTTGTAATCGCAACAAGTCGTTTGATTAATGATTTTGCACAATGAATTGATGATTGAGGCCCGGTGCGGAAACAGCCACAAGATACGCCCCTGCGGGAAGGTCGCGAAGGCTCACCTCGCCCACGCCAAAAGAAGTTTTGACACAACGTCCATACAGGCTAAAGACCTGTGTTTTCACATTTGCGGCACGGTCAAAGCCAACAAAATGCAAAATTCCATTCGCTTCGCGAACCTGAGCCTGAGCCATATTCCAGGGTAGCGCTGTCGTGGAACTTTCTGGATGAACGTCCGATGAATTCGAGGATTCCGGCGCCGTCCCCAACGAACTCGAGGTTTCCGGTTCGGGATCCTGCACTGCAGCGCCCCCGTCCGCCTTCACGAGAATCAAGTCGAACTGGTCCAGGTTCGGGCCATCCGCTCCGCCAACGGTCGAGAATACAATCGTATTCTTGCCCGCCACAAGCGTTAAGTTGGTTGTAATCTTTTCCCAAGTGGTCCAAGCACTGGTCGCCGCACAGGAAAGTTTCGTCGAAGTCCCGCCCACGCTGACTTCCAGGTCGCGAGCGCTCCCGGAGCCGTTCGTGAAGTCAAGAACCATCTTGTACTCGCCGGCTTTTGCCACATTCACTTCTACGGAGACTTTGCCGCCCTTGTCGAAGTTCACGAAGCCATCGCCATGGAAGCCCGCATTGTTGTTTTCCACGGCTCCACCCTCGACAAGACCTTTGTCCACCTGGTATTCACGCGTGGTGTCGGGTGGCGGAGGCGGCGGATCCACAGGTTCCACGTAGTTCGCATCGCAAGATGTCGGACTTTCAAGAGTCGCGCCGGCACCTGCGCGCACTGCGGCTTCAACCTGATTTGCGCTCAGCATAAAACTGTAATCGTAAGGTGGAGTAAAGGAAGTCCCAGTCCCTTTCGTGTTGCCCGAGCAACTCGTAAAAATGTTGTCTATAACTTCGTTGCCACCCGTGCCGTCGGTATTGTTGCCGTTATAAATCGGATTGTTGATGCCGATGAACACGTTCTTTTCGGTTCGAACATGGCACTGAACGCCCGCCGAGACGCCAATCTGGTCGGTACCCGCCGTAACGCTTGCATCACTTGTGTAAAGGTTGTTCACTACATGGATATTGCCGAAGCGGCAACGCGGCATGCGTTGGCTCGCGGAAACCCACCAGTTGAACATGAACGTCACATTCAACTTGCCCTGGCTTTCCGTCTCCTTATCGGAACTTGCAATTAAATTGGAAAGGTTATGGGAACTCTTAATCTTGTAACCGAACTTGCACCAAGTGAATGTTACATTATCTGCTCCCTTCACCACGTCGGCGTTACCATCCTGGCCGTCCCAGAATTCGCAGTGGTCAATCCACACATTCTTGGAATTCTCGATATTCAGGTTGTCCCAAGCCTGGTCTTGGTTGGAGCCATGCCCCTGAATGACGATATTCCTCACGATGATGTTGGATACGTTCTTGATGTAGAGCACGGCATTGAGTTTCGTGCCCGGTTTCAAGCCGATGATGGTCTTGTTGCTGCCGGAGACATCGACGCGGTCGCCGCTCTTGCCGTTCCAGCCGTTACCAAGGTCGCCATCGATGTAGATGACACGCGGGTTTTTGTCGGCGGCAAGGCTTTTCAAATCGGCGAAAGTGCGAACCGTATCGGCGCGCAAATTTCCACCACCGGTAACTTCGAACGCCGTACTGGTGCGCCCGGAACGCGTCGCCCAGCCAATCGGCTTGCACTGGTCCACGGCAGCCTCGGCAAAAGTCGCCAAAGCAGCTGTCAATGCCAAAGCCACTGAAATTTTTGAAAAAGCACCGTTCATACCATACACTCCAAAAGGATTAACCCTAAAAGCCAACGCCCACCATACAGACGTCGTCATGTTCCATAATTTAAATAGTTTTGAGGATTTGCGCACGGCAAAAAACGTTTTTCCTATGAACATATTGTCCATAGACAACAATTAATGCGCATTTTACCAAAAAATGTGCAAATTTAAAGCACGAACAGCGCGAGGCAGACCGTCAGAATGGCAAAAAGCAGGACGATAGGCAGCAAAAAGCGGCAGCAGTAGAGAGCCACCTTCACATTCCAGAAAAACAACTGGCGCCGCCCTTTCTTGGTCTTGCGGATTTCCGCCTGGCAGTCGGGGCAGATGTTCCCCAGTTTATTGCGCATGCGGATGGCGAGGTTTCCTTCCATGGGGCCCATGCCGACGCGTTCGGTGAAGTCTTTATCGCATTTTGAACAGTGTGATTGCATATTAGGTTTCAGGTGTCTGGGGTTAGGTTTCAGGTGTCAGGTTGAATATACATCATTTTGTAGAGATTTTACAAAAAACTCGTTGACGGATGTAAGTTTTTTTTTACATAAAGGCTATAACTTTTTTCAAGGAGTTTCTTATGATGAAAAAATTTATCGCTCTGCTTTCCGTGAGCAGTCTCGCATTCTTTGCCGCTTGCGGTGACGACAGTTCCTCATCCCCCGCCGATGATTCCAACAACGAAGAAATCACCTCCGGCGACAGCAAGGCCAAGTCCAGCGCGTCCAAGAAGGATGACAGCAAGGCGAAATCCAGTTCTTCCGTGAAAACGGACGATGGCGACGAAGATGACGAGGGTGACGAACCCATCTCTGTCGACCCCAAGGATGAAGGCAGCGATGAAGGCGACGAACCCGCATCCAGCTCGAGCGAAGCAAAGATTGAAGTCGAAAACGCCGATGCAGCAAGTGAATTCAACGCAGAAAAAGAAACCTTGAAGGACCTCCGCGACGGGCAGACCTACAAGACAGCAAAAATCGGTGACCAGATTTGGATGGTCGAAAATCTGAACTACGAATATGTTGGCGGCACATTCTGCAAGGATGACGAATTCTGCAAAAAATACGGCAGACATTACTCCTGGGGTGCCGCCATGGACAGCCTCGCCGTCTTTAGTGACGATGGAAAAGGCTGCGGAGCCCTGAAAAAATGCGAAGCCAAGGATGCCGCCCGCGGTATTTGCCCCAAGGGCTGGCATGTTCCGACACAGACCGACATGGAAACCCTCATTGAAGCCGCCGGTGGTGAAGATATTGCCGGTAAAAAGTTGAAATCCGCAGAAGGCTGGGAAGCCGGTGAATCAGACGCCTCCTACTGCAAGCCCGAATACGAAGATGAAGATTCTCCGTATTGGGAATCCTGCAGCAAGGGAAGTGACACATTCGGATTCAGTGCCCTTGCCGCCGGTGAATACGACTTCTACAAGAAAAAACTCAATGAACCGGACTCCACTACTAGTTTCTGGACTTCCACGCAAATGCTTACCAGCGCAAACGTTGCTCACGTTTACGTGGCTTCAATAAGCTATGAAGAAAACAGCATTTTCTTTGACCACAGTGGACACGTTAGTGACGGCTTCTCTGTGCGCTGCATCAAGGATGAAGAATAAATTAACGATTGCGAACGGTAATCAGCACTACAGACGCTAGAATCAAGACGATTCCAAGTGCGAGGCGCAAGGTCATCGTTTCGCCAAACACAAATACGCCGATACACACGGCAGTCAAAGGCTCCAACGCACCCGTAATCGCGGTCGGCGTGGAGCCTACGATTTTTATGGCCTTCGCCATGAACACGAGCGAAAGGTACGTGGGCACAAAGCCAAGCATGTGCCCCCATCCCCACTGGCCTGCAGTCGAGGGCAACGGCGGGAATCCCGAGCCAAAAAAGGTCGCGTACAAGAGCATAAAGAAGAGGCAGAACGTCACGACGTAAAACGTGATTTTAATGGAACTCGTGAGGAACCGCGCCCTGTTCACTACGACGATGTAGATGGCGTAAGAAAGCGACGAAACAAACACAAGCAACAGTCCTACAGTGCTGAGTGCCACGCCGCCCTCGCCACCGCGGTACAAAAGCGCAAGTCCCGCGAGCGAAACCGCAATCGAAATCGCCGTCTTAGCACGCAGTTTTTCCTTGAAAAAGAGTCCCATGATCACGGCGACTTCCAAGGGGTAAAGGAACAGGAGCGTCGAAGCAAGGCCAGCGTCCATGAAGTTGAACGAGGCGTAAAGCGTCTGCGCGCACACGGCGAACAAGAATCCGAGCAAAAGGAGTACGCCAAATTCACGGCGATTGACCTTGAACGGAAGCCTGCAGGCAATCAAAGTCACGCCCAGGAGAATCGCGGCAAAAGCGAACCTGTAGCAAAGAACCGTCTCCGGAGTAAATCCGTAGTCATACAATTTCAAGGCGCCCAGCGGATTCGTACCGTAGCAAATGCCCGCCAAGCAACCGAAGAAAATTCCCTTAAGCAAAGAATTACGTCTTTTTGATTGAAGCTCGTCGGTCATTCACAAAAACAAATCGCAATTTTCTGAAAAAATTCACAAGACGTTCGCAAATTAAATAGCGAACTTTGTCGCGTCGGCAAGCTGGACAGACGCAATGCGGGAAATGCCCTTGATTTCCTGCGTCACACCGTAGAGCATGTCGGCTTCGGCCATGGTACGCTTGTTATGCGTCACCACGATGAACAAGGTCTGCTTGCTGAATTCGCGGAGTAGCGCCATGAAGCGGCCCACGTTGGCATCGTCAAGCGGGCCGTCAACTTCGTCCAGCACGCAGTACGGCGACGGTTTTTCCATGTAGATGGCGAACAGCAATGCCGTTGCGGTCAGAGCGTGTTCACCACCAGAAAGGGCCTTGATGCCGCGCATCTTCTTACCGGTCGGACGCACATTGATTTCAATGTCAGCATCCAAAATATCCTTGGGTTTGCCGTTTTCGTCAACTTCTTCCACAAGGCTCATCTTGGTTTCGCCGTTCAAGAACAGCTTACTGAACACGAACTGGAAATTCTTCTGAATTCGTCCGAAGGTGTCGAGATAGCGCGTACGTGCGATGTCGTCGAGTTTCGTGATGGTGCGGTCGAGGCTGGCGCGGGCGCGATCCAAATCGTCGAACTGCCTTTCGACTTCTTCCAAACGCTTCTTTTCGTCTTCGTAGTCTTCCATCACGTTGATGTTGACCGGCCCCAAATCCTTGATTTGTCCGCGGAGATCGCGAATTTCGCGGTCAGCCTCGGGCTGGCTGTATTCCACGCGTTCCACGTTTTCGGGATTGGTCAAGTCGACGGAATACTCGTTGGTAATGCGTTCCATCAAGCGGTCCTGATTGGACTGGAGCGCTTCCTGGCGGCGTCCGACCTCGTTCAATTCCTTCATCTTCTCGATCATTTCGTCGCGAAGACTGTCGAGTTCATTGCGCCAGGAATCCAAATCGCCACTGACGACTTCGTAACGTTCGCGGGCAGCATCACGGCGCTGTTCCAATTCACGAAGCGACGAATCCATGGTCTGAACTTTATCCGCAACGCCGCGGATGTCCTCTTCGGACTTTTCCATGGCGGCGGTGTTCTTTTCAATTTCCTGTTGGCGCGAACGGACCGTATTTTCAAGGAAGCCCACCTGGTCGGCAATATTGTGCAGACGATTGGTGTTCTGTTCGAGCTTCGCAGTCTTGTTCTGTGCACTGCGTTCCAATTCGCGAACATCCTCGTCTTTTTCGCGGAACATGGTTTCTTGCTCGGCAAGTTCGTCGTTCACCCTGGAATAGTTGCTTTCGGCGCTTTCCATGGCAGCTTCGGCTTCCATAAGTTCAGCATCGCTATTCTTGGACTGCTGGGCGGCATCAATGCGGCCCTGCGCCACGGCCACATCGTTTTCCAATTGACGCAAGCGGTTTTCGCAGCCATTCACGATATTCTTCTGGATGGCGATGCCGGCATCCCCGCCGCGCAGGGAATCGTTCTTTTCGCGCAAGTCATCGACAATGGAAGCAAGCATCTGCGAATCTTCGTCGACCAAGCCTTGCAGGCGGTCCATTTCGGATTCCTTCTGGCCAATTTCAGAAACGACGCCTTCCAAAAGCGAAGTCGCCTCGGCAATTTCATTCTTGCGGCTTAAAGTTCCGCTCGACGAAGCGCCACTGCTCACAAGACCGCTCGTGCGCACAATGGCATTGGGAGCCACAAAGCAAAGGTCCTCGTTGCGGAACTTACGGGCAAGCGACAAAGCCGTCGGCAAGGAATCTACAACAAAGTAGCGAGAAAGAATGCCCGACACAAAACCTGCAATTTCAGCATCGGCCGTCACAAACTGATTCAGGCAGCCGCCAACGCCTTCGCAATCGATAATTCCCGTATAGGCAGGCGCAGCCCCGTCGACAAGAGCCATCAGGGCCTTGCCCACATTTTCAGTTTCCAGGGCGCTCACAATTTCAACGACCGCATTTTCGTTAAGCACGACCACGGCATCCAGAAGGTCGCCCAAGGCGGCCTCGACACGGGATGCGTATTCGGGAGCGGCCTCGATTCTTTCCGAAAGAAGTCCGCCAATCAAATTCGACTTGTTTTCGCTAAGCCAGCGGCTTGCATCGGTGCCTTCGTTCGCCACGCTCTGCAAAACGTCGATTCTCGACTGCAGACGAGCTTCTTCATTTTTAAGGTCCTGCAAGGACTTCTGGACTTGCGCCAAATCCTGCTTTTCCTGCTCCAGATGTTCTTCGCGAGTGGATTTCTGCTCTTCGAGATTTTCAATTTCACGAAGCGCATCATCGATGCCGCTCTGGATGTCGGCGATGGCCGATTCGGCGTTGGACTTTTGACCACGCACGGCTTCCATTTCGGCATTCCACTTTTCGAGGTTTCCTCGGAGCATGTCGGTTTCAGCGTCCATGCGCTCAAAACGACCGCGAAGGGAATTCACCTTGTTGGCAGCCTGCAGACGTTCGTTTGAAAGTTCGCGGGACCTTGTACGAAGGTCGTCCAGCTTGTCGCGCATCACCTGCAACGTTTCGCGTTCACGTTCCAGAAGGGCGTTCATTTCGTCCACTTCGCTGTCGCTGCCGAGAACCGCATTTTCTTCTTCGAGCCTCGCCCGTTCGTCTTCAAGTTCGCGGACCTTGCCCTGGTTGCGTTCGATTTCGTCGCGAGCCTTTTCGTTGGCATCCTCGAGTGCCGTGATGGAGTCTCGAAGACGCATAATATTGTTGTTCAAGTCGTTCAAGGCAAGCGTCGCCTGCTGAACTTCGCGTTCCAAATCGCGGTAGTTGTTTTCGTCTTCGCTGATGGCGAGCTTTTTCTCGTCGATTTTAGTCTGCAGTTCGGTACACTTGGTCTTGGCGGACTCCACTTCGTGGTTCATGCGGCGGCTCGTCGTATCAAGGGTCGCAAGGCTTTCCTTGAAGTCCTCGAACTTGTCAAGACTCACCGACAGGTCGAGTTCGCGGAGGCGTTTGCTCAGGCGCTTGTATTCGCCCACCTTTTCAGCCTGCGTCTCGTACATACGCACAGAGCGACGGACGCTGCGAAGGTTGTCCTCGACGCGTTCCATATCCTGCTGTACGCGTTCCAACTGGCGCACGGCCTCTTTACGCTGCTGACGGTATTTGCTCACACCGGCGGCTTCTTCGAACAGAATGCGACGGTCGTCAGCCTTGTCGCTCAAAACGGCCTTAATCATGTCGGCGTTCATCTGCGAATAGGTGCTAGAGCCAAGACCCGAATCAAAAAGCAATGCGTGCACATCGCGCAAACGGCATTCCTGATTGTTGATCAGATATTCGCCCGAACCGTCACGATGCACACGGCGTGTAACGATGACCTCGGAATATTCCGATGCCAATGTTCCGTCACTATTGTCAATTACAATGGAAACTTCAGCAAGACTCATGGCGGCGCGTTCTTCGGTACCGCTGAAAATCACGTCTTGCATTTTGCCCATACGGAGAGCGGCGGCTTTCTGTTCGCCAAGCACCCAACGGATGGCATCGGTAATGTTCGACTTGCCACAACCATTAGGGCCCACCACAGCCGTAAGGCCCTTGGTGGGGAAATTGATTTCGGTCCTTTGGGCAAAGGACTTGAACCCGAATATCTTTAGTTTTGTAATCTGCACGTTGGATTAAAGATAGTCAAAAATAACGTTTAGGTAATTACTTGAACCTGTAAGAAAGCTTGCCTTTACCCTCTTCCACAATCAAATAGAGGCTTCCTCCATCCAAATTGAACTCATGGTAATCGACCAGGGTATCACCCGTGGCATCGGAGGACTTCGTGTACTTGACGCGGAACGTAAAATCGCCCACCCAGTCTTCTTCAACCACATGGCTTCGTTCACCGGGGAGCAAAGTTTCGTCTATCCACGAAGAGAATTTTGCGCGATTTTCAGAAGCCACGTCCACCGAGATAATGGACCAATTTTCAGTCCTGTTTTCGACCTGCAAACGGGATTCCGACTCCAGGAACCAGTGACTGAGACAACCGGTAAGCGAAAGCGCCACGCACGCCAAGAACGCAAAGGCAGCGACACGGCCAAATTTTGCACTAAAGGAATTGCGCAACATCACTTGCCTCCTTTACTGGAAGTTCCAGCCTTTTCATAGCGAATGCCGCTTGCATTCAAAGGCTTTGTCTCGGGAGACTTGTTCAACTGGATTTTTCCGTCGTCCTTGGGGAACGCCGAAGACTTTTCCTTGGGATTGAACGTCACCGACTCGAGAGGTGCGGACTTGGGGGCTCCGCGAGCAAACAAGAAGCCATCGATAGTCGCCATGTCGAACTTGATTTCGGCAATGAACGTTCCCTTGGCACGGAACAGACGTTCATATTCGTAAGAAGAATTATAGGCCAATCGGATGAACAGCAAATCAATGGCACCACCCCACAGTAAATCCGAGGAACCGCCGCGTTCGTTACGACGAAGGCAAGTCGCCTCGAAGCCAATCATGCGCGACGGGTCCGGATAGAACTTCAGAGCCGCAGAATGGAATTCCTTGTTCGGGAAATCAAAAGTAACTTCCCCGTAAAGTTGCTGTGCAAACAAGTTCTGTTCCCAGGACACGCGCACGGAATCATCAGCATAGTCCATGCCGTTATAGAGAGCCATTTCGAAATTCGGCAGATAAGTCAACGGGCCGGAACGGCGACCACCGTAAACGGCGCGCGATTCCAAGTCTATGGAAATTCTCAAGGACTGCCAATCGGTGCGATGAAAACTGCCCTGGATGCTCGTATGCCCCCAGCGCAAGTGAGCCCAACTGTACAGCCACTTGTCGTTTTCGTCAGGATAAAGACGGCCAACATATTCGGCATTCTGGTGTTGCATACCGGCAGCAAAAGTCAAGTCAAGCGAGGACTGCGTATAGACCGCACCCCACGTGGCCACCGAACGGACAACGGAGAAATCGTTGTACTGCGGAATCAAGAAGAAATCTTCGCCATCCCATCCAGAACGTTCCAACCAGAACACCATACCCAGGTGATTATTCTTCGAAATTTCTCCGGCACCGAAGCCGGCCAAGTAATGCCTGAAAGCAAAACCGTCGTGTTCACCAAATTCGCTTTTCAACGGAGTCTGGGAAACAAGAGGCATGTAATTGAAGCCGAAGTTCACATACCCGCCGCGACCGCCACGAAGCACGTCGCGAATTTCGCTCAACTGGTTGTCGCGAGTGACCGCGCCGCCATTCGCAAGCGCATCCACCGAAACGGCATCGGCCAGTGCGCTTACCGCAGAAACAGCAACCAGCGAAAGCAATGTTTTTAAGATTCCAGAAAACTTCATACGGATAAATATATAAAAGTGAATAGGATCTAGGGTTGAGTTATTAATTATTAGTTATGAATTGTTAGAGGACATTTGGCGTCTTCGGCACGCAACTATTAATCTTATAACTCATAATTCATACTTTACAACAGTAAGCCCCACCTAAAGTCAAACAAAGCAAGCCACAACGTTAAAACACCACCAAGTCGTTCTTGTGTATCAACTCGTCGGCGACGTTCTTGCCGAGGATTTCGTGCACCTGCGCCGTCTTCTTGCGCATCACGAGCTTGAGCGTTTCGCTATCGAACTTCGCAACGCCACGGGCCACCGGGTTCTTCTGTTCGTCAAAGACTTCAATCAAGTCGCCCTTGTCAAAGTGCTTCTGCACAGAAACAACACCCACGGGCAACAGGCTCGAGTGCTTTTCGCGCAACGCCTTCACGCCGCCCTCGTCCACAACCACGGCCCCACGCGGAGTCGTGATAAAGCTGAGCCAGCGCTGGCGGCTGTTGAGCTTTTTCTTGGAACCCACAAAGAGCGTACCCTGCGCATTTTCGAAAAGCACCTGGTGCGGCAACACCTTCATACCGCTCGCGAGGAAGGCGTTGCAGCCGCTCTTCGTCACGTTGCGGATGGCTTCGAGTTTGCTGCGCATACCGCCGGTACTCACGGCAGAACCCGTCTCGCCGGGCTTGCCGGCAAGGGCCAGAACAGCAGGCGTAATCTCGGGCACAAAGCGCAACAGGCGGGCGTTCGGGTTCTTCTTCGGGTTGTCGTCGAAGAGGCCGTCTTCGTCCGTGAAAATCAAAAGCAAGTCCGCATCCAGGAAGAGCGCCACGTCGCTCGAAAGCTTGTCGTTGTCACCCACCTTGATTTCGGCGACGGCGAGAGAATCGTTCTCGTTGATAATCGGAACAATCTTGCGCGCAAGCATCGCCTTGATGGTGTTCTGCAAGTTCTTGTAGCGGGTGCGGTCACGGAAATCGTCGGCAGACAAAAGGATTTGCCCCACCGAGAGCTGCATCCAGCGGAACATTTCGCGGTAGGCGTACATGAGGTCAATCTGGCCCACAGCGGCGCAGGCCTGCTTTTCGGCAAGCACGGTCGGCTTTTCCTTGTAGCCCAGCTGGCTCATGCCGGTGCCCACGGCTCCGCTCGTCACAATCACGACTTCCTTGCCCGCTTCCATGAGGCGGGCGACGGAATCGGCCAACTTCTGGATGTAACGGGTACGCACTCCGCCGCGCTCGGAATCCACCAAGATGCGGGATCCAATCTTTACAACAATGCGGCGCGCTTCATCGAGAATATTTTTACGTAATTCACTCATACCGCCCAAAAATAGAAATATCAGGCTTAAGCGTCTATTTCACAACTTGAGTCAAGCCGTTACTGAACCGAATAATCACCGGTTTTCCAGACACATTGAAACGCCCTTGCCAAACGCCATCGCGCAAGTGAACTCCGTTCATGTCAAACACGCGGTAATGCGTCCCTAGCGCAACAGATTCCGTCAAAGATGCCGATTGCGCAAACCAGAGAGGATTTCCCAAAGAGTCCGCAGACGACATTGTATCACCAGATTGTTCCGACATAGGAGTTTCTGACGCAGTTGCTGTATCACCAGGTTGTTCTGACTTAGGTGTTTCTGAAGGAACACTAGCCTCATCTATTTGAAACTTTTTTGTAGGTAAGCAGGCCGCCTGTTCGTCAGAAACACCGCCTCCCGCACCTCCTCCATAACACATGTCAAGGGGATTGCACAACGAAGGATCATCATCGCAAACCTTTTTGTGAACAATAGAACAACTACCTATATTTACTGATTCCGGCAAAACCCTATCCAACAAACGCTTTGCGCTATCCTTATCCATAACGACAATGCCCCATTCCACCCAATTCATGAATTCATAACGCATCACCTCTGTAAAGGTATGCGAATAATTGACTGTATTTGTAAAAGGGCTAGGAGTAGCGACAACACCCGTAGCATAACGGGGCTGGAAAAATACAGCAATTGCAGTATCTAGCGTTGAATAGTACGCGAGGCCGTTTTCCAAGGAACAGTTAATGTAGGTCGTATCCACGTTGCACGTCTTCGTTGTATCTATATTCAGATACCCCTTCTCAAAAGAAAGTGAGCCCGAAAGGGTAAAGATATTGGACCACGCCAAAGCGGCAAGAATCGCTACGCAAAAAGACATTACTTTCATATAACCTCCTACCGGAAAACCTTCGTCAGCCCGTTACCGAAACGGACAATTACCGGCTTACCCGGAGCCTTGAGATTCCCCTGCCAGCGACTTTCATACAGGAAAACGCCGTTCATGTCAAACACACGGTAATGCATCCCCTGCGTTACAGAACCCGCCAAAGGAGCCGATTTAGTAAACCGGAGGGGATTCCCCAAAGAATCCGACAACGTTGTATCACCAGGTTGCTCACCTACCGGAATTTTTGCCGACGTGTCTACCGAAGCGGGTTCCGCCGATTCTGCCAAAAATTTTTTTTGTGGGAGACGGGCAGCATCCTCTTCGGTAAGCCCAGGTGAACCGCTCCCACCCCAAAGGAGTTCGCCTTGGCATGACGATGGAGATTCCTCGTCGCAAACCTTTTTATGGATAATTGTACGTCCCTGAATATCTCTTGATTCCGGTAGGATACGATCCAACAAACGTTGGGCACTATCCTTTGTCATCTTGATAATACCCCACTCCTGCCACTTCATAAACTCATAACGCAGAACTGCCGTTATCTGAACGCTCTTTCCCGCAGCAGCATCACTTTGTTCATTTTCATTCAAGTATTTAAAAATCTGCGCCTTTGTGATTAACGGATTAAAAAGCACAGCATAGCCGGTATCCAGAGTAGAATAGTACGCAAGACCTTTGTTTTGCGTACAATTGATATAGGTCGTATCCACATTGCAAATCTTTGCTGTGTCTACTTCCAAATACCCTTTCTCGAACTGGAACTGAGTCCAAATAAGGTTTACATCGGACCACGCCAACGCGACAAAGAATAAAGAGCAAAACAAAGCAGTTCTCATATAACCTCCTACCGAAAAACCTTCGTCAGCCCGTTGCCGAAACGGACAATTACCGGCTTGCCAGGAGCCTTGATACTCCCCTGCCAACGGCCTTCGTAAAGGTATACGCCGTTCATGTCAAACACGCGGTATTGCATTCCCTGCGTTACAGAAGCAGCCAAAGGAGCCGATTTGGTAAACCAGAGGGGATTCCCTAAAGAATCAGCCGCCGCCGATGAATCGCCCGCAGAGGCAGATGTATCCGCCGAAGTTGTATCCGCAGCAGACGTTGTATCACCAGGTTGCTCACCTACCGGATCTTTTGCCGACGTGTCCGCCTGGACGAGAACCGAAG
>JAKSIL010000033.1 GCA_024398815.1 Fibrobacter sp.
TTAAACCCGTTTGCTATAGAATAGCCTATTTACAGAAAAAATTTCGCACACTCAAATTCATTGAATAATCGTAATGAGACTCGGGCGGGAATAGATGCTTGTGCCATGTCCATTTTGCCTTCGGGTTATATACATGGGGTCACTAAAAATGTCCTTTTGACTGCTTTTTGGACGACTTCTCAAGAGTCATTATCGTTTGTGTGGACTTGTAGAATACAATTGGGGATTTCGTTTGGTGTAAATAATTCAAGAAATTCTATTCGCTGTCTAAAGGACTAATACCATGATAAAAACTTTGCTATGCATTTTTCTATTGTCCATTTCATCCTTTGCCTTGACGCTTGACCAAGTTCGAGAAACCCTTAAGTCGTCTCCATTTTCTCAGGACTCCGTTGAAATGAGCATCCGTACTACCGTGAGTTCTTCTGCGGGTAAACAGGTTGTCTCCGAAAATCTTTACCGGATAACAGGCTCCAAGGGCGTTCTTTATTACGATTCCAAGAAAAAGCGAATTGAAAGATTTGAAAACAATGAGTCCAAGGCTCAGTCTTTGACGACTTTCGTTTACGATGCGGAAAATAATCTGAAGACAATGAATGTTTCTGTGGTGGCTGGTGGCGTGGAAACAAAGGTGACGACCGAAATCCTTGCCTTGCGCAGTTCTAAAAATTTCCCCGACAAAATTTTTGAATTTTAATTTATCTGGAGTGATTATGAAAAAGATTTTGACTGTAATTTTTTTGCTTCAAATTTTACTCCTTTTGTCATGTGCGACAGATGCGGAAAACAAGGAATGGAACGCTGCGGAAGTCTGTCCGGAAACAGGAACGAATGCCTACGGCATGCCGAACCGAGGGACTTTTACCGACGAACGCGATGGCCAGGTATACAGATATACGACAATCGGTGACCAGGTATGGATGGCTCAGAATTTAAATTATGATGGAGGAAACAATGCGTGCCTTTATGAAGAAGATAATTGTGCTGAATCGGGGCGGTTGTATTATTCCTGTTCGGCGGAGTGCCCCGCTGGTTGGCGCTTACCGAGTTATGATGAATGGCTTTCGCTTTTGGCAGAAATGGATAGTGCAGAAACAAATGTGTTGAAATTAAAAAGCACTGATGGATGGCTTCCTCTGAATCCGGGAGAAAATGCAAATGGTACTGATGAGTGTGGTTTAAATATTAAACCCTGGAGCATTGACGACGAACTGGATGGATATAGGATAAATTATCTAAGTGCTTTTTCACCAAAAGACAATATCTCTGATAGTCGCGTTTCGTATATTTATTTCATGTCTTCTGAGGATGGTTATTCATTTCTTCCGGATATATGTCGTTTTGTCCATGCTTATGCCCGTTGCGTGAAAGACTAAAATTAAGCATGGTACGGCTTTGATGCCTGGCAACTGTTGAAATAGGGATTGGTATGAAAAAGTTATCGAAGTTGGTAATCTTGGTGCTGTGTACGGCTTTTTTCGCCTCGTGCATCTTTGATGACGATGAACCTAAGTGGAATGCTGCCGAAGTCTGTCCGGAAATCGGTACGAACATCTATGGCATGCCGAATCGTGGAACATTTATCGATGAACGTGACGGTCGTGAATATAAATACACGACTATCGGGAATCAAGTCTGGATGGCAGAAAATTTGAAGTACGAGGCTCCGTATAGTACATGCGACATGGGTGAACCCACATTTGATGAGTATTGCAATTTGATTGAACATGAATGTGATACGAAGGAATGCTGCGCAGAGAGTTGGTGTGAAAGATTTGGAAGATTATATTCTATAATAAAAGAAGGAGAATCGCATGGGCTGATAGATAGAGCCTTTGCGGATACACTTTGCCCGAAAGGGTGGCATATTCCGACAAAGGCGGAATGGGAAATTTTAATTGATAGTATGAAGGTTGGTTCAGACGACGGGTATGATGTTGCTAAAAGATTGTTGAACTCTGATTCTGTCAACTTCTATATGTCTTTAAATTCATTAAATAATCGTAATGAAACTCGGGCGGGAATAGATGCTTGTGCCATGTCCATTTTGCCTTCGGGTTATATACATGGGGTCACTAAAAATGTCCTTTTGACTGCTTTTTGGACGACTTCTCAAGAGTCATTATCGTTTGTGTGGACTTGTAGAATACAATTGGGGATTTCGTTTGGTGTAAATAATTCAAGAAATTCTATTCGCTGTCTAAAGGACTAATACCATGATAAAAACTTTGCTATGCATTTTTCTATTGTCCATTTCATCCTTTGCCTTGACGCTTGACCAAGTTCGAGAAACCCTTAAGTCGTCTCCATTTTCTCAGGACTCCGTTGAAATGAGCATCCGTACTACAGTGAGTTCTTCTGCAGGTAAACAGGTTGTCTCCGTTTATATGGTGAAAAAAGGCTCGTCAAAAACCTATGCGGAAATAAAAGCTCCCTTCTTGAACCAACGCAGCATCGTAAACGGAACGCGCATGAAGGTGATAGACTTGAGTACGAATAAATTCCAGATTCTTCCTTACAATGGCGAAGTTCTGAAATCCGAAAAGTATGCGCGGTTCAACCCGCTTGACTCCGGTGATTGGCGGGAACCGGTTTTTGTCTCCGAAAATCTTTACCGGATAACAGGCTCCAAGGGCGTTCTTTATTACGATTCCAAGAAAAAGCGAATTGAAAGATTTGAAAACAATGAGTCCAAGGCTCAGTCTTTGACGACTTTCGTTTACGATGCGGAAAATAATCTGAAGACAATGAATGTTTCTGTGGTGGCTGGTGGCGTGGAAACAAAGGTGACGACCGAAATCCTTGCCTTGCGCAGTTCTAAAAATTTCCCCGACAAAATTTTTGAATTTTAATTTATCTGGAGTGATTATGAAAAAGATTTTGACTGTAATTTTTTTGCTTCAAATTTTACTCCTTTTGTCATGTGCGACAGATGCGGAAAACAAGGAATGGAACGCTGCGGAAGTCTGTCCGGAAACAGGAACGAATGCCTACGGCATGCCGAACCGAGGGACTTTTACCGACGAACGCGATGGCCAGGTATACAGATATACGACAATCGGTGACCAGGTATGGATGGCTCAGAATTTAAATTATGATGGAGGAAACAATGCGTGCCTTTATGAAGAAGATAATTGTGCTGAATCAGGGCGGTTGTATTATTCCTGTTCGGCGGAGTGCCCCGCTGGTTGGCACATGCCATCTCGTAATGAATGGCTTTCGCTTTTGGCTGAAATGGATAGTGCAGAAACAAATGTTTTGAAATTAAAGAGCAAAGATGGATGGCTTCCTCTGAATCCAGGGGAAAATGCAAATGGTACTGATGAATGTAATTTAAATATTAAACCATGGAATTTAGGAAGTGAACTAGATGGGTATCGTATGGTTTATTTGAACTCATCGATTTCTTCAGATCATTTTAGACAGATTTGGTATTATGCTTTTGAATCTACGGAAAAAGGATATACTTTGTTAACGGATGAATGCGGACGTTTGCACGCTTATGCCCGTTGCGTGAAAGACTAAAATGAAGCATTTTTATTACCAGAAGTTTTACAGACACAATTTGTCCACCATTCGTTGTCTGAAGGATTGATGAGTAATAAATAAGGGAAATTTCATCCACGCCTATGCGCGGTGCATAAAAGAATGACCGCTTTTTCTGTAATGAAAATAGCGGTCTTGACAGATGAATGGCTTACAGCTTTTCAGCCTGCTTGGACTGCCAGTCGCTCAGGAATGTCCAAGTGAGGCGGAGGCCTGCGAACCAGGTTTCGCCGCTGTTGTCGGTATCGTACGGTTCGCCAACGAGCACGTTGTTTTCGATTTCGAGGTCGTTGTATTCGGCGTAGCGATAGCCACCGTAAATACCGATGCCGAACTGGCCGAGTTCGATGCGCAGTTCGAGTTCGGAGTTGAAGGTCATGGCCATGGTGCTGTAGTAGCGGTCGCGGGCGGAAACATAGGTGCCCGGGCTGTCGAGGTCTTCAAAGTCGAAGTTGGAGGCCAGGTGGAAGTTGATGAGGTTGAAGCCGAGGCCCACCGACGGAATCAGGTTGATGAAGGTGTTTTCGCCAAAGAGCTTCCAGCCGAACATCCAGTCGGCGCCGTAGCTGAACCAGCGCACGTCGTAGAGGGGGAACTTCATGGAATTGCCGTCAGCGCTCGTGTTCACGTACGTGGAGCTCGGACGTTCGGACACCTGGGTGGGCATGAAGTTCATGTTGATCCAGGTGAGGAACTGCTTGTACTGGGCACCGACGTTCACGTGGAGTCCGATATAGTAGTCGTCGAACTTGCCGTATTTGAGTTTCCCTGCGTAGGCCGTTTTGGTGGAGTCGGCGTCGCTTGCGGCAGCCATGTGTCCGCCGTTCATGAGGGCGGTGCTGTTCACGTAGGAGTGGAAATCTTCGAACATTCCGCGGAAATCGCCGCCAAACGAAATGAAGCCGCGAATTTGGTCCTTTTTATAGAATTGCTCTTCGGCGTCGGCAAAGGCGCTTGTGGCAAAGGTAAGGGCGCAGACTAGGGCGACCAGGTAAGCTATTTTTGTCTTCATACAAGACTCCCATTAAGGAAATATCGTCATATAAAATACATTATCTTTCGCGAATGCGTGAGGAAAAATTTCATAAGATGTTAAAAATCAACACTTTACGCACTTTTTGCAGGCCGTTCCTGGGGGCGAGGTTTGGCCTCGCCGGGCTTTTGGGGAGTGCCGCGATATGTGCAGGTTTGATTTTGGCAGGTTGCGCCGGAAAAGAGGAAAGTGCCGATTCCGTGGAATTTTTGCAGATGGAGGCGGCTCGTCTTTTGAAAATCGGGGTGCGCGACGGCGTCGGGGTGGCCGAAATCCGGTCGATCGTGGGTCGCGACACTCTGGTGAACCGTTTCGAGTTTGGGCAACCGTTGGAGCGCGTGGTTACGCTTTCGTCGTCGCAGGTCGGGTTCATGTCGCATTTGGGGGAGGCGGGGCGCATCGTGGGCGTGAGCGATGCGAAGTACATTGTGGATTCCGCAGTATATCGCCGAGCCTCGGGCCTCGAGCCTCGAACCTCGAACCTCGAGCCTGTCACGGAGCTGGGCAGCGGGCCTTCGCTCGACTTTGAAAAGCTGTTGGCGTTAAAGCCGGACCTGGTGATGGATTTCGCCACGGGCGGCGGTCAGGATGATTACGAACGAATTAACAGTCTTCGGATTCCCTTGATGCTCACGTCGGAGTGGCAGGAGGAATCTCCTTTGGCCAAGGGGGAATGGATTAAGTTGTATGGAATGATGTTCTGCGGCGCCGACTCGGATTGCGTCGGTCGTGCGGATTCGATATTCAAGGCGGAGTCGGCCGCGTACAAGGCGCTTCGCGATTCAATCGGCGCAAGGCTTGCGCAATGCGATTCTCTGGATTTGAAGACCGGTTGCTTTGAGCGGCCGAGGGTCATCGCCGGCATGTCGCATGGTGGCGTTTGGTATGCACCCGGCGGCAATAGCTATACGGCGAAGCTTATATCCGATGCCGGTGGTCGCTATATGTGGGCGGGGGATTCTTCGCGCGAATTGCGACTGTCTCTCGAAGCCGTGATGGCTCTCGCCGACAGCGCCGATGTGTGGGTGAATCCCGGTGCATTTTCGAACTCCGAGGAGATTGTGGCGTATGAACCCCGCGTGGGGGTAGTCAAGGCGTTCCGCGAGAAGCGGGTGTGCCAGAATGATGGCCGTCGCGGGCCGGCGGGTGGCAACGATTTTTACGAGGGTGCCGTGTCGCGACCCGCAGAACTGCTCTACAATTTGTCGGAATGCCTGCATTTCGACCCGTCCGGGGCGTCAAAAAGCCCGATAATGGGGTTATTACCTGGCATTTCGGTGGACTCTTCTTACAAATGGTACAGAAATATTTATTACTTTTAAAGTATGAGTTCAAAATTAGGTATTGGCGATTGGATTGCCTCGACTTACGAAATCGGAAAGCCGTTCTTGCAACAGCTTCCCCGTGAATATGCAGATTTTTTGTTGTTGAACGCTGAGATTCGTGAATACGATACCGGTGAAGTTATCATCCAGGGCGGAAAAGAGGGTGATTCCTTCTATGTGTTGCAAAGTGGCAGGGCTTCGATCTGCGGTCAGATTTTGCCCGACGGACACTACAGCGTGCTCGCTTTTGCCGAATCCGGCGCTTGCTTTGGCGAAATGTCCATTCTTTGTAACGAACCCACCAGCAACACGGTCATCGCCGCCGAAGACGGCTGCACCGTGCTCCACATTCCGCGTGATGCGTTCGTGAAGTTCCTCGACAAGAACCCGAACGTGATGGTCTACCTCTACAAGGTCATGGCCGATAGGCTTCGTGCCAAGAACCAGGCTTTCGACGAATTCGAACGCTTGTCGCTGCTCGCATCCGCCAAGGTGCTTCCGTTCATCGACTTTGCCCAGACCATGGAAAAGAGTCGCGTGACGGGAACTGTCATTTTCGAGTGCAACGGCGAAAAAGGGTTCATCGCCTTCCAGGATGGTCGAATCTGCTGCGCCAAGTGCGGCAAACTGGCTGGTCCGGACGCCCTTGAAAAATTGCTCTCGTGGGGCGAAGAAACCTTCTTCAAGCTGGACACCCACCTTATGCCTGGCATCGTGAACATCAACCAGATGTCCGACACCACCAGCCTGATTCTCGACGCTCTCAGAAATATTGACGAAAAACAAAGTGCCCAGCAATAGGGCGAAACAATGTGCCCTTGATTAGGGCAAAGGAAAAAAAATGAACTACGCAGACGCAGGTGTTTCTCTGGCCCGTGCTGACGAAGCAATGGTCGGTGTCAAGAAATCCGTACGTACTACCTTTAACGAAGGCGTCCTCGGCGACGTCGGCAACTTCGGCGGCCTCTTCACGCTCTCCCACCTTGGCATGAAGGACCCCGTCCTCGTGAGCTCCGTGGATGGCGTTGGCACCAAGCTGAAAGTTGATATCGAAATGGGTACGCACACCCTGCCTGGCCAGGACATCGTGAACCACTGCTGCGACGACATCCTCGTGCAGGGCGCCCGTCCGTTGTTCTTCCTCGACTACGTGGCTACCGGCCGTCTGGAACCGGGTGTCATGGATCAGCTCGTCGCCGGTATGGCCAAGGCCTGCCGCGAAAACGGTCTTGTTCTTATTGGCGGTGAAACTGCCGAAATGCCGGGCTTCTACGGTCCGGGCGACTACGATATCTCCGGTACCATCGTGGGTGTCGTTGAACGCGAAAACATCATTGACGGGAAGTCGATTAAGCCGGGTACCATCATCCTCGGTCTCCCGTCTACGGGTTTACATACAAACGGCTACTCCCTCGCCCGCAAGGTGCTGTTCGACGTCGCCGGCTACAAGGTCGACACTCCGCTCGACGGCACCGACATGACCATCGGCGAAGCTCTCACCATGCCGCACCGCAGCTACTATCCGAGCCTCATCGACCTCTGCAACAAGAAGATTATCCAGGGTCTCGCCCACATCACCGGTTCCGGCTACCAGGGCAACATCCCGCGTATCCTCCCGGACAACGTCGATGTCGTCATCGACCGCACCACGTGGGATCCTCCTGCCATCTTCAAGCTCATCCAGAAGGAAGGCTCCGTCGAGAAGGACGAAATGTACTCCACCTTCAACATGGGCATGGGCATGCTTATCTTCATCGACCCCAAGGACAAGGCTGAAGTCGTCGCCCACCTCGAAGCCAAGGGCGAAAAGTGGGCCCAGATCGGCGAAGTCGTCGAAGGCACCAAGCAGGTGAAGTTCAGGGACTAACTTTTAGTTCAAGTGTCGCGGGCCTTCAGGGGCGCGCATACGCAGCAAAATCCGGTGCTAAAGTGCCGGATTTGTTGTTTTGGAGCACATTTCGGGAACATTTAAATGCTCGAGGCTCTTTTTTGCGTGCGTTATGGACCTTATGAATCTATTTTTAGATGTGAAATTTAGAGGAGCATTATGAAAAAAAGCTTAATGAAAACATTTATGGCGATTAGTGCCGTGGCTATGCTGATGGCTTGTTCCGAGTCCAGTTCTAGCGACGATAATGCGCTTGTCGATCCGAACGGTGCTACCGTTGACGTGAACCAGGGTGGTGAACAGCAGCCGAATCCGCAGGGCGGCGACCAGGGCGATCCGAACTCCGGTGCGAACCAGGGCGGTGAACAGCAGCCGAATCCGCAGGGCGGCGACCAGAACACTGACCCGAACTCCGGTGCGAACCAGGGCGGTGAACAGCAGCCGAATCCGCAGGGCGGCGACCAGAACACTGACCCGAACTCCGGCGCGAACCAGGGCGGTGAACAGCAGGTGAATCCGCAGGGCGGCGACCAGGGCGATCCGAACGCTCCGGCATCGAGCGCTTCCGAAGGCGACCAGGGCGCAGAAACTCCCGTGAGCTCCGCATCCAAGATTAGCGAATTCAGGGATATCGCCGATTACGGCGAACCCCCTGCCGAGTACACCAAGGACATTTCGAACAACGGCAAAAAAGGCTGGAACAGCCGCTACTGGGACGCTTGCAAGCCTCACTGCGCCTGGATCAGCAACGGCCAGGAAGGCAAGACCGACACGACCTCCGAGGAATCCTACCAGAAGGGCATGACGACGACCCGTAACTGCAACATCCACGACGTGGAAGTTCCGACATACACGCTGGGCCATGCGGTTCAGCAGTACTGGTTCGGCTACGAAGGCACGAACAACGCCTGCGACGGTGCCGGATCCAAGGGAACGTTTGCCTGCACCGACATGGCGCCTATCGCCGTGAACGAAAATCTTTCTTATGCATACGTTGCAGGTCCCGGTTCCTCGACGACTTGCGGCAAGTGCTTCCACTTGCAGTATGACGGAAGCTTCAAGGATGCCAGTGGCAACAACGCTCCGAAGGAAACACACCAGGCCCTCAAGGGCAAGCATATCATCGTGATGACCTCGAACATCGGTCACGACGTGCAGGACGGCCAGTTCGACCTCATGGTACCGGGCGGAGGCGTTGGCGCCTTTGACGCTCTCTCCACTCAGGTGAATGGCGCCGGCATCAACTGGGGCGCTGGTTTCGGTGGATTCCTCACGGAGTGCCAGAGCAAGAACGGCTACGACAACAAGAAAGAAGTATATCAGCAATGCGTGAGGGACATGTGCGACGCCGCCTTTGGCAACGCAGGCCTTCCGAACTTGCTCCGCGGTTGCCACTGGTTTGCCGACTGGTACATGGCCGCCGACAACCCGACCTACAACTGGGAAGAAGTGGAATGCCCGCAGTACCTGCTCGACCACTACCTGACTCGATTCAACACGACCAAGGATAACAACTGGAGATGGCATGACGACTGGTCCACTTACAAGGAAGGCGACGTGCTCGATACCGTGCAGTGCTGGAAGGACGGCGAAAATCCGAACGACCCGAACGGCAAGGCCGGCTGCAATCCGTAATCGTTAATTTATTTTAAAAAAAATGCCCCGCCAATGGCGGGGTAATTTTGTATGGCAAGCGGTATTTGCTTGCGCTTTTAGTCTTTTACGCAGCGCACGGAGCGGGCCGTGGTTTTCTCCTTGGCGTACTTGGCTATGACCTTGTTCGCGATTTCTATGTCGAAGTAGAAGGCGGTATTGTCGTTCGCTTCGGTTGAGGTCCAGAAATGTGCAGAGTTGTTCTTTGCATGGTACAGCGTATCGCGGTAGCCGGCCGGCAGTGCCGAGAATCCGTAATCGTTCTTGGGGAAGTAGAGGTCTTTCCAGTAGTTCGACGACTTTAGCTTGAGCCCTATGTTGGCGTCGTCATTGATGAATGCAATCAGGTTTTCCCAATCGTCCCTGGTCGAAACATGCCAGCCGTCGGGGCAGATGCCTTGGACGGTTCCTTCGAGGGTTGCCGCATCCCAGGTGTAGAGGCGTCCGAAGGTTTCGCAGTTTTGCGTAGAATCGTTGTAGCACCAAGTGTTCTTGGTGAGCAAATCCGTGCTGTCCGTGTATTTCATGTTGTCGGCCATCCAGGTGTCGTCCCCGATTTCTACGGTCCTGTAAATCCTTCCGTCGCGTTTGTCCGTGAAGCTTCCGAAATCGGGGAAGTCTGGCGGCGTCGAGCGCTCGTCCCTGAGACAGCGTACGTTCATGTACGTGAGTTTCCCCCTGCTGTTTGTGTATATTTCCTTGTCGAAATAACCACCGTCGAGGAGAAAGTATGTTGCTGCACCATAGTAGTTTGTGGTGGTCCACAGATATGCCTTTTGATCCGGATATTTTCCAAAATCAGAACATTCCGAATAAAGGTCTCCTCCCTTCAAATTAAAACCGTACGGCGATACTTTGTCGACATATTTCATCAACGTGTCGGCGAGCATTTCCCCGGCAACTGTTTTTCCTCCGACATACAGTACAAGCGTATCCATGTCTTCCATACTTGGAATGTGCCAGCCCTTGGGGCAAAGTCCTTGAATCACTTTTCCTTTGTATTCTATTAATTCCATATCCATGGGCAAGTCCATGGCTGCGGTCCATTGGTAGTATCGGCCGTATTTGGCGCAGCCGTCCGAGTGGCAAGTGCTGTTGATGCCATTGTCCGCATGGCCGTTCTGGGTGACGTAATTTAGATTTTCGGCCATCCACACATGGTCGCCGATGTGCGCTGTTTTGTACACCTGGTTGTCGCGTAAGTCTGTCAAGGTCTGTGCTACGCTGTCGTAGATGCTTTCCGCGATGAGCGTTGGGGTAACCAGCGAATCCATGTTGTAATTCTTTACGCAGCGTACGAAGTTTTTTTCTGATAAGTTGGTTGAATAGGTGTACATTCCGTATTTGTTAAATGACAAGTTTTTCCCTTGGGTCGTCCAATAGGAATCCATGATAGCTGAAAAACCGAAATCGTCTGTCGGAGTGGAAATTCCATTGGTTAATTCCGGGTTTGATTTTGAAAGCAGCACTGCCGGAGAATAATTGTCGATACTGTTATTGACGGTTCTTTCAAGAATCTTCCAATCGGCAATTGAGGGAACGTGCCAGCCAAAGGGGCAGACACCCTGCGGGTTGATGGAATTGGTTTCGTCGCATTTGAAGGAGGTGGTTCTTCCTACTCCGACGGCTTCGCCTATGTTGTATTTCCTTCCGTTTCCGTTACCTTGGTCTGTGCTGGAATCGGTATCGAGATTCATATTTTGCGCCATCCATGTTTGGATGCCGATTTGGACGGTCTTGTAGGTTTGACCGTCGCGGGTGTCGGTGACGGTTCCGTAATCGATATCGGGATTCAGTAATTTGTCTGAAAGTTCGGTGAAGGTGTGCTCGGCGGATGAACAGCTTCCGTTGCTGTTCTGCCTCGATGAACTGCTGTAATAGTCGTCATCGTCGTAGTACGAGGAACTGCTGCGATTCTTTTCGCGGGAGCTGGACGAACCGGTCGTATTTGTCGATGTCTCGTCTTCTTCTTTCGACGTCTTCTTGCCATCCTTTGAAGCGTATGTGCGCAATATCTCGACCACGTTTTTCCCGCACACGATTACATAGATGTCGTTCGTATTCAAGTCGACGGCCTTGACCGTATCGTTTGCGACGCACTTCTCCTTGGTGGCGAGAGTGATGTAGTCGTCGATGTTGCGGCTGTAAAGTTCCAGCGTGTCGCTTTCGTCGCCTTCGTACATGGATTCTACGCGCCATTTCCCGACGAGCTCGTCTTGCGGTTCGGTGGTGGACTCGCTATCGCCGCATGCCGCCAAAAATAACGGCAAGACGCAGATAGGCATAAAAAGCAACTGTTTACGGGAAATCATGCAAAACTCCTTTCTTATGGGATAAATAATAAAAAAATTTATGGGGAAGATTATTTACCGAGCGGCAATTATTTTCCGTTTGTATTCTTAGAACACGCGCTGTGTTCCAAGAATACAAATTTTGTGTTCCAAAATGGAAAATTTTATAAAATATTCAAAAATAATGGAAAATTTTAATAAAAACACAAAAAACGTGTTCTAGACTATTGACTTTTGATAAATGGCAATTTATATTTTGAGGTATGAAGGAAGTTGTTGACTACACCGATTACAGAAAGTTCATCCAGGATTACTACGATGCGTGCAAACGCTCTTCTGCGTTCACCTGGCGAGAGTTCGCGAAGAAGGCGGGATTCTCTTCGGCGGTGTACCTGAAGTACGTGGCAGAGGGGAAGAAGAACCTGAGTGTCGCTTCGGCGAACGTGGTGGCCATGGCCATGGATCTCACGGGGTTCGAGCAGACGTATTTCGTGGCGATGGTCTCTTATGCGAATGCGAGGGGCGATGCCGCGAAGCGTGCCGCTTTTGAAGAGATGTGCGCGCTTGCCAAGGCTCACAAGGTTCGTATCTTAGGGAACGAGGAGTTCGACTATTTCAAGTCGTGGAGGAATCCGGTACTTCGCGAACTTGCGCCGCACATGCCGGGCGCGAAGCCTCTGGATTTGGCGCGTGCCTGCATTCCGGAGATTTCGGCGGGCGAGGTTTCGGAGACGCTCCAGTTTTTAGTGAAGGCTGAACTTTTGCAGAAGGACTCTCAGGGCAATTATTCGCAGACGGACAAGTCCATTTCGATGGGCCCTGTGGATGCGGTGCCTGTGGCTGCGCGCGATATGCAGCGCCAGATGGGCGAGTTTGCGGTGAAGGCTTTGAACATGCCTCTTTCGGAACGCGACATGAGCGGCCTTGTGCTTGGCCTTACGGCTCGCAGCTATGAGCGCATCAAGAAGGAATTGGCGGAATGCCGTCGCCGCATCGTAGCCATAGCAACCGAAGACGATGAGACTGAACGCGTCTATCGCTTGAACATGCAACTGTTCCCGATGACGGAAAAAATTTCCAGCTCCAACGAAGGAGGAAACCATGAGAATTAATTTGTTCAAAAATGCTTTTGGTGCAGCTCTCTGCTTTTCGCTGATGGCGTGTTCCGACGATTCGAGCGATGGCTCGAAAATTAGCGGGACCGAAGAAAATGCCGACGAAGATATTGTCGCTGTAGAAAATATGGACCTTGCGGGCATTTCGCAGAAGGGGCCTTTCGTGACGGGTTCCGTGGTGACCTTGCAGGAGTTGAACGGCATCACGCTTAATCAGACGGGCAAGAGCTTCAAGGGGAGCATCAAGAGCGACAAGGGCGATTTCGTCATTGCCGGGATAGATCTTTCTTCGCAGTACGCCGTGCTCGAGGCTTCTGGCTACTACCGTGACGAAATCACGGGCAAAAAGTCTCCGGGGCCCATCACGCTTCGCGCCATTACCGACCTGAGCAACCGCAAGACGGTGAACATCAATCTTCTCACGCACCTGGAATACGACCGCGTGATGTTCCTTGTTGATAAAAAAAAGAGGTCTATCGCCAAGGCGAAAGCTCAGGCTGAAAAGGAAATCTTCGATATATTCGGTATTGATGGTGAAATTGTGGAATCCGAAGACTTGAATATCTTCAAGCCGGGCGACGCGAATGCGGCACTTCTCGCGGTAAGCGTCTTGATGCAGAGTGATGTCGACGTGGGCGGCCTTACCGAGCGCATCGGAAACTTCAGCATCGCTCTTGCCGAAGAAGGGGTATGGGACGATGCCGAAACCAAGGCGAAGATTGCCGATTGGGCCTGCGATGCTGACCTAAACGGCAATCTTTTGGATATACGCAAAAATGTCGAGGGCTGGAAATATTCCGACAGCATTCCCCCGTTTGAAAAGTACGTGACGAAGTTCTGGTGGGATAACTACGGCCTCGGTGCTTGCAACAAAAAGAACGATGGCGAAGTCCAGAAAAACATCAACAAGCTGAGCGAACTCTATGAGGGGCGTTTCACATGCGAAAACGGCCACTGGATTGTTTTGAACGACGATAAAGATGACGATGACGACGACGTTGTGGAATCTTCCAGTTCCAAGGTGAACCCCTTCGTCAGCAGTTCCAGCGTCAGCAGCTCTAGCGTCCAGTATGCAGAATCCGTGCCCGTCATTCCCGGGGAACTCTCGTTCCTTGATGAATTTGTGGATTCTTACAATGGCTACATGGAGTTTGGAGAAGGCCAGCAGAAGGATTGGTTCGCTGGGAAAAACATGTTTGCTCAAAATCGGGATTCTGTGCTCGCCATGCTGGCAGATACATTGAATGTTTACGGCTTCGAATATGCAGGAAAGGTCTTCAATGATTCCTTGAACGAAAAATATACATACGATGATTCGTCGGTTGTGTATCAAAAAGAATCTAAAGGCCAGACATATAAGGTGTATATAACGCCTTACTATTACACTTACATATTTGGTTTTTCTTACGCTAGCGATTTGCGCTATGATTTGAAAATTGCTGTAATCAAGGATGGTTTCGAAGAACAAGAAACGGTGGATCGCTATTCGCTGCGTTTCGAATCGGATTTTTCGGAGGAATTGTCGTTTATGAACGAATACTTCATTGTTGAAAATAAAAATTCGGAAAACGTAATTGTGTCGTATAAAACATTGGTGTCGTATAACGACGATTCCTTGACTACTCATTGGCAGTTGGCAAAAGGTGTCGGGGAAACATGGGCTGGCAAGGATGTCAATAAATACGAGGATTGGAACGAAACGAATAAACAGTTGGAAATTTTTGAACAGGCCTTGGTCAAGGAGGGGTTTGAAAAAACTGGAGAGGAGCCTAACGAATCGGATACTTGGGCTAAGGCGAATCTTCCCGTAGACGAGGACATTATATGGAAGACCTATGAAAAGGAAACGGACAAGGCTAAGTACAAAGTAGTTTGTTATGCTTCTGTGGCTGGCGCTGGTGGCACAATAGCTTCTTTTCAACTCGCTTATTTCGCGGATGTCTACACCCAATACAAGGTGAGGTAATTTATGAACAAGTTATTATATAAGATTTTAGGTTTGGCTCTCTGCTTTTCGCTGATGGCGTGTTCCGACGACGCAAGCGACAAGGTTGCCGGTGGCTCCAGCGAAGACGCTGGCATCATCGCCGTTGAAAACTGGGACGTGGCGGGCGTTTCGCAGAAGGGTCCGTTCGTAACGGGCTCTGTCGTGACCGTGCAGGAACTGGACGGCATTACGCTCAACCAGACGGGAAAAAGTTTCAAGGGAAGCATCAAGAGCGACAAGGGCGATTTCTCGATTACGGGAATCAATCTCTCTTCGCAGTATGCCTTGCTTGAAGCGGATGGCTATTACCGTGACGAAATCACCGGCAAAAAATCATCGGGGAAGGTTACTCTCAATGCCATTACCGACCTGAGCAACCGCAAGACGGTGAATATCAATCTTCTCACGCATCTGGAATACGAACGCGTGATGGGACTCATTTCCAAAGAAAAACTTTCCGTTGCCAAGGCGAAAGCTCAAGCCGAAAAGGAAATCTTCGAAGCGTTCGGCATCGAAGGCGAATTCGCGGAATCCGAGGACTTGGATATTTTCGAAGGTGGCGACGGGAACGCCGCCCTCCTTGCGGTGAGCGTACTCATGCAAAGTGACGTGGATGTGGCGGGCCTTACCGAACGCATCGGAAACTTCAGCATCGCTCTTGCCGAAGAAGGGGGATGGGACGATGCCGATACCAAGGCGAAAGTCGCTGACTGGGCCTGCAATGCGGACCTGCGCGAAACGCTCGCGAACGTGCGCAAGAATATCGAGGGCTGGAAATACGCCGACAGCGTGCCCGCCTTCGAAAAGTACGTGACGAACTTCTGGTGGGAAAACTATGGCCTCGGCACCTGCAACAAGAAGCGCGAAGGCGAAGTGAAGAAAAACATCAACAAGCTGAGCGAACTCTACGAAGAATACTTCACTTGCGAAAACGGCCGCTGGATCATTCCGGGCGACGATAAGGATGACTGAAAAGATGGCGATAAAGGTGGCGGCAAGGATAGCGATAAGGATGACGCAAAGTCAAGTTCCAGCAAAAAGGACGATGACGATGGCAGCGATGTTGCGGAATCTTCCAGTTCCAAGGTGAACCCGTTTGTCAGCAGCTCCAGCGTACAACGTGCGGATTCAATTCCTGAATTGCCTGAATCCCTTAAATTTATTCACAATTATGTGAACAAGTATAATGGGTACATGGAATTTGAAGGGGGTAAGCAGAAGGATTGGTTCTTGGAACAGACTTTGCAAATAGACAGCTACTACCGTGGTTCTGCAGTGGCCGCTTTTTCGGATACGCTTCTTTCTCGTGGCTTTGATTACATCGAAACCATACCGACAGATTCTGCGGCAAATTCCAAATATGAGCAGGAAACATATTCCTTCGCTATGGAAGAAAATGGTCAAACGTACAAGATATATCTTGTAAAATGGTCGTCGACCAATGGTCTTTGGTATTCTTTTGGGTATGATTTGAAAATCGCTATTATTGAAGATGGTTTTGAAGAGAAACCGACTTCAAATATTAATTCACTTCGGTATGAAAAGGCTGTTCCCGAAGAAGTCGCTTTTATTGAAGATTATTCATCTATTGTTAGCAGCTTGGAAGATTGGAATGATGATTCCCTAATGACTGCTTGGTATATGTTCCATATTTCAAAATCTGCATTCAGCACGAAAAAAGAGGAACTTCCAAAATCTGACCCTTTGCAGGAAAGCGATTTTGAATTGTTCAAGGAAGCTTTGGTGGATAGCGGATTTACCCTTGTGAAAAAAGATACCGTTGAACTTGAAGGTAGAGATGTTTATCGAAATGAAGCCATGATGTCGGAAGATGGCAATATTTATCGATATTTTTATGAAAAAGAGACTGCTAAGGCTAAGTACAGGGTGGAGAGCTTTATAGTCACGGCGATGAGCTCTTGGTCTATTAACCTTTATGCCGATTGTGGCTATGCAGTGCAAATTTACACCTATTACAAGGACAAGTAAGTTATGAAAACGGCGCCCCGCAAAGCGGGGTGTTTTTTTTTTACGTTGAACTTCAAATAAAAATAATGAAACTATTGCTTTATTCAAAAATATTTATTATATTGTAGTCATGTTGTTGTATAAAGGAGGGTTGGTGGAAGTTCTATTCAAGGATAAGGATTTGGAAAGGTGCGCGGTGGATATGAATTTTGCGCTTAGGCGAATGGGTCAAAAGCGTTATCATATTTACTTGAAGCGTATTCAATATATGCTTGTTGTGCCGAATTTTGAGTCGTTGCGTTTGGGTGCTGGTCGATTCCATGAATTGTCTGGGAATCGCCAGGGGCAATGGGCGTGCGATTTGGATCAGCCTTACAGGCTTGTTTTCCGGGCGGGCGAAGATACTACCGGACGGAAATGGGTTGAAATTACAAAGGCAGAAGTGCTTGAAGTTGTGGATTACCACTAAAAGGAGGTTTTATGTCGAAATGCCTTGATCCGATGAATTTGGCGATGGCTTTCCCCCCTGGTGATTTTCTTGGGGAGAAGTTGGAAGAAATGGGAATGGATGCGAACGATTTGGCATCGCGCATTGGTCGTTCTCAGAAAACGGTGAACGACATCTTGATGGGCAAATGTACGTTGAGTCCCGAAGTTGCCGTCGATTTGGAGTGCGTAACGGAGGTCCCGGCAGATCACTGGCTTGGTTTGCAGCGCTTTTATGATGAGTGGACCGTCCTTAAAAAGCGCGAGAAGGGTTTCGGCTCGATTCTTGAGTGGATGAAGAACTTCCCGTTGCAGGAGATGCTCAAGCGCAAGTGGATTGATGCTGTGCAGGCCGCTGCCGACAAGGTGCAGCCTCTGTTCAAGTTCTTCGCTGTGTGTTCGCCGAAGGCTTGGGAAAATTACTACTACAAGCAGCAACTGAAGGTGGCCTTCCGCATTTCGTTGGCGGAGTCCCGCGATCCGTACGCCATGTCCGTGTGGCTGCGTCGCGGCGAAATCCTGGCCGACGAAATCGCCATGGAAAAGATTCCCGACAAGAAGGTGCGTTCCAACGTCAAGAACATGCTTCCGGAATTTATTGCGCTAGCCGTGAAGTCTCCCTCGGTAACGGCGCCTGAATTCTCGAAGACGAAAAAGAAGTTGCAGGCGCTTTGCGCCAAGGCGAACATCAAGTTGCTTTATGTCGAGAACTTCAAGACGGCGCCTGTGCACGGTGCTTCGCGCTGGTACAAGGATGTCGCCGTCATCCAGCTCCATGACGGGTTCGAGACGGATGGCGGTTTCTGGTACACGTTCTTCCATGAACTCGGGCATATCGTGCTTCACGGCAAAAAGGATATGTTCCTGAAGAACGTGGAGTACAGGAGTCGCGATTTGGTGAAGGATGCCGAGGCCGACGCCTTTGCGCAAAAGCAAATCGCCGCTGTCGAGGATGGCGGTAAAAAACTGTAGACGCGCGGTTTGTTAATGCTGCTGACCGTTCAAATTAATGCTGCGGGCTGCGTCCGTTGATGTCGAAGGTCTTGTCGTCGACGAGGAACTGGATTCTGTAGGAGTCGTTTTTGTAGAAGTCGCGGGTGAATGTCGCCTGTGGCTTTCTTGCGTGTGTTGCGTTTTTGCGCTGTGCCTGGGAATTTGCACCGGTGTTTTCAAGCGCACGGGAATTGCCGAGTGCTCGAGAATTGCCGGAAGCGCGGATGGCGGTGATTGTGGAATCGCCTGGCGTTTTCGTGGAGTCGTTCGCGATGCTTGAGGTGTCGCCGCTGATGTCGGAGGGAAGGGCTGTAGTGTCTTTGTCGCTGGTGTCGGGTTTGACGGCTGGATTCGGCTCGTTGTACAGCGCTACGATTTCCGAGTCGGAGAGTGCGCGGCCGTAAAAGCGCAAATCGTCGATGCTCCCTTCGAAGAAACTCCAGAGGGAGCGCGTGCCGAGGCGCACGGGGGCGGTGCCGTTTTGCACCTGTACGCCGTAGGTTTCGTCGTAGAGCGGGTCCTGGTCCTTTTGCACGCCATTTTTGAACAAAGTAATCGTATTGCTGGCGACGTCGTAGCGGGCTGCAATGTGCATCCATTCGCCTGCGGTGAGTTCCTCTTGCACGTAACTGCCGCTGCCGAGGCCGCCTTCCAGGTTGAATGCGTAGGCCGACATTCGGTTGGGGCGATTTTCCTGGCTTGCAGTGAGTTCCTTGTTGTACATGCGCAGTACCCACTCGTGCTGATGCGGCACGCCCTTGCCCATCCAGTGTACGTATCCGGCGGCTTCGGCGTTTCGGAACGTGAGGACTTTCGGGCTTACCCACACGGAGATGGTGAGGGCGCCTGCGGTGCCTATGCTGAAGGCGTCGTGGTCCGGGATTTCCATGTAGCAGTTGCTGTCGCCGCTGAAGACGGCGGCGGAGTTTTCGTTGCCAAAACGGTCGGGGCCGAATGTGGCGCCCTTGTTCTCGGCGGCTTGCGGAGCGGTGGTCGCGCCGTTGCCCGTGTTTGAACTGCCCGTGTCGTTTGTTGCCGGGGATACGGCGTTTTCGAGGCTCCCGCCGGTAAAGGGGTAGTAGGCCACGAGACCGTCTTGCGGGATTCCTGCATTTGAACTGGTCGTGGCTGCGGCGGGTGTGGCGGCTGCGGTGGGTGTGGCGGCTGCGGCGGGTATTGCCAGAAACGCGCCGGCGCAGGCGGCGAAAGCGGTGTACGTTAAAAGTCTTTTATGGAAATTCTGGAAACCCATGAAGGTAATATATACTTTTCAAGTCCGCATGGGTGAAATTTGGGCTGAAAATGGGAGGGGGTACGTTACTTTTTTAACTGGTTCGTCGAGGTTTTGCCAAGGGCTAAAAGAAGCCCGTTCACGGCAAAAGCGGCTACGGTCAAAATATCGACGAGGTGCCCTCCGGCAAGCAGCGATAGCGCCTGGAGGCTTTCCGTATTTTCCAAGAGTTTTGCGACAAGTGCGATGGCTCCGCCGGCGATGATTGCCGCCGCGACAAATCCGGGCTTGGAGCGCAATCCGAAAAGCCCCCACAGCACAGGGACGGTAAAGGCTCCTGCGTACACGGCGAGCGCAAGCAGCAGTGTCGAAATGATGTCGGTGAAGTGTAGTGCCACGAACAGCGCCACCACTCCATTTACCGTCGTGATGGACCGTGCGGTAAAAAGCGGATGGTGGTCGAGGAATTTTGGCGGCGCGATTGTAGATTCGTCGCGGGCGATGAATTGACTGCAGATAATGACGGAGCTGCTCAATAGCAATGTGTCGGCGCTGCTCAGCACGACGCTCAAGAGCATTACCGCAATAAGCGGAATCAGCGGTGGCGGCAGCACTTGCTGGGCGATGGCTGTAATGCGTGCACCTTGCGGGTTTTCGATAGATACGCCGAAGGCGGCGAGGTAGCCGATGACGATAGCGACAGGCACTAGTACGGTTGCGGCGATGCTGATGGATTTTTTTGCCGTGCGAGCGTCCTTGGCGCAGAATAGGCGGCTGAAAATGTCGGGCCCGGCTGTGAATGTCGTTCCGTAGGTCAGCAAAAGCAATAGAAGGTCGATGGGCGAAAAATTCGCATTGAACGGGAATGCGGGAGCTTGCTCCCCGATTTGTGCTATGTTTTGCGCGGGGATTCCGCTCCTTGTCGAGGCTAGGCAAAATACGGCAAGGACGGCGAGGCCTACGACGATGATGACGGCCTGCAAAAAATCGGTGCGCAATATGGAATGTTGCCCTCCGGCCATTGTGTACAAAATAAATACAGCGGCGACGATTGCTGCTGCGCTTTCGTAGCTCACGGGGGCAAAGCTTTGCAGAAGCTTTGCGGCGGCGATAATCTGGGCTGCGATTATTCCTGTCCAGGCGAGCGGTATGACAATCGCCGCCACGGCCCTTGGGCCTTTGCCGTACATGTTTTCAATGAGGTCGGGGAGCGAGTATTTTCCGAGGGTGTACGCCTGTTTCGAAAGCGGGATGAGCGCCAAAAGCCCAAGGGCTCCCGTGAGCATGAACCACGCCGCGGCGCCTCCCAGCCGAGGCCCCGCGTCGACTGCGCCTATGATGGCTGAACCTCCAAGAATCGAGGCTACGAGGCTCCCGGATACCGCCCGCGAGCTTGCCCCCTTTTTCGCCACGAAAAAGTCGGCAATCTCCTTGACGCTGCGAGTGCTCTTGAACGCAATCACTGCGAGCACCGCGAGATACGCAAGCAATACAGCTGTCATGGGAGTCGAATACATTTTCCAAATATAAAAATTTCTGCTTTGCCATGAGCTAATCGAGACAATTGTCTTTGTTCTGTCATTGCCGTGTCAGTCTAGAGTTTTGATGAAAAAGAATACTCCATTGTGGAATTTGTTTTGATAGATAAATTAATGTAAAAACTGGTTTACAAACATGTCGTTTAGTACCTTGGTTAATGGGGCGGAAATAAATCTGCCCCGCAAACAGGAGGTACATCATGAAAACGCTCAAAACCTTAGTGGTTGTGGCGCTTACCTTGATGGTGGCGACTTCGTTTGCGTCAAGAAAGGTTAAATCCAAGATTGGCGATCTCGAAGTTACCTATGAAAGGGGTGGTGGCACCGTGGTCTGCACATTAGGCTTCAACGACGAGCTCACCCTCGTAAGAGAAGCCGGCTCTGACGCTCTCGTCAAGGGAGATTGCCAGGGTTGGGTTCCCAAGTCAAAGATTGAATTCGTGGCCGCAGGGCCCGGGGACAATTCTTTTACCCTTGGCGAATACGATGTGCATGGATGGATCGACAACGCAAACGGAATCTTCGTGCTCGAAAACGATGTCGAGGATTTCGATGGTGTCACCATCGATCGTGATTTCAAGGAATACTTGACTTACACGATTGACCGCGAGCAGACAGAGATGCGACATGGCGAAAATTAGCCGGTTGCTGACAAATTAACAAGACGTTCGCGCCATGGAGCGGGCGTCTTTCGGCGTGTCTCTCCATGGGTCTTATTGTTCTTCGAGAATTGTTTTGAGCAGAGCCCTGCAGCCTTCGTTCACGTCGCTCCAGGTGGCTTCAAAATTTCCTGTGTACCAAGGGTCGGCTACGTCACGCGACGAGCCGGCCCATTCCATAAGCAGAGAAATTTTCTGCGTTATTTTATCTGCACCGAACATTCTGCGCATGTTGCGAAGGTTGTTCTGGTCCATGAGTACGATGTAGTCGTAGTGGGCGAGGTCGTGCGCAGTCACCTGTCGTGCGTATTTGCCGCTGCAGTCAATTCCGTGAGCGGCGAGCATGCGCCTTGCGGGCGGGTACACGGGGTTTCCGATTTCTTCGGTGCTCGTGGCCGCCGAATCGATTTCGAAGTCACGGGCGCTGATTTCGTACGGGAGCTTTTCGCCAAAATTTTCGGCATGGGATTCTCCGTTGTCGGATGGCGTCCTTTTGCCGCCAAGTTCCTCGGCGACGAGTTTCTTCATGACGAATTCGGCCATGGGGCTGCGGCAGATGTTGCCGTGGCATACAAAGAGAATTTTTACCATGGGGTGGTTTAAGCCTTTTTCGGCTCTTTTTCGGCTGCTGCTACAGTCCTTTTTCTTTTTTTTGGCGATTTCTTCGCCTTGATTTCTTCGGGGGTCAGCTTGTCGAAAGTGACGCTTTTTTCCTTGACCGAAATTTTACCTACGCAGTAGCCGTAGTCGAGCAATTCCTTTTTGAAGACAAGAAAAATGTGGTCAAGAGGGAACTTGGTGACCTTTTCGATTTCTGCGTAGGTCAGCTTCAAGGGGTCTTCGCCGCGTTTCTTGATATACTTCCAAAGAGGGTCGTACTTGCTCATGGCCCCTAATATACATTTTTTTGGAGTGTGTTTAAGAATTTATTGGCATATAAGAAAAAAATAAATTTTGTCGTTCGGGCTGCGCGAGATGGCTGGGATTTTTGGAGCGTTGAACGGTTCGGCGTTTCCCGTGTTAAATTGTACGATGTCATTTTTTGACATAAAATGAATGTATCTTTGTAGTGTAACAAAGAGGTACGTTATGTTGAATATCAATAGTTTCAAGGATGCTTTCGTAAAACTGCTGCTTGTAGGCCTGGTGGGCTTTATCTTTCTTACGACGACCGTGGCCCTCGGCAATGTTGTTTTCGGCGTGCTGTCGAGCGCCTTCTACATTTACGAGGTCGCGCGCATATAATGCTGCGAACATGGCCCTGCTATAGCGAATCTGCTATTGCGGGGCGCAAGAATGCTTGCGTACAAGAAAAACCCCGGTTGTCCGGGGCTTTTGCGTTTGTAAGGGCTTCGCGTGTTGCGTGGCCCCTTTGAATGTCTTTAAATTAGTACTTGTTCTTCAGCACGTCCGGGCACTCAACTTCCACGTAGTTGTGCATCGGGTTGCTTGCGGCGAGCATCCAGTTCGCGAGGAAGAGGCACCCTTGCTTGGCTTCGGAATCGTTTCCGAAAACAGAGTTGCACTTGTCGGTGAGGCAGCTGGCGTACTTGCTGGAGTTGTAGCTTGTCGACTTTTCGCAATCGGAAAGCAGACCGCCGTACTGTTCGCCCTGTGCGCCCCAGCCCATGGCGGAGCATCCGTTGAATTGGCCGACGCCGCCACCCGGAATCATGATGTCGAACTGGCCTTGGTTCACGTCGCCACCGATGTTTGTGACCATGATGATGAGTTTTTTCTTGGCGTTAGCAAGTTTCTTGCAGTTGGGGCAGTCTCCGTATTTGCCTTCGCCGGTGAATGTTAGCTGGAAGCACTTGCCGCACTGGCCGCCGTTAGAGGCCGGAACAGCGGCAAAGGCGAATCCGTATTCGTCGCATCCGTTGACGGTAAAGGGAATCTGGCTTGTGCAGGTGGCCATGGGGCCTCCGCTGCAGACGCTTCCTGCGCCATAGTCGGTACTTGGGTTCTTGCCGTTGCTGCTGCACTGCTTGGCAGGGTGGCCGCCGGCGTTTTCGTTCCAGGAGCAGCTGGGCTTGCAGCAGTCCCAGTAACGGGTGGCCCAGCCACTGCCGCCGCCGCCCTTCGTGGTAATTTTGGGGCATCCGCCGTTCGATGCGCTGCTCTTCGGTTGTGCAGCGGAGCTCTTGGGCTGTGCTGCGGAACTTTTTGGCTGTGCAGCGGAGCTCTTGGGCTGCGCTGCGGAGCTTGCTGGCGTGCTTGCGCTCGAAGCAGGCGTCGGGTCTACAGTCGGATCTACGGTGGGATCAACAGTCGGGTCGACGGTGGGGTCAACGGTGGGGTCAACGGTCGGATCGACTACGGGTTCGACGATTGGTTCGGGGTCGGGTTCCTTTGTGCCCGGGTCGCCGGGGCTCAGCACTTGGAGCTGCGACATGTCGGGGACGGTCGCCATCAGGGAACCGTCGGCTATGCTGTAAATGCCGCCTGTCGCCATGTCGGCGAGGGCTACGAGACGCCCTTCGGCGTCGGTGACGTTTCCGTCGGCGTAAATCAGGAGGGCGCCTTCATCGCGGGGGAAGAGGAACGCAGCGCCCGTGATGGCGTAAGTCGGCATGTTGGCCGTGAGTCTTTCGAGGTTGTCGAACTGTACTGTCTGTATCAGCACGTTTCCTTCGAGGTCGACGAGCACGCCGACGGGGGAGCCGTCAGGCATCATCACGATTTTTCCGATGGGATTGCCTTGCGTGTCGGTGACATGCAGGTCGTCGTAGATGAGGTAATCCTGGTCAGCTTCGAGAAGCCATGCGTCGGAATAAAGGCTGAGATTGCTGCCGCTGGCGGTGGAGTCCGAGCAGTTCCATGCGAAAAGCACGGCTCCGGCGACAATCAGGCTTTTGAATAACGGGAATTTCATTTGAGGTCCTCTTGGAATTCCTAAACACCAGCCTTAAAGATAACTATATAATATGTAAAGTCAATGTAAAAAAGGCCGTAGGGCTGAATATATGTTCCGTATGTGTTCCCACGCACACGAAAAAAGCATTGGGGATGGTTGTCTTTGCCTGTTGATACGATGTTGATAAGCTGTTGTGTTTTTCTTGCCGCTGAAAAAGGGAGTCTCCGGGAACTGAAAAAACTGACTTCGGGCGGGTTGTCCGGACATCTTTTTAGTGTCGAAAATGGGGTGTCATAATCTGTTATTTGTCATTGATTTGCGAACCTCGGAAATGTAAACTTGTGTAATTTTTTTAATTGTAAAAATCTTTTTACAATATTTTTGATGGGCTCGGCTTGCTCGTTTTTGTGCGAAAAAGCGTTGTTGAATTTATGTTGATAAGATGGAAGTAAGTTTGAAATAAAAATGTTGAAGTGGCTAAATTTTGAAAATTTCGCCATTTTTGAATTGTTACGCAGTTGTCGTCTGGAAGCGTTCCGGAGGGGGCATTTTTTTGTGGATATGTGCCGTTTTTTGGCGTTTTCGCAAAAAATTAAAGAAAAACGCTTGCAATTTATTGTGCATTTACTAAATTTGAGGCTCAATTTCGTGGAGTACCGCTTCCTATGCTCCATGGATTAACGGGAACCCTTGTGGTTTCTTGACTCGAAGCGATAAACCTTCTGCTGAAGAAGAGGAATAAAATGGCTAAAGAACATTTTGACAGAAGCAAGCCGCACTGCAACATTGGCACCATCGGCCACGTTGACCACGGTAAAACCACTCTGACCGCCGCAATTTGCACCACCTTGGCTGCAAACGGTCTCGCCTCCGCTAAGCGTTTCGACGAAATCGACAACGCTCCGGAAGAAAAGGCTCGTGGTATCACGATTAACACTTCTCACGTCGAATATACAACTGCAAACCGTCACTACGCACACGTCGACTGCCCGGGGCATGCTGACTATGTGAAGAACATGGTGACCGGTGCTGCCCAGATGGACGGCGCTATCCTCGTTGTCGCAGCTACTGACGGCCCGATGCCTCAGACTCGCGAACACATCCTTCTCGCACACCAGGTCGGCGTGCCGAAAATCGTTGTGTTCATGAACAAGTGCGACATGGTTGACGATCCGGAACTCCTCGACCTCGTCGAAATGGAAGTCCGCGAACTCCTCTCCAAGTACGAATTTGACGGCGACGGCACCCCGATCGTCCGCGGTTCTGCCCTCGGCGCCCTCAATGGCGAAAAGGAATGGCAGGACAAGGTCATGGAACTCATGGCTGCCTGCGACGAATACATCCCGCTCCCGCAGCGCGAAACCGACAAGCCGTTCCTCATGCCGATCGAAGACGTGTTCACGATTACTGGTCGTGGCACCGTCGCTACCGGCCGTATCGAACGCGGTGTCGTCCGCCTGAACGACAAGGTCGAACGCGTCGGCCTCGGTGAAACCACCGAATACGTCATTACCGGTGTGGAAATGTTCCGCAAGCTCCTCGACGACGCTCAGGCCGGTGACAACGTCGGTCTTCTCCTCCGCGGCGCCGAAAAGAAGGACATCGTCCGTGGCATGGTTCTTGCCGCTCCGAAGTCCGTGACTCCGCACACCGAATTCAAGGCTGAAATCTACGTCCTCACGAAGGACGAAGGTGGCCGCCACACGCCGTTCATGAACGGCTACCGTCCTCAGTTCTACTTCCGCACCACCGACGTCACTGGAACTATTCAGCTTCCGGAAGGCGTTGAAATGGTGACCCCGGGTGATACCGTGACAATCCACACGAACCTCATCGCCCCGATCGCCATGGAAAAGCAGCTCCGCTTCGCTATCCGCGAAGGCGGCCGTACTGTTGGTGCTGGCTCCGTAACCGAAATCATCAAGTAAGGAATAATCATGGCTGGTGAACGCATCCGTATTCGCTTGAAGAGCTTCGATCATCGTATGATCGACCGCTCTGCTCAAGATATCGTGAATACAGCTAAGAACACTGGGGCTCGCATTGCAGGCCCCATCCCCCTCCCGACGAAAGTCCAGAAGTATACGGTGCTTCGCTCTCCGCATATCAATAAGACTTCTCGTGAACAGTTTGAATCTCGTACGCACAAGCGTCTGATTGACATCCTCGATGCCACTCCGCAAACTGTGGATTCCCTCATGAAACTTGACTTGCCGGCTGGTGTCGAAGTCGAAATTAAGGTCTAATAACAATGAACGGTATTCTCGCAAAGAAGTTGGGAATGACCCAAGTGTTCACGGAACAGGGCGAATGCGTCCCTGTAACGGTTCTCGAAGCCGGTCCGTGCGTGGTCGTTTGCCACAAGACAGAAGAAAAGGACGGTTACACTGCCGTCCAGATCGGCTTTGGTCTCAAAAAGGAACAGCGTGCCAACAAGGCAGAAATCGGCCACTTCAAGAAGGCTGACGTTGCTGTTCGTGAACACCTCGCCGAATTTGACGTAGCTGATCTCGAATCCTGGCCGGTTGGCAAGGAATTCGGTGCTGCTGACTTCGCCGACGCTAAGATGGTGAATGTCTCCGGCATTTCCAAGGGTCATGGCTTCTCTGGTACTATCAAGCGCCACGGATTCCACAGCGGTCCTCGTTCCCATGGTACGCACAATATGCGCGAACCGGGTGGTACGTCCGCTCACTCCTATCCGGGTCGTGTTTTCCCGGGTAAGCGTATGCCTGGTCAGTACGGCAACAAGAAAGTGACCGTGAAGCACCTCCAGGTCGTCAAAGTTGATGGCGACCGCAACCTGATCTTCGTCCGTGGCGCAGTTCCGGGCCCGAAGAACAGCATTATCGTGGTGAGGAAAGACTAATGGCTAGTGCAAAGCTTTTCGCCGCAACAGGCGATTTCAAGAATGATATCCAACTCCCGGCTTTGTTTGACCAGGAAGTCAACAAGGTGTGCATGTATCTGCACATCAAGGCTATTTTGAACAATAACCGTCAGGGCACTGCTCAGACCAAGTCCAAGGGCGAAGTCAGCGGCGGTGGCCAGAAGCCGTGGAAGCAGAAGGGCACGGGTCGCGCCCGCTCCGGTCAGAACACCTCCGCTGTGTGGGTTCGCGGTGCCAAGGCTCACGGTCCGAAGTCCCATGACTACTTTGAAAAGGTGAACAAGAAGGTCAAGAAGATCGCTTTCCACTCTGCACTCGCTGCAAAGGCTGCCGAAGGCAAGTTCTTCGTGTTCGAATCCCTCAGCTTCGATGCCCCGAAGACTAAGGACCTGCTCGCTGTCGTCGCCAAGTCCGGTGTCGAACAACGTAACGTCCTCTTCGTGGTGAGCGCAAAGGACCAGAACCTTTACCTTTCTTCCAACAACATTCCTTGGTGCCGCTGCGCACGCGTCGAAGACGTCAATACATACGACGTTGTACGCGCCAACAGCGTTGTCATCTCTCAAGCCGCTTTGAGCGAACTTGAAGGAGGCCGCTAATGAAAGAAATTCACGAAATCCTCGTTGCACCGCACGTGACCGAAGAAACCATGAAGAACATGGTGAATCCGCGTAACGATGTGCACAAGTACGTGTTCAAGGTTGCCATGGACGCAAGCAAGGAAGACATCAAGGCCGCTATCGAAAAGCGCTTTGGCGTCAAGGTCGCTTCGGTCAATACTTTGATCAATCGCGGCAAGATCAAGCGCGTCCGCATGGTCGCCGGCAAGAAGTCCAACTGGAAGAAGGCCTACATCACACTGAAGGCCGGGCAAAAGATTGCCGAGTTCGAAGGAGTATAACCATGGGTCTGAAATCTTATCGCCCTCTTACCCCGACGCTTCGTTACAAGCAGATTGGTGACCGCAAGGAAATCACTGCCGACAAGCCGTTGAAGTCCCTCACGAAGGGCATCAAGCGTAGCTCCGGTCGCAACAACGCTGGTGAAATCACCTCTCGTCGTCGCGGCGGTGGCCACAAGAAGTTGTATCGTCTCATCGACTTCAAGCGCCAGTTCGCAGGCATCCCCTGCACTGTCGAAACTATTGAATACGATCCGAACCGTACCGCTCGCATCGCACTCGTCAAGTACGAAAACGGCAAGCGCTGCTACATCGTAGCTCCGGCCGATGTCAAGGTTGGCGACGTGCTCAACTCTGGTGCCGGTGTCGAATTCCGCGTCGGTAACGCAATGCCGATTAAGGACATTCCGCTGAACACCATGATCCACAATATCGAAATGAAGCCGGGCAAGGGTGCCCAGTTGGTCCGCTCCGCCGGTGCCGCTGCCGAACTCGTTGCCAAGGACGGCAAGCTCTGCCAGGTCCGTCTCCCGAGTGGTGAAGTTCGCTTCATCTCCGAAGACTGCCTCGCTGTTGTCGGCCAGGTTTCCAATATCGATCACATGAATGAATCCTCCGGTTCCGCCGGCCGCTCCCGCTGGCTCGGCAAGCGTCCCGCTGTCCGCGGTGTCGTGATGAACCCGGTCGACCACCCGCTCGGTGGTGGTGAAGGACGTACCTCTGGTGGTCGTCATCCGTGCTCTCCTTGGGGCAAGAACTCTAAGGGTGCAAAAACTCGTAACAATAAGCGTACCGATAAATTCATCGTACGTCATCGTCAGAAGAGGGCTTAATTCATGTCGAGATCCCTTAAGAAAGGTGCGTTCGTGGATTCCCACGTTCTCAGCAAAGCCCAGGCAATGGCTGGCTCCGACAAGAAACAGCCGATCAAGACCTGGTCCCGTCGTTCCACAATCATCCCTGATATGGTCGGACTGACTTTCTCCGTGTACAACGGCAAGCAGTTCCTCCCGGTCTATGTTTCTGAAAACATGGTCGGCCATAAGCTCGGCGAATTCGCTATGACCCGTACATTCAAGGGCCATCGCAAGACTGAAACCGCTGCTGGAGGCAAGAAATAATGCAAGCTGTTGCTAAAGTGAAAAATGTCCGTTACGGTGTGCGCAAGCTCCGTCGCGTAGTGGACCTCGTTCGTGGCAAGCGCGTTGACGAAGCCTTCGCTATGCTTTCCATTCTCAATACGCAGACCAAGGGCGCCCCGCTCGTCGAAAACGCTCTCAAGTCCGCCGTTGCGAACTTCAAGCAGAAGTCTGCCGCTCCGGTCGCTGCTGAAGAGCTCGTGATCAAGACCATCACCGCTGATGGCGCAACGATCATGAAGCGCATTCATCCGCGTTCCCAGGGCCGTGCCTTCCGCATCGAAAAGCCGCTTTCCCACATCACCGTCGTCGTCGCTGACAAGGAGAAATAACAATGGGTCACAAAACTCATCCTAATGGTCTTCGTCTTGGCGTTATCCGCGGTTGGGAATCCAAGTGGTATGCCGAAGACAAGTTTGCCGATCTTCTCTATGAAGATATCGTGCTCCGTCGCTACCTGATGAAGCGTTTCGAACATGCCTCCCTCTCCAAGGTCGGCATCGAACGTACCGTCAAGAAAGTGAATGTCAACCTCTTTACTGCCCGTCCGGGTGTCGTTATCGGCAAAAAGGGCGAAGAATTGGAACGCGTCAAGGGCGAACTCCAGTTCCTCACCGGTAAAGAAATCTATATTAGCGTCCACGAAATCAAGCGTCCGGAAACGGATGCAAAGTTGGTCGCTGAAAACATCGCTCGCCAGCTCGAAAAGCGTATTTCTTTCCGTCGCGCCATGAAGCGCGCCATCCAGTCCGCCATGCGCCTGGGTGTGGAAGGAATCAAGGTGCAGTGCGGTGGCCGCCTCGGTGGCGCCGAAATTGCCCGCGTTGAAAAGTATGCCGAAGGCCGCGTGCCTCTGCACACTCTTCGTGCCGACATCGATTATGCAACCTCCATTGCTAAAACCGTCTATGGCGCCATCGGTATCAAGGTGTGGGTCATGCACGGCGAAAAGATTGGTAAAGACGTCATGTCTGACAACAAGAGAGAGAAGTAATTATGCTGAGTCCTAAAAGAACATTACATCGTAAGCAGATGAAAGGCCGCATGAAGGGCGTCGCCACTCGCGGCAACTACATGGCCTTCGGCGAATTCGGCATTCAGGCTCTTGAAAAGTGCTGGCTGACCGCTCGCCAATTGGAAGCTGCCCGTATCGCTATGACTCGTAAGATCAAGCGTGGTGGCCGCGTATGGATCCGTGTGTTCCCCGACAAGCCGGTAACACGTCACCCCGCCGAAGCTCGTATGGGTAAGGGTAAGGGCGCCGTCGAATTCTGGGCAGCCGTGATTCTCCCGGGCCGTATCATTTTTGAAATGGGTGGTGTTGAACGTGAACTTGCCTTGGATGCACTCCATGTCGCAGCACAGAAGCTCCCCCTCAAGTGCAAAATCATCGAAGAATCGGAGATCTAATGAAAGCACGTGAATTGAAGGAACTGGGCGTTGACCAGCTCAAGGAAAAACTGGCTCAGTTGAATCTCGATTTGTTCAATTACCGCATGACTGCGAAGCTCGGTAATTTGGAAAAACCCTCTGTGATCCAGACGACCCGCAAGGATATCGCCAAGATCAAGACCATCCTCAGCGAAAAGGCCAAGGCATAAGCCGGCAGGAGCAGGAAATGGATAGAAACCTTCGTAAAGTCAAGCAGGGTGTTGTCTCTTCCGACAAGATGGATAAGACCATCACGGTTGTGGTTGAAAACCGCA
>JAKSIL010000034.1 GCA_024398815.1 Fibrobacter sp.
CGTCAAGGCTGGCAACATCATCGTTCGTCAGCGCGGTTCTCACTTCCACAAGGGCAACAATGTGGGCATGGGCAGGGATTTCACCTTGTTCTCCCTCGTTGACGGCACTGTGAAGTTCGAACGCCTCGATGCAAAGCGCCAGAAGGTTTCCGTTTACCCGGAAGAAGCCAACTAAGTTGCTTTAACTTCGAATTTGAAGCCGGACACTTTGGTGCCCGGTTTCTTTTTTTGCTAAATTGTTGTCGATGTCTATGCGTTTTTTGAAATACCTGTTTTGTTCTGTGCTTTTGGCCTTTTTCGTTTCATGTACCGATGAAGACGAGGGGACTGAATTTCTTTTTGACCGTGAAGTGATGGAAATAAGCGTTCTTCGCTCCTGTGCCGACGAAGACGACTCCTCGTCGTGTTACAGAATCCGCTACCATTATCCCATCCAGAGGGAAGACCTTGCTTATATTAGGCTTTGGCTCGATACGACAGTGATTGACGACACCTCCAAGGCGGTTTCTTCAAAGCAAATCGATAACGCTACTGCATCGTACGAATTCTCTTCGAAGAACGAAGCTCTCTACGATACGATTGACCTTACGGAAATGGTGGCCGAGTATCTTGAAAAAGGCTACCATAGCCTTCAGGTGGCCTTGTTCTGCGATTACTCCGATGGCGGCGATCCGGGTTCCGTCCAAAGAGTCGTTCTGCACTTTGGCGACGATATTCCGCCGTCCAGGGCGTCCATTCAGGATTCCACGTGGACTACGGGAGCACAGTTCACATGGTTCCGTCCGACGGACCAAATCGATTTCTACAAGCCTGCCGAGCTTTCCGGGCCCATCGTCGGCTACAATATCGAAATCTATTCCTTCGATAAAAACGAAGACTTGCGAAATCTGAAGGTTACGGTCTATTCCGCCTACGGTATGGATTCTTCGGGTACCGACGGATTGTACATGCGCCATTCACGCATCCGTTCCGATACGGGCGCCGTATGGGTGGATTCCGTTTCCCATGGCGACAAGGTGAAAAACTTTTTGCGTCTAGCTGTTATCGATAGCTATGGGTTTAACTTCGATGCCGATTCACTGAACAAGTTCCGCATGGTTATCGAGGGGCTCAAGGCAGAAACCAAGTATACGATTGGCATTTCGTCGTGGGACTCTTGCGGCAATTCCTCGGGAAACGAAGATACCTCTACGGTGGAAAAGAACAAGATGTTCATGACTACCGATTCCATCGCTCCGCTTATAGGAACAAGGCTGTTCACGATTGAAGATACTCTCTTCCCGGGAATGGCGCGGCTTGCCCCGAACAATCGCTTGCCCATATTCTGGAGCAGGTCCGTGGACCCGTTAAAGAAGAATCATGGAATCGAGGTGGATTCCGTTTTGGATATTCCCTCCAGTTGCGTCATCGAAAAATGTTACGATACTGTCGCTACTTACGAACTGGATAGGTTCGATGTTATCGAGAAAAAATGGGTGCCGTACGAAACCGATACGACAGGCGATAATCGTACGCGTTATAACAAGTTGTTCGAGTGGGAAGCCGACACCATGACGGCGTCTGCCACAGGAACGTTTGTTTCCGATACCATCCGTTGGGTTTCTCCTGGCGATACGCTGATTATCCGTGTCAGGTCCAAGGACAAGTCCGGCTATTATTCCACGGCTCTTATCGATACCATTTATATTTCTCTGGGAGCTCTGGCAAAGGAGGTCGAATGTCCTCCGGGCTTTATCGCAGTGTCTTCTTCGGATACATCCATATTCTGTATGGAAAAAATGGAACACCGCAACGACTCGGGTGAATTTGTTAGTAATGTGCTGCATTCCGAAGCCGTGGCCGCCTGCGAAGCGATTTCCGCATCTGGATTTACGGTCGGTCTTTGCAATGAACGCGACTGGGAACTGGTTTGCCTTTCGGGTGGCTCGCTTACTTATGGAGTCATTGAAGAGAATGGAGCCGATGCTTCGGAGTACTTGTTCAAGTACTGCAATGTTTCGACCAATAACGTTGAAGGTGCCACCAATGTGCAAAACCACGATTATCGCTGCGTCAACACGATGGGCGTGCGCGATATGCCTGGCCAATTCCAGGAATGGGTGATGGGCCGCAATGCGGATTCCGCGGCGGTGCTCAAGGGCGGCAGCTATAAGATCTTTGACGGCATTGACAGGGAATCCCTTGCGCGTTGCACGAACCGTTCGTTCCCGTATTACACGAGGCTTGCCTATACGACGGATCCTGTGTATCTCTATAGGGAAGGTACTAGGGTCGATACGGTATTTGCCGCCGACACGTCGCGCACCCTTTTCAAGAAGCTTACCAAGAAGGACTTTACCGACTCGCTGCAGTTCTTCAGTGTGCAGGATTCGAGCGGCAATGAAATCGGTACCGATTACGCCCCCTATTCCGAATACAAGAGGGGCGGTGACGAGTGGCTGGAGGAACTCTCTAATGGCCTCGTCTACAAGCCGGACCATATCGAGGTGGTGTTCCTTACAGGCGAACGCGTGGCTTACCGTGCCGCGGCTAACTTCTACAAGTCGCCGATTATCGGCTTCCGGTGCTGCGCCTATCCGGAGTAGCGCCTTAATTCCTGAGATTTAATTAGGCTTGGATTTTATCAATAAAAAAAGACCCGGTTTAAACCGAGTCTTTTTTTAGTAGCGGGGGCAGGACTTGAACGCTGCGACCTTCGGGTTATGAGCCCGACGAGCTACCAACTGCTCCACCCCGCGTCGAGGTATTGCCATATATAGTAATATTTAGCCGTTTTGGCAAGGTTTTTTTTGCCTTAAAAATCAAAAAATGCTTAATATGGCTTGATTTTAAGGTATTTGAAGCTATACGAACTTCTTGAGAATGTGCTTGCTTGCAACGAAATAATCGATTCCGCTGATGATGGTGATTGCAGTAATCGCACCCATCACAGCTTGCGGGAACATGTGCCAGATGTTTTCGAGACCGGGAACTACAGCGCGTACGGGGTCGATGGCGCCGAGCAGAATGGCGACGATGCCAATGCCCTGCAAAGCCGTCTTCCACTTGCCGCTACGGCGTGCCGGCATGATTAATCCTTCGCTTGCGGCGAGCGTGCGGAGGGTCTCCACGCTGGATTCGCGGAAGTAGATGAGGGCCACCATCCAAACGGGCGCATATCCCGTGGCAATAAAGCACATGAATATCGTCATGTTCGAAATCTTGTCGCTGAACGGGTCAAGATACTTGCCGAGTGTGCTCACTTCGCCCATGGCGCGCGCAAGTTTCCCGTCGAGGAAGTCGGTGAGCATGAAACCGAGCACCATCACGAGCGCCAGAACCTTGAATACGAGGCTGTTGTTGCTGTAGTCGAGGTCGTTGTCGTAAAAGAAAACCCAGAGGAAGAAGGGCGTGAGCACGATGCGGCTCATGGTGAGCTGGCTTGCAATCGAAAGCGGCTTGCGGTGCGCCGGGTCGCGATAGTACCAGTAGGCGTAGGCGACTGTCGAGGCGCAGATGAGCAAAATGGTGGCCACCATGCATATCTGCTGGTAGTCTTCAAGGTTCAAAAGGTACACGCCCATGGTGGCTGTGGTCGCGATATTCGCAAGCTTCGCCCAGCGCCTTTTCTGGGGGAGTTTCTTGCCTTCGCGGAGCACGCCGAGCGAGAACAGCGTATGCGCAATCAAACGGGCGAGCACGACGGCGCAGCCGATTCCCAGAAGTTTTTCTGCGCTTTCGGAATAGTAGAGGTCGCGGATGAAGATACTCATCATCACGCTGAACTGCAAAAGACCGTCGATGACGTTCAGCCAAAGTCTGTAGTAGGGCTTTTCGATTTCCTGTGAACGCAGCTGATAGAGGTTCACCCAGCCCATGATCAAGGCGATTACGACAAAGGCAGTGGCAGTCTTTGCCATGCCAAGCCAAATGAATACGATAACGCAGACAAAAACGATTGCCCTGAGCACGCTCCAGATGCGTGTGCGAAATCTAACTTCGGAAGGTCTTTCCATTACTTGCTATTCTCCAAAAGCTGCTGGGCATGTTTACGGACTGTTTCGGATTCGCCGCCCAGCATGCGGACAATTTCATCGATTCGTTCGCTATAATTTAGCACTTTTGCCGAGGTAAATGTGCGACCGTCAACTTCTTTTTTGCTCACGGCGAGCTGATTTTTGGCTCTGCATGCCACCTGGTGAAGGTGAGTGATGGTAAGCACCTGGTGATGCTTGCCCAAATTTTGCAAAGCCTCTCCGATTTTATTGCCGACTTCGCCGCTTATGCCGGAATCCACTTCGTCGAAAATCAGCAGAGGTACTCGGTCGAGGTCGGCCATGACGCTCTTGATGGCGAGGAGTACGCGGCTCAGTTCGCCGCCCGAGACCGCCTTTTGCAGCGATTTTTCGCCTTCGCCCATGTTGGGGGCGAGCATGAATTCGATTTTGTCGGCTCCGTTCGCGCTAAGGGCGTGGTTTTTGATGGACGTGTGGAATATGGCCTTCGGCATGCCGAGATCGTGCAGGAAGCCTGCTACAGCGGAATCGAAACGCTTGGCGGCTTCTGTGCGACGTTTTGTGAGTTCTGCTGCGATGGTTTCCAGTTTTGCGAGGGCCTTTGCCGTCTGCCTGTTCAGTTCTTCGAGGTCGGCGTCAAGGTTTTCGAGGCTTTCGAGCTCTTGTTTGCGTTGTTCGGCAAGGCTGATGAGTCCCACGACGTCGGTGCGGTACTTGCGCTTGAGTTTTTGGATTTGCGCAATTCGCGTGTTCGCACGGTCGATTTCGGCTTCGCTCATGGCCTTGGATGGCGATAGACGCAAAATGTCCTTGCATACGCCTTCGAATGGGTCGGCCACTTCGTCGAGAGCCTTCAAGTCGTTTTCGTATTGCGGAAGTTTCATGGCCAGAGAACGCATCTTCGATTGAAGCACCTGTATCTGGTCCAAAAGGCCGTTCTCGCTGCCGAGCATCCCTTGGATGTCGTTCAGGTAGCGGCGCTCTGTTTCGTTCTTGCTTGCCGCACTGACCTTTTCTTCGAGTTCCTCTTCCTCGTTTTCCTTCAGGCTTGCCTTTGAAAGTTCGTCGAACTGGAATTTCAAGAAATCCTTTTGCGCAGCCAGTTCCTTGGCGCGGTTTTCCGTAGCCTCGATTTTTGCCTTGAGGCTGTTCCATTCGTTGAAGTTTTGCGAATATTCGCTTAGAAGCTCGCCGTTGTTGGCGTAGTCGTCGAGCATCTGTGCGTGCGTGCGCGTGTCGCGGAGCATGAGCTGTTCGCTTTGCCCGTGCATCTGTATGAGTTCTTCGCCCAGCTGCTGTAGGTCCGAAAGGCTGACTATGGCGCCGTTTACGCGGGCTCTGCCCTTGCCGTTTTCGAGAATCTCTCGGCGTATCACGAGTTCGTCGTCCGAGTCGATTTCCATGGATTCGAGAATCTTCTGGACTTGCGGTTCGTTTGAAATGTCAAAGATGGCTTCGACTACCGCTTTCTCTTCGCCCGAACGAACGAGTGTGGCGTTCGACTTGTCGCCGCATACCATGCGGAGCGCTTTTAAAAGAACGGACTTGCCAGCACCTGTTTCACCGGTGATGGCCGTAAAACCTTCGTGGAACGGAACCTCCGCCTGCGAAATGAGGGTAAACGAATTTATAGTAAGCTGCTTTAACATATCGACGACAAACTAGAAAAACAGAATGTCAAAAGCTGACAGTTTCGAAAAAATATGGAGACATGAGTCGCCCGTTATTTTTCGAATTCTATTACGCTCCTGTAAATAGGTCTTCCTTCTTTTTTGTATTTGCGTTCAAAACCGGTCTGGATGCCTTCGGTGGGTTCCGCCGTGTTGCGAACGATTACTTTGCATGTAGGGTAGGCGTCGAATGTTTCCAGGGCGATTTCGTTGTATTCCTTGTGGTCGGTGCCCCAGTAGAATATGCGCTTGCCAGGCTTCAGGCAACGAGCCACTTCGTCCAGGAAGTCCGGGCGAAGCAAACGGTTCTTGTGGTGGCGTTCCTTGGGCCACGGGTCGGGGAAGTACATGTGGAAGGCGTCTACGGTATTCGACTTCACGGCGTCGCGCAAGAAGTAGAATACGTCGCCGCGGAGCATGGCTGCGTTTCCCTGTGCGACAATGCCTCGCTTTTCCATGCGCTCGTGCGCGAAGGCGGCCCAGGTGAAGTCCCATTCGCTACCCATGATAAAGTAGTCCGGGTGCTTTTCTGCGTAGTCCGTCATGAAGTTTCCTTTGCCGCTTCCGATTTCCACTTCGATGTGGCCGTTCTCGTTCGGGAACATGTCCTTCCAGTTGAAGTCCAACTTATGGGGGAGGCCGTCGGGAGTCTTGATGGGCTTGCGGTCGCCGTTGGTGCGGAACACATAATGCCACAGAGCCTTGTATTGCGCATCCTGTGTTAAATCGCGGTAAAATTCCGGGATGATAACTTCTTTTTCTTCTTTTTTTTCAATCTCTTCGTTCATTCTAAATACTCGTGCTTGTGTGTCCTGTGGTCACTAGATAAAAGCGATGACTCTTTCCTTGAATTTTTCGGGAATGCGTTTTTCGAGCATTTCCTGGATGTGCTTCTCGGAATACTTCATCGAAAAGTGGCTGAGTATAATTTGTTCGCACTTGACTTCGTCGCCGAGTTCGTTGAGTGCGTTGACTATTTGACTGATGTGCGTGTGGCCTTTTTTATGGGCCATGGATTCTTCGCCTTCGTCCAGGAACGTGCATTCAGTGACGAGGACTTTCGAGTTAAAAACAGATGCGTTCTCAAGAAGGCTTTCTCCCATGCAGTCGCCCATGACGCTCACCAGAGGTTCAAATACTTCGCGGGTGATTTCCGTTCCGCCTGTGCGAAGTTCTATGATTTTCTCGGTAGGAAGGCCAAGGTATTCGTCCTTCAGTTTTTTCTTGTGCAAAAGAAGCGTCGTTCCCATGGCGGGCACCGAATGTTTCACATCGAAGGGCTCCAACACAAGGTCTTTGCGGTAGCGTAGTGTGACGCGCTCGTTCGCCTTGACCGGCACTATTTCCGGGTAGCGGAACTTCGCTTCGGAAACGCCTTCGAACATGGCTTCGGACTTTATCCAGGCTTTGGCGCCTTCGCAGATGCTCTCGGGCATGTAGTACACGCTGTCGCGTTCTACGCCCATCATTTTTCGCAGGCTGTGGTGACGCATGAGGCAGCGGGCGTGGTCGCCATGGGCGTGAGTCAAGAATACGTGGTTCAAGGGTGTTGCGCTTAGCGGGCATTCTCCCATGTCGACGCAAAAATCCAACTCGGGCATTTGCAGGTACGTGGCGAGACCCGAAATCGAAAAACCGTTCACGGAAGAACAAGACGTCTTTACGTGGACCGTCTTTAGCGCATTGTGTATGTATTTGTTCTCTGTGCTCACTTCGCGCAAAGTTAGAAAAAAGCCGCACTGGTCGGTGCGGCTCGTTCTAAAAATTTCGTTTAGAGCTATTTCATTTTGGCGAGTCTGTCGGCTTCGACAATTTGTTCGAATTCGGAACAGCTCATTTCGTCGATGTTGTCACCCATGGCCCTGTTACGTGTTCTGGCATTGCCCTTCTTTTTTGGGATGCGGTAACAGAAGTCATACCTCGTACCGGCGTCTGTCGGAATCACCATCTTGAAAATGCGAATGCGTTCTCTGGTGCCCTTGCTATAGATTTCGTGGTATTCGTAAACGTTTCTAACTTTCTGCAGGCGCTTTTCCTGGCCGAACTGCATTTCATCGACAATCGGGCCGGTCAAATAGAGCGGAAGGGCGTTCTGGAAACGAAGTTCAAGCTTGTTGCCGGTTTTCACGATGGAGGTTTCAGCGGGCTTGATGAGGTAGCGCTGCTGCGGAATGTTCTTATAAGCTTTGTTATGGACTTTGCGTACGCCGCACATTTCGCGCATGTCGGGGTTCGCAACGAAGTCAATGTCGCGACAGATGGGAGGAAGGTTTGTGGGAACTTCAAGATCGTCGCCGTTGGATGAACCGGCACAACCGGCTAGGAAGGACAGGACGATTAAGACAGGACTAAACTTCAATACAAAAAACGGAATTTTCATGCTTTAAATATAATTCTTATCTTGTGAAAAGATTTTAATTTTTAAAAAACTCTTAAAAAAAAATCAAATTTAGCTGAATTTTGTTCAAAATGTAAATAAAAGTTTTCTGAACGCCTCGCGAAAAAAGAATAAAAATGCGTTTGTATTTAAAAATCTTTTTTTTGTTGGATAAAAATTTTATCTTTAATACGGATAGATTGGGTAAATGGTAAATAATGAACATTTATAGCTGGAACGTAAACGGGCTTCGCTCGGCATTGAAAAAGGGCTTCGAAGACTGGTTTTTTGAAACGCGTCCGGACATACTGTGCTTGCAGGAAGTCCGTGCCGAAGAAGAACAGGTCCCAGAAACGCTTCGAAACGCCGAAGGTTACTTTACATATTGGAATCCGTGCAAGCGCAAGAAAGGGTACAGTGGAGTAGGTATTCTTTCGCAGATTGAACCTGATGCCGTGAACTACGGATTCGACATCGAGGAATTCGATGACGAAGGCCGCGTGGTCCAGCTGGTATTTCCGGACTGGGTGCTCAATTCCATCTATTTCCCGAACGGTGGTTCTGGCGACGATCGTCTGGACTACAAACTTCGCTTTTACGATGCCTTCCTTGAAAACTGCCACCGGTGGCTTGACAATGGAAAGCATGTGGTGACTGTGGGCGACTACAACACCTGCCACAAGGAAATCGATATCGCGCGCCCCAAGGAAAACGAAAACATCAGCGGATTCCTGCCGATTGAACGCGCATGGATGGACAAGTACGTAGAACACGGGTTTGTGGATTCCTTCCGCATTTTCCATCCCGATGAACGCGATGCCTACTCCTGGTGGTCCAACCGCTTTGGCGCTCGCGCAAGGAACGTAGGCTGGCGTCTCGATTATGCATTCGTGGACGAGGCTCTTGTGCCGAACGTGGTGAATTCTTCTATCCATCCGTCCGTCATGGGTTCGGACCATTGCCCCATCAGCATCGAACTTGAACCGCCGTTTGCTCCGCTCCCGATTGTGCCTGGAACTCCGGAAGGGTAAAGAGTGAGGACGGCCTTCGGCCTTCAGACGAAGGACGATAGAAATTAAAAAACGGCGATGCTTTAAACATCGTCGTTTTTTTTGTTCAACTTCTTGTAAACTCGCGCCTCGCGCCTCGAACCTTATCTCGTCTTCACAATCGTCCAGGCTTCGTCGAAGAGCTTGGCTGCGTCACCCGGGTCGGCGAGGAATACCATGCGCTTGATTTCCTGTTCGTTGGGGTTGATCACGCGGTTGTTCTTGAATTCGTCGTCGATGACTTCGAGGCTAGCCTTGTTCGGGGTTGCGTAGTTGATGTACTTGGCGAGCTGGGCGCCAATCTTTGCGTCGAGAATGTAGTTCATGAATGCATAGGCACCTTCGACGTTCGGAGCCTTGCTGCTGAGCGTCATGGCGTCAACCCACATGAAGGAACCTTCCATCGGGATTACGAACTGGAGAGTGGAATCTTCGTCGATGGCGGCCTGTGCTTCGCCGTTGAACACGATGGCTGCCCAGTCCATCTTGGAGAGCACCTTGTCCTTGCCGCCAACGGAACCGTCGAAGCCGAGGAAGTTCTTGTCCTTCTTGGCCTTAAGAATGAGTTCCACGGCCTTGTTGATTTCCTCTTGCTTCACGCTGTTGGCGTCGAATCCGAGAGCCTGCAAAGCCATGGAAAGCATGGAGCGGCTTTCTTCCAAAAGGCTGAAGTTGCCCTTGGTCTTTGTGGCGTCGAAGAGCATGGAGTAGCTCACGCTATCCGGATTGACTTTTGCTCCGTGGAAGAGGATGCCCGTGGTTCCCCAAAGGTAAGGAATGGTGTAGGTGTTGGTGGGGTCGTAGGCCTGGCCCATGAACTGCGGAGCGATGTTCACGCGGTTCGGAACCTTGGCTGTGTCGATGGGGGCGATAAGTCCGAGGTGGACCATCTGCTGGATGACTACGTCGCTCGCAATCACCACGTCGTACTGGCTGGTACCTGCGGCCTGCAGCTTGCCAATCATTTCTTCCTGGGCCTCGTAAAGCTCGAGCTGCAATTTGTAACCGGTCTTCTTTTCGAAGTCGTCGAGCATGGCCGGGTCGATGTATTCACTGTAAATCATCACAGTGACTGTCTTCGGGGCTTGTTCTTGTTTTTGCTCGTTGCATGCGGTGAATGCGAATGCGGCGAGGAGGGAAAGTGCAGCAAGGAGAATTTTTTTCAATTTATTTATCCTTACGGGGTTGAGGTTTGTTTTTTATGGCGGCTGGCCAACGAAAAAAAATAGAATTATTTGCCTTTGTGGGTGTGGGCCGTGCGTTTGCCGTTGCCTTTTAGAGTGGTCAGGAGCATGGCGAACAGCGTAATGGCGAAAATCAAGGTAGAAAGGGCGTGAATCTGGGGTGAGATGCCGCGCTTGAGGCTACCGTAAATGTAGAGGGGGAGGGTCGTCGACTTGGGGCCCGAAACAAAGAAACTGATGATGAAGTCGTCGAGCGAGAGCGTGAAGGCGAGGAGGGCGCCAGCGATAATCGCCGTGGAAAGTTGCGGGATGATGACGCGGAACCAGGCGCCGGCCGTACTTGCGTAAAGGTCTCGGGCGGCTTCAATCTGGTCTTTGCCGATGGAAACAAGACGGCTCTGCACCACGAGGACTACGAAACTGATTTCAAAAGTCACGTGAGCTATGATGAGTGTGAGCATGCCCGGGTCAAAGAGCGGAGTAAAACTGCGGAACAGTGCGAATACGCTCACGAGGGCGATTGCCATGAGAATATCCGGCGTCACCACGGGAATGTTGATGCTCATGTCGTAAAAGTTCTGCATCTTCTTGCCCCAGGGCGTGCGATGGATGCCAATCGCGATGAGCGTTCCGAGGATGGTGGAGATGACTGTACTCACGACGGCAAGGATAATGGTGTTGACGGTCGCCGATTGCACCATTACGTTGTCAAAAAGCTTGATGTACCAGTCGAAAGTGAAACCGCCCCAGGTCTGGCCGTGCTTGTTGGCGTTGAAACTCTGCATGGCGACGACGAACAGCGGCACGTAAAGCAGAAGCATGCCCACGTAGGCGAGAATGCGTGCGGAAAGCGGAAGGCGACGGTTAGACAAAGTTCTTCCCTCCGACTTTCTGGAATGCCACAAGGCTCAGTACACTGGAAATAATCAATACGATTCCGAGCATGGCGCCGAACGGCCAGTCCAGCGCCGTCCCGAAGAACTGCTGCTGGATGAGGTTTCCGATAAGGATAAACTTCGCTCCGCCAAGGAGGTCGCTTACTACATACATGCCTAGTGTCGGCACAAGAGTCAAAACGACGCTCGCGACAATGCCAGGCATCATCTGCGAAAGAATCCCGTGATAGAATGTACGGATGGGGCCCGCATAAAGATCACGACTTGCTTCAACGATGCCCCAGTCCAGTCGCTCGACGCTCGTATAAAGCGGGAGAACCGCGAACGGCAGCATGCAACTCACCATGCCTACATAAACGGCGAACGTGCCCGGGTAAAGCGATTCCGCCTCGCCGATAAAACCGAGAAGACGGGCAAACCAGGTCGGCGGCATCTGCGCGCCCAACAGAATCATCCATGCATAAGTGCGAATCACGAGGTTCGTGCAACTGGGCACCATCACGAGCGCAAGTAAAAGCGTGCTCGTGCGCTTGCTGTGGGCGCCAATCCAGAACGCCATCGGGAGCCCAACTACCAGGCAGAGAATGGTAGTGATGATAGCGATTTTAAAACTGCGCCATACGATGATGAGGTTGTCCGCGCCCCAGCCGAAACTCGAGAAGCCGAGAAGTTTCTTGAAATTGCCGAGCGAGAACGTCCAGTCGATGGTGCCATAACTTCCGCGCTGGGCGAATGCCATCACGACAAGGAAAACGGTCGGCAGAAGCAGGAACACCAAAAGCCAAAGCATACCAGGCCCCGTGAGCAACAGCCCAAACTTGCGCATGCGGGAGCGCGTCGTGAGCTTGCCTTCGAAAACTTCAGTGACCTGTTGTGCCATTTGCGTTCAAATATAGGAAAGTGGTATGCCTTGAAAAAATGAGACGGCCGAGAGGACTGGCGAAAAAGCGGAAAACTGAAATTTTGTCATTGACAATCTGCAGAAATGGTTTCGCCGAACTTTTTTGCTTCGATTATGGCTGGCGATTTTAGAACATCGCCATTCTGCGGAGGTAAGTGCGGCGTAAACTTTGTCCATGTCGTCGTGGCGAAAACAGGCGTTCCCTTCGCGGCTAAAGCATGTGTTGCGACCGATGCACGGGGCGGCGTCCAAATCGGCGACGTTCAGGATTTCCACATCGTGGTGTGGTATGGGCCATTTTTGATGCCGAAGGCATCAGTAGTACGCCTCAGTTATAAAAATACATAAATGTATTTTTGCAACATTCGGCTTTTGAACTACTCGTTCCTGCAATCGCTCGGTTCTCCGTGTTTTTCTTCATTCAAAGCAATTATTAGAGGTGCCCATAATTTTTTTTGTTATTTTTCAAACGAGTTATGACAAGGATATTTGAATGAACCTGCTCAGAATTTTTTGCCTGGCCCTGTTCGCGGCAACCATGTTCTTTACCGCCTGCGGTGACGACGACAGCAGCTTCGTTGAACCGGAAAAGGAATCTTCGTCTAGCGAAATCCTGAGCAGCGGCGACGGGACCAGTGACGGCAATGGAGACAAATCCAGCAGCAGCGTCTCGTCCTCATCGACGAACAGTTCGTCTTCTGCGAAATCGAGCTCGTCTACGGATGCCAAGAGCAGTTCTTCTGTATCATCGAGCAGCTCGGGGACGTCGGCGGGATCGTCAGCTGGGGGGGAGCAGTTCTTCTTTGAAAACGTGCCCTCCAGAAAAAGAAGGGAATACAAGAACTGTGATGGAAACGGGTGAAAAACAATTATGCAAAGATGGCTATTGGGTCCCCGTGTCCTCCAGTTCGGCTGTGCCCACTAGCAGCTATTTCGACATGACGAACCAGTTTAACGAGAAAGTGTCTTACGGCGAGTTTACGGATCCGCGCGACGGGAAAAAATACCGTACGGTTGAACTAAAAAATGGCGTGTTCATGGAATCCTACACGGTTTTCGCGGAGAATCTGAACTATGGCAAGATGATTTCTGGTGGGTCTGTTCAGGAGGACTCCACCAAGTACTGTTACGATGACGACCCGTGGTACTGCGAAAATGGATGGGGTGGACTCTATACTTGGAGCAGAGCCATGAATTTCCCCGCTGTATGCGACAGCGTCTCCATTGCTTCGGAAAAATGTCCGAATAAGTTTAATCTAGAAAGCGATAATGAAGAATTTAATGGAAAATATTATTTTGTTCAGCATCAAGGAATATGCCCGGAAGGATGGCATGTTGTGAATGGGGGCGAATGGGCGTACTTGGACCAAAAAACAGGGGATAGTTTCGCCTACTATATGGGATCGAAGGTTGCCGGATTTGGTAGCAAGAATTCTTACGGATTATCGATATTGCCAGCCGGGTATTGGCTACTTTATCCTAGCGGAACAATGGCTTATGATAATATTACAAAACAAACCGTTTTTTGGCTTCCTGAGCAGGAGCGGGATCAAGCAAACAAGGCTAAGCTGGTCAATGTTCTTCGCAATGATATGACCCGAAGTACCTCTCGCGCCAAATCAGAGTATGCACACTCCGTCCGCTGTGTAAAAAACTACTAATTATAACAAGATTTTAAACAAATTAACTAGGCTTTTCCTTGAAAAGCCAATGGGGTCTATATGTCCAAGTCCAAAAAGAACAACAAGAAAATTGCCAAGAAAGTTTCTCGCAACAGCTACAAAATCGAAAGCCTCGAGCCGCGTTTGATTGACTAGCTTTTTTGCGAAAAATTCATAATTGCGCTATGAATAAATAGCCACCCACAAAACAAGATTTTTAAAAACGGTTATGGAACCTACAAATAGTCGTTCTGAACAAGTTATATCGTCACGAACTTAATCAATTCCGTATAATCTCCAGAATCTGCGTCGTGAAGGGCCTTAATATACTTCTTTCGTAAGTCCGTAAGGTCGGTCAGGCAGGCGTCACCCCAGTAGAGCCGGGATTCACCGAGTTGCTGCATAAGCAAATCCGCCATCAACCGTGAAATTCTACCATTGCCGTTTGGAAACGGATGAATTAATACCAGCCTGTGGTGAAGGCGAACTGCTATTTCCAAATTGGAAAACGTATGGTTTTCTATCCAGAATTTCACATCATCAAACAAAGTCTTCAATTTGACAGGAATTTGGTATGGTGCGACACCGATGTTCCTTTCTGTGGTTCTATACTCGCCAGCCCAATTCCACACTTGACCAAACATTTTCTTGTGCAATCTCATAAGGAATGAGTCGTTTAAAATATCGCGTTGCCTATGCGTGGTTAGCCACATTTCGGCATCCAAAATATTACGAGTTTCAAATTCGTTGAGTTCGCGTCGGAGAGTAATCCACTTGGGCTTCAACTCCTCGCTTTCTTCAGGCGTAAGGGGCGTAGAATTATCGTCTGATGTAAATATATCGACCATACCCAAAATATAAATTATGGATATGTCACAAAATGACAAAAAGGCTATTCAGTAAAAAATTACTTGTCCCAAATACGCTTGATATTCTTGGCTATCATCTCGTCCGCCATGTCCGTCAGGATGTGCGGATCGTCGGCAAGTTGGTCTTCCAATGCCATGGTCGTGTTGACGTTCAACAAAATTGCCTCGGCTTTTTTGTAGGCCTGCCGTTTGATAGTCTCTTGAAGGCTGCTCTTGGGAACAAATCCGTAAACGAATTCGCAGTCAAGGCCCTCAGCGATTTTCTTCATGGTTGAAATTTTCAGGTTTTTCTCGTTGAGTTCCATCTTGGCGATGCGCGGCTGAGAAAGCCCGACTCGTTCCGCGAGTTGCTTGGCGGTCATCCCGAGGGCTTGACGTACGGTGGAAATCCACCCTTGCTTTGGAGGCTTGGCGTCGCGGAGTTGGGCGAGATTTCCCATTTTATGTGCAAGCGCTCTCAGCAAAATCAGCCTTTTATTCATTGTATAACCTATTTGTTGTAATTTCTTTTAAAAATATAACAAATAAGGTGTAAAAAAGTAAAATAATATAATATTTTTATTGTAAAAATACCAATCGCGTCTAAACTGATGAGAATGGATTGTGCCGCATGGATGGCTGTCTCCTGCCGGATGTTTGTTATATTTTGTACAGCAGAGGTTCTTTTATGCGTTCGGTTACTTTTGTCCGGTTGGCCCCAGCGGCCCTGTGCGCCATGTTGACTTTCTCCTTCGTCGCGTGCGGTGACGATGACAGCAGTTCGGGTTACGTGCACAAGAATGATACCTCGGCGTCTTGCGAAGTAGACGACGAAAACTGCGAATGCGAGGACGACGATTGCGATGTTTCGTCGTCTTCGAAAAAGACTGCTGCGTCGTCCTCGGCTAAGGAAAAGAACGATTCGTCGTCTGCGAAATCCAGCTCGTCTACAGGAGACAAGAACAGTGACGGTGAGTCTAGCCCAGCCTCGTCAAGCGTTAAGTCGAGCAGCTCGGGAACGTTTGCAGGGACGAACAGTAGCTCTGGCGAAGAAAAAAGGCCTTGCTCTGAGGAGGGCAAAACTCAAAGGGCGAATGGGGTAAAGGTTATTTGTCATGACGGTTTTTGGGTTCCGGAATCCTCCAGTTCGGCTGTGCCCACTAGCAGCTATTTCGACATGACGAACCAGTTTAACGAGAAAGTGTCTTACGGTGAGTTCACAGACCCTCGCGACGGACACAAGTATCGTACGGTGAGCAAGTATGATGATGTTTTTGAAAAAACTTATGTTTTCTTTGCCGAGAACCTGAATTATGGTAAGATGGTGTCTGGCGGTACAGTGCAGGGAGACTCCACGAAGTACTGTTACGATGACGACCCGTGGTACTGCGAAAACGGCTGGGGCGGCCTCTATACTTGGAGCAATGCGATGAATTTTCCCGCAGTGTGTGACAGCGTCTCTATGAGTGCAGAGGCTTGCTCTCAAAAATTCGTTTATCCCAGCGGTTATACGCAACCACAATATTATGTACAGCATCAGGGTATTTGCCCCGAGGGGTGGCATGTAGCAAGTGAAGGGGAATGGGCTTATTTGCAGCATAGTAGTGTATCCTATTTGGGCTCGAAAGTAGCTGGTTTCGGTAACAACGGTTCTGGTCTATCGATATTGCCTACAGGATATTGGCTACGTTATGAAAACGGTACTACAACTTTCAAACTTATAAAAAAACAGACTTTTTTCTGGTCACCGGAGCAATCAAGTGATTATCCTGAAAAGGCGCATCTAGTCTCGATAGAATCTCAAGGCATGAACCGCCTTTATGAAGAGGCTAAGTCAAAACGTGCTTTTCCTGTCCGCTGTGTAAAAAACTACTAACTATAGGTCACCTCTAATAATTCATTTTTAGAAAATCGCGTGTAACACATCGCGCTTGTGCGTCACTCAAAAGTGGCTCATACAAAATGACAATTTTACTCATGGTTACTTTATGTTTAATTTGTAGCCGTCTTCTATCGGTAACCATTTTTTAATGTCTTCCACAGCGGGTTTGCCAGTTTGCGACGTGGAGTCGGCGACTGAATCTGCTTGCAGATTTGGATTTACAATATTGATGACGGATTCAAGATACAAAGTGATGATTCTTTCCGCTTGTTCGCGGGCGCGCTTGTTCAGCAAGTCCCTATTTGTGGCTTCGTATGCTTTTTGTTCTTCGACAAAGAATTTTTTGAAATCTTCGAGTTTGATTTCGTTGAACCAGCCTTTGTTTTCGCAAATGATGTCAATGCTTTCGAAATCGATGCTGTGACTCAGAATCTTGGGCTCTGGTAAAGTGATTTCGATGGTCATGGCAGTCGTATCTATGCCCACTTTTATGTCTTTCAAGTCGTAGCCCATCTTGACTTCGCCTTCGTATATCAGTGAAAAGTTTTTGATGGACTTGTTGATGCGCCAGTCGGGAAGGTACTTGAGAAGTTTTTTGGCGTCTTCGTAGTTTGCGTTTTTGCGGTAATGGTGCGCAAGTGTTGCAAGTTCTGAAATTTCCTGGATTCTATTGCCGACAAATTCACTTGTGATTTTGGGCTTCTTTTCGATAGCGGTATTTTCTTTGTTCGATAAATGCGAAATACCAGCCATGATCAAAACGATTATAGCGCAAAATACGATGCATACGGATAAAGCCTTCGCAATGATTTTCATACGAATAAATCTATTATCAAAAAGAGGAAAAGTGAAATTTTCCGCGATTAAAATGGGAAAATTTTATTTTCTGGCGATGATGACGCCGAATTTGCCGTGGAAAAAGAGGTTTTCGGCAGAAGAGAAGCCTGCGTCCTTGATCCAGTCGATTTCATTTGCCACGGAGCATTCCCTGTCCAGTTTTTTGCGGCTCTGCCAGCGCTCGATTTCGGATTGAGCGAGCCCGCTCGCAAGGATTCCCTTTGTCCAGTGCGCTTCCACGCTGGCGTTAAGGGTGGCGTCGTCTAGGCAGAACTGGTCGTAGTTTACGAAAATGCCCCCGGCGGGGAGATTCTCGTATATCATTTTGAATAAATTCTTCTTTTGCTCGTGTTCCAGGTGGTGTATGGAAAGGGCGGAAATAAATATGTCTGGGCGGCTTGCTCCATCTTCGCCATTGGTGCAATCGGGGAGCGCTACGGAGTAGTCCATGGCGCGGTATTCTACGTTTGCGCAGCCATTGAAACGTTTTTTGGCGATGGCGAGCATTTCTTCGGCGATGTCCACCAGAACGTAGCGAGCTTCGGGAAAGTGCTCGTACCAGAACTGGGTGAGTATTCCTGTGCCAGCACCCAAGTCAACGATTTTGCGGGGGACGGTACAGATTTCCTTGGCGATGAGTTCCGTTGTGGCGATGTAGTAATCGTCAAAGTAGGGGATGAACTTGCGTCGATTCTTGTCGTATTCCTTTGCGACCAAATTAAACTGATCTTTGATTGAATCAAAGAAGTTCATTAGTCTTCGAGGACCTGCAGGTATTGCGGTTCCATATAGAGTTCGACTTCGTCGCCCGGGTCGTAAATCTGGTCAGGGTCCGTCATCACGCGCAAGGTGAGCGGGCCGAAGTCTGCATGCAGTTCCCAGTAGTCACCGCGGAAAATGCGTTCCTTGATGGTGGCGTGGAAGACGTTGTTTTCGAAGTGCTCGCCTTCGGTGCAAACGTGGATGTCTTCCATGCGGATGGCAACGCCACCGGAGCAGTTGACGTTTGACCAGGTCGGGGTCTTTTCCACCACGAGTTCGCCGATGGCGCACCTGACAACTTTATCCGAAACCTTGCCGCATTCGAGAATGTTGCATTCGCCCATGAAGTTCGCGACAAAACGGTTCACCGGATGTTCATAAACATCTTCGGGCGAACCGTCCTGTACCAGTTTTCCCTGGTACATCACGAGAATGCGGTCCGAAACGGCGATGGCTTCGTCCTGGTCGTGCGTGACCATGATGAACGTAGTGTCCGTCTTGCGCTGCACTTCGCGGAGTTCCGTCTGCAATTTTTTGCGGAGGTTTGCATCCAATGCGCTGAGCGGTTCATCGAGCAAAAGAATGTCCGGTTCGTTCACGAGGGCGCGGGCGAGGGCCACGCGCTGCTTTTGACCGCCGCTCAAGGTCGCAGGCATTTCCTTGGCGAAGTCCGTGATGTTCACGACTTCCATCATCTTCTTCACGCGCTTGTCGATTTCGTCTTTCGGAACCTTCTTGCTCTTGAGGCCGAACGCGATGTTGTTGTAAACGTTCAAGTGCGGGAACAGCGCATAACTCTGGAAAACGGTATTGATATCTCGCTTTGCCGGGGATTTTTTGGAAATGTCTTCGCCACCGAGAATCACAGCCCCTTCATCGGCCTTTTCAAAGCCTGCGATAATGCGGAGGAGCGTCGTCTTGCCGCAGCCCGAAGGGCCGAGCAGCGTTACGAACTCGCCATCCTTGATGGTCACGTCGATATCCTTCAAGACAGCCTTGTCGCCAAAGCTCTTCTTGATACCCTTGATGTGCAAATCGAATTTTTCCATGTCAGTTGCCAGGTCGGGGCTTGCGTTTTTTAACTATGCAAGTACTCAATGATAGCGTCGTGGATTGTTGTGAACACGCTGCGGAGTTCCTTTTCGTCTTCTTCGAGGAGCGTCACGCGGAAGCCCTTCAAGTCGGTGCAGAAACTGGTACTCGGCACAACGCAGATTCCCTTCGCGCCAAGCAGGTAGTAAACGAAGCGGTAGTCCAGGTTTTCGGTCTTACTGCACCATTCTTCCACTTTCGCCTTGATGCGCGGATTTTCAATCTTCAGGCTCTGGTGCTTGTTCAAAACGCCTTCACGGAAAATGATGGTGTTGTAGAACGCACCGTAGGTGGGGTTGAAGTAAAGTTCCGGAATGTCGGAAAGAATCTCGTTGATGATAGCCGAACGGCGGCCGATCTTTTCGTTCAAGGCCTTGCGGTGTTCCATGAAGCGCGGATCGCCCAGCACACGCGGGATTGTCATCTGCGGAAGCGTCGTGGAGCAGACTTCCACCATCTTCGCGTTGTCCAAGGCGCGGCAGAAGGCGTCGAACTGTTCGTCCTTGTCGCGGTTGTAGTATTCGGCCCATCCGCAACGGGCACCCGGCCACGGGTACTCCTTGGAAATGCCCTTGAGGGCGATGCCCGGAACGTCGCCGATGTATTCGGCCAGGGCGTAGGCGTGGGCTCCATTGTACGTAATCTTGTTGTAGATTTCGTCGCAGATGATAAAGAGGTTGTAGCGCTTGGCGATATCCACAATCTTTTCGAGGATTTCACGCGGATAGACCATGCCGGTCGGATTGTCCGGGTTCAAAATCAATATGCCTGCGATGGTCGGGTTGTACTTCACCTTGTTTTCCAGTTCCTCGAGGTCCGGGTACCAGTGGTTTTCGGGCTTGAGGCTGTAGGTGATGGGGCCGGCGTGGGCGTGGGCGGCTTCGGCGGAGCTGTGGGTGCTGTAGGCCGGAGCGGGGCCTATGATGCGGGTCGTCATGGAAAGCAGGCTGTAAAGCGTCGCGATGGCGTCGCCGAGGCCGTTGAAGAACAGGATGTCGTCGACGGTAATCTGTGCGCCGCCGAGTTTGTTGTTTTCCTTCACCAGAAATTCGCGGGTGTCGAGCATGCCCTTCGAGGGGCAGTAGCCGTAACTGCGGTTCGTCTTGACGAGGTCCGAGACAATGTCCTTGATCCAGCCCGGGACTTCGCATTTTTTCTCGATGGGGTCGCCGATGTTTTCCCAGTGGATTTCCGGCAGACCAAGCGTTTTAAGGAGGTTTGCCTTCTTGACTATCTCACGGATTTCGTAAGACAGTTCTTTGGCACCATCGGTAAGCAAACGCTTTCTCATTTTATTCTCCTGTAAAGGTATCGAAAATTCTCTTGTGGCAGGCTCTTTGGAGTCGCCAAATTTTACAACGTAATAATAGCATAAAATTCAAGAGGATTTCCTTTGGTTTTGGGGTTTTGGGTTAAAAAAAGAGGGCCGCCCGCGGAGAGGCTGCCCTTGAAACTTTTGCGTCTGTTTTGCGAGTTATGCGTTCCAGACTTCAGTTTTCTTGGACAGCCTCATACTAGCTCGTGCTGCTGCCGAGCCTGCTGCAAATGCTGCTGCGATAATCTGTCCAAAAATATTGTTCATGCCACGAAATATATAAACGGATGAAAGAAAAATCAAGGGAAGACATTTTTTTTAAATTATATCGTATGCCAAAGTCAGATGTCGCCCCTCAAGCCTCGAACCTCGAACCTCGTGCCTCGTGCCTCGTGCCTCGCACCTTGTTCGATCCGATTCGCAAAAAAGACGTGCCCGCGACGCCCGAAGAACACGTGCGCCAAGCGACGATTCGTTATCTGCTGGATGTCGTCAATGTGCCTGCTCATTTGGTCAGTATGGAGTTCGGCCTTTGCGCCATTGATCCGAAGAGTGATGACCGCGTTGATATTCTGGTGCATGATTTCAGTAACGGTGCTACGTTGAACCGTCCTTGGCTTCTGGTGGAGTGCAAGGCTCCCGGCGAATACACCTGGCAAGCGTTGCAAGTCCAATTAAATCGGTATCTTAAGGTTATTTCTCCAAAATACGTGATGCTTGCGTTGGGAGATTCTGTTCGATATTTTGCTCTGCAAAAAGACGGAAAATCGTTCTCCAAAATTGAAAAATTGCCCTTTTTTGACCAAAAATAAGCATTTTAACATTTTGTTTTTTTTGAAAAAAACTATATATATTATTATAGACAGAGGTCAAAAAATGCGTTTCAATAGATGCATTTATTTTTGGGCGTTGTGTGGAATGCTCCTTGTCGCTGCGTGCGACAGGGGTTTTAGTGAACAACCCGCCCAAAATTCTGTAGCGAAAGCAAAAGACCCTGTTCCCGCATCTTCTGTTCAAGAAGAGCCTTTAGTCATTCAAGAGGAGTCTGTCGATTCTTCTGCCATATCGTCGGCATCTATCGATACCATAACGATTGATGTGAAAAAAAGTGTCGCCAAGCAGAAAAAGAAGAGGAGATCCAGTTCCAGTCGGACTAGGTCGTCCAGTTCAAATATAATTCTGTCATCGGAATCCGAACCTAAAATCGATACTTGCGCCAATGTCCCCGAAGGCTACGTCTGCGACATGCGCGACAACAAAATGTATAGAGTCGTGAAAATCGGTTCGCAAACCTGGCTTGCCGAGAATTTAAACTATGCTGCAGAGGGGAGCTGGTGCTACGACAATAATTCAGAAAACTGCGAGAAGTTCGGACGCCTTTACACATGGGCGTCGGCGCTTGATCTGGATAATTCCTTCCTCTTTACGTCTGCGGCAGGGCAAATTACGCCGAAGCATAGAGGCGCGTGTCTTGAAGGCTGGCATGTTCCCTCCATGCGCGAAATTGATATTCTTGAAACTTTCGTCAATAACAACAATGTCAAGAACGGTCATAAAGATGAACTGGTCGGGACCAGCTTGAAATCCCAAAATGGTTGGGCCGCCTGCGAAGAAGCTGACGAAGATTGCATTCCGGGAACCAACCGCTTTGGTTTCGGTGCGCTTCCTGCCGGATGGCGTGATTCCGATGGTTCGTTTAACGAGCTCAACGAAGATTTCTCCATGTGGGTGGCGAACGAGTCCGAGGACCCGAAAAGGGCTCCGTATTGGGAACTCTTCTATGCCACGGATAAATTCTGGGGTAGCTATATCAAGTTGAAAACGATTGCCTATTCCGTCCGCTGTGTCAAGGACTGATTTCGAATATCGCAAGGCAGGAACATCGCCTGATTTGAACATTGCAAAAAAAGAACCCGGTCTCGAGGATCGGGTTCTTTATCGTCTAGCGAGTTTCTTTTCTACAGACTGCGAAGCAAGTCGTTCAAGTCGTTGATGTCAATGTCAATGTCGTCGAGGTCAATTTGTTCACTGTCGGTATCCAAGCGGGGACCGCTTACGCTACCTTCACCGGAGCATCCAACGAATGCGAAAGCACTTACGAACAATGCGATTGTGATAATCTTTTTCATTCTTTTATCCTCCGATTAGAAATTGATGAATGCGGCGAAGTTGCCGATGAGACCGGACCATGCAGCGCTGCCAAGGTTGTCGGCGATGCTTGCTTCAAGAACGAGCCTGTTGTACTGGAAGCGGACGCCTGCGTTGGCGTTTGTCAGGTTGGTTTTCATAGTAATGGAAGAAAGTTCACGAGTGGTTGCGCCAGCTGCGGTGCCTTCGAGTTCTTCTCCGGCGTATCCGAAAATTTTCCAGTCGAACGATGCGCCACCGTAGATAATCCAGTTTTCGGAGATGGCGTATTCACCGAAGATGTTCGGGACTGTGTGGAGACCGAAGGTGGAGTAGCTATCCTTGACCTGGTTGCCCTTGTCTTCGATTTCGTCGTAGAACACTATAGGAATATAGGTGTTCAAGCCGACGAGGATGCGGGCGTCTTCAGCACTGACCACGGGCATGCCCAAGTTGAATCTCGGGGTGATGGAGAGGCGTGCGTCCGGATTGACTCTTTCGTTGCTGCCGGATTCCTGGGAATCGGCATGGCGGTTGAAGTCGAGTCCACCGGCCCAGAAGAGGTCCTTGGCGGAAGGAGAGTTCGAAATTTCTGCGTTCAAGATCAACTCCCACCTGGACTGGTCCACTTCGGTACCGTCATCGGTGTCGGTGTCATACGCATAGGTGTACCAGTCTGCCTGGACAGCGAAGTCAAGTTCACCGAGAGACATGGAGAAGATGCCTCCGATATCGTCGCCGATACCTGTTACGGAGGAGTTATCCTTGTTGTTGCCGGCTTCGTCGGAATTCCAGGATTTGTCGAGGGAAAGGCGCAAGGCGGCGCCAAAGCCCTTGTTGGCGATACCGGCGGTGAGGAGTCCCGTCAATCCGCTGTTGTCGAATCCGGCGAGGAATGTCGTCGAACCCTTTGTAAGGGCAAGGACGCCTGCTTCGTTCGTGGGTTCCACGTAAAGCATGGTACGGCCAGCCATGTTGTAGAGGTAGAACATGTCACCGCCGACGGTGGAGGCTGCGGCCTGGTTGCCAACGAGATTGTAAGCGTTGCCATGAAGCACGTTGAGTCCCTTGGCTTCGACCATAGGTGTTGCAGCCGGAGTTTCTTCGGTCTTTTCGGTAGAGGATGCTTCGTCGATGGCGGGAGCTGCCGGTGCTTCTTCTCGGGCAGAATCGTCGTCAGAACTGGCGGATTCTTCTTGAGAAGCCTGCTGTGATGTTTCTTCGCTGTCCATTTCGTCTTCGTCGTCGTAGTCCTGAGCGACTGCGGCAGAGAAAGCAAGGGCGGCGACAACAGACACTAATTTAATGTTCATTGGTTCTCCTTAGTACTATATGAGTTTTTCCTAAATATAGGTTAAATCCTAAAAAAAAAGACGAGCTTTTGTCAAGCTCGCCTTTGTTAGGTCATTTTTTACAATTTAGAAACAACCGTCTTCGTCGCAAAGATACATTTCGTCGTCATCATAGCAATAATAAACGTTGTAACCGCTTTCTGTGGATTCGAAATCCCAGTCGTCGCATTCTTCATCCATGTATTCGTCGGTTTCGTCGCGATCGATGCTCGAACCGTTGGAGGAAGAAGATGCCTTGGACGAAGACGAAGGGGCGGTAACGCCCATGCCGTCGATTCCCTTTGTGAGGAGATCTCCGGTAGGACCTTCGTTGGAACCCGATGTGGAAAGCATATTGTCAGCGCTACAAGCGGCGATAACGACAAGTGCGATTGCGGTAAGAGCAAGTGCAAAAATCTTTTTCATTATTCAGCCCTCCATTAGAAAAGAATGAAACCGCCGAAGTTGGCGATCATGTTGCCACCGTTGAAGCCGGTAAGCGGATTGGTGTACATGTTATCGGAAACAGAGGCTTCAAGAGCGAAGTTGCTGTACTGGAAGCGTGCTCCGGTGCTAACCGTGGTTCCATAGGTATGGATGTTCATGGCTGTGGTTTCGTACTTGTCGTTTTCGGTCAAGGTTTCCAAGGAGAAAGCCTTCCAAGTGTGGCGAGCGCCACCGAACACGGTCCAGCAGTTGCCAAGAGCGAGTTCGGCAAGAATGTTGGGTGCGGTGTATACGCCGACACCGATATGGTCTTCGCTGACATCCTTGACCTTGTCGAACATCATCACAGGGACCCAAGTGTTCAAACCGAGAAGCACGCGAGCCTTGTCGTTTCCGAGAACTTTTCCGCCGATGTCAAACTCGGGAACGAGCTGGAGGCGGGAGTTGGCACTGGTTGCCGTTCTCTTTTTGCCGGCTTTCGTTTCGGTGGTCAGGTTGTGACGGAGGAATGCAACGCTGAATCCCCAGAACACGTCTTTTCCCGACGGGGTGTTGGTGAATGTTGCTTTTGCAGTCAAATCCCAGAAGGATTCGTTGCTTTCGTTGGAACCGATTTCCTGGTGGTTTTCGTCGTCTGTGGTTTCCCAAGCGACGTTGACCGTGAAGTCGACACCGCCGACAATCGTAGAAAGGTCGAGTCCAATGAGGTCGAATTCACCAACTTGGGAGCGTTCGTCATCGGTGTTACCGTTGTCGTAGGTGTACCAGGACTTGTCGAGGCCTGCACGGACGGCGATACCGAATCCGTTCGAGGCGATACCGGCTTGCAACAGACCGAGGTCTCCGTTGTTATCGAAGCCCAAGAAGTAAGTGCGGGCCGTACCGAAAGCGACTACGCCGGTTTCAAGAGTGGGTTCCAAATAAACGAGCTTGGAGCCGTACATGTTGTGAGGGCTTACCATGTTTCCGCCGATGGTGGAAGCTGCAGCCTGGTTTCCTACGGAATTGTAGGCGTTGCCGCGCAAAACGTCAAATCTGGACTTTTCGCCAGCCTGCGCCTGGTCAGCGCTGGAAGAGCTGAAAACGGGCATCGTCATTTGGACCGAGCTGCTGGAATAGACCACAGGAGCGGGTGCCGGTGCTGGTGCCGGAGCGGGAGCTGCGTATGCATCCGGTGCTGCAGTTTGTTCTGCAGGTGCCGGTTGGGCGGCGAACTCGTCTTGAGCGAATGCGGCAGAAACTGCAATCGCTGCGGAAAGGGATATGAGTTTTATGTTCATTATTTTCCTTCTTTTTAAGTGAAAATCGTGTGTCAATATTAGGCCTTCGGCTTGATGAATTCCATGCCGCCCATGTACGGACGCAGCACTTCAGGAATCTTGAGGGAGCCGTCTTTCTGCTGGTAGTTGTCGCAGATGCCGACCATCACACGCGGTGTGGCGAGGCCGGAACCGTTCAAGGTGTGCAGGTAGACGTTCTTGCCGTTGACCTTCGTCTTGATGTTGGCGCGGCGAGCCTGGTAGTCTTCGAAGTTAGAGCAGCTGGAAACTTCGAGCCACTTCTTTTCGACCGGTGCGTAGACTTCGAGGTCGTAGCACTTGGCGGCACCGAAACCGAGGTCGCCCTTGCAGAGTGCCAAGCGGTGGTAGGGGAGGCCGAGCTTTTCCAAGAGCATTTCGCCAAAGCGGGTCAGTTCTTCGTGGTCTTCGTAGGAGCGTTCCGGATGGGCGAAGTACACCATTTCCACCTTGTTGAACTGGTGGAGGCGGAGGAGGCCGCGGGTGTCCTTGCCGTAGGAGCCTGCTTCACGGCGGAAGCAAGCGGAGTAGGCGCAGATGCGCTTTGGAAGGTCTGCTTCCGGAATGATTTCGCCAGAGTAGAGGTTCGTGAGTGGAACTTCTGCAGTTGGGATGAGGAACAGGTCGTCGTCCTTGTCGCAGCGGTACATGTCTTCTTCGAACTTCGGCAATTGACCCGTGCCGCGCATGGTGTTGCGGGTGACGAGGTACGGAGGTGTGAATTCTTCGAAGCCAGCCTTCTGGTGTTCGTCGAGGAAGAACTGGATGAGGGCGCGTTCGAGGCGAGAACCGAGACCGCGGTAGACCGGGAAGCCGGAACCGGAAATCTTGGCGCCACGTTCAAAGTCAAAAATGCCAAGGCGTTCGCCGAGGGTCTTGTGGTCCACGCGGGCGAAGTCATCGTTCTTGGTGTAGTAGTCGAACGGAATCGGGCCGTCCTTTTCGACGACGTTGTCGCTAGAGTCCTTGCCTTCCGGGGAACGCGGAGCGATGTTCGGGACGTGCATGAGCATTTCGGTCTGCTTGAAGTCGAGTTCCTTCAGCTTCTTGTCCATTTCGTCAATCTTGTCGCCGAGGGCGCGCATGGCGGCAACGGCTTCGTCGGCGTTTTCGCCCTTCTTCTTCAAGTCACCGATGCGTTTGGATTCTGCGTTGCGTTCGCTCTTGAGGCGTTCCACTTCGGTAAGGAGCGGGCGGCGTTCTTCGTCGATGGCGAGAACGTCCTTAAGGCTCACGGTCGTGTATTTCTTTTCGGTTTCTGCAATATAATATTCCGGATTTTCGCGGATTTTACGTATGTCAAGCATTTTATGCCTCGGATGAAAAATTTACGCGGTAAAGATAGAAAAATAGCGTAAAGACGAACGATGAAAGACAAGAGATTGAAGGAAAATGAGCTTGTAATTAATTTTTAACAAAGACGCGGCGATGGATAGGGGAAAAATTTTAATTTTTTCCCGATTTTTTTGCATTTTACCCGTTGTAATTTTTTACACCGCTATTTGAATGGTGGCATTCAAAAAGAGACGATGCCACTATATATTACTTTCAGTATAGCATGTAATACTATGTGCTATCATTTCGGGAGTATAAAAATGAGAATACCTTTACTGCTTTTACTTGCAGCATCAATGTCGTTTGCCCAATGGGGAGATTGGGGTGGAGGCGGAGGCTTCGGCGGCGGCGGTGGTGGAAAATCCATCAACGATTACAAAAAAGAGTCTGTTTCCGGCAGAGACATCCACGTGTGGGTTCCAGCTAACCTTCCGGCAAAGAGCCCGTTGCTTCTTTCCCTGCACGGCATGGACCAGGATCCGAACTATCAGCAACAAAATACCCATTGGGAAAATGTCGCTGATACGGCTGGTTTTGTCGTCGTCTATCCTAGAGGTGGCACCGGCATGAGCACCTGGGATATCAGTGGTGATAAGGATACCAAGTGGGTCACGGAAATCATTGACCAGATGGTCAAGGAATACGACATCGACACAAAACGCGTCTATCTTTCCGGCTTCTCCATGGGCGGTATGTTCACTTACCATTCCATGAGCAAGATTGCCGACAAGATTGCGGCCTTTGCTCCGTGCTCCGGTACGAACGTGATGGGTGCGTCTAAAGCCCAGCGCCCGGTTCCTATATTCCATCCGCATGGAACTAACGACGACGTGTTGCAGTACAACCAGGTCGAAGGATTCATAAAGAATTACCGCGACCAGTTCAACTGCCCGTCTCAGGCTCAGGTCCAGGACAATTATCCCAATAGTGAAAATCCGAACGCTACGCTTTATACTTGGGGCCCGTGCGACGCTAATGTCACCATCAAGCACTTGAAGCTCCAGGGTCGTGGCCACAGCCCTTCTGCTGCCGATGTTTCCGATATCTGGAACTTCATCAAGCAGTATGATGTGGATGGTCTTATTTCTGATAAGCCCAAGGCCGACACGCCGGATACAACTGCTGCGGCAGATGCTGGCAAGACTGATTCGGACCAGGGTGGTCAGAAGGCTGACGATTCCGGCAAGACCGATACTGGCGACAATGGCGGAAAGACTGATGACAATGGCGGAAAGTCCGACAACAACGGCAAGTCTGATATTACCGATCCTATGGTCGGCCCGAGCAATCCGGATGACTCCACGGCGTTCATTGCCACCAAGGCTCTCTTGCAGAATACCGACAGAACGTTCAGCGTGTACAATACGAAGGGCGTCTTTGTTTGCCAGCTGAAGGCTCGCGTGAGCGATGTCCAGACGCAGTTGAATGCAAAGCAGCTTGACAAGGGTCTGTACATTGTAAAGGACGGCAGCTTTAACAAGATTTTCTCTGTAAAGTAGCCAGAATTCTACAATAAAGCGTTTTACGCATGTTCCATGGTGATTTAATCGCCATGGAATTTTTTTTACTCATTGTCGTTCTCTTAAAAAAATCTAAATTTATCTACGATGAAACTCGGTTTGAAAATTAAAGTTGTTTCGGGCGTTTTTTGCCTGCTCGCCTTGTTGCTTTTGTCCGGCTGTTACAGCTTTACAGCGAGTACGCTTCCAAGCCATATCAAGACCGTGCAGATACATGAGGTCGAGGATAAGACTCTTGACCCCGTGCTGGCTAATGACATCCATACGGCCGTGGTGGACATGTTCAAGAAAAACGCCGGTGGCGTAAGGCTTGTCAACGAAGAGGCTACCGCCGATTTTGAAATTACTTTGCTGAGTTACACGAACAATCCAGAAAACTACAATAGCAACAGTGACGTCGAAACGTACCGCGTAACCATTCGCGTGAGCGTGAAGTTCTACGATAATGTCAAGGATCGCGTCATTTACGAGTCCAAGTCGCTTTCTGCCGATGGAACTTACGACATCCAGAAAAACGAGTCCGAAGATCGCCATGGCCAAGCCCGCGCCATCGAAAAACTCCAGGATCTGATCATCTCGAACGCCTTGGCCAAGTGGTAGCAAGCCGAGTGCCACAAAAATGAGCTTGCTCATTTTTGCGGCCGAGGCGCAGCGAACAAAATCGCGCAGCGATTTT
>JAKSIL010000035.1 GCA_024398815.1 Fibrobacter sp.
GTAAAAAGGACTTGCCACATCGACGAATCCCAGTAACAATTTTCACGTATCCATTACCCATGGAATGAACCAGTTTTTCCAGATAAGCAGTTCTTTTAAACATAAAACCCGTATTCCTTCTATGCCATTGGTTAGGGAAGATTTTTGCAAACTTTCACATTTTTCTTTCTTAATATAACAAAAAACTTCAAGAAAAAACATATTTTAGGAAAGATTTTTGCAAATATTTGTATTTTTCTTCCCTAACTGATTTTTTATTGATTAGCTTATTTAGCGAAATCCACCTTTCACAAGAACGCTTTCACGGTCGTCTTGAAAAGGGGATTCATCTTGAGCATCGGGGCGGAGAGTCGCGCACAGACTTCATCGACAATCGCCGCAAGGCCCGTGCTTTCTGATAAGCTCACGCCTTCCAAGTTCGCATTCGGCACAACGCTCTGTTTTACCGCCGCGGATACTGCGCCCTCAATAGCATTGAGTAGCGCTTCCGCCTCGGCAATTTTCACCTGAATTTCAGAAGCATCGTAAGTGTGGTCCCAGGCCGGGCAGAACGAGGCACAACCAAGAGCGGCAATCCGCTTCAGCGTTGCACGCGTATCAGGGACGTTCACGAGAATCGGGATGTCGCCTTTCACGGGAATCGCATCGCCGATAAACGCACAATCGTTCAGCACGTACGAAACTTCATCCGCAGAATGCCCAGGCGTCGCAACGACATTCAAGACGTTTCCATCGCTCAAGTCGATTTTGTCGCCATCGCCCACGACAACATCCACCGGCGCCGAAGCGCCAGCCAGTTTGTAGAAATTCGGAATCGGGCGTTCGGCAAACTGCACGTCGATATTTTCAATCCACCTCTTTTCGCCGGCACTCGCATAAACCTTGCAGCCGTACTTTGTACGGAAATAATTCGCAGTGCCGATGTGGTCCGGGTGCGCATGCGTCAAAAAAATTCCTTTCAAGTTCTTGGGAGCAAAACCGAGGCGCGCCATGCGACTTTCAATTTCCGCTTCGCAGCCCGCGACTCCGGAATCCACCAAATAACATACGTCCGCCGTACCGAACAAGTACACATACACGAAACGCTTGATTTCCGGCATCACATTGAAGTCGATTTTAATTTGCTCTATTTTCATACTAGGAAAAAATACCTTTTTACTAGAAAAAATTCACTCTACCCTTCACGAAATTGCAAAATCTTTCAACATTTCAATAGACCGCCTCTAAAAATTGAATTTTTATAAGCAGTTAATAAAAAACTCGTAAACACTATCCAAGAGCAATATCAAAAGAAACCTTTTCCTTTGAATTACAACATGCTACTATAATGCATCGCATTAAAACCGATTCTTTAGGTCACCTCTAATAATTCATTTTCAGAAAATCACGTGTAACACATCGCGCTTGTTCAACAAGTTGCAAAAGCTGGGCCTCATCAATGATCAAGCAAGCTTGATCGCTGAGTTCGGCCTTTGCTTTTGTCGTCGTTCAAAGTGGCAAATACCACCAGTATTCGCCACTTTTCATTCCTGCCATCGCTCGGTCTCACTCAAATTTTCTTAACCAAAGCAATTTTTAGAGGTAGCCTATAGTAAACGATGGACCCTCGTATGCAACAATCTCTTTCAAATGTATCTCCTTTTTGATACAGTGTCAAGGTGTAAAATTGCCCTACACATGATTTTCAATGACAATTTAGGGGATGTATCAAAAGGAAATTTTCAAAACACAAATTTACCCATCTTCACTCCTTTCGGCTTACAGGCAATAAAAAACCGAATTAATACACAAACGTTCACTACGAATCTAACAACATGTTTTTGGACTGTCAAGTCTATTTTTTGCACTAAAAAATTTCTAGTATAAGTAAAAACAGGAGACCCCTCATGCGTAAAAATCTTGGAGCGAAACCTTATCTGTACCCGCAGCCGACACTTGTCATCGCGACCTACAACGACGACGGCACCGCAAACGCGATGGTCGCCGCCTGGGGAAGCATCAGCGACATGAACCAGATTGCCATCTACGTGGCCAACAGCCACAAGACGATGGACAACATCAAGGCGCGCAAGGCGTTCACCGTGAGCATGGCAACTGCCCAGAACATCAAGGCGATTGACTACCTCGGCATCACAAGCGGCAAGAAGGTTGCAGACAAGTTTACCAAATCCGGTCTCACCGCCGTCAAAAGCGAAAACGTAGACGCCCCGCTGATTGCGGAACTTCCGCTCACGCTCGAATGCAAGATGGTCAGTTACAACGAAGAATCTGAACTGCTCCTCGGCGAAATCGTGAACGTCGTCGCTGACGATTCCGTACTCGACGCAAGCGACAAGGTGGACGTAAAAAAACTGAACCCCATCTGCTACGACACCTCGAATCACGGGTACTTCGCCATCGGCGAACGCATCGGAAGCGCCTTCAGCGACGGGAAAGAAATCAGCAAATGATTTACAATTACTTTTAGAAATTCAATTCTTAAAAGCAATCCTATTTTTTTTCAGCGTTGATGCGCTCGTTCATCCTTTGACGTTCTCCGCGCTCCGAGAATTCACCACCACAATCAACTGACCCGCCCGAGCCCACGGCACCGTTTACCATTTGCGCCGCGGCACACGCCCCAACTTCCACCAATAAAGCCGCCGGCGAGCTTTCCTTCTTCTCGGTTTTCACTTCGGGCGAAATCCTCACATCCTCGTTCTTGTTCAAATCCACCGCATGAAGGTTCACCTTCACCGTATCCTGCGGATTTTTTTTCACAAGCTGTGCAAAACTCGCACACGCGAGCACAAGAACCAAATAACAAAATATCTTTATCACTTCACAGCCCTTGGTCAAAACAACCTTTGCTATTTTTAACATAACAAAAATAATTTATTGATTTATGAAGGTACGAGTCATCATTGACAATATTCCGGGAACGGCAGCGTCTGCAAGCAGTCTTCGCAGCGAATGGGGTCTGTGCGTCCACGTGGAGTACGAGGGCCACAACGTGCTGCTGGACACAGGCTCTTCTGCAAAGTTCGCAAAGAACGCCACCGCGTTGGGAGTCAATCTTTCCAAGGTTGACGCGGGCGTTTTAAGCCATGCGCATTACGACCACGCAAACGGCATGCGCGCCTTCTTCGAAGCGAACGACCATGCCCCATTTTACCTGCGCAAGGCGGCCCTCGAGAATTGCTACCACACGCACAAAATTTTCGGAATCTTCACGTACCAGGAATACATCGGCATCCGTCGCGGCACCTTGAAGCGTTTCGCAGACCGCATCCGCTTTGCCGATAGCGACACCGAAATCCTGCCCGGCGTATTTATCGTAGGCCACAAGGATTGCGTGCTGGATGCCGCAGACCGCGCCGCCATCGGACTCCGTGCCCACTTCGCCGTAAAGGAAAACGGCAAATACCGCACCGACAGTTTCGACCACGAACAAAGTCTCGTCTTCGACACGCCCAAGGGCCTGTTCGTCATGAACAGTTGCAGCCACGGCGGCGCCGACAACATCGTAAAAGAAATCGAGGCGACATTCCCCGGCAAAAAAATTTACGCAATTCTCGGCGGATTTCATTTGTTCAGAACGCCGGATAACGACGTGCGCAAATTCGCAGAACGCCTGCGCGAACTTGACGTGCAAAAAATCTACACCGGCCATTGCACCGGCGACCGCGCCTACGAAATTCTACACGAAGTCCTAGGAGACCGCGCCGAGCAACTGCACACCGGCATGGCGATTGAAATTTAAAACTTGACTTTCCAAAGTAATTTATTTATGTTTATACTAAACAATGCAAACAAACTACTCCAAATATAAGATTGGAATCATTGCCGTGCTGGCGCTCTGCTGCGCAGGGCTCTTTTGTTCTTGCATTGATTATGATCGATGGTGCGGAGTCTGGATTTCAGCGACAAAACCCACAGGCGCAGATTCCGTAACAATGCGCATCTATTACAAGGATTCCCTAATCTATAAAGGCACAACCGATTTAGAGGAGCACGATTACCATGCTTCGTGGAGCGACTCAAGGGATTTGGTCATTCGCAAGGGGACCGTTTCTGTAGATATCGAAGTTTTTTGCGAAAAAGGCAGCGTACGTCTTCCTAAAACAGAAATTGATTTTGACAGGCTCTTTTTTTCAAGTTACGAATTCAAGGATTTAACCACAGAACCCGATACACTTTACCCTTCTTCAAGGTATCCTCTTTTTGCCGAAGACACAACCTGCGGGACGTTTGAACATTACGGATTAGAACAAACTATCATCGAGGATTGTCATGAAGATTACTAAAGTTCTAATCCTGTTGCTCGCTGGTTTATGTTTTGCTGGCGACGGCATGTTCATCAACTATTCCTTCGGTGGCATTTTCGACAAAGTACGTTCATCAGATGGCGATCATGACCGATGGGAATACGACCAGATTACCGAAGAACATGTTTACAAAGGCACATACGAGAGCGAGTTACGAAAAATCAACGGGAAGGGTGGCGACGTAGCGTTCAAAATCGGAAGCGAGATAACGCCCTACTTTAGCCTTTATTTATCATTTGACGCGAGCGTCAGTTTCGGAACATTCAAATACAAATTGCACGACTTCGATAAAAAATGGACCAGATACGATTCCGGAAGCACCCGCCACTATATGCTAGGAATAGGTTCATCTGTTATGCCCTTCCCAGATACAAGTTCCATACTCCACGGACTATTCTTTAACGGAGCGTTTGCATTTGGAATACTGAATACCTGGAACGGAGAAGAAAGCGACAAATACGGTTCCGATTACCACATCGCCTATTCGTATGGAACTGTCGACATGATTGCAGAAGTCGGCAAGCTCTGGAGAATCGGTCAAAAATTTTATCTTGGCGGGTATTTCAAATACGTGCTCAATCTTGTCCCGTACCCCAATTACTATTCTCTAGGCGCAGGCGTTACAGGGTCGTGGAAGATATTCCCCTAAAACTTGTTTTTTTGAACAAATTATCGTTCACCATCTGCTGCGCGGGTCGCGCTAATTCTTGTGCATTTTCTGCACGCTTGCGCGGTGGGCCTGCTTCACGGATTCACTTACATTCACGCAGGGTTGCAAAGCGGCCATCCATTCGTCCAGTTGCTTTTTGTTGTGCACGCTTGCGCTATGTTTGAGGACGTTGGCGAGGGCCGCCTGAAGCTCGCCGAAATGGAGCACTTGAAAGCGGTTGCCGCTGGCGGGCACACGCTTTAAAACGCAACGGTCGCTAAAGACCACGAAGGAATAGACTCGGGCGCGGGAATAACTTATTCGCAATTGACGAAGCAAGGCGCCAATGTGGCCCTGGTTCTGCTTCAGTGGATTGTACAAGGTGTGCTGAGTACGCTCGTTCAGGTAAAGGTCCCAGCGCTCCTGCTCCAGGTCGCCATAGACCTCGCCAGAAACGTTCTTGGTTTCAAAAACGTAGATGCCGGATTCATGGAGCAGCACAGTATCGATTTCGGTGTAGCCCGTGTGCGTCGGGATGTACACGTTCTGCAACAGGTAATGACGCCCGCCGCTGTCGTGGGCAACGCGGGCGACAATCGCAGAAGTCGCGGCTTCGCCAAAAACACCGTGGGCATCATCGGATAGTTTCGCATCGAGAGTTTGCAACAAAGGTTGCGCGCCGACCGAATTTTTAGACTGCGCGCCAAGTGCAATTTTGAACTGCGCACCGCCTGCCGCATTGAACGGAACCGATTCCTCGCGATACTTGACTTCACCAAAATCGCCGAACTGTCCGCCACGGCCGCCATTTTGATTGCTGCCGAACAGCTCCTTACCGCTGCCGAACTGCTCGCGGCGATTCTTCTCTTTTTCGCGAATGTAGTCCTTGAAAGCGCCATGCCTCGGGCCGCGATACTTTCCGTTTGCGCCGTTACCGCCGCGTCCACTTCCACTGCCACGACTTTTACGCCGTGTCGCAAAAAGCGCAATCACGACAAATGCTACGATGACGGCAAAGGCGAAGGAGTTCATAAAATTACCGCACAGGGTCGTTCACAGGCTTGCTGTAATCGCGCTCACCGAACAAGGCCGTGCCTACGCGAATCATCGTGGAGCCTTCTTCGATGGCGACTTCCAAATCGCCCGTCATGCCCATGGAAAGTTGATCAAAGTTCGCAAACACTCCCCCGCGAGCCAGGAACTTCTGCTGCAAATTGCGAAGGAACGCAAAGCATTCGCGGGAATCTTCCGCAACGCCCGTGTTCTTGCCAATCGTCATGAGGCCGCGGAACCGCAAGTGCGGAAATTTCTCGCTTCTGCCCGTAGCATCGCAAGCGCCTGCTCGAGTCTCGAGTTCCGCAAGGAAGGCTTCGGCATTCGCCACGTCCAAACCGCTCTTGGTTTCTTCTTCGCCCGCATTCACCTGGAAAAGGATGTCGAGGATTTTGCCGCCCGCAAGGCCTGCACAAACTTTCTCGAGTTTCTCCACCGCTTCCATGCTCGCGATGGAATGAATGCAGTCGGCAACAATCGCTGCCTTCTTGAGCTTGTTGCTCTGCACCGGACCAATCACGTGGCACATCACCGGAGCGCCGTCAATCGCCGTGCGGCGAGCACTAAACTTCAATTCCGCTTCTTGAACGCGGTTTTCGCCAAAATCATGCGCACCGAGCGCAATAGCGTTCTCCACAGCTTCTGCCGGGTGGAACTTGCTCACCCAAACGAGCTTCACAGATTCGCGGGCACGGCCTGCATTTTTGCAGGCAGCGGCAATTCGCGCTTCCAGAACGTTCAAATGTTCGCGCATTTCATCAAGAGTAAATTCCATTTTTTTTCTTCCATTTTCAATCGCCAGATCCTTCGACTACGAACCTTCGGTTCTTCGCTCAGGATGACACTGTTTTTTTTACTTCAACTTTTGCCGTGCTCAGGATGACTCTGTTTTTTTTGAACGTTACTATTTCGTTATGGATCCCCAAGGGCTTTGCCCTTGAGGATGACAGCAATAGGCACCAAACTACTTTTTCGCAGCGGTCTTTGCAGACTTCGCAGCGGTTTTAGTTGTCTTAGCAGCGGACTTCGCGACGGTCTTAGTAGTTTCAACGGCAGTCTTAGCAGTTTCAACGGCGGTCTTCTTCGCACCGGCAAACAAAATCTTGATGATTTCGTCAATATGCTTGTGGGTGTAAATCTTGAGGCCCTTCTTCGCCGGAGCCGGAAGTTCATCCACGTCCTTCTGGTTCTGCGCAGGGAGTCGCAAAGTCTTCACGCCGGCCTGGAGAGCCGCCAAAGCCTTCTCGTTGAGGCCGCCAATCGGGAGGCAGGCGCCAGTGAGGCTCACTTCGCCCGTGAAAGCAATATCCGGGGCAATCGGCGTGCGCGTAAACGCGCTCAGCAAGCAAAGCGTGAGAGCGATGCCGGCAGAGGGGCCATCCTTCGGCACGGCACCTTCAGGCACGTGAATATGGATGTCCGTCTTCTTCACAATCGCGGGGTCGATGCCAAAACGATGCAGGCGTTCACGCACCAAAGAAACCGCAATCTGCGCCGATTCCTTCATCACGTCGCCGAGTTTACCCGTCATGATGAGTTGGCCCTTGCCGCTCAGAAGCATGCATTCAATCGGCAGGATTTCGCCACCGACGCTAGTCCAGGCAAGGCCCGTCACAACGCCCGGGCGCCCGGGGGCCGGCAATTGGCTATCCAGGAAGCGCGGCGCTCCCAGGTATTCCTGCAACTGCTTTTCGGTGATTTCGGGCTTGAACTTCTTGCCCATCACGATTTCCTTGGCGCGATGGCGCACGGCATTTTCCAAAATGCGTTCCAGTTCGCGCACGCCCGCTTCGCGGGTCCACCCGCGCATCACGGCGTTGATCATGTCGTCGCTGAATTCCACCTGCTCTTCGAGTTTCACGCCCGTGCGTTCGCAAATGCGCGGCAACAGATACTTCGAGGCAATCTGCAACTTTTCGTGCGGGTAGTAACCCGGCAGGCGCACAATTTCCAGACGGTCGCGCAGGGCTTCCGGAATTTCGCCTTCGTTGTTCGCCGTCGCGATAAACAGCACGCGGCTCAAATCCAGGCCCACTTCCATAAAGTGGTCGGTAAAGTCGTGGTTCTGTTCCGGGTCCAGAACTTCGAGCATGGCGCTCGCGGGGTCGCCGCGGAAGTCGCTCGCCATCTTGTCGATTTCGTCCAAGAGGATAATCGGGTTCATGCACTTGGCACGGCGCAGCGCATGGATAAAACGGCCCGGCATGGCTCCGATGTAAGTACGGCGATGACCGCGAATTTCGGCCTCGTCACGCACGCCACCGAGCGTAATACGAACAAAGTTACGCTGCATGGCCTTCGCAATCGATTCCACCAAGGTCGTCTTGCCAACACCCGGAGGACCCACGAGGCAGAGAATCGGAGAGCGGCGTTCCGTGCCGGTGAGTTTCAGCACCGCCACGTATTCCATGATGCGTTCCTTCACCTTATCGAGGCCAAAGTGCTTGGAATCGAGTTCCGCCTTCACCTTCTTCATGTTGAGCACGGTGTCGGTGTATTCGCCGTAGGGCATGGCCAAAAACCAGTCCACATAATTGCGGCTCACGGCGTATTCCGGCGAAGTCGGCTGCATCAGGCGCATACGCGCAATTTCTTCTTCCAGTTTTTCCTGGATAGCCGCAGAAAACTTCTTCGCCTTGATTTTCTTCAAGAGCTGGTCGACTTCGGAGGCGCCACCATTTTCACCGTCCAGCTCATCTTGCAGCTGGCGAATTTGTTCGGAGATGAACCATTCCTTTTGCTGCTGGGCCATCTTCTGGCGCACATTCTGCTGCACGCGCACCATCACGTTGTCGTTGTCCTCGGTCACCTCCATCAAGGCAAGCAGACGAACCGACATTTCATCGATGGACGCCAATTCCAAAAAAGTCTGTTTTTCGGCCAGCGAAACCTGCAAAAACGGAATCATCCCGTAATAAGCGTTCAGCTGATTTTCCATGCCGAAGAACGCATCGACCATGCCCTCGGCAATGTTCCTCTTGGTGGCATAGTCGCGGAACTTGGCAAGAACTTCATCAAAGACCTTGGCTTTTTCGGGAGCCTTGATTTGTTCCTTGCGAGCCGATACCGACACATGCAAAAAACCGTCCTGCATCATAATCGAACGCAGGTCCACAATCTGTTCGCCCTCGAGCACCACCTTCACGCAACCGTTCGGGAAAGGGGTAACTGTCGAAACACGCGCGGCCACGCCAACCGAATAAAGATCGAGCATGGGGTTCTGGAGTTCCTCAAGACTCACATCCTTCTGGGCCACGAGGATAATCTCGTTATCATGATTTTCGGCATATTCAAGGGCACGAAGCGACATATCGCGGCCCACCAAAATACGGCGGGTCGTACTAGGGAAAACAACGGCATCCCTCAGCGGGAGCAACGGAAACATCTTGTTAAAATCAAAACTCATACAGTATAAAGATAAAAAACAGCGCAGGGGTCCGACCACTGCGCCGTGCAATTTTCAACAATTAGGCGAAAGTGCGGTTATGCCACATCCTTGGCAACTTTCTTGCGGGATTTTTTCGTGGTTTCCACAACAGACTTGAGGCCGTTCTTCACCATGTCGGCAGTGAGCACCAGCTTTTTCACGTCGCTGCCGGGCATTTCGTACATGGCCCTCTGCAAGGTCTTTTCCATCACGGAACGGAGCCCACGGGCGCCAGTCTTGCGGCTCATGGTTTCGCGCACGATTTCCTTGAGAGCGGCCGGTTCGAATTCCAGTTCGATTCCGTCCATTTCGAACAAACTCTTGAACTGCTTCACGAGTGCGTTCTTGGGTTCGGTCAAAATGTTGAGGAGGGCCTTTTCGTCAAGTTCCTCGAGGGCGACAGCGATGGGCAAACGACCCACGATTTCAGGAATCAGGCCGAACTTGATCAAGTCATCGGGTTCGAGCTGCCTAAAGAGTTCGCTCAAGGTATTGTCGCTTTCGCTGCGGATATCGGCACCAAAGCCCATACCGCCCTTGTTCACGCGCTGGGCGATAATCTTGTCGAGCGTCTCGAAGGCGCCACCGCAAATGAACAGGATGTTCTTCGTGTTCACCTGCACCAGCGGCTGTTCCGGATGCTTGCGGCCACCCTTCGGCGGCACTGCAGCCACGGTACCTTCCAAGAGCTTCAGGAGGCCCTGCTGCACACCTTCACCGCTCACGTCACGAGTGATGGAGGGGTTCGCGGTCTTACGCGCAATCTTGTCGATTTCGTCCACGAAAATGATGCCGCGTTCGGCCTTGGCCACATCGTAGTCGGCAGCCTGCAACAGGCGCACGATGATGCTGTCCACATCTTCGCCCACATAGCCCGCTTCCGTAAGCACAGTCGCGTCGGCGATGGTAAAAGGCACGTCCAAAAAACGGGCCATGGTCTGCGCCAGAAGAGTCTTGCCGCTGCCGGTGGGGCCCACCAAAAGCAGGTTCGACTTTTCGACATCCACGTCGTCCTTGGAGTTGTGGGTCATCTTGTAGCGCAAACGCTTGTAATGGTTGTAAACGGCCACGGAAAGCGCAGTCTTGGCCTGTTCCTGACCAATGACGAACTCATCCAGATGAGCCTTGATTTCGGTCGGAAGCGGAAGCGGTTTTTGAGCGGCAGCCTCGGCGGCGGCACGCTCCTGCATAGAGCGGGACTTGTCTTCTTCGATAATCCTGTAGCACATGGTGACGCAATCGCTGCAGATATGCACACCAGCACCAGTAATCATCTTTTCGACCTGCTCGGCCGGCTTGCCGCAAAAACTGCAAGTCACAGTCGGATGGTTCTTCCCGCTACGGTACATGAACGCTAAACTCCCTCTTTACGCGGAACAAAAATTTCGTCGATTACGCCGAAGGCCTTGGCTTCTTCGGGGCCCATGTAGAAATCGCGGTCGGTCTTGGCACGGACTTCGTCAATGGGCCTTCCGGTATGCTTCGCCACGATTTCGGTCAAGGTGTCCTTTGTACGAACAATTTCCTTGGCGGTAATCTGGATATCGGTAGACTGGCCAGTGGCAGCCCCCGACGGCTGGTGCAACATGATGCGGGAATGCGGGAGCGCATAGCGCTTGCCCTTGGTACCTGCCGCAAGGAGAACCGCAGCCATGGAGGCGCAGCTTCCGATGCAGATGGTCGCAATATTCGGGCGCACATGCTGCATGGTATCGTAAATGGCAAGCCCTGCCGAAACGTAACCACCGGGGCTGTTGATGTACAGCGTGATATCCTTCTCCGGGTTCTCGTATTCAAGGAAAATCAACTGGGCCATCACGTTGTTGGCCACTTCATCGTTGATGGGAGTACCCAAGAAGATGATGCGTTCCTTGAGGAGACGGGAATAGATGTCATAGGCGCGTTCACCGCGTCCGGTGGTCTCAATGACGGTAGGGATTATCATTCATTAACCTCTTTTACTTTGTTTCTTCGGCCGCCGGACGGATGCCTACGATGAAGTCGGCAGCCATCTGGATGCGCAGCTCGTCGCGGAGCTGGTTGATACGGCCAGACTGACGGAAGTGGCCCTTGAGGGTTTCAAAGTCCACATGGTAGGCATCGGCCATCTGCTGAAGACGGGCGTCCACTGCAGCCTGGTTAGCCTTAATCTTTTCCTGGGTAGCCACGAATTCGAGGATGCGATGCTTCTTGATTTCGCGAATGGCTTCGGGAGCGAGGTCCTTCAGCTGTTCTTCAGTGGGTTCCACGGCATCCTTCGGATCCTGGACGTTACGGTTGATGGACCACTTGATGAGGTCGGCAACGCGGGCGTTCGGGACTTCGAACGGATTCTGTTCGATAAGCTTGTCGATGGCTTCGTTGATGGCCTTGTTCTTGGCGGCGTCCTTCTTCTGGTTGGCAAGGCTTTCGGCCAAGTTGCTCTTGAGGTCTTCGACGTCCTTCACGCCGATCTGCTTGCAGAATTCTTCGTCAAAGGTAGGCGGAACAATCTGGCGCACGTCGGTCACTTCGACCTGGAACTGGGCGGTCTTGCCGCGGTAGCGTTCGTCCTTGTGGTCGTCCGGATACTTGAAGTTGATTTCCTTCTTTTCGCCAGCCGTCACGCCCATGAGGCCTTCGTCGAATCCCGGAGAAGCGCTTTCGCCGAGGAGGCTGCGGAATTCCTTGTTTTCGGGGAGTTCCTGCTTTTCGCCGTCGATGACGACTTCGATGTAATTACCCACGACAACGTCGCCCTTGGCGGCGGCGCGGTCCACATGTTCGTCCTTGCTCCACATCTGGGTCAAGCGGTCGAATTCGGCCTGGACTTCTTCTTCGTGCACTGCGGTATCCGGAACGGTAACGCCAGTGTCGGCATAGCCCTTGATGTCGATTTCAGGGTCGACTTCGACTTCCACCGTCAGTGTAACGCCGGCTTCCTTGTCGTCGTTGAACTTGGTCACCTTGAGCTGGCCAACCGGGAGGATGTTCGCCTTCTTGAGTTCTTCACCGATGACCTTGTCGACGGTTTCATTGACCACTTCGTGGTGGATGGCGTCGCCAAACTGCTTGAGAATCATGGTCTTCGGGACCTGGCCCTGGCGGAAGCCCTTCAGTGCAACTTGCTTCTTGTACTGGGAAAGCTTCTTTTCGAAGGGAGCCTTGAGGTCTTCAACAGAGATGGAGACTTCGAGAGTGCGCATGGTGGCGCTGGTTTCTTTGATTTCAACGGGCATTATAAACTCCGATATCTTTGTTAGTTTGAAATTCTCTGCGAGGGGTGGGAGTCGAACCCACACACCGAAGTACCAGATCCTAAGTCTGGCGCGTCTGCCAATTCCGCCACTCTCGCGTTTTCGTTCCCAAAGATACAAAAAAAGTCAACCAACATTCAACTCTCCATGGTTATTATCGTTCCATAGAGCGAAAATGTAAAGGACTATTTTAGTTACGGGAAAGAATCTTGATATCTTGACGTGTAATGTACTTGGTAAGCCACATTACAGCGACTTCTGCGCAAGCCGTAGCCCCGAGAAGCCAAACGGGCACATTCCCCTTCATGAGGAACACGACGGCCATAGGCACCAGGAGAACATGGATTCTAGCCACCTTGAAAATGCGCTTGCGCATATCGCCCGGAACCTTTATAAACAAGAAAAGGAATATGCCTGATTCCGACAGTATCTTTGCGACAGCGGCTCCGGTAATCCCGTACCTCGGCACCAAAAGCGTATTGGCCACCACGTTCACCACGCCCGCCACAATGGCAAGTTTCAAATAGTCCTTCCTGGACCTCGAAATAAGCCACTCGCTCCAAGGAACCGAATAGAACGAAACCACAAGCCAACACGCCAAAAACACGATAACCTTGGAAGCATGATATTCAGCCCCCACGGCAATCACTTTCGAAAAGAAAATATCCGACAAGGCGACAGTGCCAAAAAGGAATCCCGCGCTCATCACCCCCAGAATGCGGTGGCACGAAAAGACGAGAGTCGCGCTGTCTTCCGTTTTCCCGTATTCCCAAAGTCGCGCGAGCTGCCTGCGCAAAGGTATGCTAAGCGAGCCGCCGAGAATGAACACGAAAAGCGCATAACGGTAACAGTAGTCGTAAATACCGACAAAGGCGTTTCCGCAGAAGAACTTCAAAAAGAAGATATCTACGTTCTGGTGCAACAGCAACAGCGAAGACGATACGAACAAAATAAACGAACCGCGATAACAGCTCCACGCATCCTTCCATTCCGTTTTAGAAGGCACCCCCACCGAAAACTTCCTCTTGGGGCCGACGAACCAGAGCGCCAGAGTCGCAAGAACCTCGGAGCCGATATCCAAGGCCGCGAAGTATTCGATGGAAGGCAATTCCAGAATCCACATGGTGAACAGCACCAAAAGCTGGCGCACAAACTGCACCATCGGATTGATGCCGGCATAGCCCTTGCGAGAAAGCCACCAGTCCAGATTAAAGGGCCTCAGGAATATCTGCAACAGATAAGCCTTCAAGACAAAGCCGCCCGGGAAATCCATAGCGGCAAAGGCGAGCACGCCAATAAGCGCCATCGAGAAAATCAAAAAACCGCGAAGGTAGCCCAGAGCCACAAACAGCTTGCGGTCCATCTTCACGTCGTCAGGGTGTTCAATCAGGGCGAGCGAAGAAAGCCCGAAATCCAAGACGAAATTCAAGTAGGTGACAAGCGTCAGGGCAAAGGCAACTTCGCCCCACGAGGCAGCACCGAATTTCACCAAGGCAATGCTCGTGATGACAAAACGGACCAGCTTGCCCAAGCCCTGGGCAATTCCGTTCATGCCTGCATTTACCAAAAGTGAATTGAAGCGCATGCGAGCCTACCTGCGTCCTCGAAGTTTCTTGTAGATGTTCTTGCGAAGGAATTCGCGGGCGTTCCACTTGAGCCAATCAAGCGCAAGCATGGGCGAAGCCTTCTTTCCCGATTCTGCAGCGCAAAGTTCCTTCAAGAGCGCAACGAACTTTTCGCCGTTGTATTCCCAGCGGAAATGCGCATCGACATGCGCGAACATTTTTTCGCCATCGAGGTACCGCGATTCGCGTGTCGAGTTTTTGAGGTAGTCGCGAATTTCTTCGTACGTGTCAAATGCGAACAAACTCACTTCGGCATGGGGGCCGTGATTGAAGGCGAGCGCAGGCTTGTGGGCGAACCCTGCTTCGGCAAGAGGCAGGTTGAACAGTTCCCATTGCGAAAAACTCACGAGGGCGTCGCACGACCTGTAGAGTTCGGCAAGCTTTTGTTCCGAGACCATTCCGACGACTTCGACGCCCGACTGGCGCAACTTTTCGGTGGACTCGGAATCCCCGCGGCCCACCAGCAGAACCTTTACGCGCTCGCCCAAGTCTTGCTTGAGCCGGCACAGATAACCGATGCCCTTGTACTGCCATTCCTCTTTTCTGAAACGGCTCACGGCAAGCACCGTCACAGGGGCCGCGGCATTCTCGGCTTTCTCCGCATTCTCAGCATTCTCGGCAGAACCTGCGGCATTCCCAGCAGAACCCGTTTTGCCGCAGTAGTGGTCGGCTCCATTGTAAATCACGCGGGCGCTTGGCCACTGCAAATAATCCACGGCATAGTTGCTTATCGTCACGACGCACGAGAGCGCCGGATAAATCTTTCCTAGACGGTCACCGATTTCAGAGAGGCGCTGTTCGCGCTCCTCGGGGAGGCAAAGATCGACTGGCGGGTACCCGTGCTCGTAACCTACGGTTACGGCGCCGAAGTCGTTTTCGGCGAGGAACTTGTAAAACGGGTCGGTATGGGCGACAATCACGTCGTAACGCCCACGCAAAAGAGCTCGGCGCAACCCACGCAAGTGGGTTGGCACGCGTACCGCACGCACCCCTTCGCAAAGCAAGCCGCGGTCCAGTTCGCACGCGTACAAATCCACGCAAATTCCAGCCTTCACCAAATGCGCAAGCTGCGAGGCAATCACGCGCGCCACGCCGAATTCCGGCACGAAAACCGATGTCAAGATAGCGATTCTCATGCCCTCGCCTCCTTGTTGTCGCGCATCGAGAACATCACCGACATGAGCCAAGCTCCCCATCCAAGCGACGACGGGAAAAGCGGAAACACGTCAATCATGCCAAGGCACAAAGTGACAATCAAGCCGCTGAACATGGCCAGCACGAATCCATCGCAATGCTTGCGCAAATAGCCCACCATGCAGCCGACACAGTTGATGACCACGAAACCAAGCCCCACGATTCCGACAAATCCCTGTTCCGACCAAGTCTTCAAGAACAAATTATGGGCATGCCCCAAACGCGGCAGCTGCTCCACCTTGGGCAAGAACGAAGCCATCTCCAAAAATTCCTTGTTCTTTTCCAAAAAGTTCCCAGGGCCGATTCCCCAAACCGGATTGTTCTGGATGCAGTCAATAGCCGTAAGCCACGCCCCGATTCGACCAAGCGAACTCGGGTCCATGTCGCCGCGAAGAAGCGTGCTCAAGCCCTGCTTCAAGAACAGGTCGTCGGGAAGCATGTTCCAAACGACAACCACAAGTATAGCGACACCGACAAAGGCAATCGCCACGCGAACCATGAGACGCACCATCTGGTCCCTGAGCAAAACCACATACTTGCTCAACACAGCAAGCATGAGCCCGCCCATCAATCCCAAGAGCCCCATGCGCGTGCCGCTGAACAAAATCGAAATAAACACCAAAAAAGTCATCAACACCAAATGAAGCATCCTCGTCTTCTGAACCAGGAAACCGTTGATGAACCACATCGTCCACGCCACCACGAGCAGCACGGCGAAGTTCGTCGAACTCATGGTGGGGCCCACGATGCGCAACTCGCTCGAGACAAGCCTCTCCACCATGGACCAACCCACGGCAAACACAAGGTAGGCACTCAAGAAAGTATGCACCGACTTCGAATCCCAGCGAATGCACGCCGACACCATGAACACAAAGAAACTCACCAAGTTCATGTAGAAGAACTCGTTGTTTATGGGGTACGGCTTCACCGCATAGACAAGCGCCGTATAGCAAAGCGTCCAGACACCAATCAAAAGCCACTTGTAATCAATCCGCACATAGTTCTGCGACGTCACATAAAAGAACAGCATGGCAGCAAAAGGCGCAAACATAAAAAACGATGCCGACATTCCCGACATCTCGACCCAGTGCATCGATATGGCAATCGAAAGTACGCTCCACAACGGCTTTTGCGTAACGAATGTCATGAACAGGCCGCCAACCATAAGCGACAAGGCATAAACGCCAAGGAAATTGTCGTCGGAGCCGAATAGGTAGGCAACCGTCACGAGAACCGGCAGCAAAACGAGCAAAACAATTTTTTTGATCATTTGCCCAACGCTGCTTTAACCTGCTCCAATTTCTTTCTTGCGTCTTCCGTACAGGGGATAGACATCGACATCAGTCCACGCAGGACTACGAACATGAACGTAACTACAAACGAAATACCGAAACCGGCGATGGCCCACTTGGCGCGCTTCGGCTTCACCTTCCAGTCGGGCAGGTAAGCATCTTGCACCACCTGGATGACAGGCTGCTCCTTGAGGCTCTGCGATTCCGTCGACATGATTTCGGTGGAGACCACCTCGAGAAGCGTCATGAAGCGCTTCAAGTCGGTTTCGCGACGTTCCTGGTACAGGTACTTCGACGCAGCCCAGTCGGAATTCACGTAAAGCGACTTGTCCGAAGGCACGTAGTCTTCCTTGTAGCGGCCACGGAGTTCACGGAACTTCTGTTCCAGCAACTGACGCTTCTTGCGCATCTCGTGCACGTCGGCGTTGTCCTTGCCCTGCATCTGTTCCGACATCCTGTAGTTGTTGATTTGCGTCTCGTAGCCCGAGAGCGCCTTCAACGTGATTTCCATTTGGCCTTCGAGGTCCACGATATGGTTCTCGCGGTAGAACGTCAACAGTTCATCGCTTATGGCGCTCACACTGTCGCGGAGGTCGCGTTCCTGCTTTTGCAAGTATTCAAGCGTATAGCTCAGGCGTTCCCTTTGAAGCTTGATGTAACGCTCGTTCGCGTTGCTCACCATGAAGCGCACGAGGTCGCGGGCCATCACCTTGTCTTCAGCTTCGAAGGAACAGGAGATGATGCCGCTTTCGTCTTCTTCCACAAGCACGTCCTTCGCGAACTTTTTCAACAGAAGTTCGTCGGCCTTCTTCTTGTACAAAGTGTCAAGCCTGAAGTTGTGGATGGCGAGGAGCGATATCTCGCGGCCCGAAAGAATCTCCAAGTAGAGGTCGGTCGGCTTCACCACGCTCTGCGAAGAGAACATGCTCGAAAGCGAACTTCCGCCCAGCTTGGAAAGAGAGCCCGACTTGAACATCGACGACACGGCGCCGAGGGAATTCTCTTCGCCCGAAGTATCAATCTGCAGACGGATTTCGGTCTTGTACACCGGAGGCAGCACCCAGGCGATACCAAAGCAAATCAATGCGACTATGACAGGAATCGCAAAGAACTTTTTCTTCTTGAGGCAATAGCAAAATATTTCGAAATACGACATAAAACTCTAGTACGTTGAAATGATTATAGCTGTTGCGACCACGCTCAAAAGCGAGGCTAGGAACAAGGTGACATCCTTGACCGACTCGTAAATGCTTCTCGGAATCTCGATGAAGTCGCCGGGCTTGATATCGTCCTTGTAGGGGTCAATCGATTCACGCTTACCGTCGCGCACACGCGTCGCGCGGGAAAGCGAACCCGTCACAATGCTCACGCCCGAAGTCGCAATATAGTCGATAGCATGGTAGTCGGGATTGTAGGGCACCTTCCCCACCATGGTCACAGCGCCCCCAACATAAACGAATGGCTCATTGCTCCACAGTTCCACTTCGGTCTTGGGTTCAAGTCTCAAGTCGCGAGCATCGGCCAGTTCATAAGTCGAAACACTGCCATCGGGCTTCTTCACCTTGGCCCAGCGAATCTTGGATTCCACCACGCCCCCGAGTTTATCGATGTATTCGCCCAGGGTGCGGCCTTCCACGAACGAGACCGTGTACGACGAAACCGGCGTAGATATGGCGATGGACCCCTCCGACGTCGTATAGGGAACGTACACCACGTCGCCGGAATGGAGCATCAAGTTCACTTCGTCAACGCCCATCGATTCAAAAAGGGTATAGTCGATATCCAGGGTGTCCTTGTCGCGATAAACCTTCACATGCTTCTTGTCGGCAAGCGGCTGGAATCCGCCAAAAGCCTCGACAGCGCTGCCGAGCCTCGTCTGCGGATTCATCACCTTGTGGCCAGGCTTCGCTACGGCACCGAGCACCGAGAGCTGCAGCTTGCGCATGCGCACGATCTGCACCTGCACATAGCGCTCGTCGTACTTCGAGACGAGCATATTCTTCAAGGCAGCCTTCGCCTCGGAAAGCGAAAGCTTGTCCACAGTCACCACGCCACAGCTCGGGACGGAAATATTTCCTTCGGGCGACACCTGCACCACGTCGAAGCCCTTGGGCGAAAGAATCTCGAAAAAGTCACCGGGGCCAACGACATAAGACGAATCGATTACCTGTTCGAGGTCGTAGGGTTCCTGGGCGACTGTGTTCCTTTGGAACTTAACATCCTGCGACTGGAACTGGGGAACCACCGCAGTGAACTTGTCATCATCTGCACCATAACACAATACGGCCAACAGCAATACGAGAAACTTGAGCATGGAAATAAATATACAAAAAAGAGTCCGGCTAAATTATAGCCGGACCCACCTTTAAAAGGCATGCAGTTATTATGCGGACTTGCCTTCGCCTTCGACCATGCTCACGGCATCGGACTTGGCAGGTTCTTCTGCCTTCTTGGCCTTTGCGACGATTTCGTCTTCGACGAGACCGATCAAAGCCATTTCGGCAGCGTCACCAGCGCGGTTCGGGCCGAGCTTGATGATGCGAGTGTAGCCACCGTTACGGGAAGCGTAACGCGGGCCAATCGTGTTGAACAAATCCTGGAGAACCTTCGGGTCCATGATGAAGCGGGCAGCTTCACGACGTGCAGAAAGGTCACCCTTCTTTGCATAGGTAATCATGCGGTCAACGTTGCTACGGACAATCTTGGCCTTGTGCAGCGTAGTACGCACATAGCGCTGGTTCTGTTCCGTTTCCATACCCTTTCCAATAATGGAAGTGGCGAGGGCGCGGAGAATGGCACGCTTGTGTTCGGCGTTAACACCGAGTTTCTTGTTTTTTACACCGTGTCTCATTTTTAATCCTTCAAGTAGTCATCGACGTCCATACCAAAGCTGAGGCCCATGGAGGTCAATACTTCATTAAGTTCAACCAAGGACTTACGACCGAAGTTCTTGTATTTGAGCATATCGTTTTCCTTGTTGCGCACAAGTTCGCCAACGGTATGGATGTTTGCCATACGGAGGCAGTTGCTGGAGCGAACGGAAAGTTCCAGATCGTCCACGCGGGTGCGCAGGAGCTGAGCGATACGCTGACGTTCTTCGTCCATCTCCAATTCTTCGGGAGATTCGAGATCGCCTTCGAAGTTGATGAAGATTTCCAGGTGATCGACCAGGAGCTTTGCAGCATAAGCCAAAGCATCTTCCGGATCGATGGAACCGTCAGTCGTAATCTCAAGTTCCAGACGGTTGTAGTCCGTCTTCTGGCCAACGCGGGTATCGCTGATGTGCATTGCTACTTTCTGCACCGGATTGAAGTTGGCGTCCATGGCGATTACGCCGATCGGAGCGTCCTTGTCCTTCAATTCGTCAGCAGTGACGTAGCCACGGCCGCTGGAAATCTTAACTTCCAGAGACAGCGAAGCGTTACCGTTCAATGTTGCGATATGAACATCCGGAGTCAGGATAGCGACATTCGGATTGTCCATGAAGTCCTTAGCCGTGACTTCGCCGTCGCCGGACATATCCAGGCGAAGGGTTTCGTCGTGGTCGGAAAGGAGCTTAACGCGGATGCTCTTAAGATTCAGGATAATGTCAGTGACATCTTCCTTAACACCCGGAATCGTCGAAAATTCCTTGTCAACGCCTTCGATTTTCACGGAGACAATAGCCGCACCCTGCAGAGAGGAAAGGAGCGTACGACGGAGAGCGTTACCGAGGGTGATACCCCAGCCACGTTCCAAGGCTTCTACGACAAACTTTGCGTAGCGGCCATCTTCGCCGGTCTCAACTTTCTGGAAGCTGCGCGGCATCTGAAGTGATTTCCACATCATTGGCGATACCTCTTTGGATTAAATTCTTCTCTTCTTTTTGGGACGGCAACCATTGTGCGGAATGCCCGTCACGTCTCGAATAGAGAGAACTTCGAGGCCCGCATTCTTGAGTGCGCGAACAGCGGATTCACGACCGCCACCTGCGCCCTTAACGCGGACGTCCACCTTGCGCATGCCAAGATCGAATGCCTTGTGGGCAGCGGTTTCGGCAGCGAGCTGGGCAGCAAACGGAGTGCTCTTGCGGGAGCCCTTGAAACCGGAGTTTCCCGGGGAGCCCCAAGCCACGACGTTACCGCGAGCATCGGTGATAGAAACGATTGTATTGTTGAAGGAAGCGAACACGCAGGCGATACCCTGGATGTCGATACGCTTCTTGCCCTTCTTTGCCTTAACTTCTTCAGTAGCAGCTGCGGCCGGAGCTTCAGCAGCGGCGGCAGTTTCTTTGATTTCTTCTTCAGCCACGATGAGACTCCTTACTTCTTCTTGTTAGCCACAGTTTTCTTCGGGCCCTTACGAGTACGGGCATTGGTGCGGGAACGCTGACCGCGGACCGGGAGGCCCTTGCGGTGGCGGATACCACGATAGCAGCCAATATCCTGCAAACGCTTAATGTTCAAGGTAACTTCTGCGCGGAGCTGACCTTCCACAGAGTATTCGTCTTCCAAGAGATGACGAATCTTACCTTGTTCTTCTTCAGTCAGGTCGTCGCACTTCTTGTTCTGGTCAATGCCCAATTGAGCACAGACCTTGCGAGCGGTGAACAGACCGACACCATAGATTGCCGTCAGACCGTATTCAACAGTCTTGTTTTTCGGTAAATCGACACCAGCGATACGTGCCATACGATCTCCTTATCCCTGCTTCTGCTTGTGACGGGGGTTCTTCGAACAGATGATGCGCAATACACCCTTACGACGGATGATCTTGCAGTTTTCACATCTGGGTTTGATGGAGGCTTTGATTTTCATAGGTTTGACCTTCTTTGAAAATACCTATTACTTGTAACGGTAAGTTATTCTCCCTCGATTGAGGTCGTAGGGAGAAATTTCTACCAACACTTTATCGTCCGGCAAAATTCGGATGAAATGCCGACGCATTTTTCCTGAAACATGGGCTAGAATCTCGTGACCATTTCCGAGCTGGACACGGAAGAAAGCGTTGGGAAGAGCTTCCAACACAACGCCTTCGACTTGTATGCCTTCTTCTTTAGCCACTAAGATGCCATCCTGCCGCGAATGCGGCCTTGTTTCAAGAAACCTTCATAATTCTTGGTATGCAACTGGGCTTCGAGTTGACGAAGAGTATCCAGTGCCACACCGACCACGATGAGTACCGAGGTGCCCCCAATATAGAAACTCATATTGAAAGCGTCTTTCAAATACCAGGGACCGACGCTGATAAAGGCGAGGTAAAGGGACCCGGGCAGAGAAATTCTCGTTAAAACATGGTCAATGTATTCTGCCGTCTGCTTACCCGGACGAACTCCCGGAATAAATCCACCAGACCTCTTCAGGTTTTCGGCAATGTCGTTAGGGTTGTACTGGATTGCCGTGTAGAAGTAGGTGAAGAATATAATCAGGAGCGCATCAGCCACGCTGTAGGACAGGTGACCAGGGATGAACGCAGTGGCAAAAGCCTGCATCGCAGAAACATTCGGGAACCAAGATGCAATCATTGCTGGAATGAACATGATGCAGCTTGCGAAGATCACAGGGATCACGTTTGCAGTATTCACCTTGAATGGCAAATAGCTGGACTGACCACCCATAACCTTGTTTCCGACTGTCCGACGAGGACTTTGGAGTGGAATGCGACGGGTCGCCTGCTCCACGAAAACGATGAATCCGACAATCAGGACCACGATAGCCAAAATGAAGATTTCAATGGCCAGGGGCTGAATGCCTTCCTTCAACATTTCCACTTCTGCTAAGAAGGCCCGCGGAAGGCCTCCGACGATACCGGCGAAAATTATAAGAGAAATACCGTTACCAACACCATGCGAAGTAATCTGTTCGCCCAGGTACATCACGAAGATCGTACCGGCGGTGAAGGTCAGGGTAGCGAGCAAACGGAAACCGAGGTTACCAGCACCGCTGGCGAAGTCGTCTGCGAGGGCAGAGATGCCAGCACCGGTAGCTGTAGTCACCTTGAGGTTGGAAAGCCATACGGAAATGCCCCAACCCTGCAAGGCAGACAGAACCACCGTTCCGTAACGGGTATACTGGTTCAGCTTGGCGCGACCTTCCTGACCTTCCTTCTGCAACATCTGGATTGCAGGAATCACGGAGCCCATCAGCTGCAAGATAATGCTCATGCTGATGTACGGCATGATACCCAGGGCGAACACAGTCGCTTTCGCGAATGCACCGCCCGTGAAGGAGTCATAAAGGCCGAACAAGTTGTTCGAGTTCTTGAAGTATTCTGCCAGGACGGCAGCGTTTACTCCGGGGATGGTGATGTGGGCACCAACGCGGTACACGATGAGGATGCCGAGCGTAAAGAGCAACTTCTTTCGCAGGTCCTCGATCTTGAACGCATTGATGAACGCATCGATGGCTTTCTTGAGAGCTTCCATTAGATGATCTCGACTTTGCCGCCAGCAGCTTCAATGAGGGCCTTAGCCTTTTCGCTGATAGCGTTAACCTTTACGTTGATAGCCTTATCGATGGCACCAAAAGCGAGGACCTTGACCGGCAGTTCGACGTTACGGATGAAGCCCTGATCGAACAGAGACTGTGCATCGAAGTCGACGACGCTGCAGGAAGCAAGCTTCTTCAGGTTCACGATCTGGTATTCGACACCAGCGTGCTTGAAGCCGCGCTTCGGGATACGACGGTGAATAGGCATCTGGCCGCCTTCAAAAGCGACACGACCGGCCTTAGCACTCTTACGAGCACCAGCACCCTTCTGACCACGGCCAGCAGTGGTGCCCCAACCGGAACCCGGACCACGGCCGATACGCTTGCGCTTTACGACCTTGGCCTTGCCAGGATTGAGAGTATTGAGTTCCATCTTAGATCTCCTCGACCTTGACCATGTCGGCCACGGCATTGATCATGCCCTGGATGGCGGGGGTCAGATTGTGTTCAACAGTTTGTCCGATCTTGCGGAGACCGAGTGCAGCCACGTTGGCGCGGTGCATCGGAAGGCGACGAACGGTACCCTTGATCAAAGTAATACGAACTTTCTTCATTGTGTATTACTCCTTAGGCTTCGAAACCGCGCAACTTGGCGCAGTCCTGTTTGTTCTTCTGAGACAGGAGGCCTTCCATGCAAGCGCTGACGACAGTGCTCGGGTTGGAAGATCCGTGAATCTTGGTGAGGATGTTCTTCACACCGGCGAGTTCGAGAACAGCACGGGCAGCAGCACCGGCGATAACGCCAGTACCAGGAGCAGCCGGCATGAGGAGGAGACGGGTAGAACCGCTCTTCACTTCGATGTCGTGCGGGATGGTGCCGTCCAGGAGCTGGACTTCGACCAGATTGCGCTGTGCAGCTTCGGTGCCCTTGCGGATGGCTTCGGAAACTTCCTTAGCCTTGCCGAGACCAACGCCGACCTTGCCGTTCTTGTTGCCAACGACAACGAGAGCGGAGAAGGACATGCGACGACCGCCCTTGACGGTCTTGGCGCAACGGTTGATGTGTACAACCTTGTCTTCAAATTCAGAAACTTGAGCTTCGCGTTCCAAAGTGTACCTCACTAGAATTTGAGTCCGCCTTCACGAGCTCCCTCAGCGAGAGCCTGAACGCGACCGTGATAGATGTAACCACCGCGGTCAAAGACCACGGATTCAATGCCCTTGGACTTGGCGACTTCAGCAATCTGGAGACCGAGCTGCTTAGCCTGCTCCGTCTTCGTCATTTCGCCGAACTTACCCTGGAATTCCTTGGCAGTTGTTGCGACCTGAGCGATAGACTTGTTGTTTTCGTCATCAAAAATCTGGGCGACCATGTGAGACAAGGAACGGCGAACAGCCAAACGAGGGCATTCTGCAGTTCCGACTACAGACTTACGTACGCGAGCATGGCGTGCGATTCTGGACTGGATTCTTTTCTTAGCAATTGCAGTCATAGTTTACCCTTATTTACCTGTCTTCTTACCTTGCTTACGACGGACGATTTCGCCTGTGTACTTGATGCCCTTGCCCTTATACGGTTCAGGACGACGGTACTTGCGGATTTCCGCGGCAGCCTGGCCGACCTTCTGCTTGTCGATGCCGGAGATGGAAATCTTCAGCGGGTCAACAGCCTTGAGTTCGACGCCTTCCGGAGCCTTGAAAATGACCGGATGGGAGAAACCGAGAACGAGGTTCAGGTCCTTGCCCTTCTGTTCGACGCGGTAGCCAACGCCAACGATTTCGAGAGTCTTTTCGAAACCCTTGGTGACGCCTTCGACCATGTTGTTGACGAGAGCGCGAGTGGTACCGTGCATGGCACGGGTGAACTTTTCGTCGTTCGGACGAGAGAAGGAAAGCTTGTCGCCTTCGAGCTTGATGGAGATCAGTTCGTGGACCGTCGTTTCAAGCTTGCCCTTCGGGCCTTCTACCTTGATGTTTTGACCGTTAACGGCGACTTTGACGCCGGCCGGGATGTTGATTATAGCTTTACCGATACGGGACATCTTTACCATACCTTTGCGATGACTTCGCCACCCACCTTCTGTTCGCGGGCTTCGTGGTCGGTCATGACACCTTTAGATGTGGAGATGATTGCATAGCCGAGGCCATTGCGGACACGCGGAAGCTTGGCCACGTCAACGTAGTGACGAAGACCCGGCGTAGACACGCGCTGGATGCCTTGGATAGCGGAAACGCCCTTCGTGTAGCGGAGCAAAACCTTGAGGAGGCCCTGCTTGCCGTCATCCACGACGACGAACTTCTTAATGAAACCTTTTTCCTGCAGAACGCGTGCAATTTCACGCTTCAGGTTGCTGGCAGGAATGTCAACCACAGGCAGCTGTGCCTTAGAGGCATTGCGGATGCGGGTGAGCATATCGGCGATAGTATCTGTCATTGCCATTTGTACTCTCCTTACCAGGACGACTTTGTGATACCGGGGATTTCGCCGGCGAGTGCCATTTCGCGGAAGCAAATACGGCAAAGGCCAAAGCGGCGCATAAAGGCGTGCGGCCTACCGCAACGCTTGCAACGGTTGTACCCACGAACGGTATACTTCGGAGTACGCTTGCATTTTTCAATCATTCTTCTGCTTGCCATGGTATTACCTTACTTACGGAAGGGGAGTCCAAGTTCTTCGAGCAGGGCACGGCCTTCGTCGTCAGTCTTTGCAGAGGTGACAAAGGAGATGTCCATACCGAAAGTGCGAGAAATCTTGTCGATATCGATTTCGACGAAGATGGTCTGTTCCTTGATACCAAGGGTAAAGTTACCCATGCCATCGAAACCACGACGAGCGAGACCACGGAAGTCACGGACACGCGGAAGGTCGATGTTGATGAAACGGAACAGGAAATCCCACATGTTGTCACCGTGGAGAGTGACCTTGGCGCCAATGCCAATGCCTTCACGGAGGTGGAAGTTAGCAACTGCCTTCTTGGCGTTGGTAACGATTGCCTTTTGGCCGGTGATTGCTGTGAGGGTATCGACAGCTTCGTCGAGAATCTTGCGGTTCTGGGAAGCGGCGCCAACGCCCATGTTGATCACGATCTTTTCGAGACGCGGGATCATCATCACGTTCTTGTAGGCAAACTTTGCTTGCAAGGCCGGAACTACTTTTTCGAGATAAAATTGCTTCATCTGGTTCATTGTTACACAGCCTTTCCAGTCTTAACACTGGTACGAACGCCCTTCTTACCGGCTTCGCGGACGATGCGGGTACGAACGGGGGTGTTGCCTTCGAGAAGCATCACGTTGGAAATGTCGATCGGCAATTCCTTTTCGATGATGCCACCGGTCTGGTTGGTCTGGCTCGGCTTTTCGTGACGC
>JAKSIL010000036.1 GCA_024398815.1 Fibrobacter sp.
CAGCGGAAATTTCAAATTCTTCGGAACTTGAGGAACTACTACCCGAATCGCAGGCAAAGAAGATGGCTGCAATAAAATACAGAGTGAACGCAGGAAGCAGGATGTTTTTCATTTGAATACCCGTCAAACCATGTTTTTTTATTAAAACTTATAAAAACTTCGGGGGGCAAGCCCCGAAGTTTCCGAATTTTTAGGCTTCATTGGCAATCATGCCTTGCTCACCACGGCGATCACGTGTTCGGCGCCGAACGTCTTGAATCCGAGCGCCGTGAGGAGTTTACTCACCTTGTGATCGTTCTGGTAGTGGATGCTCTCGATTTTCAGGCCTTCCTTGTTGCAGAGCGTGTAGAAGTCCTTGAGCGTCAGCACGCGGATGTTCGGCGTGTCGTACCATTCGTAGGGCAGTTCCTTGGATTTCGGCATGCGGCCGTGGAGCATGAGGCTTCCGCGGGTTGTCCAGTGCCCAAAGTTCGGGAAGGTCACGATGGCGCGCTTCGCCACGCGCAAAAGTTCGTTCAAAAGTGCCACCGGGTCGCGGATTTCCTGAATCGTGCGGTTGATGATGGCGTAGTCGAAACTGCCGTCCTTGAAGTCCGAAATTCCACGTTCGTCAAGGTCGCGCTGGATGACGGATACGTCGTTCTCGATGCAGTCCAGGATTCCCTTGATGTTCTTCTCGATGCCGAGGCCTGTGACGTTCTTTGTTTTGTGCAGGTGCGAAAGGAGTTCGCCGCCGCCGCAACCGAGGTCGAGTACGTGGCTGCCTTCTTTTACGAGGTTCCCCAGAAGTTTGAAGTCGTCCTGGTCGTGGAACACGGGCATGGCCTGCGTGCCTGATTCGGGGATGATTTTGGAATCGAGGAAGCGGCCCACGGCCTTGCCGAGTTCGCCTACTTCGATAAGGAATCCGTCGTGGCCGAACTGCGTGTCGAGTTCGAGGCTCGTCACGGTCTTGCCGGTGTTTAAAAGTGCGCTTGTGATGCGGCGACTTTCGTGCGGCGGGAAAAGCCAGTCGGTTGAAAGGTTCACGTTCAAGACTTCGGCCTTGATGCCTTTGAAGGCGTTCTCGATGCTGCCGTATTCAGTTTCCAGGTCGAAGGCGTCGGTGGCGTGCGCAATGTGCAGGTAGCTGTTCGCGTCGAATCGGTCCACGAACTTGGTGCCCTGGTAGCGCAGGTAACTTTCGATGGGGAGCGTGAGGTCGAACGGCGTGGAGTAGGTAATCGCGTGGTTCCTGTTTTCCTGGTCCTGGGCGCGCTTGAACTTCTTTTCCATGCCGATGGCGGAGAGGTAGGTGATGTGCGCGAGTTTGCGGGCGTTCGCGAGGCCCACGTCCGGCTTTTGCGGCTGGTCGTAGTAATCGCCGCCGTTGAAGTTCGGGTCCTGCGTAATCACGTCGCGTGCGACGACTTCGAATCCGAGCGCCTGGCTCGAGAATCTCGGGGAACTTGCGATGACGACGATGCGCTTCACCTGTTCCGGATAGTAGATGGCCCACTTCATGGCCTGGAACCCGCCCATGGATCCGCCCACGACGCAGTAATATTCCTTGATGCCGAGGCTGTCGGCGAGTTCCTTTTGCGCGTGGACCATGTCGCCGATGGTAATGGTGGGGAAGGTGCTGCCGTAGGGCTTCCCGGTACGCGGGTTAACGGTGGCGGGGCCGGTCGTGCCCTTGCATCCGCCTAAAATGTTGCTGCAGACCACAAAGAAGCGGTCGGTGTCGATGGCCTTGCCCGGTCCGATGAGTTCGTCCCACCAGCCTGGTTTCTTGTCTTCGGGAGTGTACCAGCCGGCGGCGTGTGCGTCGGCAGTGAGCGGGGAACACACCCACACGGCGTTGTCGGCCGCAGCATTCAACGTGCCGTACGTCTCGTAACGGATGGTCAGCGCCGGCAGGGTTTTGCCGTTTTCCAGCATGAATCCCATATCCCCGTAGTCTTTGTTGAAGTCTTTCGGGGTAACTGGGCCGTAACTGGATTTATGCAAATATTCACTCATATGCATAAATATAGTAAAAAGTGTGCGATTTTGCTCGTTTTCGGCGTTCTTTATTTGCTTCGCGGCCGCCGATATATATTTATGTTCCATCTTTTTGTATATTATCGTTGAAAATGGCTGTTTTTGATTCAAAAGCGCAAATTGTTCAGTTGCCCAGGTTCCTTGACGAGCGGGGCAATTTAAGCGTATTGGAATCCGAAAAGCAGATTCCCTTCAAAATCCGCCGTTGTTACTGGATTTACGACGTTCCGGGTGGCGAACTCCGCGGAAGCCACGCCTTCAAGCGCCAGCACGAAATCATCATCGCCCTTTCGGGGAGTTTCGATGCGGTCATCCACGACGGAACCGAAGAAAAACGCTACTCGCTTTCGCGCTCCTATTACGGCCTTTATTTGCCGCCCATGCACTACCGCACGCTGGACAACTTTTCGACCAATTCCCTGGCGTTGGTGCTGTCTTCCACACCTTACGAAGAGGACGACTACATCTGGGAACGCGAGGACTTTTGCAAACTGAAGTCCGAAATGCTCGCGAGCGGGAACGCTTTCGAGGGCGACAAGGGCTTCGCATTCAAGGATAACTGCGCGGATATTTGTGGGGGAGATTTGGCGAAAAAGGCGACCGTCGACGATTGCCGCCTCATCACTCTCCCCAGGCACAGCGAACGTTCCGGGAGCCTCACGAGCATCGAGAATTCCAAGGACATCCCGTTCGACGTAAAGCGCGTCTTTTACCTGTACGACATTCCCGGCGGCGAATCCCGCGGAGGCCACGCCCACAAGGAATGCCACCAGATGCTGATGGCCGCGAGCGGTGCTTTTGACGTGAAGGTTTCCGATGGCGTAAACGAAAAGGTTTACCGCCTGGATCGCCCGTATTACGGCTTGCACATTCCGCCTGGAGTCTGGGCGGAGGAAATGAATTTCTCTTCGGGCTCCATTTGCCTGGTGCTCACGTCGCACGAGTTTGTCGAGGCCGACTACTGGCGCAGTTTCGAAGAATACCTCAAGTTCAAGAAGGCGTAGTATGGCTTGGGTCGAAGTTTCAGAGCACGATTACAGGCAGCACTTTCCGAATCCGGGCGCCGTTTATTTGCGCACCGATTTCAACGTGTTGAACGCCTCGAAGGTGGAGACGGTCCGTTTTTTGGCGTTTGCGGCAGATTCGGCGTGCGATTCGACTGTTGCAACCGCGACGACAACTGCGGCGGATTTTTGCTTGGGCATAATCGTGGGCGAGCGCGTTTCTGGTGCGCAGAAGGAATGGCTTTCGCCGTTCTCGGCGCCGTTTGGCGGCTTTGCTTGCAAGGTCGATGTTTCTATCGACGAAATCGATAGAGCCGTATGCGAACTCAAGGATTTTGCTCGCGAACACAATGCGAAATTGCACATTGCGTTCGCTCCCGTCTTTTACGACCAGACGTATCTTTCCAAGTGCGTCTCGGCCATGTTCCGCGCCGGGTACAAGTTGGCGTACGCCGACATGAACTTTGCGTTCGACCTTCGCTACGATTACGAGGACTTGCTTAAAAAGCGCATGGCGCGCCGCAATTTGAAGACTGCGCTTTCGCTCCCTTACGAGTTCCGCAAAGAGGAAACCCTTGAAGGCAAGGCCATCGCCTACGACGTCATTCGCCAGAATCGCGAATCCAAGAACTACGATTTGAAGATGACCTTCGACGCCCTGCAGCAGACATCGAATCTGGTCGATATCGACTTCTTCACGCTGTACCTGGCGGGCTCCGCAGACTCCTCGGACTCTGCTGATGCCGTCGGCATACAAAAGCCGATTGCCTCGGCCGTGGTCTACCGCGTGAACGAAAAAATTGCCCAGGTGATTTACTGGGGCGACATCCCGAACGATGGCAAAAACCGCCCGATGAACATGATTGCCTGCAAAACGTTCGAGTTCTACAAGCAGGCGGGTTTTGAATTCCTGGATGTCGGCCCTTCGTCAATCGATGGCGTGCCCAACACGGGCCTTTGCGCCTTTAAAGAAACTGTCGGCTGCTTTGCCGACCTCAAGTACGTTTTCGAGGGGTGAGTATATGGCGCAGATTTCCGTTCCGTTTTTGGACTTGAAGCAAATCAACGCGCCCTACCAAGCGGCGCTCAAGCAGGCCTGCGCCGATGTCGTAGATTCCGGCTGGTACATTCGCGGGAGTTTTGACGAACGATTTGAACGCGCCTTTGCCGATTATTGCGGCGTGGCGCATGGCGTGGGTGTTGGAAACGGTCTGGATGCGCTCACTTTGATGCTTCGTGCCGAGATTGAACTTGGGCGTTTGCGCAAGGGCGACGAAATCCTGGTGCCTTCCAACACGTACATCGCGACGGTTTTGGCGGTGAGTGCTGTTGGCCTTGTTCCTGTGCTGGTGGAACCCGACGAAAAAAGCTACAACATGGATACCGCTCGTTTAAATTCCGCCTGCAGTTCAAAAACTCGCGGAATTTTGGTGGTTCATTTGTATGGACGACTTGCGGATATGAATGCCATTTGTCAGTTTGCAAAATCCAGAAATCTTTTGGTTTTCGAGGATTGCGCACAGGCCCATGGTGCTGAACTGGAATGCGACTCCGCTTGCGGAAAACAACGAATGCGAGCCGGTTCCTTTGGCGATGCTGCCGCCTACAGTTTTTACCCGACAAAGAATCTCGGGGCGCTTGGCGATGCGGGCATGGTGCTAACGAACGATGCTGAACTTGCCGACGTGGTGCGGGCCCTTGCGAATTACGGCAGCCGCAAAAAGTACGTGAACGATTACAAGGGCGTGAATTCCCGCCTGGATGAAATGCAGGCGGCACTTCTGTTGCAAAAGTTGCCGCACCTGGACTCCGTTAATGAACGCCGCCGTCAAATTGCCGCCCGTTATGTGAACGAAATTCACAATCCGCTCATTACGCTTCCGGAGATTCCCGTGAATCCCAAGGAACATGTGTGGCATGTGTTCACGATTCGTCTTCAAAGCGAATCCGCTCGTGATGCTTTCGTGAAGTACCTCGAAAACCGTGGAATCGGGACGCTTATCTTTTATCCGATTCCTCCGCATCTGCAAAAGGCTTATGCCGGCGAAGTCGGTACGTTGCCTGCCGCAGGCGAACTTCCGATTGCCGAATCCATGGCGAAGACCGTTATCAGCATTCCCATGAACCAGGTGTTGACCGACGAACAGGTGACCCAAGTGGTGGAGGCGCTCAATGAATTTAGTTGCTAAGTTGAATCGCTTCATTTGGCGAAACTATCGCGTTAAATGGTACAAGACTTTTTCAACGCTTAAAATGGAATGCCGTGCCGGTTCTCCAAAAATCATCACGCCCGTTCTTTGCGAAGGCCGGGGCCGTATTGTGGTCGGCGAGGGAGTCTCGTTTGGTTTCCTGGCAGATCAGGACTTTTGGACCACCTACGTTTTTTTGAACCCGCGTACGCCGGAATCGGAAATTGCCATTGGGGATCGTTGCCAAATCTGCAACCATTTTACGGTTGTCGTAGAAGGTCCTGGTGTAGAGATTGGTAGTGATGTCCTCATTGGCTCGCATGTGTCCATCTACGATAGCGACTTCCACGAAATTGCACCGGACAAGCGCGTTGGCGGCACTCCGAAGATGGGCAAGGTGACCATCGGCGATAACGTGTGGATTGGTGACCGCGTCATGATTTTAAAGGGTTCTTCCATCGGCGAAAATTCCGTGGTGGCGGCAGGAGCCGTGGTGAGCGGCGAATTCCCTGCGAATGTGGTCATTGGCGGTGTGCCTGCGAAGGTCATTCGTGAAATTTGATACGTATGAATTTGATGTAAGCTAATTAAGTTGTATGGAAAAAATTAAATTTTGGAAAATATTTTTTGGCTCGGGTTCTGTCACCCTTTTTAACGTAATCCGTGCGTTTCTTGTCAATAAACTTTTAGCCGTTTTTTTGCCCCCTGCGGCATTCGCTTGCGTGGGCCAGTTTATGAACCTCATGACCATAGGCGAAGCCACGTCTTCCATGTCGATGCAAAGCGGCTGGACAAGTCTTTCGGCACAGAACAAGAGCGACCGCGAAAAACTTTTGGGTGTGTGGCACGGCGGTTTTCGAATGACCACCATGGCGACGGTCTTGACTTGCGTCGTTGCGGTGATTTTTTGCTTTGTAGCTCCTTTGGACATTGTTCTACCCGGAGTTCCTACGCGGCTTGCCCAGGCGGCCATATTATTTGCGCTTCCCGGAATGGTGGCGATGAACATTGTCTCCATCTCGGCGGCGGTGATGAACGGCCTTGGCGAAATGCGCAAATGGGCGTTAATCAATATCGTCTCTTCGCTGTGGCAGATGGCGTGGGTCGCCTTTTTCCTTTACACAGGGCGCTTGAGTGTTTTGAGCATTGTTGCGACGCAGTCCATCGTGGCGTCCATTTTTGCTATCCAGATTTCAGCTCGTGCAGGGTTTAGTTTCAATCAGATTCGCAAGACTTATTTGGAAATTCGAGGCCCTTGGATTTCGTATGCGCTCATGGGCATCGTTCCTATGATTATGACGCCTGTCGCGCTGATGGTCATCCGTTCTTTTGTCGGTTCTTCGATGGGATGGGAGGCCGCGGGCGTGTGGCAGGGAATTAACAAGATTTCGGATTTCTTTGCGAGCGTCTTTTCGGCGGTGCTTGGCGTGATTATTTTACCCAAGGTCTCTGCCAAAATGAGCCAGACTGATTTCCGTGGCGTTTTTCGGCCGGTTTTTATGCGCCTGGTTTGCGTTTCTGCCGCCCTCATGGTGGGAATTTACTTCTGTCGCCATTTTGTGGTGGCTCTTTTCTTGTCAAGCGCGTATTCCGGTGCTGCCGACTACTTGCATTTTCAACTGTTGGGCGATCTTTTCCGGTCGGCGGGCTGGTGCTTTGGCTTTGTGCTGATTGCACGTAGCGAAACCAAGGCGTTTCTCGGGATAGAAATCTTTTCGCAGTTGTTCCTTTTGGCGGCGACTTATGTCGGTATTCGCCTTTTCGAATTTAATGGCCCCATGATGGCTTATGCCCTCGAAAACTTTGTGACCTTGGTCGCGCTCGCTGTTGTGACCAAGCGGCTTCAATGGAATAGGTGATTATGGAAAACGCCCTTGACGCACCTCTGGTTTCTGTTCTTTTGGCCAGTTACAACCACGCTTCTTACGTGGAGGCTTCAGTGCGTTCCGTGATGGCGCAGAAGGGCGTTGATTTTGAATTGATTGTGGTGGACGACGGCAGCACCGACGATTCTCCTAAAATTCTGGAATCGCTGCAAAAGGAGTTGGGCTTTACCTATGTGCATCGCCCGAACAAAGGACTTATCGGAACCATGAACGAACTTTTGGCGCTTGCCAAGGGCAAGTATTTTTGCACTTTTGCATCCGACGACATCATGCCGCCTGACAGACTTTGCAAACAAAGTTCCTATTTGGCGGCGCATCCTGGAAATGTAGCCTGTTTTGGGCAAGTCGTGCCCATGTCCAAGGAAGGTGTTGTTGCAGAGAGTCACGACCCGCGCTATTTGAAGAGCGTTCCCGAAGTTTCGTTTGAACAGTCCTTTTTGGGGCAAAAGGCTCTGCACGGATGTTCCGAAATGTTCGTGACCGAAAAAGTCAGGGCCATAGGTGGGTACGACTCTCGATTCTTTTTTGAAGATTATCCGCTTTACTTGAAAATTCTGTACAACTACGGAACGCAACCTGTATCTTCTGATTTTGACTGCTGCTATTATCGTGAACATGGCGACAACATGCACGAAAACCATGACCGCATGTACAGCGAAATCCTTAGGATTCTTGAAGATTATAAGAGTCACCCGCTGTACAAAAAGGCGGTGAACTCCTGGAAGGCCAACTGGTTCTCGACACTTGCCTATCAAGACAAGAAGGTGGCGCTCAAGAGAGTTTTTGAACTAGGCTCTTTTTCGTTCCTGTTCTTTAAGCGTCTGGTGAAAATTTTCGTGCCGAAGTTTTTGCTGAAATACTAGGCTTCAAAAATTTCGAAATCGATGTCGCCGAGCTTTGCCGCGTATTTCGGGAAGTTCGACATGTACGTGTTGTACTTTTTGTTGTGGTACAGATAAACTTTTTTCGATTTTGAAATGAGAAGGAATTCTATAAAGGGCTTTATGTAGTCCGAAATCTTCTGGCTGGAATTGAAGTCGATGTGGATGCTTTTCCCATTGACGGTTACGACGTTTTCCAAAAGCTTCGCCTGTTCCAAAAAAAGAGGACTGTCTGCCGTAACGAGGATTTTCTTGACATCGTTTGCTTTGGCGATTGTCTTGATGGCGTCAAGCGCGCTGTCTATCAATTCCTTTTTTTGTTTTTCGTTACCCAGAGGCTGGAATTTCCATTCGGTGTAGTCGCCTAGAAGGTTCTGCAACCGGAAGGAAACGGAAATGTATGGTTCTTTTAGAATTTCTTCGTAAGGTTCCAGCGCTGTTGCCAGTTCTTTTGACGGCTTGAACAGTTCGCTGAACAGCTTGCTGAAATCTTCCTGGACCGTGTCCACGCAGGAATACAGGTGGAATTGCCGATGCTCATCCAGTTGCCGTTCGAGGGCTGTGACGTTGTCGAAATCTTCGCGGTACAAAAACAGTGGTTTCGACTGTTTTGAATTGTACGAGATAACGCTTGCGTCAATTGTCCAGTCGTATTTGTTCGGAACTAGAAAGTTTTCAAGATTTACGGGGGACGAGTGATTTATTTTGAAGTCGAGCCCATGCTTTAAGGCGAAGTCGTAGGCGCTCACCATGGCGCGGATGCGGTCGGTCGGGCCTCCGTGCATGTATTTCCCGTCGGCCATGTAAATAAGCGACTTCCGTTCGGGAAGCGAAACAGAAGCGTTTTCTTCGCTGTAGAATTTCCTGAAACCGCGAATTTCGATCCCGCGATCGATGAGCCTGTCGTAGGTCTTTTCGTCGCCTAGCAGGTGACGCGAAACGGCGATGATTTTTTCCTTGATGTTCGTTCCGCGAATCATCCGAACCTCCTGAACAAGGCGCTCAGGAATTTTTCTCCGCCGTACGAGGCGATGGCCGCAATCTTGTTGCGCGTTCTGGTTCTCGGGTCCCTGATGGTTTTCCATCTTAGCGTGCGAATCCACTCCCAGGAACGCTTGCGGAATTCCTTGAAGGGTTCTTCGTCTTTTGTGCGGAGGATGATGCTGAAGCAGGAGCTTGCGAGGGTGCTCGTGGCAGCCCCTTGCATAAATTTGTCGTCCTTGTACTTTTCGTAAATCTTTTCGGCGACGTCCAAAATGACAGTCTTCTCGAAAACGAAACTCGTTGCCAAAAAACTGGTGCCGTGCTTGCGGTATTTGTAAAGCGGCTCCTTCAAAAATATCACCTTGTTGGATTCGCTCAATACGACGGGCACTACGGCCAAATCTTCGAAGAACTTGCCTTCCGGGAAATACCTGCCTTCCCAGAGTTTGAACTTGTAGATTTTGTTCCAGACGGAATAATCCGGGTATTCGTTCTGGTAAAGGCAGTTTCTTGTAGCTTCTAGGTTGGTGAGGGTCAGGATGTTTTTCGTAAGCGGATGGATATCAAGGTCCAGCGAGCTTGAATCCCTGAATGGTTCTTTATCGCAGCAGCAGATGTCTGCGTCGTTTTCGAGAGCCGTTTTAATGAGATGGTCCAGGTAGTCGGGGCTCAGAATGTCGTCGCTGTCGATGAAGGTTATCCAGGTGGTTTCGTGCGGGGTCATCTTGATGCCCACGTTCCTCGCCGAAGCCATGCCGCGGTTTTCTTGGTGAATGACTTTGAAGCGCGAATCCTTGCTGGCGAATTCCTGGGCGATGGCGAGGCAGTTGTCCTTGGAACCGTCGTCGATTACGAATACTTCAAAATTGCCGAACGTCTGGTTCGCGATACTGGCGAGGCATTCTCCCAGGTAGGCTCCCGTGTTGTATACGGGTATGATGATGCTGACTTCGGCCATGTTGTGGATGGTTTGTAAAGGGGTTACTGTGCGGGTTTTTCGGGGGAACAGCTCATCCCGTTGACGACTTCGGCCCAGCCGGCTTGAACAAACGCTCCTGCGCGTACCAGGTCGGCTTGCGCCTTTTCGTAGTTCTTTAAAATTTGGTTGTATTCGCTCACGTCGCGGACCATTTTCACGTCATGGTTCAGCTTTTTGTAGAGCATGTCCTGTTTCCACTGGGCCACGTCGGAAAGTCCTTTGCACGAAACGTCCAGACAGGTGAGGTAGGCGGGGATGGCCTCCAGAAAGCGCTTTTCAAAAGGTTTCGCCTTCTCCTTGGCTTGCAATACGAGGTTGTTCTGTGTGACCACGTTCTTGCGGATTTCTCCCATCAGGCGTACGATGCGTTCAAAGTCGACCTGTGGCCAAATGAGGGAAAACGGCCACATTTTTTTCCAGTGGAACTTGAAGATGGATTCGTGGGCGGTGTTTTTCGCCCTCAAAAGTTCTTTAAGGTTTTCGAAAACGATTTGGGAGGGGAGTTTGGGTGTCTCGCTGGATTCTGTCATGCCCTACAATATATTAAAGTTGCCTTGTTGAAGTTGGTGCCGTATGGGCAAAAAAAACAAAATTTTTCAAATCTTTTCTTGTTTTTTTGTAATTTTGTATTAAATTCAATGAAAACCACTCAATATTGAAGGATTTTATATGGATAATAAAAAGTTTAAGATTTTGGCGATTGCCGATGCCGTCATTATCGTCGGGCTAATTGTGGTCATGATGATTTTGAAGGGTAATTACAACGATCAGGCTGTCGCTTCGGTCAAGGAACAGGTGGGTACGTACCAGGAAACCGCCAATACGATGCTTCAGGAACAGTGGAAATCTGTCGATCAGTACGGCATGGCCTGGAAGCTTGTCTATGTCACACTGACCGGAGACAAGACGGAAAAGAGTTTTGATGCCGCTGTAAAGGCGATTGAAGCCGACAGGGATGCACGTTTTAAACAGCTTGCCTACATGTATACGGCTGCCGGCATTCCCGACAAGGTCCAGAACGATATTTTTGAAAAAGGAGGCCTTGCCGACAAGTTCCTGTTGAAGGACGAAGGCGGTGTTAAGGAAGTTGCCTGTGGCAAGGGCTGCGTAGTCAGCTTCACCTTTGCGAAGGGTAAGTTCAAGTCTAGCGATTACAAGGCCCTGGTCGAATACAACCTGGCCAACAACTTTAAACTCGAAGCTCCGGCAGAGTTCCATTTCGAATAAGGAGATTGTAGAATGAATATCAAGAATATTGCCATTGCGTTGTCAGTTCTCCTTGTGGCTGTTGCCGCCTTGCTTCTTATGCAGAAGGGTAACTACGTGGATCAGGCTACTGAACACTACAACAAGACGACGACCAATATCTTCAAGGGCTCCAGCAAGATTGTCGAATATGTGGGTTCTTCCATCGACGTGAACAAGATGGTGTGGGCTCTCGCTTGCGAAGGCATTCAGACGGCAAAGTCTTCCCAGGATATGGCCAAGCTTGAAGCCAAGTTCTTCCCTTCCACCAAGGGCAGCAACAGCAAGGCCAAGATGACTCGCCATTTCGAGGCCTCCACCTTCTACTTCATTGATTCAAAGTTTGCGAAGGTCGATACCGACAAGAAAACTGACGTCTGGTACCTCAACAATCTGAGCTCCATCGACGTGAGCGCTTTGCTTGGCTTGGTGACTCCGACGATGGCGGCTCCGTCTGAAGACGAAGAAGAATACGAAGAGTAAAATTCGCGCGGGTTTTAAGGGATTAAGACTCCGCGAAATGTAACTCTTTGATACTCAAAGACTTGCAAATTTTAGGCTCCCTGGCACCACGCCGGGGCGCTTTTTTTTGCCCTTTTTGAGCGAATTTAAAAGGTTTTGATGTGATTTTAGCCGTTTAAAATTGTTCCGTAAATTGCTAAATTTTGCGCGTTAAATTTTAACGGATGACGCCGGCCCAAAACCGGCAAGAGGTAAAAATGCTCATTCTTCGTGGCACTCCGGCTCTGTCGGATTTCCGTCTCCAGAAGCTTCTGGAAGACTTCAAAAAAGAAAATCTCCCTGTTGTTAGCGTTTACGCTGAATTCCTCCATGTGGTGGATCTGTCCGCAGACCTCTCCGCGGCCGAAAAGGAAACTCTCGAAAAGGTTCTCCACTACGGCCCGATGCGCGAAGTGAAGGCTCTCGAAGGCGAACTCTTTGCCGTGTGCCCGCGCCCGGGTACCATTAGCCCGTGGAGCAGTAAGGCTACCGATATCGCGCACATTTGCGGTCTCCCGTCCATCAAGCGCATTGAACGCGCCATCGCTTACTACGTGAAGTTCGAAGGGGCAACGCCCGCCGGTGCCCGCGACGTGATTTCTGCAAAGATTCACGACCGCATGACCCAGGCCGTGTTCGCCGATACCGCTTCTTTGGAAGTTCTTTTTAGCAAGGAAGAACCGCGCCCGCTGAACGTGGTGCCGGTGCTCACCGAAGGCCGCGACGCCCTCGTGAAGGCCGACAAGGAAATGGGCCTCGCTCTCAGCCCGGACGAAATCGACTACCTCGTGAAGAACTTCGTGGAACTCAAGCGTAACCCGACCGACGTGGAACTTTACATGTTCGCCCAGGCGAACTCCGAACACTGCCGCCACAAGGTGTTCGGTGCCGAATGGACCATCGACGGCGTGAAGCAGGACAAGTCCTTGTTCCAAATGATCAAGAACACCTACGCGCTCCACAACACGAACATTTTCAGTGCCTACAAGGACAATGCCGCCGTGATGAAGGGCGCAACCGCAGGCCGCTACTACGCCGACCCGCGCAACAACAAGTACGATTTCCACAACGAAGAAGTTGATATCTTGATGAAGGTCGAAACCCACAACCACCCGACGGCAATTTCTCCGTTCCCGGGTGCTGCGACCGGTAGTGGCGGTGAAATCCGCGACGAAGGTGCGACGGGTAAGGGCTCTAAGCCGAAGGCCGGTCTCTGCGGCTTCAGCGTTAGTAACCTCAAGCTTCCGGGTGCCGTGCAGCCTTGGGAAAAGGACTTCGGAAGTCCGTCCCGCATCGCGACTCCCTTGGATATCATGATTGACGGCCCTCTCGGCGGTGCCGCTTTCAACAACGAATATGGGCGCCCGAACATCCTCGGTTACTTCCGTACGTTCGAACAGGAAGTTTCTTCCGAGAAGGGTACCGAAGTCCGCGGCTACCACAAGCCGATTATGCTTGCCGGTGGTCTTGGCAACATCAAGCACCAGCACATCGAAAAGGGTCACATCGACCCGGGTGACCACCTGATTGTTCTCGGTGGACCTGCCATGCTCATTGGCCTTGGTGGCGGTGCAGCAAGTTCCGTGCAGAACGGTGCCGGTAACGAATCCTTGGACTTCGCCTCTGTGCAGCGTGAAAACCCCGAAATGGAACGCCGCTGCCAGGAAGTGATTGACCGCTGCTGGGCCATGGACGAAGAAAACCCGATTACCTTTATTCACGACGTGGGCGCAGGTGGACTTTCCAATGCCTTCCCGGAACTCGTGAACGACGGAGGCCTCGGTGGCAAGTTCGAACTCCGCAACGTGCCTAACGACGAACCGGGCATGAGCCCGTTCGAAATCTGGAGTAACGAATCCCAGGAACGTTACGTTATCGCTATCGCCGGTGACAAGCTCGACGTGTTCGACGCCATTTGTAAGCGTGAACGCTGCCCGTACGCCGTGGTGGGCGAGGCCATCCCCGAAAAGCACTTGACCCTTACCGACAAGCACTTCGGCACGACTCCGATCGACATGCCTCTTGGCGTTCTCCTCGGAAAGCCGCCGCGCATGATTCGTAACGAAAAGAGCCAGAAGCGCCCGCTCGACAGCACGGTGGTTCCGGCTTCCGAAGGCGTCAAGGAAGTGGCCCACCGCGTGCTCGCGAACCCGACTGTTGCCGACAAGACGTTCCTCATTTCTATCGGTGACCGTAGCGTGACCGGCATGATTTGCCGCGACCAGATGGTTGGCCCGTGGCAGGTTCCTGTGGCCGACTGCGCCGTTACAAGTGCAACTCTCGACACCTACGAAGGTGAAGTGATGAGTATGGGTGAACGCGCTCCGCTCGCCTTGATTAGCCCGGCTGCCGCCGCCCGCATGACTGTCGCCGAATCCCTCACGAACATGGCTGCCGCCTGCGTGCCCGACATGGGCCGCGTGAACCTTTCCGCTAACTGGATGGCGACTCCGAACTACGAAGGCGACGGTGCCGACCTTTACGAAGCCGTGAAGAGCATCGGTATGGAACTCTGCCCGGAACTCGGAATCACGATTCCGGTGGGCAAGGACTCCATGAGCATGAGTACCGTTTGGAGCGATAAGTTGGGCGACCATCGCGTGACTGCCCCGATTTCGCTTGTCATCAGTGCGTTTGCTCCTTGCGCCGACGTTCGCAAGACCATGACTCCGCAACTCTTGCAGGATAACGACACGAGCCTCGTGCTTGTGGACCTCGCTCGCGGCAAGAACCGCATGGGCGCTTCCATCGCCGCTCAGGTTTACTGCAACTTGGGCGACAAGGCTCCGGATGTCGATTCCGCCAAGGAACTCCGCGCCTTCTTCGAAACCATCCAGAAACTCAACGCCGATGGCAAGATCATGGCTTACCACGACAAGAGCGATGGCGGCCTCTACACGACCGTCGTGGAAATGGCATTTGCCGGCCACGTGGGCGTTACCTTGGACGAAAAGGCCCTCAAAGGAAACCTCGTCGACGCCTTGTTCAACGAAGAACTCGGTGCCGTAATCCAGGTGAAGAATTCCGACGTCAGCGCCGTCCGCGACGCCTTTGCCGCAGCCGGCATCGGCGACACGGTAAGCGTTATCGGTAAACTCAACGATACTTACAACTTCGTGATTGGCGACTACGCCGAAGGCCTTTCCGACCTTCGCGCCATCTGGTCCGATACCACCCGCCGCATTGCCGCTCTCCGCGACAATCCGGCCTGCGCCGAAAGCGAATATCAGCTCAAGCTCGAACAAAATAATCCGGGCATCACGCCGAAGGTTACCTTCGACGTGGCCGCATCCGCGAAGGTCATCAAGGACTTCGCAAGCCGCCCGAAGATGGCTATTCTCCGTGAACAGGGCGTGAACGGCGAACTCGAAATGGCCGCCGCCTTCCAGAAGGCCGGCTTCGAAAGCATCGACGTCCACATGACCGACATTCTCGAAGGTCGCGTAAGCCTCAAGGACTTCAACGGCCTCGTCGCTTGCGGTGGCTTCAGTTACGGTGACGTTCTCGGCGCCGGCGAAGGCTGGGCGAAGAGCATCCTCTTCAACCCGAAGGCCCGTGCCGAATTCGAGGCCTACTTCAACCGCAAGGACACCTTTACGCTCGGCGTCTGCAACGGCTGCCAGATGGTTTCGAACCTCAAGGATTTGATTCCGGGCGCCAAGCACTGGCCGCGCTTTGTGCAGAACCTCTCCGAACGCTTCGAAGCCCGCTTCTGCAGCCTCAAGGTCGAAGACACTCCGGCAGTTCTCCTCAAGGGAATGGCCGGCTCCGTGCTCCCGATCGCTGTCGCCCACGGTGAAGGCCGCGCCGAATTCGCAAGCCGCGAAGCCGCCGAAGCCTGCCTCAAGACCGGCCTCGTGACGCTCCGCTATGTGGACGGCAACCACGAATACACCGAACGCTACCCGCTCAACCCGAACGGCTCTCCGTTCGCCATCAACGGCCTCTGCTCCGAAGACGGCCGCGCCATGGTGATGATGCCGCACCCGGAACGCGTGTTCCGCACCTGCCAGAACTCCTGGCACCCGGCGGACTGGGGCGAAGACGGCCCGTGGATGCAGCTCTTCCGCAACGGCCGAATTTTTGTTGGCTAGGGTCGAATGCGGCCAGGCCGCATCTTCGTAGCCGAAAAGGGCTAAGCGCAAAGGAAATACCTCTGGTAGGCCCTTTTCTCTCGCCTCCGCTACCGATTAATATCGGTAGCTTTGGCTCACGGTTCGTGGGCTAGGGTCGAATGCGGCCTGGCTGCGGTCTGTTGACATAAAACTTGAAAAGGGTTGGTTTTTCCAGCCCTTTTCTTTTTATCTCCGACGACTCGTTAAGACGAGTCGCCTGCGGCTCACGGCTTCGTAGGCTGAAAATCGCGCTTTAAGGCGTTTCACCATATAATAAAGCTTTAAAATAGAACTTTTTACGCGAAAAAAAAGCGAAAAGTTCTACTTTTGTTATGTTGTCTGTAAATAAAATGAAGGGTGTGCACTCTTCCGTAGAACTTATCGGGTCGAATAAGGTCTAAAAGTATGACTATTTCCCTAAAATACTCCAATTTTGTTTCGTACAAATTAAGCAAAATAGGACTTTTCCTCCATACAAATGCACAAAAGTTCTATTTTCCGTTCATTTTTCTCCCCAAAATGCGACTTTTAACGCAAATCCTCCGATTTTTCTCATGAATCGGGCTTTTGCAGAAAACAAAAATTTATATCTTATATAGCAGGAGGAATTTATGTTTTTCTCTAGTTTTGCTGTTGGCTCTTTTTCTCGTGCAACTTACGCTATTTTTTGTGCAGTCCTTGTACTTTCGCTTTCCGCTTGCACTGAATCTTCCACCGAGGTTACGGTTTACGATTATATAAGTTCCGGTGACGAGCCCATCAAGGATATGGTGATGTCTTGTAATACGTCGCAAAAGGGCAATACGGTAAACCTGAAACTTGAAGTCGATGATTGGTCGCTCAAGTCCGTCGTCAGGTTCGATTCAACGACTGTCCACGAAGAATATGCGCTTGATGGCGATTACGGTGAATGGGCGAATCGCATTTGTGAAGTTGTCAATGGTAGCGACGAAAACAACGAATGTGAGAACGGTCTCATCATGGGCGACTACACGGTGGGTTCCGGCTCTCGCAAGTTCTTTGAATACCTAGACGATGTTTCCCTTTGCTCAAAGCTCACGTTGAATCAAATAAGCCTCGAAGAACTTCTTTTGAAGTGAAAATAGAAATACGGAATTTGGTTCAATTATTTTATATTTGAATTATGCGAAAAAGAATTTTTAGCTTTGTTTTTATATTGCAGCTTGTGCTGTGCCAGGCTTCGTTTGCGTCTTTTGTGGCTGTGCTTGAAACATTTTCGCCTAAAGATGTTCTTACGTTGTCGGAACGTCAATTTTTGACAGATGAACTTCGCGCCCAGGCTGGTGCCGTACTCCCTGCTTACATGGGCTACACCATCATGACGCGAGAAAACATTAACGTGATGCTTCCTCCCGGCAAGTCCTTGGAAGAATGCGAAGGAAGCTGCATTGCCGAAACCGGTCGCAACATTGCCGCCGATTACGTGGCCCAGGGCCGTGTAGGGAAGTTTGGCGACAAGCTTACCTTGACCATAGAACTTTATGAAACCGCCGGAAGTAAGCTCGTTTCAAGCCAAACGTCCATGCAAACCGACGCTACTGAACTGTGGAACTACATCAAGGCCAATTCCAAAGACCTTTTCAAGAGAATCCTCGAAACGGACCAGCTTGCCGTAAAAAAACAGCCCAAGGACATCCAGCTTTCTTTCTCCAGCTGGGACAAGTCCCCTTTCGACACGATTTACGCGGATTCGGAACCCCGCCCCAAAAAGAAACCATCCAAGTCCGCGAATAAAAAGCATGAAGGCTTTGGTACGTTTACCGACAATCGCAACAATCGCAAGTACAAGGTCATCGATGTCAATGGAAAAATCTGGATGGCCGAAAATCTGGATTATCAAACTCCCGAAAGCGATTGCTACGAAGGGAATCCCGCCAACTGTATGCGCAACGGGCGTCTTTACCCGTGGTACGATGCTGTCGGCCTTAATCTCCAGTGCATGACTCAGAGATGCGCTACGAAAATGGATCCGTCGAAAAGAGGCGTGTGCCCGGTGGGCTGGCATTTGCCGAGCAAGGAGGAATTCAATAGCCTTGTAGAGGAACTCAACAGGTTGCATAAAAATATTCGGGTTGACTTCAACATACAGTATAGCGGTTTCAGGTTCTTGGGCGGAAACTTTATGGGGATGGGCAAAAACGCTCGATTCTGGACTCGTGACGAATCCAGCGAAGCCGAAGCCTTTGCGTTCTTTTTCGAGGACGGCGCTCCGCGGATTACCACGGAATCAAAGAACAACGAATACAGCGTTCGCTGCGTGCTGAACGACTAGCGGTTTCTCCTTCCGATTTTGAATTCTATTCCAGTTCCAGTTCGTTCTGGATGGCGCCTTCCATACAAAGTAATCTTCTCTTGATGTCAAGGCCCATGGCGTATCCGCTGAGCTTGCCGCGGCTGCTGATGACCCTGTGGCATGGGACGATGACCTGCAACGGATTTTGATGGAGTGCGTTTCCGACGGCGCGTTCCGATTGCGGGTGCCCGATGGCCTCTGCGATTTGCTTGTAGGTGCGTGTTTCGCCGTAGGGGATTTCTCGGACCGTGTTCCATACGGCCTGTTGGAAATCTGTTCCGTAGAGCTTGATGGGTGTCGTGAAGCTCTTGGCTTTCCCGGTAAGGTACTTTGAAAGTTCCTTGACGATTTTGCCGTAGTTCTGCGCGGTTTTCCCGCGGACCTTGACTTCGGAATCTGGGCTTGCATATACGCAGGCTTGCACGTTGCTTGGGACGGATGTGGCGGACGGATTCGATCCGCTGTCCTTTGTGCCCCTGTACTTGAGTTCACAGAGCTTGGAGCCTTCGAAAACGAAGGTCCATTCGCCCCACACGTTGCGGTGGCGGATTGTCGTGAATTTCGGGTCGTCAAAGTTCATTGTCCTAAATATAAATTCAAAGGCTCTGTTCAATCAGTTGGCATTGGGCTTTTGTTTCGTAAAAAGCTATTTTTCCTCTGTAAACCTTTTATCAGGGCGTTTTTATGGATGAACAGAAAAAAGACCAGGATGAAACTGTCGCGAAAGACGAGTTTTTTATGCAGATGGCTCTTCGGGAGGCTACTAAGGCTTTCGACATGAAGGAAGTGCCCATCGGCTGCGTGATTGTAAAGGACGGTGTCGTGATAGGGAAGGGTTACAACCAAGTGGAAACCATGAAGGATGCGACTGCCCATGCCGAAATCATTGCCATCGGGACTGCGGCCAACAAACTGGACAACTGGCGTCTGGATGGATGTACGTTGTATGTAACGCTGGAGCCGTGCCCCATGTGCGCTGGAGCCATTTTGAACAGCCGTATCGACAGGATTGTTTACGGTTCCCCGGACACGAGATTTGGTGGATGCGGCACAACCGTCGACGTGATTGCCGGAAACGCCTTGAAACGGGCCGTACAGGTGACGGGGGGGATACTTGCGGACCAGTGTCTAGGCCTGTTGAAAGGATTTTTCCAACGAATGAGGTTGGAAAAGGGCGATACCGGTGAAAAACCGGCTTGATTTCCAATAGTACCACCTTGCGTTTATTACATTTAAACCATGAATTTTATCAAATTTTGCGCATCTTCTGCACTTCTTGCTATTCTCTGCTCCTGCGATGCTAACGATGTTACTTTGACGTTTAACACGCAGAATACTCCTGTCCAAAAATTTGGCATTGAAACCTCCTTGAATGTCATTGCGCCCCAGGATTCCGCGAATACGGCTCCCGAGTCCATGAACACCCATTTGATTGCCAAGTCCACGCTGACCCAGACGGTTTCGTTCGACAACGGTACTGCCCGATTCGAAATGAAAATCGATACCGTGGACTACAAGAACGACAAGCGTTCTGTCGAGGATTTTCGCTATGTCGAAAAGTACCTCGCCACGCAGCATTTCCAGTTCAAGATGGCAAGCGATGGCGCCATCAGCGAACCTGCGGTTGAAGACGTTGCCTTGCAGCCGGGTACCGAGGAACTCAATCTCATGAAACTGTTCATGAAGATTCAGCCGCTTTTGCCGGGAGGCAAGGTCAAGCTGGGCGACGTCTGGGAACGCCCGGTCGATATTCCGTACGATGGAAAGGTGACCACGGTCTACAAGTCGTTCAAGCTCGAAGACGTGTACCTGCACGACGGTGTGCAGATGGCTAAAATCGGCATGAACGTGAAGTACAAGGAAATTCCCGATTCGACATCGGATGTGCGCATGGAAAGCGACGGCTTCGTCGTCGGTACCGGGTCGATTCTCTTTGACATTACACATGGCGTGATTTCTTCGGGAAATCTTGAACTTTCGGGCCACTTGAACATTCACGACATCGTGGCGGATCAAGTGCTCCCCAACATGCGTGTGATGCAAAAAATTAAACTATGGAGCGAGCTTGATTAAGTCTTTTAAAAAAGCGCTTGCTGGCGCTCTTGTGCTGTTCGTTTCGTCGATGGCGGGCGAGATGCCGTTTCCGCAGGTCGAAAACGGCAAGGTGACGCTTCTCAAAAAGGACAGTCCCTATGTGCTGGAACAGGGAATTGTTCTTAGCTCTACGGATACTTTCATGGTGGAACCTGGGGTGACGGTTTTGATGGGCGAATACGCCAAGCTCATGCTGCGTGGTCCGGTCAGGATAAACGGCTCCGAATCGGAACCCGTTCTTTTCCGCAGTGCGGATTCCAGCGAGAGTTGGAACGGCATCCATTTTGTCTCTAGCAGCAAGCCTTTCGAAGTGAAGAACCTGACGGTTGAAAACGCCTTCCGCAACACTGTATTCCGTGCGAGGGGCATTTTTGAAAACGTGAAGTTCGTAAACAACTATTACGGACTTTGGATAGACGACGTGCCCGAAGTCTTTTTGTCGCGTTGCGAATTCAACCGCAACCGCTTCGCCCTTTCTGTGCGCGCAGGCAAGGTGCTTTCGGCTGAAACGAAAATCAGCAATAATGTTTACGGCCTTTACATCGAGGCCGGTGGCGACTATAACGGCGACATGTCCCTCATCAAGGACAACCTTGAAAACGACGTGCGCAGGGAAGGCGACGAACTGGCGAGCCAAGGCAAGCGCGTGAGTCGCAATGTTTGGCAGCGCATCGAAGCTGGATTCTAAGGGGTAGTCGTGCAAGAATCGTTCCGCAGGGCAATTCGAAAGATGACGGGCGCAAGCGTCCGTCTTTCGGTGCGTCCGAACCGAGCGATGATGATGGCTACACTTTCGCAGTCGATGATGGTGACTTGGTCCATCGCTCTTTTTGAGCATCTTGACGCCATGATAAACAACCGCGAAGAATCCGTTGGCGGTTCCGAAGTCATCAGCTATAGCGAAACCGCCTGGAAACTGTGCGAGTCCGGCTTTGCACAGATTATGCAGGACGCCAACAAGCTTTACGACGAGTTCCGCACCAAGTGGATGCAGCGTTTTTCGACCGACGAGGTGCTTCGGTTGCTGCTCGAGGGCGGCGACTTCTTGCACCATGACGACGAAAAGGGCTGGGCTCTCACTGTAAAGAACAACAAGCAGGACATCAGCGCTTTTTATTCGGCGACCATCCATTTGCTGGTGAGCGACGCAGAACCGCTTTTCGTGCGCATGCACGGTCGCGTGATGCAGTTGCAGGAAAAACTTTGCAAGTACTGGCATGGCGAGAGTGCCGTCGATGCCGTGAGCAAGCTTTTGCCTTGCCTCGAATCGAGTCTCCGCGAAAAAGAAAACGCCATGATAGTTTCGCTTCGCATGTCTTTGAACCAGCTTTCGAAGAAGCGTTTTGCTGCGGCTTTCAATTCGAAGTCCCCGGCGCGCTATTACACCACGGCGGCAAGCTGTGCCCGCAATGTAGGCCGTTACTGGAATCCGCATTACGCTTACGAAAACGGGTTCCTCGCTTTTACCGATGATTTTTGCGACTATGCCCGTGAACTCACTCTCCAGATTATTGAGTGGTACCAGAGCAAGTGGTCGCTGTTCTTGCGCGGATTTAACCGCGGTCAACTTAACTTGTTTGAAACAATGGGCTTGGAAAAGGCTCAAAATTAATTGTAGGGTAGACTATGAAGAACGCATACAATTCCGTTTTATTGCTCACGATAGTAGGCTTCGTCGTGCTTCTGGCCGGCGCATTCTATTTCGGGGCTCCGCTTTTCGGCTGGATCATTATGATTGCCATCTTCGCGGTGTTCCTTGTGGAGCAGATTATTGCCCTCGGCAAGCTGAAGCAAATCCGTGAAGAAGACGAACGGATTGACGCCTGTGAAAAAAGCCAGATGTTTACGGTGCTCGGCGAAGGCGTCGTTGCGAAACGCTTGAATCTTGCACGCCGTTTGCTCGACAAGGGCATTCGCTTGGATTCCCCGATTGCCTTTGAGGTGCTTACCGGAAGCTCGAATGTGAGCATTCCGCGCAGTTCCAGCGGCACGGTGATTCTGCTTGGCCTTATGGGAACGTTCTTTGGCCTTATGTATTCCGTGGCGACAGCCGGCGGCGCAATCGACAATTCCACTACCCAGGGGACTCTCGACACTATTCAGCTATTGTTCCAGGGCATGAAGGGCATTTTCGGAACGAGCCTTTGTGGTTTGTTCGCCGCTTTGATTTTGAATGCCAGCCGTAATTTGTTGATATCGAAGCACGATGCTTTCATGGCGCGTCTTGACGAGATTACTTTGGATATGCAGGGCGGTGCTTCCGATGTCGTCGAACAGGATAAGAGCGAAATTGAAAAACTTTTCGGCGTTGTTTCCAAGAACTTGAACGAAGTCGTCAATTCCGTGCAGCAAGGATTGACTGGGATTGTGGACCGTGTCGGGAGTGAACTTTCTGCGACGACGAATAAGCTTTCCACTGAAATTTCTGGCATGGCAAAGAGCATGGGCGAGTCCGTTAGCGGAGCCTTTGCTCCCATGGAAAATAGCGTGAAGGCGCTTTCCAATAGCGTTGAAGCCATCCCTGCAAAAATCGAGGACAAGCTGGGGGCTCTTTCGGGATCCCTGGAACGCGGTCTCGGCAACATTTCGGATGGCGTAAAGGCTGGCCTCGAAGGCGTTACTTCTGCTGCATCGAAGGATATTGCGGCATCCGTTGCCAATCAGGTCAATCAGTCTAACGAACAGTGGAAATCCTTCATGGACAAGCTTTCCGCCGAAACGAGTTCCAATGTGGACGCTCAGCGCGAAGGTCTCGAAACTCTCAAGAATGTCGCCTTGCAGGTGGCCGAAAAGGCCCAGGCCGGTTCTGCGGAACTTTCCCAGTCCGTGTCCGAAAAACTCAGTTCCCTTTCGACCGATATTCTCGGTGCCTTCCAGAAGCTTTCCGAAACGTCTGCAACGCTCCTCGAAGCACAGAAGGCCCTTACCGAAAGCATCGACAACCGCGTGGTCAAGGAAAAGGAAGCGACCGACGCCCTTGGCGGAAACATCGTGGAAACAGCAGAACTCATGCGCGTGAACCAGTCCGAACTGAGTGCGAACCTCGAAATGCTCCGCAGCGCCCTCGAAACGATTCTCGAAAAACTGAGTGGCGATACTGCCGAACATGACGAAGAAGACAATTTTGTGGAACGCCTGAACCAGTCGCTGGAAGCCTTCCACGAACGCGCCAGCGAAGTCCTCATGGAAAATGCCGTCAAGACCCAGGAAATCCTTTTGGAAGTCATGGAGCAGACTCAGCGTTCGTCCATGGCAAGCGCAGCAAGCGCACAGCAGCCGAAGGTGGAGGGCTAGTTAAATGCGATTCCGTCGCGAAGAAAACAACAATCCTTGGATGGCCTACACGGACTTGGGCGTTGCCCTTGTCTCGCTGTTCATCCTTGCGTTTGTGGCGATGGCGACCCTCAAGGAGCAAAAGGCCGAAGACCTGACACGCACCGAAGAAGAAGTGCTGAGCTGCCAAGAGGAAATGCGAAAAATCGCTTCCGAACGCAACGCCCTTTTGTCGCAGAGCTTGAAGTCGTCCATCGAAAAGGGCTTGATTGCCTTGGAAGATGGCAAAATTCAGATTCAGGCGAGCTTTTTGTTCCCCATTAACGGAGCCGACTTGACTCCCGAGGGCGTCCGTGTCATCGAAGGCATCAGCAAGGGACTTTTGGATGTCCTTGGAGAATCGGACGTTATCATGGTGAGCGGATTTACCGACGATACTCCGGTGAAGTCCTCGACGTACACCAACTGGAATCTTTCCACGGAGCGTGCCGTGAACGTCGTCAAGACTCTTATCAAGCAAGGCTTTCCGCCGGAGCGTCTTTTTGCCGCGGGATTTGGCGAATTCCAGCCCAAGTACCCGAACGACAGCGAAGAGCATCGCCGCTTGAATCGCCGTGTGGAAATCGGAGTGACTCCGTTGCAGAAATCCGGACTTGAAGAAAGGAAATCGAAGTAGGTTTTTGATGCAGAATCGTATAGACAACATTCGCAGCGCCATGGATGAAATCCGGAAGTCGGGCAAGTTGCCCCACTGGCGCATGGTCTATGCCGATTCCCTTTTGACTCGCGCCCAGGAATACGTGGCCGTGGACCGTCCGCCCGAGGCTGAAAGAATTCTCGACAAGCTCGACCGCTGGCTTTCGACCCATACGCCGAAGGCCGACGAAGGACAGCGTTCGGAATCCCTTCCCATTGTTTTCTGGGACAAGGACATGCTGCTGCGAATTGTCGGACAGATTCGCAAGACCCTGGCTTCAAAGGGGCCGCTTGTTCCTTCTACGGAGCGCGATGCCATCAACCGTCGTCTAAAGTTTGTGGAACAGTGGATTGACGAATCCAAGTTCCTGGACGCTCACGACGAACTCCTCTCTTTGAGGAGCTCCCTTATCGCGCGTCTTCGCCGCAGTTATAGAGCCCGAGTGGCCGCCGTGACCGCATACCGCAGCGGAAATTATTCGCAGCCGGCAGGTAGCCTGGTGGGCCTCTACAATTCCCAGCACACGTTGGAAGAGACTTTCCATATCGTGGGCGAACGCGACCCCATTTGGATTGAAGACTTCCTGGAAATATACAACGACCTTTTCCGCATTGTCGAACGCCTTGTTCCGCAGGAGAAAAAGTAGCATGAGAAAATGGCAAATCCTGTTGATTTCGACTTTGCTGTTTTTGATGCTGACTGCTTGTTTCAACGAAGAAGAAGTCGTGTCTTCGATTTCGGATGTGGTGTTGAATGGGGTTGTCATCAAGGACGGCTATTTTACGGATACCCGTGACGGGAACAAGTACAAGATTATCGAAGTGCAGGGCGATTTCTGGTTTGCCGAAAACTTGCGCTACAGCGATAGCGTCGCCATGCCGGAACTCAAGAAGAACATCTGGTGTTACGACAATAAGGCGGATAGTTGCAAGGTTTACGGTCCGCTCTATTCGTTTGATGTCGCACAGGAGGTTTGCCCGGACGGATGGACTATCCCCTCCGCCAGCCAGTGGAGTAATCTCGAATCGAACGTGAGCATTCTCAATATGTACGGATACATTGAAAAAAATGGAACGAGCCTAAAATCCATCAAGAGATGGGTGGAGGAAGATTCCATACCGCAAGGAACGAATCGCATTGGGTTTAACGCTCTTCCGGGCGGTCGCCGCAGCGTAGAAGGTGGATTCCTGCCTACGGGCAAGTACGCTTTCTTTTGGGGGACGACCGCTATTGACAGGGAAACGGCTTATGGCTGGACATTGAGCTACAATAAGGATGTTTTCGAGAAGGGCGAATTTTACAAGCAACACGGAATGTCCGTGCGTTGCGTTTCAACGAACTATTTTGACGGCCGGTATGTACAGTTCACTTTGGACGGGCTTCTGGATGAAAGTTTTGTCAAGGAAATTCCGTCGACAACGACGGAACTTGACTACATGGGCCAAAAGTATTCTACCATGCAGTTGAACGGAGTCACCGTGATGACGGAAAACCTGAACTTCGAAACAGGAAACAGCTGGTGCTACAATAATGAATCTGACCTGTGCAAAGTTTATGGTCGACTTTACGACTATGAAACGGCTCAGAAGGCGTGCCCTGAAGGCTGGTCATTGTTGTCTTTTGAAATGCTCAAGGATATAGGAAGCCGTGCCGATGATGCTGATTTGCGCGCTGTCGGATATTGGTACAACGAGTCCGCCAATGACATGTGGGGCCTTGGGATAATGCCGTCTGGCGGGTACGAAATAGATACAAAGTCATTTTTTGATTTGAGATATTCTTCGTATTTGTGGGTGCAGGATTCCCTGGGTGAAACTTGTGAGACTTCCATGAGATTTTACGTTTCTGAAGCTTTCAGTGCTTGTGTGCCCCAAACAACATACGCACAGAGGGCCTATTCCGTGCGTTGCCAAAAAGACTGACCCAAAGACAACCCCCGACCTGATCGGGGGTTTTTCTCGCAAATCCGAACCGATTCGTCATTCTGGAGCAGCGAAGCTGCGAACGGAATCCAGACAAGCGC
>JAKSIL010000037.1 GCA_024398815.1 Fibrobacter sp.
TCATCATTCTTCCCGCAGACGTGCGGGCAAACGAGGCGCAGGACATCCGCACCTTTTCTATAAGACTGATTTTTGCTGGAAATTGTTACCTCGATTGCGAAAAAAGATGTTTTTTGCCCTCGAAACAACCGCGATTTCGCAAAAACGCCCACTAAATGAGCAAAATGTTCGATTTAGTAGGTGCTTTTGAGCTTTTCGCGATACGGGGAGTTATGGATCCCCGCGCTTTGCGCGAGAATGACGAAATTGGACGGCTTTTGCGATACGGGGATGTATGGGCCCCCGCTTCGCGAGTGCGACGAGATTGGACAGCTTTTTTGCGATACGGGGAAGCCGATGCCGAGTTTCCTCGGCATGACTTTTGCGATGGGTAACGCACTTGGAATGCGGAATCAGACCTTCTGGGCGAGAAGCAAACTCAGTCGGCGAATCTCTGCTTCCTTGGCAGCGATTTCCCCATCCTTGGCGGCGATTTCCCCGTCCTTGGCAGCAATTTCTCCGTCCTTGGCGGTCTTAAGCGCGGCGATTTCGGCCTCGTGCTTTTTGCGAAGGCTTCGGGCGACTCTTTCGGCGACCCTCTTGCCATAGGCCCTGCGCTCGTCGCCGGCGCTGACGAAGCCAAGTCTCTGACCGATACTCTTGAATGCCATTTTCAGTTCCTCCAGCGATGTGCGTGTGATGTACTCCCCTAAATATAACTCTATTTTCCCGACGAGGGTAGAGGCCCGCGCAGGGTCCAGACGCCTCAGCATCCGTTCGATTTCGGGGAGCATGTCCTCGAATTTCGACGGATTGAAGGCGTACTTCAGCGTGAGGGCCCCGATTGCCGCCTCGGCGTTATCGTCGGCGGTGCAGTCGCGGTCGTCGATCTCGGCGAGGTTCACGAACGCGCACTCGAACGGGAGTAGACGCCCCTGGAACTTCGCACGCGGCTTCCGACGAAATTCCGCAAGCGGGTCCCATTCAACGTTGCCGTTGTAGACGACGATGGCCTTGGTGGGCATCCACGCGAACTCCTTTTCCCTCTTGTCCACCATCACCTCGTACGTGTAGCGGTAGAGCTGGGAGAGGATGTCGTCGCTGGGCGACGACTTGTGCTCCAGCAGGATTCCGAAGAACACGTCCTCGCCGCAGACGCCCTTCACCTTGAACGCGAGGTCGGCTTCGCCGCGCTCGGACACGTTGTTGTAGGGCTCGGGGATTTCCTCGAGGGTCTCTAGGTCCACCTCGGAGAGCGTGTCGGCGACTTTCCTGTCGGCCTTCGCGGCGATGTGCAGGAGGGTGCGAGTGTTTTCCGGGACGGAATAGACGTACTTCAGGAACCCGTCATGGTCGCGTCGGCCGCTCCCGTTTTGATGGCCGTTCCTGTTCTGGCCACCGGTTTCTATGGTTTCTTTATTTTTGTGTTTCATCATTCTTCCCGCAGACGTGCGGGCAAACGAGGCGCAGGACATCCGCGCCTTCTCTATAAGACTGATTTTTGCCCAAAATTGTGCCGTAAAATGTTGTTTACGATTTTGGAGCGTTTGTTTGACTTGAAGTCGTTCGCTTAGTTTGTTTGTGTTTTGAACAAATGAATACCGAATGCTAGAATGAGGATTGCTCCGATAAACTTCGTGTACATGGATTCAATACACGTATATATAGTGTAGAGGACTATTTTTGGAAAAAATGATCCTGAAAACCAGGAAAAGGGGGTGCGTCGGGTCGATTTTTATTACGAAAATGTGACAAAACTCAAAAATATATTCCAAGTTGGACTATCTTTCTCGGCGAAAAAGCTCCCTTTTGTAAATAAAAATCTATAATTGATACCATCAAAACACCCCCAAATATGGCGATTTTGAGTAAAAAAGCGAAGTTATGACACTTTTTATACGTTAATGACAAAATCATGACAAAAGTTTGACAAAACTATTGCTTTTTGAAAAAAAAGATGTATATTATGAGAGTAAACGAGCAATAACGCTCACAACAATGTGTCACAACAACAAGGAGTACACTATGAAGAAGCAAGGTTTTACCCTTATTGAATTGATGGTCGTGATCGTGATCATGGGCATCCTCGCCGCAGTCGCAGTACCGAAACTGTTCGGCCAGATTGCAAAGTCCAAGGCATCTGAAGTCGGCCCCGCTGCCGGTACCTACGTGAAGCTGCAGGACGCTCACTTTGCGGAAACGAATGATCTTGGTACAGACGCCGCTTCAATTGGCTACTCTGTTCCGAATAGCAGCAACTTTGATTATGCGGTTGACGGAAGTACGTGGACAGGTACTGCAAAGAATGCTCTCGATGACTGCAAGAGCGGCGTATGGACTGTCACATCTGTTTCGGCAGATGGCAAGGTTACGCACACACCGACAGTTTCCGATGATATATGCAAAGCTTTGACCCCCAACTTCATGATGGTGGGTGGCGGATCCTCGGGTTCCTAATATCTGCGAGAAAAAACTTAAAGCAGGTCCCTTTCTCGGGGCCTGTTTTTTTTGCCTTTGCGTCATCATCATCGCCTGTCATCCCCACATTCTTATCTGTCATCCTCGACCAAGCGCAGCGCGGGAGGGGACCCATAACTCCCCGTATCGCAAAAGCGTACCCAAACAGCAAATGTCATTCTATGCCCGTCATCCTCGCGCGAAGCGCGGGGATCCATACGGAATGAATCGCAAATCTTAATTCAATATAACTATCGGTACGTACTTGAAGTAGAACGAACGTACGAATCCATTTTCAGCAGAAGCCATGGGCCTGTGGTCCCCGCGAAGTATAATCCTGTATTCGGGGTGTTTTTTCGCGAGATGTAAAATCCTTCTTGAAGAGTAACGAATCGAATCCGAATTTGGCGTAGTCCCTATCGCGCTTGTAAAAACGGACGTCGTAGCCGCGGATGAACCAAATCTGGAAACTTTTTTCCTTGAACTTTTACGGGAGTGCCTTGGCGTTTTCGTTATCCAGTAAGCCGAAATCCTTCCATTGTACAAAGTTTTTTTGTGTTTTCTTGCAGATAAACGCTTTTGCTTTCTGTGCCTGGCAATGTCATTTGCCAAAGGCAGGCTTTTGTTGGTGACTGTAAAATGGGTTGACGGTTTTGAATGGCGTTTACTCCGCAGTGAATTCCAAATGTGACGGTGAGGACGATGTTTGGTGTGTGGCTTTTTGAACGGAAATTACGGATTTGTTTGTGGGGTTATAATTCGGTTGTATTCTATAGAATATTTTGAATCCTTTAAAAGTATATCGAATTCTTTCATGCCCAATTTTTCTAATAATGTTTCTTCGTCGTGGAAAAGACTTGTCCCGAATCCCATCCTGTGTGAATTCCATGAAAATCCCATACTTTCGAGTATGCTCGGGGCTATGTCGAAGGATGTAAAGTCTTTGTCCAATGTAATTGGAAGTTTAGATGAGTTAATGAATATATCAATCCATTTTCTACTTCTGTTGTCTATTAAAATTTTTCCTCCGAAATAATGGTCCCCGACAACGACGAAAACGGTGTTCTTGAAGAATGACTGTTGCTCACACCACTTGATGAACTCGTTTAATTCACGTGATGCGCATTTGAGAGTTGCTTTGAAAAAATCTTCGTCACTTTGTGATTCTGGTTTTTCTTTACATTGTTCGTTGTATAGTCCGTAAGGATAGTGGGTTTCTATTGTGGCAATGGTTAGTGAAAAATTGCGCTCTTGTAGGGCGTCTAGAATTTCTCTGGCAATGTCGAATAGTTTTTTGTCGGTAATTTTTGGACTAAATGATTTGAATCTATTTAGGCGTCCAATGTCTTGAAAGTTTTTAAGATTGTTGATGTCAAAAACAGAGTCAATTCCGTGACTATACAAAAAACTTTTTGTCCCTGCAAAATTGGCATCGGATCCTTGCAAAAAATAATTGGTGTAGTTGTACTTATGAAATATGTCGTAAATACTTGCTGGTTGAAAAAAAATGGAGTCTCTAACGGTTTGGTTCCCTAAATACGGAACTCCCGTGGTTTTGGCCACGGTTGCTGTTATTGTACTGATGGATCCTGTAATGTCGCTTCCTCCACCGAAACCGTTCTTTGAGAACGAAATGTTGTTTTGGGATAATTCTTTAATTTCGGGAATGAACTCTTCTGGGAAGTTTTCCATGCTTTCCATAATGATAAAAATTAAGTTCTTTGGATTATCTGCATTGATTTCTTCTTTGTTGATGTCAACGAAATTTTGTTGCCAAAACGGCGATGCGTGAAGCTGGATGTCGGCGGGATTTTCTTTTATGTAATGCCAATATTCACGAAGTGGAATGTCTCCAAATAGCGAAAAATAGTTCCATATAATTACCATAGCAAATAGGGCTACGCATTTCAGAAAAATAAATTTATGCGTAATCTTGTGAAATAGCGGATTGATTGCGATGCAGAGAATGATTCCGACAAGTAGTATGCGTATGCAGTAGTTCTGGACGAACATAAATGTAAATCCGTCAAGAGGCATTTGCAATGTTAATAGAACTTGCTCCGCATCTTCCAGTGGAAAAACTGCAAATGCCCATAGAACGCTTGCGCGAATAAGAAATAGGCAAAGTGTAATGACGTATACTTTTATGTTAAACTGAAGTTTGCCCTTTGGGAATAGTAAAAAGGTTGTACATAATCCAAGAACCAAATGGATTGTTGAAGGAATATATTTATAGTCGATAAGTAGAGCGAACGTTTCAGATAAGGCTAACGCAAGAATACAGAATGTCAGAATTTTTTTAAGCATTGTAGCGGAAAATTATCTTGAAAGTTATTGTTTAATATATAGCTTTTATTCCCAAATGAGAATAAAAAAAGTCCCGAGATTTATTCATGATTTTCTTTGAGAAACTTGACGAATGATGAATATTTATGTATATTATTTAAAGAAAGTTATCACCAATATTCAACACTATGTCCGAAAAAAAAGAAATTTTCGATCTTGCAACAAGGCAAAATGGCGTTGTTACTGCAAAAGACGCAGCTCTTCTCGGAATTCCGTGCAGAGCGTTATTTGACTGCGTTAAAGACGGAATGTTACTTCGAGACAATCGTGGCGTGTACATAGTGCCTGACCATTTTTCCGACGAGTTCTTTACCGCCCAGTACAAGTATCCAAAAGGGGTTTTTGCATTCAACACTGCACTCTATCTATGGGGGCTTAGCGACCGCGTTCCTCAGCAACTGGAAATGACATTCCCAAAGGGGTACAACACATCTGCCGCAAAAAATTTCGGCATCGTCTGCAAAATCCTAGTACAAGACAGATACGATGCGGAAATCAGCACCGCAAAGACCCCCAACGGCAACATGGTGCGAGCCTATAGCATCGAGCGAACTTTGTGCGACATGCTCAAATACAAGGGTGACCCCGAACTTTTCTTGAATGCCATAAAGGTGTACATGGCGAGTGCCGACAAAAACTTGAATAAACTTTTTTCAATCGCGAACTCCTTCGGCATGCAGGATAAAATCCGCCCCTATGTGGAGGCCCTCCTTTGAACGCAATCAATGTGATGCAGTTGAAAACTGGGATTTCAATCCCGAACAACAAAGGACATTGACGCAACTCTTTGTCATAGGAAGCTGGACGAAAATTCCATTAGAGAAATTCTCCAAGAAATCGTTCAAATTGATTTAGACGACGGCTTTGCCTTCGACATTAAAGGAATTGAAGCGATTCGCGAAAAGAATCAATATTCAGGCCTTAGAGTTCATCTGAACGCAATTTGCCAAACACTTTCGATTCCGTTTGCTATGGATGTAACTGTCGGCGACAGGATTACGCCGCGTGAAATCGAGATGATGTTCCCGTCCCTGTTCGGCAATACCGCAACAACGCTCAAGTCCTACAACTTGGAAACGCTATTGGCGGAAAAATTGAACGCAATTCTCGTCATGGGCGTCGCGAATACAAGGATGAAAGATTTCTTCGATGTCCATTCCATTTGGCAAACGCTGGCAGATGAAATCAGCGTGGAAACTTTAAGCATTGCAATAACTGAAACCGCAAATTTTCGTAACAATGCCGCAGTCTTGAACGAAGCCTCCGAAATCCTTCGCGGCATCAAGGACAGTGAGATTTTGGCGGAATATTGGCAACGTTATCAAAAGACTTTCCCTATGGCAAATAGATATTCCTTTGCCGAAGTTTGCGACACTATCGATGCAATCGTAAAGCAAGTTTCATTGAGCGGCTAGAGTTCTTGATTGTCTTCGTACTTAACTCAAATAAAAATAGGCCCCGAGATTTTGGAACCTCGGGGCCTAGTGGGTAAAAACCCATAAAAAATGCCGCCTCGTTGACAAATCATAGCAAAAAATCCTATATTACTGTTGAGGATTATGCTATGAAGCAGTTTACTACATCCGAAGCAAAAAAGCTTTTGAAGGATATTATTGCCCAAAAGAAGCAGAGGGCGGAATATTTCAAGGCTAATGGTACTTTGAAGGGCTTTGTTCCCACAAAGTAGTTTTTGTGATTTATCCTGTAATTGAAGATCGAGACTCTTTTGATTTTGAGACGGAAACTCAAAATAAAATTTCTGTTGTATTCAATGATCTGACATCACAATTCGAAGCGAACTTCCCTATTTACTGCGTGGACATCTATCGTGTAGAAAAAAGTTCTCTGCCAAATAAGCGTGTAAACGATCTTTCAGGATGTAGTACCAGAGACACCATCGTTTCGATTATCCGGAATTTCCTGGACAGATTTGACAGCGCTTTGGTCGCATTCATCGATACGTCAACAGACAGCAAGGGCCGAGCAAGACACAGGCTCTTTCAGTCCTGGTTCCGCATGTATGGCGAAAATGAATTTTCCATTACGCCAAGAGAGATTTTCTTTAGCGACACAGAATCCTACTCGTTCCTAATTATCCGTAAGTCATACACAAATGCGGATTCTATTATCAAGGCGTTCGATAACTTTATCAAATTGGCTAACGAACCTGAAGACTGACTTTTGCGTTTATATTCAGACCATTCGTCATGGCTTGAATTGGAATTCGACAAAAAAAATAGGCCCCGAGATTTTGAAACCTCGGGGCCTAGTGGGGCCTCCCGGACTTGAACCGGGAACCAACGGGTTATGAGTCCGACGCTCTAACCGATTGAGCTAAAGCCCCAGCTCGCCAAATATAAGTAAATATTTCGAAATTGTGCGGTCCCATTCGTAATGGAATCCGCCGTACGCGTTCACCACGGCCTTGTCCCAGTCCGCAGTTTCTTCGTGGTAGACTTCCAAAACGTCCTTTAAACGGCGCAGCATCTGGTGCGGGGCGTTGGCGTCTTCGACAAGGAATGCGTTCGCGCATCCGGCTGTCTCGGGGGCGTAGTCGTCGAGCAGGCTTGCTACGCCGACTCCGATTCCTGTGAGCGGGAGCGTGCCTGTCGCCATGGCCTTGAGGATTATGGAAGATGAGGGCTCGCGCAGGTTCGCTGCGAAGAGTACGTCGGCGCCTGCCATGGTATCGCGCAGGTTCGTCACGCTTTCGAATTCAGGTTCGAGTTCCTGCACGTACATCACTTCGGGGTACTGTTTCGAGAAGTCCTTGTAGTAGTTCCACTCGGGGTGCGTCGGCGCAATCCCTACGATGATGAACATGTCGAGCTTGGCCATGTCCGAGAGGATTGTCGCAAGCGTCTCGGACGTGTTGCCGGCTTCTTCGTCCAGGTGTACGTAAAGCGTGAGCTTGTTTACAATGTCACGTTTGATTTTTTGTGCCAGGGCGAGCTTCGCCGTATGCTTAGCTTCCTTGATGGGGAGTCGCTGCTGCCTGTTGAAGTCCCAGATTCTGTAACTCACGCCGAACTGCACGCCGATGAGTTTGTCTCTGTTGTGGCTCAGGAATCCACTGAGTCCGCCGGCCAGGTTGGTGTTGAGCATGGCTTCGCGGTAGCCCATCGAGGGGAACAGGACTTTGTTGGCGTAGAATATGCCGGCCTTCAAAATGCTGACCTTGCCCCAGAATTCGTAGCCGTCCATGTTGAAGTCCTTGGGCGGCAGTCCGATTTTCTCTATTTCGCTCGCCCCTACGTGGAAGTCGTAGTTGATGTTGTGGACGGTGAAGAAAAACGGTACGTTTCCAAATTCCTTGTTGTAGATGGTTTGTGTAAGGGCTCCGGCAAGGGCTCCGCCCCATTCGTGTCCGAGAATGGCGTCTATTTTTTTGCTAGTTGCGGCGGCGAAACTCAGTACTGCCGACGCGAGGAAGGCGAACCTCAGGTGGTTGTCGCCGTAGGGGACGTCGTGTGGAGGTCCGTACGCGTAGGGGCGTCCAAAATATTCTTCGTTATATATATACGTGTGGAGGGGGTCGTTGGGGGATTTCCAGACTTCGTAGTCGCGCCCCTGCAGGCGTTCCTTGCCACGGTAAATGCACTGGTAGCTTTTGGTGTCGAGCAGGTGGGTCTTGTAAAAGGGGGAACAGGTCAGTGCGGATACGCCGGCACGACCGAATGCTTCTGCCATTCGGTTTACTGCTGTAGCGAGCGGACTGGGCTTTTCCCAGTTGCCGGCTTCCGGACATACGACCAATATTTCCATAATATTTACAAACTAAAATAAAATTTACCCAAAAAGCCAACTAATGATAAATTTATTTATTTAAATTATAGTCAGGAATGCCTTACTTGCCATTTTGCATGGTAAATAGAGGTTTTTTTGAGAAATTCACCTTTAGAGGATTCAAAAATGAAGAAATTCTTTATAGCTGCCTTGGCTGTGGGCGTCGCTCTTTCGATGACTGGCTGCAAGGGAACAAACGAAAAGCGTGCCGACGAACACCTTCAGGAAGGTCGTTTCCGTAACGCTATCAACTCTTACTTGGAAGCCAAGAAGAAGAACAACATGTCGGACGAATTCTACGACAACTTCACTTTGGCCCTGGTTCGTGCCGCCGAAATGGAAGCTAAGAAGGATTTGAACAGCGAATTGCTCGACAACTACTATGACAAGGCCCGTATCAACATGCCCGACGTCAAGACCGACGCCGCCGTTGAAGAATACGTGACCAAGCTCGCCACCCTCGGTAAGCAGCAGGCTTCCCAGGAAGGCGTTGACTACAGCACCATCATCAATGCTTTCGCAAAGATTGATACCGCTTTGGTCTATGCAAAGTCCAAGAACGTCGCTGAAGGCGCTGTCAAGGCTATCCGTACCGAAGCCGAAAACGCCTATGTCGCCAAGAACCTCTCCGAGGCTGTCGGCGAATCCGACCCGGTCGTGAGCGAATACATGATCATGAAGCTTGCCGAAATGGCTCCGGAAAATGCCGAAGTCAAGGCTGCCTTGAACAAGAGCCGCAAGGGCACTCGCGGCTACTTCCTCATCTTCGGTGAACAGATTGGCGAACCGGTCAATCGTCGTATCGACAAGTGGGGCTACGTCATGGCATTCCCGACCATCAAGATGGGTCCGGGTTCTTTGAGCGGCGAACTCCAGTTCTGGGCCTCCACTGGCAACAACACCGAACTCGACCCGTCCTTGATCAAGCTCGTTTCTACCGACGGCAAGGAAGTCTTCGCCAAGGGTAACAGCGGCTGGTGCGAAGCCGAAGTCCTCGTGGGCAAGAAGGGTGACGAAAAGATTGAAAAGAAGAAGCAGAGTTTCAAGGGCAAGGGCAAGTTGATGAACGAATTCCAGTGCTCCGTGAACGTGAGCTTCTCCTTCCCCAAGGATTTCGTGCCTGACTACATTGAATACAAGGACGAATTCGGCATTGGCCGTAAGTTCCTCGGTCAGTAATCTGGCTTAAGCGAAAGGCTTTGAATCCCGGTCTGTGCGGCCGGGATTTTTTTAATCTTTGTTTCTGTTTATCGGCCGAGGCTGAATTCCGTGTCGGCCTTGAAGGGGAGCTCTTCGACTTGCGGTGTGGCGATGAGCACCTGGCATTCCTTTTCGCGGATAAGGGCGGCGACGGAGGCTCGTCTGTTCACGTCGAGTTCGGCGAAGATGTCGTCGAGCAGAAGAACTGGTTTATCGACGTATTGCGAGGCAACGTCGACGGCGGCGAAGCGCATGGCGACTGCTGCCGACCGGCATTGCCCTTGCGAGCCCACGGTGCGCATTTCGTAGCCCGAAGCGCAAAGGGCGAGGTCGTCGCGATGGGGGCCGGCCATGGTCATTCCGAGGGTACGTTCGGCGCGTTCCAGGTTTTCTAGTTTGTTTGTAAAAGCCTTGCGGAACATGGATTCGTCGGGAATGCCCGTGTCGGTAGATTCGCACGGAGTTCCTTCGCTGAAATCGCTGTCGGCGACGGCGTTTTCGATTTCTTCGTCGCTCATGGAATCAGCCATGTCGAGTGCGTCGAGAGATTTTAGGATGGAACTTTTGTAGTTGCAGGTGATTTCGTCCACGCCGCCTGAAAGTTTGCGGTAGTAGTTGGTGATGATTTGCGAAACTTCTGCGGCGAGCGATACTCGGGCGACCCAAAGGCGGGCTCCGATGTCGACAAGCTGCTCGGTAAGCACATGGAACAGCTCCTCGCCGCCAACGGCGCAACCGTCGTGCTTGAATTGTCGCAGCCACTGGTTGCGCTGCTGCAGAATCCTTCTGTAGCGCCGAAGAATTTCGGCGTTGGCGGCCGAGCGGAAGCATAGAATTTCGTCGAGCCAGCGACGACGTACTTCCGGGGCTCCGCGCAAAAGTTCTATGTCGGAGGGCTGCATGATGACCGCCGGACACTTGCCGAAAAAGCCTGCGGGAGAACGCAAACTTTCGCCGTTCTCTTTTGCAGTCGCCTTGCAGCGGCCCGCCGACGAGACTCTTCCTGCTCTGGCGACGCTCAGACCGCGAACAATTTCCCTGTTAGAGCATTCGAAGGTTCCCCGCAAAATAAGTTCGTCGGAGTTCCACGAAATCAAGTCTTTCAGGTCGTTCGCCCTAAAAGAAAATCCTTGCGAAAGCAGGTAAACGGATTCGAGGACGGTCGTCTTTCCGCATCCATTGGGGCCGCTAATTACGTTTATACCGGAATTGAAATCGTATTCAATTCCATTCAAACTGCGGAGGTTCCCAATGGAAATTTTGGAAATCACGGAATAAAGCCCCGTACGCCAAAGCTAAGAGGGTTCCACAGGCCGGCTTCGCTTTCGTAGGTCAACGCGTAGTTGATATCAAAGAGGTACTTCTTCTTTCCGATGCGAATGTTGAATTTGTAGCCGAGGCCAAGCATGGCGTCAAGATCGTCCATGCCGACGCGTACGGTTCCGTTCTCGATGATTTCGCATTCAAAGCCGACGCGGCCGGTCCACACATGAAGCTGCGGGTCAAAAACGAGAAGCGTGTCGGCCACTTGGTAGTCCAAGGCTTCCATCCAAGCGTACACGGGCTTGCCCATAATCTGCGAACGGTAGCCGAGTCCAATCTGCAGAACCTTCGGGCGAACGCCTTCAGTGGAAACCACAGAATTGTCGGTGCTGGTGTTCTTGGACCATCTTGCAGACAAGTTCTTGCTGAAGCTCAAGTTGCGGACGACAACGGAGCTGGACCAGTTCTTGTTCCATTGCCTGAGCCAGCTTAGATTAATCGTGACAGGACTTGTGTAGCCGTCAACCAGTTCAATGTCATCGTGGTATTCGGCGACGTCCATATTGTCGTAACTCATGGAAAGCGACATGCCGAAGGCGTCTCTGCGGGTGGCGCGGTACGCGAATCCTAGATAAAGCATCGAGAAGAACGGCGAGGCGGTTCCGAGAGTTTGGTCGTCTTCGTCAATGACGTCGAAAGCCAGATCTCCGCGGTAGAGCATCGCGAAACCGACACCCATTCGCTTACCGACGGGGGTTTCGATGCCGATGGATCCGCCCATGCGGTCCAAATCGCGTTTTTCGGCATTGAGCGTGTAGCTGAGATTCTGACGGAATCCAAGAATGGCGGGGTTCCAGTAGGCGGCAGGCATGCTGGCTGTGTCGGCGGAGCCTGTATTGCCGCGGCCCAGTTCGCGAGTGCCTGCGCCCATGCGTTCTACAAAACCGTCGAAGCCGCCTAGGGCTGCTTTTTTATCGACGACACCTGCTTGGGCTAGAACAGAAAACGCCAGGATGGCAATTAGCGGCAAAACCTTGATTTGGAAGCGAAGTTTGTTCATTATTTGCCTCCTCCCAAAGTCATGACCTTACCCCAGCCGACATGGCCGTGGTTGTCCTTTACGCGCACGTAGTAAACGCCCATGGTACAGGCGCGTCCGTAGTCATCGTAGCCGTCCCAGAAGTCTTCCTTGGCGTTGGTGCTGCGAGAAGCATCGGCGGGCCTTGGAGCTGATTTTACGATGGTTCGAACTTTTCGCATGTCGTAGCTGAAAACTTCAATCGTGATTTTAGAATCTTTTGATACTTTGTACGAAACGAGAGATTCTCCATCGGCGACAATGACCGAGGGGACCATGCGGACGCTTCCGAGATTATTGCCGACTTTGGCTCGGTTCAAGATGGGCGTCCAAGTTTTTCCGGTGTCCGCCGAAACGGAAATTCCATTGCCGTAAGTGGCTATGGCAAGTCCCATGATTTTCTTGTCGATGGGGAACGATGTAGTCGAAACTATTATTTCGTCGCGGTCGGTTACGCCCATTTCGAATCCGTAAAGCCATGCGGCTTCTTCGTCTTTTTCGTAAGGTTGAATGCCCTTGGAGTCAAGTTTCAGAAGTCCGCTTTCCGAAGCTCCGACGGCTCGTACGGCTACAAAGGCTTGGTCGCCGATGAAGGCTATGTCGCTAACGGTGTAGTCGGCATTGTCGTAGATGTCCTTCTTGACGGCTTTTCCTTTAAGGTCCAAAAAGTCGACTTTCGAAAAGTCGCCTTTTGCGCTTGCGTAACGGCGCCATAAACCTCCACGGACGGTTTCCTTGACGAGTGCCGAGGTCTCCGCTATTATCTGGAGCGGCTTTCCGCCGAACCAGACTCCGGTCACGCGCATGGAATCCAACTGCTTTGATGCGCTGGAGAGCGAACCGTCTTTTCCTAGAATCCACAGGCCTTTTGCCGTGGCCATCCATAAGTCGCCAGTTTCCGGGTGCATGGCGACGTCGAAAATTTCGGTGTATTTTTTGAGGTTCACGGAAGAATTCAACTTCAGCGAATCCAGTTTCTTTTTCGACGAGTTCAAAAGGAGCCTGAATTCCTTCGGGTCGTTGGCACCTTTTGAAATGTTGTAGCCGGTAAGGCCTAGAGCGCCTCGGGCAATCCAAAGCGTGGCGTTGGTCGAGTCGAAGGCGAATCCGCTTACCGCGTAGAGCATGGCCGAATCCAGGTCTTCTGCGGCGGTAGGCAATTCCAACGGAGTCTCTACAATGCGGTTGATGTCGCGAACCGAGAAGAAACCTTCAGGATTCAAAAAGTTGCCGCTGTTGTCAAGTCCGAACATCGGATATACAAGTCCGAGGGCTCCGGCTTTGACTGCTGGAATGCGTCTGTGTTCGGCGAACACGTCCGAAAAGATTCCGTTTTGAACTGCGGTGAGCGAGTCGGATACCGGCTCCTGCTCGGAATTCTCAACCTGGATGCTGCCGGTGCTTCCGATTTTTACGTTCAGAAGCGTAACACCGCTCGTGACATCGCCACGGGAAAACACCCAGAGCTGTCCGGGAGCGTTGCCTTCGGCTACAGAAAACGACAGATTGCTAAACAGGGTTTCTGTCGCTGAAAATGCCGTGGCGGCCAGGCAGACTGCTGTAAGCAGTACTCGCGTGCCGACCATGTGCCGCAAATGTGCAGAAAAATTCATTGTTACCTCATGTCGATTTCATCGACGCCTTTTTGCGGCTTGTACTTGAAATCTTCGGTAGAAACGTTCTTGACAACCTTGAGCTTGATGATGTTGTACCAGGAGCTGTTCCCTGACGGGTCGACTGTGAACAGGCGGACCGGTGAAAAATCCTTTTGGTCAAGCCATACTTCCATCTTGGTGAATTGGCCTGCGTATTTTGACGGATCAAGTTTTAGCACCCAAAGCTTTTTCCCGTTGAAAACGCCTTCGCCAAGTTCTGTGGCCTTGCAGTTCAGGTACTTGAATAAAAGCTCCGACGGGTGCAGCGAACTCGACAGGTCTTCTACGGCCTTGATCAAGACCTGTTTTTGCTCGACATTGTACTGCCAGAGGCTTTCACCGTCGCTGTAGAACTTGATTCCCGCGATGTCAAGTTTGAACCGGTCTCCGTCGGCCACCACGAGGCTTCCCTGTTGGCTTACGATGTCGGGGCTTTCAGCGTAAAAGACCTGCAACTTAAACTCGAGGTCCCATGCCTTTCCGGACTTGAACCAGCCTTGAGACTTGGCCATGGCTTCGCTTGCCGAAAGAGCCCAGCTTAAGTCTAGAGCAACGCATAGCGTTAAAACGAATGTGGTAAAAAAACTGCGGATTTTCATGATTCTCCAATATAATATGTACAAAAATACAAAACAACGCCCATGTCGGTGTTGGTTTTTATCACAATATATTTCTATCTTTAGCCTTGAAACTTTTTTGGAAGGATTTTATGCGCAAACTGATTTTGCCCTTTGCTCTTGTGTCGGCCTCTTTGGCTTTTGCTGCCGAAATTGAACTTCACGGTTCTGTGAATGCAGACTATGCCAGCTATTTCGATAGCGATTTTAGCCCGACCAACGCCGCAAACCAGGATATTGACCTCGAAGCGACCGCCCACATGGACGAAAACTTCTCCGTAAGTGTCATGGCCAATACCCATACGAGCTATTCCGATACCAATGGCAATACCGACGCCTCTGAAACCCGCCGCCACTACTTTGCTCGCAGTACCGCCATGGGCGACGACGGCAAGTACACCGATTTCAACTTTGATGGCGTTCAGTTCCGCTGGAATGTGACCCGCGAAGTCGATTTCGTCTTCGGTGACCTAACCTACAGCGCAGGCGCTTTCAACTACTACTACTGGCGCGATCCGGCTCGCTACGCCGTCATTACCCGTGAAGAAGGCTTGCGCGGTGTCGGTGCCGAATTCGGTAGTGAAAAATACGGCCAGGGCAAGGCCTACATCGGTGCTTCCGACGATACGGAACATTCCATGGCCGTTTTTGCAAGCTATAGCCTTCCCATGCTGAACCACGTCGACGAACACTTGATTCTTACTCCCAGCATCGACTGGATGTTCGGTGACGATATCGGCCGCGGCTACCATTACGTGCTCGGTACCGAAGTCGATTACTCCAAGAGCTTTGAAAAGTTCAACTATGGCATTTATGCTGTGTGGGGCTTGCATCCGTACAAGGGCATCGGCGTTCATTCGTTCCTTTTGGAACCCAGCATGAACTACGATTTCTTTAACCTGGGACTTACGTATTTCTATGCCATTACCGACACCGACTACGAAGCCGCTCCGCAGATTTTCACCGACGATCAGCTGCTCTTTGCCGTGGAGCCCAGCTTCAACCTCCACAAGAAGTTCTCCATGGGAGTCTCTTACGAGTATCATGATCCCGATACAGAAATCAATGGCAACAGCTACCATTTCGGCGGCATGAACTTCTATCTGTATCCTACGATGAAGAGCGAAATCGTGTTCTGGTTCGGCTATAACTTTAGCGACGATATCGATACCGACTTCGCGATGGGCATCAGCGGCAAGGCTGACTTCTAGTAGGTTTAGCCAGAGCGAATTTTTCTCGTGAGAATTCGTGCCTTAGATTCGATCCGGGGACTTCTGCTGCTGCAGATGACCTTGGATCATTTTGGCAAGCCCATATCGCATTACCTTTACCAGTGCTTCGGCTTCTTCAGTGCGGCCGAGGGCTTTTTTTTCTTGTCCGGTTTTGTCGGATTGTTGGCTGCCACAAGCAAAGGAGTCAAGGACCCGAAGCAGCACTGGATGCGCTGGCGTGCGCTTAAGACATGGCGCTATCACGCGGTTACGCTTTTGGTGCTTTGCCTAGCTGCGATTTTTGCTTTGCACGATGTCGCTCATTTTTTCAAGCCGATTTACGAGCATCCTATCCAGGGAATTTTGTGGAGCGTTCTTTTGGTGAACACTCCCGAGTGGCTCGACGTGCTGCCGCTGTATGTGATATTCCTGTTGCTGGGTTCGTTCGTTTTTCCGTTTTTGGTGAAGGCTGAACGCAAGCGGACCGTGGTTTTGCTGTGGCTGCCTTCGCTTGCGATTTGGCTTTTGGACCAGTATGGCCTTAGGGACTTTTGCAACAGTCTTTTCCCGTCGTGGATTTCGCACGGGGATTTCGACCCGTTCGGATGGCAGTTCGTTTACTTTAGCGGAGCCGCCGTGGCCAGATGGTGGAATATTGCGAAGGCTCAGGGCTCGTGTGCCGTGTCTGTCGTCAAGAAGTCGACTCCGGCTTTGCTTGCGTTGCTTGCTTTCGGTTTCGTTTGGTCGCACCAGTTTATTCCGCTGCAGTTGCCCGGCGACTTCTTTGTGAACAAGGTCCATGTCGGGCCGCTCCGTTTCGCGAATTTCTTCGTGTTCATGCTGACCATCTGCTGGATCGTGCGCACATGGCCGAACTTGCTTGACTTTAGGCCGACGAACGTCATGGGACGTCATAGCATTGATGTGTACACCGTGCACATCGTGATGATTTATCTGTGGATGTCGACTCCGAAGGCGATTCGCTATCATGAGCCGTGGGACATTGTCGTGCCGCTGGTGGCCTGCGTGCTGCTTTGGGCTTTGGCCAAGTTCCGTGAACCGAAAAGAACTAATCTGACGTGAGTCGAGAAGGGCTTGACCGTCAAATAATTCGGCGATGTTGAAAAAAAATGGCCGAAAATAGAACTTTTTATATGTTAAGAATGTGAAAAGTTCTATTTTCTTTAATTTGTATGTAAATAACGGCTCCGAATTGCGCGTTTTTTAGCGTGAATTTTCAAAATAGGCGTGAAAATGCTCCCGAAATGCGGTGCTTTAGCAAAAAATGTTGCGAACAAAGTAACTGAAATAGGACTTTTCCCTATGTAAAATGGCGAAAAGTACTATTTTGAGGGGTGAAAATTTTTCAATGGGCCGAAAAGTCCTATTTTGGGGCAAAAAAAGCCGTCAGCTCACGTGAGCCGACGGTTTTAAAGAACTGTTATACGCAGTTTGCGAAGAAATTACTTGTTCTTGAGCAAGTCGCGAATTTCGCTGAGAAGCTTTTCTTCGGCGCTCGGCTCAGGAGGGGCAGGCGGTTCCGCCGGGGCAGCCGTAGCTTCTTCCTTTTTGCGCATGTTGGCCATGAAACCGAGGAACTTCTTCATCACGAGGAAGATTACGATGGCGACAATCAGGAAGTTGAGAACTTCGGCCAGGAAGGAACCGTACGGGATGGCGATGCCGTTCCAGGTGAAGCTGAGCTTGGCGAGAGCTTCCTGGGCGCCTTCGGTGCCTTCCGGGGATGCGGTAGAAATCAATGCCGTGATGCAGGGCGTGACCACGTCTGCAACGAAGCTGGAAACGATTTTTCCGAATGCGCCGCCGATGATAACACCGACAGCCATGTCAACGATGTTGCCCTTGAATGCAAAGTTCTTGAATTCTTCGAGCAGGGATGTTGCTTTTCCTTTGATACCCATGATTGGTTCCTTTTGGTTGATGTTTTGCAGTTAAAAATAGTATTGTATTGTGATAATGCAAGATAAATTTCTACATTGTGTGAGTTATGTCATGGTTACTTTTGGCTTTTGCCTCTGCTTTTTTTCTTGGAATCTACGATTTAGCCAAGAAAAAGTCGGTTCAGGATAATGCCGTCCGCCCGGTACTCTTTCTATGCAGCGCTTTTTATGCCCTTTTTATGCTGCCGGTGCTTTTGACAGGGCATTGTGAACAGCTTACTTTGCACGACCACCTCTATTTGATGTTAAAGGCGGTCATCGTGGGGGCGAGCTGGCTTTTTACGTACAACGCCATTGCTCACATGCCGCTCAGTATTTCGACTACAATTCGCGCTCTGGCCCCGCTTTTTACCATCATGATTGCAGTTGGCTTTATGGGCGAGCGTCCGTTTGCCATGCAGTGGGTGGGGATAGCCATCTGTATATGCTCGTATATCGGCCTTAGCATGGCCGGCCGTAAGGAAATGGGTCATTTTTTCGGCAACGGGTGGGTGGTCTGCATGCTTCTTGGGACGATTCTTGCCTCTTGCAGCGGAATTTACGACAAGTTTATCTTGCAGCGCATGAATTTCGAGCCATTGACGGTGCAAGTGTGGTTCAGCATATACATGATGCTGGTCCAGTTCCTGTGCATGATGGTTTCGTGGCTTCCGAAGCGCAGGTTTTCGCACCCGTTTCAGTTCCGCTGGTATTTTTTACTCGTGGCCGCGTTCCTGATTATTGCGGATAGGTGCTATTTTTTGGCGGTCAGCAGCCAGGATGCGCTTATTTCCATCATTACGGTGCTTCGCCGTTCAAGCGTATTCATCAGTTTCCTTGCAGGAATTATTATTTTCAAGGAAAGAAAGAGCAAATTGAAATTTGTGGCCCTGCTGGGTGTCGTCATCGGGTTGTGCCTGATTTCACTGGGTAAGTAAAGTTCAAGAAGGCGTGCATGGCAAGAATCGGAATTACTGGTGCTATCGGTTCGGGAAAGTCCTTTGTAGGGAGGCTCCTTTGCGATCGTGGCTACGAAGTGCTCGATGCCGATGCCTCCGTGCACGACATGTATCGCGACAACCAGGAATTGCGCGAAAAAATTGCAAATAAATTTGGACGGGCGTGCCTTTTCCCCTGGGGCATCAATCGCGTCCGTCTAGCAAACATCGTCTTTGCCGATGCAACTATGCGCGATGAATTGGAATCCATCGTGTATCCGTACTTGACGAAGGAAGTCCGAAACTTTTTCAAGGCGCAGGCCGTTGGAACGGAATCTGCAAAAACCAAAGTCATTTTTGGTGGAGAAGAAGTCGAAGGCGCTTGGAGCGACCGCTGGAAAAAGAATGCGAAGAATTCAAAGCCGTGCTTTGTCGAAGCGGCACTGTTTTCACGCACTCCGGAAATTGTCGCAATGCTGGATGAAATCTGGATTGTGACGGCTCCCGAGGATGTCCGCGAACAACGCCTTCTTCATCGTGGCCTTTCGCTCGAAGACGCTCGCCGACGCATCGAAAACCAGCGCGGTGAATGCGATGAATCCAAATTCGTCGGTAAAACGGTTCGCGTTCTCGAGAATTCCGGCGACAAGTCCGCGTTAGAGAAAAGGCTAAACGAAATACTCGCGGCTCTGTAGCTTTATTTTGCGGTCTTTCCGTTCATGTCAAAGAACTTGATGTTGCCTTTGATGTCGGTCTTTTTGACTTGTACGCTGTTGTCGCGTACCATTAGTTTCTGGCCTGGACGAACCGGGGCGAGCGCGTTGTGGCTTTTGGCGATTTTGCTCAATTCGAATTCTGCGGATTTCCCTGAAACATCGTAAGTTTTTCCTGTGGAGGCGATGGCCTGCAGGCTGCCTGACAAGTAGGCGAATGGAGCGTTCCAGTTGATGGCGACTTCGTTGCTGGCGTAGCTGCACTTGTCGTCAAGGTAGGATTTTGCCGGGGCCTTTTCGTCGAGGTAATCGACTTTGCATTCTCTTGTGTCGTTTGCGGTTTTGTTCGGGCCTCCGGCGAGCATTCCTGGCACAGGATCCTCGATTCCGTCGGCGGTACTTGGACGATGGTGCGGGTGCATTACTTTGTTGACGCCAAAGCCGGTCAAGTACGATTTGTCTAGCGGATTTCTTCCGAGAAGATAGTCAAGCAAGCCGACGGCTGCATTGTAGTATTTTTCATCCTTGGTCAAAATGTAGGCGTGGATGAGCGCCATGCCCTTGTTGGCGGCACCGCCGTTCGAACCCCAGTAAAAGTCCGTTTCATCCAGTGCGACGCCATAGCCGTTATGCTCCAGCTGGGCGATGTACTTGTCGGCAAGGGTCTTTACCAGGTAATTGGCGGAATCGACATCGGCGGCATCGTAATAGTCGGGGTTGGTGGCGACGGTGTAGGCGGTCAGCATGTAGGTCGAAGACCAACTTTGCAAAAAAGTTCTGCTGTGGAACATGGGGACTTCCTGCATTTTAGCCTTGAATCCGGGATTTCTGCTGATTCTGTACAGTTCGGCGGCGGCCCAGATGCGTTCGTCGGTAGCGCTGTTGTCGGTGTATGTTCCTGTGCCGACATCTTTGGGCTGGACGAATTTTTCGTTTGGATAGGCTAGGCCCCAGGCGTAGGCGAATTCGGCGGCTTTGGCGCACTTTGTCGCAAATTCTGGATCGTATTTGTAATAGATGTCGGCAGCGACTGCCATAACGGCGACGAAGTTCCATGTGGCGGTAATGCTCTTGCCTATGGCGAAACGGACGCGCACGTCTTGGGCGGGCATCACTTCGCCGCTGAACTGTTTCGTTGTGAGCTTGTGGAAAACTCCTCCGTCGACGTCCTGCATGGTGAGCATCCATTCCAAATTCCAACGGATTTCGTCAAGGAGATCGGGGACGTCGTTGTTGCTTTCGGGAATGTTTAAATTGAGTTTGTTGAAATATTCGCTATTTTGTTTGTAAAGTTGCAACAGGGTGTAGGTTGAGATGCCGGAATTTACGATATACTTGCCGTAATCGCCTGCGTCGTACCAACCCTTGGCTCCGTAGAAAGTCGAAAATGCTTCCTTGTTCAGCTCTTCGTGATAGCGAACGGCGGTATCGGGGTGCCCCATGGCACGAGCATATTTACCGGCGAATTCCTCGGTGAGTTCCATGGAACAGCGCTGGAAATAGAAAAACTTGATGGATGCCTTCGCGATTTCTTCGAAGGCGTTATCGCCAATTACAATCGGGTGGCCGATGACTTCGTCGCCAACAAATGCTTGGTATGTTCCCGGAACGTTCAGTTCGCTAAAATCTACAAGCGAAGCACCTTCGCCGGCAGGTGCCCAAAATGCGGTATCGGGAGCTTTGACCGTAAGGACTTCCTTGCCACTTTCGTCCTTGAATACGATATCTTGGCCGGCGGCATCAATGACTGCCATCTGCTTTTGACCGTTGGTCAAAAAGCCGATTTGATTCTGGTATGCTGTAGCCGCAAAAAGCGATGTGGTGGCGATTGCCGATGCGATAAGGATTTTTTTGATAAACATGGTCTCCTGCCCTTTTGTATTAAAAATCTAGATTGCTTTAATTTCAAATAAAATAGGGTTGGAATCAAAAAGTGTTTTCAGCTGAAAACAAGGCCCCGCTTTGTTTACGGCCGTGTACGAAATTTTTTTATATTGTCGTACATGCAGGTTTATATACACCAGTTCGCTGATTTTTTGAGGTTCCACATGAATTCCATTTCTGTGGGGCTTGTGGCTACATTGCTAATGATATATGGGGCGAAGATCAACAACTACTTTAAAAAGATTACGAGAAGCGTGCCCTTTATAGGCCGCTTCGCTCTATTTGTGGTGCTGTGCAGTGCCGGTTACGCTTTTTTGTCTTCGCAGCTGGTGCGATTTTTGAAAATGTTTTTAAGGGGGCAAGCGGACTTGCCTCTTATCGGAATTATTGCGGGCGCTTTCCTTGTGCTCGCGTTCCTTGCCAGAAGCGGCAAGGATGTCTAGTTTGCACGGACGCTAGTTGACATCGTCGCGGTTTATGCCGTACAGTCGAACGTCGTCAATCCAGATTTCGCTTTCGCTCACAATCCAGATGGTGATTGTCGTGGTACGGGGTTTTACAAAGTCCCAGCCCATGTTGCCATACTGGCCGTCCCCTTTGACGAATTCTTCGGGGGTAAAACTGTAATGAGTCCAGTTGGAGTCCAGCTGAGCTTCGTATTTCGCTTTTCCGGTGGGCTCGTCCATGACTTCGAGAGCGAAGCCCAGTAGGCCATTGCCCTTGGCATCAAATGTTGCGGAATCCAGTCCTTCAAAGTTTGCGGGCTTTTGGCTTATAAGGCTGCCAATCATGGACCACTTGCTTTTGGCTTCGGAATGACCCTGCCAGTGGAATACGTAGCCACGCCCCTTGATTTCTTCAAAGCCTTCTTCAACGTTTTCTATGGTGGGGGTTGTGGTCACGTTGGAATCCTGAGGCTCGAAGTACCATTCGCGCCGTCCCTCGCTGTACTCGAATGCGCTTTCCAATTTCTTGGATTCGAAGTCAATAAGTTTCAGCGAATTCAGTTCTGTGTACAGGGAGTCGCTCAGCCCTTCCCAAATGTTTTTGCTGTTGATATCGGCGGCGGCCGTTTTGCCCCAGTACATGCAAATGGAATCAATGTAAGCGCTGCCGTTCAGTCGAATGCGGACGATGCCATTTTCAAGGGAATCGTCCCATGCGGCGACTTCGCTTTCTAACAGGTTGCCGGCCAGGTCAGCGAACCGCAAATCGTTTCCGTTTATCATGGCTTCGCAAAAGTTGAAGTTCTCGGAATTGAGTCGCAGAAATACGACGGTGGAATCGGCAATCGGTTTCATCCATTCCGATACGAGCGATTCGACGGAAATCGTTTTGCTGTGAGTCCATTGGCTTAAATCTTCATTTTCTCCTGAGGACGCTTTTAATGTACCGGCCTTCGTTTCTTTGTCGGCAGAGACTTTGATGAAATCTTCGCCGATGGCCGCTTCGTTCTCGGTTACGATGGCGCGTACGTGGTATTCGAAAGGCGGCAGGGAATCCAGCGTAAATGCACCCGTGCTATCGGTTTTTGCAAGCCTGTCGGTTCCGTAAATTTGCACCCATGCGAAATCTTCGCCTTCGGGCAATTCTACTTTGCCGCTGATGGCGCCGGTCTTTTCTAGTTTGAGCACGACCGTTTCGCCGTTTCCAATTTTTTTGCGAGAGATTTTCTGGAATATTCCGGCGCCTTCGTTCACCATTTCAAGGAATGCCGTTTCGCTCTGGAGGGAATCGATGCGAATTTGTCCCAGGGAATCCGTTGTGAATTCAATCACGGATTCCTTGATGGCGTTGGATTCTAAGCTTTGCACATACCAGGACGGACGAATCCTGGCGACTGCTCTTGCTACAGGTGTCGAATCGCTGTCGACGAATTTTACAATGTACGCGTTCTCCGTTTCAAGCGTGCTGGCTCCGGCAACTTCCGGGTCTTCGGAACATGCCCAAAACAGAATACAAAAAAATGGAATCAGTAATTTTTTCATTTGAGTTTCTCCTTTTCTTTTGGAGATACTTTGTCAGAAATGTCGGCTACGGGGAATAGCGAGAAAACGAATTGAATCACCTGTTCGGGCTTGGTCACGTCGGCTACGCGCTTTTGCACTTGGCGCCTGAATTCCTGTGTCATTTCGACGAGGTCTTCGAAACAGTCCTTGTCGATGCAGGCCATCAAAGACGAAATGTTGCGTTCTTCGGGTGAAATGTTTACCAGGGCGTTTTGCGAGAGGGTGAGCAGTTGGTTCTGGTAACTGCGAATGGCGGTGATTTTCGGGAGTCCCGCCGAGGTGAAGTTTGCTGTAGATACGGCGTAGCGTTCGGATGCCAGCGGGGTGATCAGGTTGAGTTCCTTGAGCACCTTGATGGCTTCTTCCACTTGCTCTTTCGAAATGGCAGGAGTGATTTGCTTGACGAGCGTATTTACGTTTGCCTTGCCGCCGTTAATCTCGATGATGAATCGGATTACGGGAATCCACCATTTGCTTAAAAACAGGAGCTCGTTCGAGTTGAGCTTGCGCAAACTCACGTCTTGCAGGGCGAGCGCCATGTTGTACAGTTTTTCTTTTTTCGCCTTGGACTTGGTGCGTCCGGCGGCGACCAGGATTTCAAAAAGTTCTCCGTCGCGCCCCTTGAGGCCCAACAGTTTTTTTGAAAGAGGTACGCTCTGCACCGGCAAGTGCGATACTTTGTTTAGAATGCGGAAAAGCTGGCTTGTCTCAAGTCCGAGCTTTTGCCCCATCATCTTGTAAGAATACAGGGGAAATTCCAATTTCTTCTGCACGTAGAAATTTTTGAGAAGATCTCTGTAATCGCCGATTTCGTCGATGTTTAACATTGGAATACCCTTTCTTGATAAATAGATTTTTTTTGCCTGTCCTTGATGATGAAATAAATTTTTTTCGTGGACGATTTGACGATGTGAAAAAGATGCTGTTGTCAATTGCACAAAAGGTTTTTTGTTGAAAATGTGGACTTTTTATTTGCGAAATTTTAATAAAAATGGCAAAAATGAAAAAAGTAAGCAAAAAGTGTGGACAAATAATTGCTTTTTTAATTAAAATAGACTATATTTCAACTTGTACTGGGATGGGGTGGGCGTCTCCCAAGGGTGGGTTTGGAGATTCTTGTTCTGTGGGAGGCGCCGCCCTTTTCTGTGTAAAGTTTAACGCAAATCACATTTTTTTGGAAATGATGCGTTTCTTTACTTACATGGTACTTTTTTAGTGTTTGGGTTTGTATTTTATGGACATTATGAAACCCAGTGAACTTTTCATCGTTAAGCAGACAGCCTTCTTTTTTGCCGTGGCAGTGATTCTCGGCTTTATTTATGGCTGATTTTTTGTATTCCCCATTGTTTTATAGTGGGGCTTTTATATATCTTTCGTAAAGGTTGCCCTGGCATGGTAAAATGGGACCGTGCCGGGTGTTTTTATGTTGAAAGGAATATAAAATGAAAAATGATGTCAAGATTCTCGAACGTGCCGAAATTTACCTCCGCAAACTTTCTAGCGGACTCAATCCCCTGGACGACAGCGTCCTTGCCGAAACGGATGTATGCCGGCAGGAACGCATAGGCAAATGCCTGTTGTACGTGGCCGACTATTTGCGCAAGCAGACTACCGCTGTGCCGGGTTCCGCTCCCGTGGAAACAGCCCAGAAACAGAAGAAGCAAAAGGCGCCTCGCGAGGCTCGCCCCCTTGCTACAAAAGAACTTGTGCTGGATGCCGAAACTTTGGCCAAATTTGAATTTTCCGACGAGCCGGTTTCTGTTTCCAGTGTGGTGCGCAGCATAAACGCGCTTCTCCCCGCAGGTAATGAAATGATGCCGCTCATGTACGCGGACATTGCCGAAATTTTAAGCCAGGATGGAATTCTACAAAAGCAGTCGGGTGACCGCGGCCGTGAAACGAATCTGCCGACGGTCCAGGGTGAAGTGCTCGGATTCACGAAGGCCGAAGCTGAAATCCGTGGCCGCCATGCCGTGTTCACCAAGTGCAACCGCAATGCGCAGCAGTACATCATCAACAACATTCAAAAGTGCGTCGCCCAGGCGAACGACCGCCTCGCGAAGCGCCTGGCCAACGCTGCTGCGAACGCTTCAAGTGCCGCTTCCGGCGCCGACGATGCTTCGCCCGCCCGCGCCCCCCGCGCCAAGTTTACGCTCACCGCCGAAGAACTGCAAAAGTATCCCGCCGATGAAACTCCCGTGCCGGTCACGGAAATCGCCCGCCGTCTGAACGACCTTCTCCCGGCCGGCGCGAACATCCAGCAGATTTACTTCAAGACCATCCGCGACTGGTTTGTTGCCAACAATTACTTGCAAGAAACCAAGAATGTCGTGGGCAAGGTCTCGTTCGCCCCGACCGAGGCTGGCCTCGCTGCCGGAATTGTGACGGAACAGCGTGTAGGCAAGAACGGTGAAAACTACGAAGCCGTACTTTACAATGGCGCCGCCCAGAAACTGGTGCTGGAACACGTGAACGAAATGTAGTTTGTTTGTAAAAGTGTAAAAAAGGCAGACTCGGATGAGCCTGCCTTTTTGTAATAGCTTAGTTTTGACTAGCGCACAACCTGGCGGTCGGCGTTGGTCATTTCGAGGAACTGAGCAACAGTCATCTGGCCCTTGTCGCCTTCCTTACGCTTGTTGACGGAAACCTTGCCTTCGGCCATTTCCTTTTCGCCAACGATGATCTTGTACGGAACCTTCTGGAGTTCGCACTGACGGAACTTGTAGCCAAGCTTTTCGTTGGATTCGTCGATGTCGCAGCGGACGCCGGCGTTCACCAGTTCGCGTTCCACCTTGTGGGCGTATTCAGCGAAC
>JAKSIL010000038.1 GCA_024398815.1 Fibrobacter sp.
ATAATCACCGTTTCGCGACCAGGATTCACAAATTCGAGTTTACTTCCGCTTTCCATGGTAATATTCCCGACTCTTATAGCACCTGCGCCTAATTTAAGAGTGGCTCCGGCATCCACCTTTAAATTCCGATATGAAGCATTGCCACTCAAGGTGAATGTCTGCCCAGCATGTACCGTCAAATCAGCCCAATTCTCCTTGCCATCCAGGGAATGGTGGGCATTGTCAGAAACGACATACGGCCATTCTCCCAAATTACGTACAGCAGTTTCCCCTGTCACGGACGCACTCTGAGATATATCCGGAGAAATTGAAGCCATGGGTAGAAAGCCAAGCATTGACGAGTTATACACCTGTTCATCTTTCACTTCAACAGACAACTGTCCAAAAGAAAGAACCGAAAAAAGGAAGATGCAAAAGCATATCCATTTATTCACAAAACTAATCCAACCCTAAATTTTCAAGTCAATGGTTTAAAAATAACCTCCTTTTACGAACAAAGGAGGTTATTGCATGTAAAATAAAATTTTCCATTGTACAAAATCGTTTAAACAACAACGTTGTTCTAACGGCAAACGAGCAATCTTATGGCATCAAGGCGCAACTGAGGGTTTGCAACAACCTTGCGTCTATCACCCACGTTTTTACGAAGCTGCTGCAACTGAGCATTGCCGGCGGCCTTGCCACGGATTGTAAGCAAATGGTTCATTCGCTGGTATTCCTGCTCCGAACGAATTTCCACAAGATCCGCCGCCTTTTCGGCGTATTCCTTGGCAACGCCCGAAACAGACTGGCGAGCCTTGGCAAGCCCCTCCTTGGCAAAGAATCGAATGGTCGCATCGACCGCCTTGTTGCCTTGCGGGACGTTCACGTCGCGAAGAGAAGCCTTCGACAACGCATCCACAAGCGAACTCTTGTCGTCGCCAGTGGCATCGACCAAAGTCGACACGTAAAGCGGACCAACCAAATCGCTCATGCCCCATTCTTCGGGCACAGGAAGTTCTACGGAGAAGTTATACTGCATCATGAGACCGCGCTGTCCGGATTCCGGCCAAATGCAGCAAGAAACTACGCCGTGGTTGGCGCTAGTTTCAAAGTCGATGGTCCCTTGCGCCAGAGGATGTTCCAAGCTCAAGAAATCCACTTCGTCGTGAACCATGGCCACGTCGCGGTCGAAAGTTGCCGTAAGCGAAATGCTGTCCGTGCCCTGTTCATCTTCTTCGCTCTGGGCGGCGACCAGTCCACGGCTCGGCATACCGGCGATAGTACCGTCTTCGATTTGTGGGCCCTGCGTTATCACGGAGCATCCGGCAATGACGCTCTTGTCGACATCCAGCCCACGCGCGTGGAGCGATTCCAGCAAGAGGTCCCGCAATTCGGTTTGAGCATCGATGCACAAAATTTCGTCGGTAATCTCCTTTGCTTTCTCGGGGTTGCGGCTGTTGAATTCCAACAAGCGGTCACGTCCCTTTTCGATATTCTTTCGCATGGATTCGCAGTCTTTTTTCACCTGCGGGATAACTTCTTCCACAAAATTCTTCAAACTGAGCCTGGGTTCAGCCAAAGCCTCGATCAGGCTGTCTGTATACTTCAGGAACAGTTCACCACCGCTCATCAACGGAGCGCCAAAAGCGTTGAGGCCATCGTTGTACCAGCGGAACATGACTTCTTGTCCGGAACCCTTTACATAAGGCACATGGACAATAATGTCCTTGGTCTGGCCAATGCGGTCCAAACGGCCAATGCGCTGTTCCACGAGAGCAGCGTCCAACGGCAAGTCGAACAGCACCAAATGATGCGAGAACTGGAAGTTGCGACCCTCGGAACCGATTTCAGAAGCTATCAGCAAATTTGCGCCATTGGGCTTGCTGAAGTTTGCGGCAGCCTTGTCTCGCGCCATGATGGTCATGTCTTCATGGAACATGGAGAACGCCCCCTCACCGAGGTAGTCGTTCAGCAGCGTTTCAAGTGCCAGCACCACATTGATGGATTCGCAAATCAAAAGAATCTTGTCGTCTTTGTGTTCCTTCAAGAACTTCTTGAGCCACACAAAACGTTCATCCATAGCCCACGCATCGGAATACTTGGTGCAAAGGAGGCCATTTTCCTGAATGTCGGTCGAAGCTTCCAAATCGCGCTCGGCAGCCACATTCACCATTTCGCGATAAACCGGATCGGGGTCAAGACAGATTTCGTCAAGCACGCGCTTGGGAAATCCACCCACGCCCTTACGAGTATTGCGGAAAACCACGGAGCCCGTCCCCATGCCATCGACAATGCGGCGCATCCATTCGCCTGCGGTCATGGACTTGGAATTTTCCTGTTCCAGCCACGGGCGAATCTTGGAATTCTTGGGCACGCATTCGTACAAATCGTCCCAGCTCATCTGGTGATTCGGGTCGGTAGGAAGTTTACTCAAATCGTTCACCAGCTTGCGGTATGCCTCCTGATCCTTGATGAAGGCATTGTAATCGGCAAACCTGGCTGGGTCAAGCATTTTAAGACGGTTGAACTGCGACTCCGGATGCAACTGCAAAGGAGTACCCGTCAAAAGCAACACGCCCTTCGAACGAGCGAGCACAGCATTCGCCAGCATGTACTCGTGGCTTGTAAATCCATCTTCGCAAACCAGGTGGTGCGCCTCGTCGATGATGGTCATGTCCCAGTTGCACTTGAGCACATCTTCGATAAGCGCCGGCTGCCCCATCAAGAATTCAATGGAAACGATAATGTCGTTACTTTGGAGGAAGGGGTTGGGCTTCGTCTCGTCCTTGGCGACCCCTACAAAAAGGCCCCTGATATAGCCTTCGTCCACCAGCGTAAACAACTGATTGAAGCGACGCTTCATTTCAATCATCCACTGGTGTTTTAGCGTCTCAGGCACAATGATAAGCGTACGACTGACACGACCGCGAGCCTTGAGGGCATGCCAAATCATGCCGGCCTCGATCGTTTTTCCAAGCCCCACTTCGTCGCTCAGCATCAAACGAGGCAGCGTAGATGTCGAGCAAGCCCTGTGGCAAAGGTAATACTGGTGCGGAATCATGCTTACGCGGGGTCCAATCATACCGCGCACAGGCGACGACAGCCACTTGCAACTAAGCTCCATGGCACGACGGCGCCTGTCGAAAGCCGACGCCGACACATCCGTTCCGGGATTCTTTTCACCTGTTTCAACACCGATACGAGTCAACGCACGGAATAAATCCGACGGGCGAGCCATCTGCTTTGCCGTCAAATCGGACTCTTTCATCTCGCGACCACCGCGACCCACATAAATCACGAGTTCGTCGGCCTCGCGGACGGATTCCACTACAAACGAAGTGCCCTTTTCGTTTTTGGCGGTTTCGCCCGATTGCAAAATAAATCTATCTACGGGAGCATTGTCGGTACGATAAATACGGACCTGCCCCACCAAAGGAAACGAAAACTTGACAGTGCGCCCCTGAACCTCGGAAACAATTCCTAGGCCCAAATCGGGTTCTGACTGGCTTACAAAACGCTGACCCGGCTTAAACATTCTCATAGCCTCCAAATTTAGATAAATTTTTTCATTTACACATGTGCGTTTCACCTAAAAAAGCACATTTTTCAAGGTTTATTTTTGCATTCCCATATCAGCACAAGCCCCTTTAATTTTCTAGATTTAGAATGTATGAAATGGTTTTATATTGACGAAAGCGTTACCGACGGAGAACGAAGGAAAGGTCCTTATTCTATCGTAGAAATTCGCGAATTTGTAAAACAGGGGCAGATAAAAGAGGAAACCCTGGTTTGGCGTTCCGGTGAAGAAAACTGGAAAACCTGGAAGGATTTCGTAGCCGAAGAAATTCACGACAAGGCAAGGGAGGACGCCGAGCGCGAGGAACTGCTGCAAAACACCATCAAGGCCCTCGAAGAAGCCATCGAAAGCGACAAGCTCAAAATCAGAAGATTCGCAGGTTTCTTTACCCGTGCCGTAGCCTTTATCGTTGACAACCTGATTCTTGGAATCGCCGGGGGAATCGTCCTCTTTATCTTGGGAAGCTTTGGCCTCGTCGAAATCGACGCGATACAAGAGGCGGCTTCCAACTATGTAAAAAATCCCATGTCGAACGAAGCCATCACCCAGCTAGTCGAAGCTCCGGGCATGGCCACATTCCTAAGTATCTGGACCGTCATCCAGACGATTTACTTTATCGTGTTCCACGCCATCTTCTCGGCAACGCCGGGCAAGATGCTCGTGCACATCCACGTGGAAACCCACTCCGGCGAAAGGCTCACATGGCTCTCGTCCATCGCCCGTTACCTTTGCAGCGTACTGACCCAGTTCACCATGGTGTTCTACGGGCTCGGCTACATCATAGTCTGCATCGACCCCAAGCGCAGGGCACTCCACGACTGGATTGCGCGCACGTTCGTGGTCTACGACGAAAAGATTAAAATAAAGGAAAGTTCCGAAGAGGAACAGGAGAATTAATTTATATGTACCGTTTCGAAGTTCACAAGGTCGAAAAGCCCCTGCAGGGCGAAGTTGAAATCTCGGGCGCCAAGAACGCCGTGCTCGCCGTGATGGCCGCAGCACTCCTTTCCGACGGAGTCTCTGAGATTACCAACGTGCCGCACCTCAAGGACATGAAGACCATGAGCGACGTGTTGCGCGTGATTGGATGTCGCATTAGCGGCGAGGCCCACACCTTGAGAATCGACACGCGCGGCGCCGACCACCTGGAAGCGCCCTACGAACTGGTGAAAACCATGCGTGCGAGTTTTTACGTGCTCGGCCCCCTGGTGGCGCGCTTTGGCCGCTGCCGCGTTTCGCTCCCCGGCGGATGCGCCTGGGGCCCCCGCCCGGTCGACCTTCACTTGAAGGGGCTCGAGGCGCTCGGAGCAAAAATCAACTTGACCCGCGGTTACGTGGAGGCCACCTGCGATGGCCGCCTCCCCGGCGGTAACTTCAACTTCCCCATTTCGAGCGTGGGCGCCACCGTAAACGTACTCATGGCGGCAACACTTGCGAAAGGCGTGAGCGTCTTGCAGAACGCGGCCCTGGAGCCCGAAATAGACAATTTGGTAGACTACCTCATCTCCATGGGTGCAAAAATCCAGGGGCGCGGGACTCGTACACTCACCGTGCAAGGCGTCGAAAGCCTTAGGCCCGGCAAAGGTTTCACCATTCCCGACCGCATCGAAGCAGGCACCTACCTTTGCGGGGCCGCCATTACCCGCGGTTGCGTAAAAGTAAACAAAATCATTCCTGAACACATCGCCAGCACCCTGGACGCCTTCCGCGAAATGGGCTGCAAGGTGGATGTCGGCAACGACTGGGCGCAAGTGGACGCCCGCGGCATGGAACTCAAGCCCATCAGCATATCGACCCTTCCCTTCCCCGGATTCCCGACCGACATGCAGGCACCCCTCATGGCAACCCTCGTCTCCGTCCCCGGCAACAGTCTCATCCAGGACACCGTCTACAACGACCGCTTTAAGCACGTGGCAGAACTCCAGCGCCTGGGTGCCGACATACAAATCAACGGAAACACAGCAACCATCAAGGGCGGCACGAAACTCGAAGGTACCGACATCATGGGTTCCGACCTCCGTGCGACAGCTGGCCTCGTCTTGGCAGCCCTCATCTCCGAAGGCGAAAGCACCGTTAGCCGAGTGTACCATCTGGACCGCGGATACGAAGACTTCGAAGCCAAGATGGCAAAGTTAGGCGCCGTCGTGATTCGCCACAGCGACGACGAAGACGCCGCCCTCGCCGCAGCCGCCGAAGAGCAGTAATCCGCTGCAATACAACATACATCACCGCGATTCTTTTCGCATAACATTGAAAAAGGCCCGCATCGCTGCGGGTCTTTTGCATAAAACCAAAGAAGTTTGTTACTTGGCGGAGGGAAGCGTATGCACCGGTGCGGCATTTGCATCGACAGGGGCCGCGGCATCCGTCGCTGGCGCATTCGCTGCGGGAGCGGCATCCGTCGCTGGCGCTGCACCTTCGGGAGCGGAGCCTTCGGCGGGCTTGATTTCAGCCTGCGGACCGTTTTCCAGCAATTCCTGCAAGATTTCGGCAGCCTGTTCGAACTCGCCCGACGTAGAGCAGTTCTTACTGTTCAAAATCTTTTGCAAGTACTGCTTCTGCGTATCTACGTCACCTTCGGTCCCGTAGATGGCCGCCAACTTGAACATGGTCGTACAAGTCTTTTGGCCATCGGGGAACGCCTCGGCTAGGCTCGAGAACACCCTCTTGGCCTTGTCCACCTGATTGGCGTCAACCAGGCAAAGAGCCATCCAGTAGAGGGAATTCTCAGCCAGTTCACCGGTCTTCATTTGTTCGTAGACCTGCTTGAACCCGGAGTAGGCCAACTTGTACTCGCCACGATGGTAATCGGAGCGGGCCGTATTGAACATCGCCTCGGCTTCCACAAGTTTTTCGGCCTCGCGTTCCAGACTGTCCATGGACAAGGGAGCCTGCGGGGCGCCGCTCACCACGACCTTCTTCGCAAGAATCTTGTCACTCTTGCCCAGGAGCATGTCGAGCCTGTAAATGATTTCTTCCTGCCTGGAATCGTTCCTTTCGGACTCGTCACCCACGCGACGCGAAAGCATAGTCACTTCGGCCATCATGCGCTTTTGCACAAGTTCCGAGGCTTCCAATTTCGCCTTCAGGGAGTCCAGTTCCGCACGAAGCGAGTCGTTTTGCGCCGTCAAAGTCTGGACCGAAGAATCCAGGTTGCTCAAAACGGCAACCTGCACATCGGTACCCACGGCCTTCATTTCTTCGGTGCGAAGAAGCGTAACCTTGGAGCAGCCCGTAAGCGCCAATGCAAAAACGACCAGGCCTAAAGCCAACCGTTTCATATTCACTATTTAACCTCTGATTACTGCTTGATGTTCACGCGGAAATTGGCACGACGGTTCTGGGAATAGGCTTCCTCGTTTTCGCCTTCGACCTTCGGCTTTTCCTTACCGTAACTCACAGATTCCATGCGTTCGTTTTCAATGCCGTAGGCGCTCAAGAATTCCTTCACCTTCATGGCGCGCTTTGCACCCAAAGTAAAGTTGTAATCTTCGGTACCGCGATCGTCGGTATGGCCTTCGATGGTCAGCGTAAAGCGCTTTTCCTTAATCAAAAGCTCACCCACCTGGGCCAAAAGTTCCCTGGCCTTTTCGGTCAGTTCGGAACGGTCGAAGTCAAAGTACACATCTTCGCTCATGATCTGGTTGATGAGAGCTTCCAGACGAGCGCGTTCAGCTTCAAGGCGTTCGGCTTCGAGGCGGGCCTGTTCCGCAGCCAGCGAATCCGCATTGGGAGCGGGCTGTTCGGGAGCAGCAGCCGGAGCGGGAGCCTCTGCAGCAGGGGCCGGAGCCGGCGTGGGTTCGGTTTTAGGAGGTTCCTTCTTGGAGCAGGCAACAAGAGCGAGGCATGCCGCGCAAGAGATTACAGCGATCTTAGCGAAGTGTTTCATTTAGCACCTTCTTTGGTTTGTTGTTTATCATTATCGTAGAACCAGGACCATGTGGGCGAAGTGTTTTCGCCGCCCTGGGTAATGCGGGTCACGTTGGCACCGTCAAACCGCATGATGTAAATCTGGTAGCTCCCGCTGCGGTTGCTGCTGAAGGCAATGAGTTTGCCATCGGGCGACCACGTGGGGTGCACGTTGTTCCCTGCGTTGTTCGTCAGCTGCATGATATCGCTTCCGTCAAGAGCGCAGGTGTAGATATTCATTTTGCCATTGTCCATGGAGGTATAGGCGATACGGTCTCCGCTCGGCGACCAGCTGGCACGTTCGTTGTAACGACCCATGAACGTCACACGGCGCATGTCGCTTCCGTCCTTGTTCATCACAAAAATCTGCGGTCCACCGCCACGGTCGCTGGTAAACATGACTTCGGTCGCAAACGGGCTCCACGCGGGGCTCGTCTGGTTCGATTTCAGATAGGCAAACTTGCGGGCCTTCCCTGTTTCGGTGTTGCCCAAATACAAATCCGTCTTGCCATCCTTGGTGCTCGAAAAAAGAAGTTCCCCCGTACGCGGGTTCACCGCCGGGCTGTACGTCTGGTCGAACTGCGAGAACAAAGGCTTTTCGGAACCCCCAAAATTCTTGGTGTAGAGCCTCGGGCGGTTCGTCTTGAAGTTCACATAGACAAGGCCCTTGTTTTGGAGAGTCCACACAGGCATCATGCTGATACTCGTGTCACGCGTCACCTGCGAACGATGGAATCCGTCGTAGTCCGAAACCACCACCTGCTTCACGCCCTCGATTTTAGAGACGTACGCAAGCTTTGTGCTTGCAACACCGCGTTCCCCGCAAAGGCGCAGAGTCACTTCGTCAAAGAAGGCGTGCATGGCTCGGCGCAAATCCTTCTGCTGCACCGTGTAGCTTTCGCCCAAAAGCAAATCCTTCGACTTGCTCACGTACAGATAGCATTCCACGCGAAGCTTTCCATCTTTTTGCGGCTCCACCTTACCCGTAATGTAGTATTCCGCATGGCTACGGCTAAAGAGAGCCAAATTAAACTTGTCCGAAGCGACAACGTCAAAACGGCCCGACAAATTCGCATCGCGAGTCAAAATCTGGTGCGGATGTTCCTCGATCCAATCGATACCAGCGGATTCGTTAAACGGGACAACGCCCAAAGGCATCGTCTTGAAAACGGAAATCCCCACATCCACGGCAATCGTGTCGATGGATGCGAAAGACACCACCGGCGCTAAAAAGACTAGCAAAAAGAAAAGCAACTTCTTCATTTTTCAAAACCTCAAGGGCGTATCAACTCTCACGTCTAATTGGGAGTAAAGTTAAAATGCAACACCAAGCTAGGGGCGCGATAGTTCGGCGGAAGCGGCGGCACCTTTGAAATCTGCACCGCGCGCACCGAAAGATGGTCCCAAGTCTTGTTACCCGAAGAACGCTTCAGAATAATTCCGGTAATGCCACCGATGCGGTCGACGGCAAACTGCACCGTAGTCTTCGCATCACGGCCCACCTTCAAATCCTTGGGCGGTTTAAAGTTGCCCATGATAATTTTCTTCAGCTGTTCCAAATAAACTTGCATCAAGGGGTCCATGTCCACAGACCCAACGGGATTAAGGCTCGGAGCCTCTATCGCCTTGGGCAAGTCCATGTCGTCCATCGGAAAGTCGTCCACCGGTTCCGGTTCAGGCTCCGGTTCCTCTACCGGCTCGGGCTCGGTCACCTCTTCGGGTTTCTGTTCCGGCTCGGGCTTGATTTCGGGCGGAAGTTCCTTGTTCACCTTCGGCTTAGGCGGATCGTGCTTCGGCTTGGGAGGAGGAGGAGGCTGGTCGGGTGGAGGCGGAGGCGGCACGGGCTTTGGCGGAGGCGCCACCTGGACCATCTCGAACACAGGAATCTTTTCCGGTTCCGGCTTGATGTTCACATAGTGCATCCCGATGCAAAAACCTACGACAAGCATGTGAAAAACCACTGCACAGGCAATGATCTTTATCAGCGTAGAGTCTACGTCCGAAGCAAAATACTTGATTTTTTCTTCTTTTTTCATCGACCCGGTTTGTCTTTAGGATTAAGCGTCAAGAAACCAAGTTTAGTGACACCGAGTTTTTGCACATGGGTGACGACCTTCATCACAAGGCCATAGTTCACGGCTTCATCGGCGTTGATAACCACGGCCATTTCACCGTTCCACAGCGATTTGAACACGCTGCTAAAGCTTGCAAAATCCACCTGCATGTCGGCCACATAAATTTCGCCATCCTTGGTGATGGAGACCTTCAATAGCTTTTCCTGCTCCATGGTGGGCGCTTCGGCCTTGGGCAAGTCCACCTTGACGCCCTGGCTCATAAGCGGTGCAGAAATAATGAACACAATCAAAATGGAGAACACGATATCAATCATGTTCGTGAGGTTCATTTCCTGCTTAAGTTCTTTTCCGCGGCTACGCTTCACTTAAGCCTCCTAGCCGGCAACTTCTTCCAAGGCCAGCAAGTCGCCACGCTTAAAGAGGCTAAGGACCTGCGAACCGAAGTTGAAGTAGGAGATTTCGTTCTGGCCATTGCAACTGGTAAAGTAGTTGTAGCCGGCGGAAGCAGGAATTGCGACAACGAGACCGCCCACCGTAGTGATAAGGGCCATGGCGATACCCGGAGCCACGACGCTCAGGTCGGCAGAGCCGTGCTGACCAATCTGGAAGAACGCAATCATGATGCCCCACACGGTACCCAAAAGTCCAAAGAACGGAGCAAGGTTCGAACTGGTGGCCAAGAAGCTCAAATACTTATCTTCGGTAAGGCGCAGGCCTTCGATGGAACGCTGAATCGTATCTTCGAGAAGCGAGGCGCGATGCTGGATGGAGTCGTAGCTCACGAAGTTACTGAACTTCGAAGCTTCCTTCAAAACTTCGGCGGTAAGGCGACGAAGGGCGCTGTCGTCAGAGGTTTCGCAGAGCCCCTGGAGCTGCACGAACTTGGTCACCGTGCTGAACTTCCTGAAAAATTCCGCATTGGCGTGTTTACTGCGAAGGTAGGCGAAATACTTGACGATGATGATTCCCCACGAACCCAGGGACATCACGGCCAAAATACAAAGGACGACAATGGTAGCAATATCGGATTGCATCACCATTTGAACAAGAGGGATAGAATTGTTCAAAAGAACCTCCTCGCTAAAAATTCAAAGCCCAAAAAACATTTTATGCTAAAGAATGTAGCAAAAAACTAATTTTCAGACCAACCCGACGACGAACTTTTTGTCGTTTTTCGAGGCTATAACTTTGGATGGAAGCTTTTGCGATGTTCCGGGGTAAATCCAAGCTTACGGATTCCATCCAAATGAAGCTTTGTGCCGTAGCCCGCATTCACCTCGAAACCGTAGCCGGGATACTTTTCGGCTAATTTGTCCATATAGCGGTCACGGAAGACCTTCGCCAAAATGGAAGCCGCGGAAATGCTCGCAATGCGCCCGTCGCCCTTGACCACGGGAATCTGCGACTCGGGAGGGACTCCGCGAATCTTGAGATTTCCATCGACGGCGATAAGCAACGAGTTTTGAAGCGAGAGTGGAGAGACCAAGGACGAAAGCGGCGCGCCCAAGGCATCGGCGAAACTGCCCTTGACCTCGACGGGGATTTCCGGGGCAGATTCATTAATGCCAGGCATGCCGAGAGACTGCAGAGCACGGCGCATGGCAAGGAAATCCGCTTCCAAGATGTTCATCCTGTCGATTTCCTCGACACTCGCGCTGGCAATGGCATAGCACACGCAGGCATCCTTCACATTTTCGAACATGGCCTCGCGCTTGGCACGAGTCAATTTTTTCGAATCGTTCAAAGTCAAAAGTGCATCGGGAGATTTCAAAACGGCGGCGCAGGCGACCACAGGACCCGCCAGCGGACCTCGACCCACCTCGTCAATTCCAACGACGATTACAGGATTCGAGGCGTCGGAGCCTTCCGCAGCATTTTCCGGAACGGGTGCCGAGAACAAGTCCAGCGGACGGTTTTCACGGGCGTACTTGCGCATGGCCTTTTCGCCATCTACGGGAGATTCAATTCCATCTAAGAAGGAGGGCGGTTTAAACTTCATTTTTTACTTTGAAAGCGTGGTTCATGGGTCCCTTTCCGCGGCCCAGGTCAAGCTTGTCGAAAAGTGCGAGGGAAATGTAATCCTTGGCTTCCTTCACGGAATCCTCGAGAGAAAGGCCGAGAGCCAAATTGCTTGCGATGGCGCTGCTCAGCGTGCAGCCGGTACCGTGCGTATTCGGATTGTCGATTTTTCGACCGTAGAACCAAGTGCCGCGATTTTCGCTCCACAGCAAATCGTTGGCGTCGTTCAAGTCGTGGCCGCCTTTCAAGAGCACGGCGCAGCCATATTCGTTGAAAATACGGTGCGCAGCGGCTTCCATGTCGGCCTTGGAATCGATTTTCATGCCTGTAAGAACTTCGGCTTCGGGGCGATTCGGTGTGATGACAGTAGCGATAGGCAGAAGTTCCTTTTTCAAGGTTTCAATCGCCTCGTCACAGATGAGTTTTGCTCCGTTTGTAGCGACCATCACCGGGTCCACAACAATATTCTTCGCCCCGTATTTCTTTAGTTTGTCTACAATCACATGAATGAGTTTACTGCTGCTCACCATGCCAGTCTTGACGGCATCCGGGAAGATATCTGTAAACACGGCATCCAGTTCGGCCGCCAAAAATTCCGGGGTCGCTTCCATCACGTCGGTGACGCCCAATGTATTCTGGGCGGTCAAGGCGGTCACGGCGCTCATCCCGTAAACACCATGCATCGTCATGGTCTTGATGTCGGCCTGGATTCCAGCTCCACCGCAGGAATCGGAACCGGCTATAGTCAACGCAGTTTTCATGAGTTATGAATTATAAAATATGAATTATAAGAGATTTAATGAAGGATGAAGGATGAAAGATGTTTATAATCACGGCCTCGCCGCTCCTTAATAATTATGAACTATAAATTATGAATTAGTAGAGGAAACTCTGCGGCGAGAATACTCATAACTAATAACTTATAATTCATAATTGCTTACAAACCTCACACCTCTAGGCACGAAGTGCCGACCTCATGCCTCAAAGGTGCGAAGCACCGACCTCTAATCCATTATAGGCAATGGGCACGGAGTTCTTCGTCGCTCAAAGCGCTCAAGTAGGCAGGAGGAACGTCGAGCACGGTCTTGCAGCCGGTCACGCCTTCGGCCTTCATGCGAAGGGCGGCGCGGGCGTAGGCCACGAGCACGCTCGTCGTGAATTCCGGGTTGCTGTCGAGCTTGAGGCTGTATTCGATGATGTGGTTGTGTTCGTTGTTCCAGCCGGTACTCCCGCTGCGAATCACGAAACCGCCGTGAGCGAGGCCGGAATGGTCGCGGTTGAATTCTTCTTCGCCGATGAAGTGCACCGTGGTGTCGTAGTCGGAGAAGTAGTTCGGCATCGTCTTGATTTCGTTTTCAATCTTCTTGAGGTCGGCACCTTCCTTGGCAACAACGAAAACTTCGCGAGTGTGCTTTTCGCGAGTGGAGAGTTCCGGATTCTTGCCGCTGCGGACAGCTTCAAGGGCGGATTCCACCGGGCAGGTGTACTGCTTTGCATTCTTCACGCCTTCGATGCGGCGGACGGCGTCGCTGTGGCCCTGGCTAACGCCCTTGCCCCAGAACGTGTAGTCCTTGCCGTTCTGCAGAATGGATGCGGCGTACACGCGGTTCAGGCTGAAAAGACCCGGATCCCAACCCACGGAAATCATGGCGATATTGCCGGCGGCCTTGGCGGCTGCGTCAACATTTGCAAAATGTTCCGGAATGCGGGCGTGAGTATCGAAACTGTCAATCACATTGAAAAGCTTCGCAAACTTCGGAGTAAGAACCGGCAAATCGGTGGCGCTACCGCCGCAGATGATGAGCAAATCAACCTTGCCCACCCACTTTTCGGCATCGTCGGCATGCACGACCGGCACGCCAGCCGTCTGAATCTTGACGGTCGAAGGATCACGACGAGTGAACACTGCAACCAGTTCCATATCGGGCGAATTCTTCACGGCGCATTCCACGCCACGGCCCAAATTACCATAACCAAGAATAGCAATCTTAGTCATATATTACTCCTTGTCCCATATTGGACAGTTTTTCTTTTTTGCGATGAGAATTTAGAATTTTTGTGAAAATTTGTGAAAAGGTTTTTAAAGAATCGGCGCTATTAAGAACGTCTGCGGGGAGGAGGCCCAGCCCGCAAAATTCTTTTTTATGAAATAAACAATCAAGATAATTGTGCGCGTTATTGTGAAATCTATGAGATGTTGAACAAACGCGCGCCATACGATTACCTTAGTGAACCCCGGTGCTGCCGAATCCGCCGCGGTCCTCGTCGCCGAGGACGCCCTCCATGAAGGTGATAACCGGCTGGATGCGCATAATGCGGAACTGGGCGATGCGACTGCCCTTTTCGATAGTGGTATCCTCGGTCGCATAGACCGGCATTTTCCACCAATCACCCTTGCCGCAGTAGCTACTGTCCACCACGCCAACGGAATTTGTCTGTAATATCTTGAAATTCTTGAAAGTCGAACTGCGGGGTGCCAAGTGGGCTTCGTAGCCCTCGGGGAGCTTCATCGCCACGCCGAGGTGAATCAAGCGGAACTCGCCCTTTTTCATGGTCACCGTCTCTGCAGCGCTCAAGTCAATCCAGTCGGACTTTCCGCCCACGTAAGTCAAACGTGGGATAGTGTCGTCAAGGTACTGAATCGTTATTTGCGCGGTTTCCATAAAGGACCTTCTCAAGTTTCTTCAAATATAGCAAAAAAACTTTTTTCAAGAAAAGGGTAAAATTACCGATTACTTTGTTTTTTCGCTTTCCGAGGATGCGGCAGTTTTCGAAGAATCCGCGGATGCCGCAGCGGCAGCAGCAGCGGCGGCACGGTCGGCTTCGCGTTCCAAACGGGCGGGTTTATGCGCCAAGTTGCGGATGAGGCCGAACAAGGCGGAAAGTTCGTTGCGCGTGGGGTGCAGGCGTTGCAAAAGCGTATTGAGGAAATTGTCGCGCCAGGCCTGGTCGTGGTACTGCCCCGTGAGGTAACGGTCCAGGAACTTCTTGAAGCCGTCAATCTGCTGGATAGTCGCAGGGCCCGTTTCGGCGACACCCTTGGTGGTGCGCTTCGCGCGGCCCTCGCCGTTCGCGAGGGCGCCGGAACGGCACAGTTCATACAGCGAAACAGCAACCGCCTGCCCCAGGTTCAGACTCATGAGTCCAGGAACCGGGATTTCGCACTGGTAAGTGCAAGCGTTCACCTCTTCAAGCGCAAGCCCGCACGATTCCCTGCCGAACACAAGTGCGATGGTTCCATCTTCGGGGAGCAAGTCGCCCAGGTTCTGCACCATCGTGTGCTTGATGGCGCTACCGAAAATGCGGCGGCTGTAAGCGACAGCGCAGGCACAATCGCCAATAGCGTCTTCGAAGCTGTGGACGATTTTCGCATTGTCCAGAATGTCGTGGCTATTCGCCGCAGTATGGTAGGAATTCTCGATGACCTTGTCGCGTTTCGGATAAACTATGTAGAGTTCCGGCAAAGCGTAGCAGTGCATGGCGCGAGCGACAAAGCCCACGTTGTGAGGATGTTCCGGTTCAACAAGTACGACTCTGAATTTACGCATATCTATTTAACGCCTCCGGCGCATTTACTTTCAATTTTCCAGGCGAAGTCCTTACCGCGGATTTCGTTTTCTACAGTTTCGTTTTCTTGTACAACGGCACCCGCAAACAACACGGAATGCTTGATTTTCGCACTTTCGGGCACATTCACACCAGGCAAGACCACGGATTCTCCGCTACGGCCAAGTTCGTTCAAGCGCGCATCGCACGCATCCATCAGGCCTTCAGGGGAACCCATGTCAATCCAAGTGGAGTGCAACTGGCTCACGTCCACAAACGGGGCTCGGCCAGCGGCAATTTCCTGTTTCCAGAATTCACGGATATCGAACTCGCCGTCGCGAATGCGAGAAAGCGCCGCATCGCTGTACCAAGAAACGCCAGAAAACGTAGCAGGCAATCCATTTTCCGAGCCGAATCTGCCGGCAACGCCCGCCAATCGGCCATTCTCCCCCACCCTAAAGGTATTCACCTTCGGGAAATCCACGGCAAGCAGCGCCACATCGGCACCGCTTTCCTGGGCGTTCTGCACAAACCTGCGCAAGTCAAATTGGCAATAGGCATCGCCGTTCATAATCAGAAGCCCACCGCGGTAGCCCTCGTTGTAAATGCGCTTGAGAGGCCCCGCAGTTCCAAGAATTTCGGGCTGTTCCACCCAGACTTTCTCGAATCCAAGGCGCTCGCCTTCGGCCACCACCTGCTCGTAAAGGTAATGGGCGTTCGCATGGAGGCAAACATCGCCAATGGCGCGGGCCTTGTTGGCCTGCTGTTCCAAGATGCTCGCATCAACAACGGGCACGAGAGGCTTCGGAATCTCGTTCGTGAGCGGGCGCAGCCTTGTGCCAAGGCCCGCGGCGAGAATCAACACATTGAGTTTTGGCGAATTTTCCATACTTTCAATCTAAGTTTTTACTTGATCATGGCGGCACTAAATTCCGCTTCGCAAACCAAGGTTTCACCTTGGAAAATCTTTCCGCTGTACTTGAAAAGCGTTCGACGGGCGGTAATCATCTCGACAACGATGGTGAGGTCGGCTGGCGGAACAACCGCAGCGCGGAACTTGCAGTTTTCAACACCGATAAAAGCAGGGCGACGGCCTGCGGATTCCTTCTCCTTGGCCAGTTGCGTCAGGAGAGTCGCCGCCTGTGCCATGGATTCAATCTGGATTACGCCGGGCATCACCGGGTTCTGCGGAAAATGCCCCGCAAAGAAGGCTTCCTTGCCGGTCATGTGCAAAACGGCGGTAATCTTCGGATTGCGAAGAGCCTCGTCGGCAGCGGATTCATCGCCTTTTTGAAGTTCCAGGACTTCGTCCACAAAGGCAAACGGAGCCTTCTGCGGAAGCAGATTATGAACAAATTCACTATCGTACAGCATAGGGCAACACCTTTTCTAAGATTTGACGATGTACGGCATGGCCGCCGTTTACAATTTCGATTCTAATCTTCGGGAGAGCAGGTTTAACAAAGCACAAGTCGCCCAAAAGATCCAAAATTTTATGTCGCGCAGGTTCCTGATGCACGCGATACGCGCGTTCATCGCCTGCGCCCAAAACCATTCCGCACGTTTCATCGACGCCGCTCAAAAGTCCCGCTTCGCGAGCCTTTTTCAAATCGCTTTCAAAAATGAAAGTACGCGCATCAAAGACATTGTAAAGATCTTCGGCGGAATAGATGGAAACGCTTTCCGCAGACTTGAAACCACCAAAATCGGGCCTATCCAAAATGTAGTCCACTTCAAAGGCTTCGCAAGGGGAAATACGAACACAACCGTAACCGAATTCCCACGCCGCTTTCACCGGCGCATCGTAAAAATCAAGTTCCTCAGGGACGCCTGCGGAACGACGGAGTCCGAACAAGAATTTAACGGCACTCCCGTCCATCATCGGGACTTCGCCGCCGAGCACATTCACATTGAAACTGCGGCCAGGCCACATCAAGAAAACAGGCGCCAAATGTTCAGGCGAGGCAAGTTCCAAACCGTCCTTGCGGTAAATGGACGTGCGGGCCGTAGAATATTCAATTTCTTCGAAGCACTTGGCACAATCCGTGCTATAAAAAGGCTTACCCTCGACGCTCCAGGAAACGCGTGTCACTTCCTTGGGACTTTTTTCCAGAACGTCCACCTGGACAGTCGTTTTGCTGAACGAAAGCGACGGCGACGAAAATTCTATGCGTTTGAATGCGGGCATGCTGTAAATTTAGATATTTTCGTTGCGCGAGGATGACAGCGCGACTACTTCTTCCCCATCAGGCGCAGGTTCACGACGGAACGACGCCACTGGTCAATCTCCACGGCGGGGAAACCGGCAACGGTACGGCCAGCGGGCACGCTCTTGGTGACACCGGCCTTCGCCGCAATACGCGCACCCTTGCCAATCGTCAAATGCCCAGCCGACTGCGCTCCGCCTGCAAATTCCACATCGTCTTCGACAGTCACGGTTCCTGCGATTCCCGACTGCGACGCCATAAAAATGTTGTTTCCGAGAACGCAATTGTGCGCAATCTGCACGAAGGAATCGAAATGGCAGTCGTTCCCAATCGTAGTCGGCGAAACAAAACCCGCGGCCACCACCATGTTGGCACCAAAACTTGAGCGGCAACCTATCCGAACACCGGCAACATGAGGCACCATCAAGCGACGTCCCTCATACTCGTAAAAACCAAAACCGCGAGAACCGATAACGGCTCCCGCCTGAAAAATGCAGCCCTCGCCCACTTCCACATTCGGATAAATCGTCACATTCGCTTCCAAGCGACAGTTGGCGCCGATTCTAGCACCGCGCATCACCACGCAATTCGGGCCGACAAAAGTATTTTCGCCAACAAAGCCTTCTATCACAGCCGACGGATGCACTTCAGCCGACGCGGCACAGCCCGAAACAAGTCCCGAAGTATTTTCACCGAATTCCTTGAGAAATTCCACCATGGCGTGGTAAGGATTCTTCACGGGAACAACGCACTTCACGCCAGGTGCCGCACTTGTCGCAAAGGCACTCGAAGCCGCACTTGTCGAAGCGGCACATTCTTTCGGGACAAAAAGCAATCCGGCTTTAACACTGCGCAGCGCCTCGGCCGAAAATCCATTCGCATTGGTTTCACTTTTGCAAGTATCAGCTAGCCAAAAAGTGACATCGCTTTCGTTAGCCTTATCGAGCGAGGCAAATCCCGTCAGCAAGAAATTTTCGCGACATTCCAAATTGCAGTTTTCAGCACCGCCGCATTCCAGGCTGCCGTCCTCCACAAGTCCCGATTTAGACAGCCATTCCAGAACAACAGAAAGCGCAACGGGAGTCATCAATCCTCCAGGGCAAGCAACTGCACCCTGCTTGCATACTCAATCGTAACGTCGCCACCAAGTTTTCCGCTCATGTCCTCGCCATCCAGCTGCAAAAATTCAGTCGGGTCCAAGACAAGCTTAAGAGAGCGCACCTTTTTCGACTTCAAGAAATACTTCTTGTAGATAAATCCAAACAAGGGAATATTGCCAATGGCAATCGCCATCAGGAACTTGGGCATGCTAGGCACATCGACCACTTCCAAAAAGCCATCGGCCATGTCGGACTTGTAAAACGGATTCGCTCCACTCGCAAAACTCGGAATGTTACCGACAATCACAGTCCTGTGGCCCGATAAGTCCACCGATTCGCAGTTGCCGTCAGAGTCGCAGAACCCCAAAGTTCCACCTTTAAGTCTATAGTTGCGGTCAGCAAAAAAGCGACGCACGTAATGCAGTTTATTCGCAATCACGGAACTCGACGAAATCACACCGTTCGCACGATCTCTATTAAAATCATGGGCTATGCGGGCATCGATTCCGCCCGAAAAATAATTGGCCAGGGCGTATTTCCCATTGACCGTCCAAATATCGAAAGGTCTTGTCTTCGCGCAAAGCAAACGTCGCACCAGGAACAAAAGTCCACGGTCCACAAAAGGCTTGTACAACTTCAACACACGGGCAAGGTCGTTTCCCGTGCCCAAGGGAATCAATCCTATTTTCACCTTGTCCGAAAACGTTCCCGAAAGCATGGCGGTCAGTACAGCCGTCACGGTTCCATCTCCACCCACGGCGATCAAGGTTTCCGTGCTAGAAAGAGCCTCGCGAATCTGCAGGTCCATTCCCTCGCTACGCGTAAACTCGGCCTTCCATTCATCCTTGGCGTAATCCATGGATTCCATGATTTCGGGCAGGAACTGATAGATGACCTTACCCTGGCCGCCTCCGCTGATGGGATTTATGAGGAATACGAACTTATACATTTTTCAAGAGTTCGTCCTTCGCATCAAGGTAATGCATCATACCCTCGTGGGCCTTGCGGATTTCGTCATCGGTAAGCTGTCTCAAGACATGCGCAGGAGAACCCACCACCAGCGAGCCTTCAGGAAATTCCTTTCCCTGCGTCACCAGGGCGCCAGCCCCAACGATGCAATTCTTTTTCACATGGGCCCCGTCCATGACGATAGCCCCCATCCCCACGAGCACACCGTCGTCGATAGTGCAAGCGTGCAAAACGGCGTTGTGCCCGACGGTCACTTCGTTCCCTACATGGACTCCGACGCCCGTCGACAGATGCACCGTAACATTGTCCTGGATATTGGTTCTTTCACCAATCACGATTTCAGCCAAGTCAGCACGAAGCACGGCGTTGTAAAAGACCGACGAATCATCTCCGATGGTCACATCGCCAACCAAGCGGGCGCCTTCTGCTAAGAACACCCTTTTTCCGATTTTCGGGGACTTGCCCTTGTACTCTATTATCGTAGCCATGTACTCAATGTACAATAAAAAAAGCGCCAAGAATCATCTTGACGCGATTTATCTTCAAAAAAAGCGATTATTTCGCCGATTCGGCGGTTTCTGCAGCAGGGGCTGCTTCGACCTTTTCGGCCTCGGCCTTCTTGAAACCACCAATCATGTCCCAGTCGGACTTGTCGCCCACGTTAAGCAGCATAGGGCCCTTGTAGGCATCCAGTATGGACACGGCCTTGACGGTATCCTTGTCCAGAAGGGCGTCCTTCGCATCTTGGAGGATATCCTTCTGGGCATTGCGCTTGTCGCTGATTTCGCCAAGACGGTTCTGGCGAATCACTTCCATGGAATCGCTCACGAATCCGAGGTCCCAGGTGCTGTCGTAGCAGGCTTCCACTTCCGGGAGCTTCATGGCGTCGGTCTCAGAGGCCACATAAAGCGCATCACAGCGGGCAAAGCTATCGGCGCTGTTCTGCTTGGCATGCTGGTAATACTGGTAGCCGCCGAAAATAGCGGCAATGATGACCACGAGGAACACACCGTCCTGCCAACCCATCACGGGGGCCTGCGGCAGCTTGGGCTTGCCGTTTACGACTTCGCCCCTTTCAAGTTTTTCTTCGGCCTCGTCAAAAGGACTTTTTCCGTTCAAGAAACTAAATGCCATTTTTTCACCTTACTTTATTTGTTTTAAACCTGATTCATCTTATCTTGCAACAAAGCCACCTGTGCATACAAACGAATCTGTTTCACAAGGCTCGCAAAACCATTCGACCTTGACGGGGACAAGCCCACATTCAAGCCGACATCCTGGAAAAATTTCGGATCGACCGACAATATTTCGGCCGGGCTCAAATCGTTGTACACTTTCAAAGCAAGCACGCCCAAACCACGACTAATGAGCGGGTTCGTGGAGCCTCCGTCGACTTCCATTTCAAAATGGAAATTTCCGTTTTCTCGCTTGGGGACCAGGTACATCGTCGCAGCACAGCCGACAATGATGAACTTTTCGTCCTTCAGCGACGCATCCATGCCATTGTGCGACCTAGCCAAGTCCAGAATGAACTTCCACTTGTCGTCGGGATCGACGAAAGACGCAAACTTTGCGCGAATTTCATTCAAACGATTTTCAACAATCTCGGTCATGTCCATCCACTAATGCAGGAACGAGCGCATTTTCCAGATGAGCGAAGGGCAGGCCCAGAGCACTCCAAAGAAAATACGGAATAAAGTCTGTTTCTCGCGAGGAAGCTTCGAAAGACTCTTAGCGGCACGGTCGAACTGAGAATCCTTGATGCTGTTAAAGCCGGGTTTTGCATGCTGCAGTTGCAAATGGGACTTGCCCAGGGCATCCATCCATCTGACATAGGCCATCTTTTCAAGGGATTCGCGTTCTTCGGACTTTTCCGAATTCAACCATTCGACGGCGCACTCGGCCACAATTTTGCCACACAGCAGAGATTCGACGATACCCGATCTGCTGATGGGATTCACGCAGCTGGCCGCATCCCCCGCCTTAAAGAGACCGCACTTGGCGATAGGCTTTTTCGACTGCCCGCAGGCAATCATGCCTCCATAAATGGACTTGATTTTGGCATCCGGATAGTGGGAATCAATGAACGACTGCAACTTCTGGCGCAGGGGAACTCCCGTTTTCACATTTTTCCCAAGGACAAAACCGATATTCACTTCAACTCCGTCGCGGGGGAAAATCCACCCGTAGCCGTCCGGGAACTCGCTCCCGAAGAACAGTTCGATATGTTCGCGACTATGCTTGATGCCCTCGGCCACAGCAAAAATGGCCGGTTCCAAATCGGTGTCGCCACTTTCGATGCCGTCCAGGCAATCGATACCGCGTGTAAGCCTCGAACCGGGACCCGTGGCATCTATGACAATCTTCGACCTGATGGTCTGCACAGCCCCGTCGCAGGCCACATCAATGGACCAGAAGCCTTCTTCACGCCTCAGCCCCTTGACCAAAGCGTCAAAACGGCACTCGACCTGGGCCTTAAGACAGGCGTCGGCCAGGGCATGGTGGAACTTGGACCTGTCAAGCAGACTGCCGCAGTTCTTGCTGTAGAATTCGGCTCGGTAGCCCTTGGGCGAGGTAAAGTATATTCCGGAGATGTTTCCTCGGACCCAGGACCGGTCTATGGGCCAAAGATTGGACAACCGGTCGGTGGAAACGGCCTCCGCACAAAAAATAGGCTCCTTCCAGGGCAATTTTTTGTCGAGAAGCAGGATTCTGCGGGTTCCTCCGGTCAATTTTCCGAGGGTACAGGCTGCCATGAGACCGGCTGGACCGGCCCCGCAAACAACGGCTTCATACTCGTTTGAACGGAAAAATGACATTACGAGGGTAAAAGTAGCATTTATTTATAGAGTTTTTTTTATTTAGTTGGTAATTTTTCATTTTTTTTAGTTATTTTAGGGCTATCCGTTATTATAAGTTTTCCACAAAGGGAATGAATGATATGAATATTATGAAAGCATCTAAATTTGGACTTTGCCTGTTGAGTGCACTCGCCATCAGCGCTGTTGCACAAGACAACTGGGAGGGCAAGGACCTTTCCGTATCTTTCCGCGACAAGCGTATCGACGGTTTCAACTTCTCTGGCGCAAAGGCCGTGAAGAACGTGACCGACTTCCAGCGTGCCGCAGGTGAAAACCCGGACTTCTCCGGCGCAAAACTCCCCGAAGTGAAATTCCAGAACGCCGTCATTAGCGGAGCAAGCTTCAAGGAAGCCCAAATGCAAGGCGTAATCCTTAGCGGTGCCGACATCCGCGGTTCTTCCTTCAAGGGAGCAAACCTCGAAGGCGCTCAGCTCTACCGTGCAACGCTCCTCGACAGCCAGTTCCCCCAGGCTAACCTGAAGAACGCCCGCCTCGACGCCATGAAGGTTTCCGACAAGACCGACTTCAGCAAGGCAGACCTCACCCAGGCGTCCGTGATGGACGTTGACCTTACCGGCGCAGATTTCGGCAAGGCAAACCTCACGAACACAAACTTCTCCCGTTCCTTGATGTCCGGAGCAAACCTCAAGAAAGCAACAATCGTAAAGACGGATTTCACCGCCTGCAACCTGATTGCCGCCAACTTCAAGAGCACTGACCTTATCAACGTGAACTTCGCAAAGGCCGGTCTTTCGCAGGCTGAATTCGGCGGTGCCGAGTTCCAGAACGTGAACCTGCAGGAAGCGGACCTTTCGCTTACCACATTTAACGACGTGGACCTCTCCAAGACCCAGCTCCAGAAAGCCAAGTTCGCCCAGTCCACCGTCAAGAACATGGACTTCAGAGGCCAGGACCTGAGCGGAGTCATCTTCGACAAGGGCTCGCTCTCCAAGAGCGAATTCGAAAAGGCCAAGCTCAACAAGGCTTCCTTCTTTGACACCGCCGTTGAAAAGAACGTGTTCAAGAACGCCGAACTCATGAAGGCCGTCTTCGATGGCGCCTACGTGTTCAAGGACATCTTCGACAAGGCTGACCTCACCAAGGCCAACTTCGCCAATTCCACCATCGAACGTTCCGACTTCGTGCTCGCCCAACTCAACGGCGCAAGCTTCGCCGGTGCTAAGCTCGTGAAGGTGAACTTCACCAACGCCAGCATGCAGGGTGTCAAGATCGACGCCGACACCAAGATGGAAGACGTTGACTTCTCCGGCGCCGACTTGAGCAATGCCAAGATTGAAAAGTTCACCGCCAAGAAGGTCATCTACGACAACAAGACCCAGTTCCCGAAGGGCTTCGAACCGCGTCAGTACGGCTTCACCAAGCGTGGTGAAAAGGCCGCCGACATCAAGGTCGAAGGCAAGAAGAAGTCCGCCGTAGACGACGAAGGCACCTCTACCAACCAGAAGAAGAAGAGAAAGAAAAAACGCTCTTCCGACGACGAGGAATAGTCCTTAAATAACGGATTTAAAAAAGGCTCCCGCAAGGGAGCTTTTTTTTGTACAAGAAAAAGCTTGGAAAGCGCCGAGCTCGATGCATTGTACGATTTGTCGGATAAGAACTAGCGCTTTGCGGACAAAGCCTTCTCCAGCTCGCGAATGCGGGCATCTTTCGCGGCGAGTGCAGAATCCTTCGCGGCAAGCGCGGCATCCTTAGCGACAAGTTCGGCGGCGACCTTCTTGCGCTCGTCCGCACGGCCTTCCGCTCGACCTTCTT
>JAKSIL010000039.1 GCA_024398815.1 Fibrobacter sp.
ACCAAACATCGTCATCCTGGAAGGAGCAGTTTCTTCGAGCAAGACGTACCAAACATCGTCATCCTGGAAGGAGCAGTTTCTTCGAGCAAGACGTACCAAACATCGTCATCCTGGAAGGAGCAGTTTCTTCGAGCAAGACGAACCAAACATCGTCATCCTGGAAGGAGCGAAGCGACTGACGGGATCCATAAATTACTTATAGACGAACATGAATAACGACTTTTTGAAAATGATGGTATCGCGCAAGAGCGCCCGTGAATTTGAACCCTACGTGGCAAGCGAAGAGGAAATCGCCTCGATTGTCGAAGCCGCGCGTCGCGCCCCCAGCAGCAAGAATACGCAGCCGTGGCTCTTGCGCCTGCTTCAGGGCGAATCCATCGAAAAACTCCGCGAAGGACTTTGCAAAAATTTCGATGCCGATGTTGAACCCGCTCCGGAATTGAGCGCCCCGCTCATCTCGCAGTACCGTCGCCGCGCCGTCGATTTAGGGAAGTCACTGTTCATCTACAAGGGAATCGCCCGCGAAGACAAGGAAGCCCGCCGGCGGCACGATCGACAGAACTTTGAACTGTTCGGTGCCCCCCAAGCGTTTGTCCTCGGTGTCGATCGTGAAGCGTTCCACCAGGGAACGCTTATCGATTGCGGAATATTCCTCGGTTACCTGCTGCTCGCAATCGAAGCCGCCGGCTTTGCCTGCTGCCCGCAAATGAGCCCGCTCGTCTATCCGGGCGCTCTACGCGCCGCCATTCCAGACGACGAAAAAACGCTTTACCTGTGCGTGATACCGTTTGGCAAGCCCCTCGCCGACAGCCATGTGAACAAATTTGAAACCACCCGCCTCCCTCAGGACGAGTGGTTCAAAAAAGTCTAGCCTTTCGCCTTACGCGTTCCCCAGAACTGCCAGAGCGAGGGCCAGGACGATGACGAAACCGATAAAAGTTTCCGTGCTGTTCATATAAACCTCCTTTTGACTTTAATATGTCAAAAAAGAGCGGCCCCGTGCAAGGGTCGCTTTTTAAATTTTCGCACACTTGTTCCGCGCGCTTGTCCCGCGCAATTGTTCTGCACACTTGTCCGGCGCTTGTCCTGCACGCTTGTCCTGCGCAGTTTAATCCGTGCTTATTTTTTCCCGAAATCGGGCTTCTTGAACTTCTTCTCGCGCCTCTTCGGCCCGTGATTGAACGCCGGGTCCTTCGCCCTCCGCATTCGCTCTTCCTTCGCGACCCGCTCCTCGCGCCTTTTCTCGCGTTCCTCGTCAGTCCAACGCTTCTTTTCCTTTTTCGGTGTCATCGCCGCGATGCGTTCGCCTCGCTTCTGCATCTCGCGTTCGCGGAAATCCGCATTCGCATCCCTTTCCTTGCTCGGGAAAAACTCTCGGCCTTCGGCCTGCGCGCTCCTGCTCAGCAGCAGTCGCCCGACCTTTCCCATCTTGAGCCGCTCCAGCACCGCACGCAACTTCGGACGGTTCTCCGGAATGTACCAGAAGAAGAACTGCTTCTGGCTTTCCTTCTGCTCCGCCGTTTTCGCCACATAGAGCGGACTTCCGTCCGGAAGCATCTCCGCGTAGAACATCTCCGTCGCAATCGTCATCGGCGTCGGCGTAAAGTCCTGCACCTGCTCCAGCTGGAATCCCAGCTGTTTCGTCTCGAGCGCAAGTTCCGCCATGTCCGCTTCCGTGCAACCCGGGTGGCTACTGATAAAGTAAGGAATGATTTTCTGTTTTTTGCCGATGCGCTCGCATTCCTTGTCGAAAAATTCCTTGAACTTGTGGAACAAAGTAAAACTCGGCTTCCGCATCAAATTCAATACCGCGTCGCTCGTGTGCTCCGGCGCCACCTTCAAACGCCCGCTCACATGGAATTCAATGAGTTCGCGCGCATATTCCTCGTGGTCCCTGCGCAATTTCGGGTCCGCGACATCCTGCAAAATCAAGTCGTAGCGCACACCCGAACCGATGAACAAATGCTTTACCTTCGGATGGTTCCGCACCTCGCGATAAAGATTCAGAAGTTCCGCATGACGCGTGTCCATGTTGTCGCAAATCTTCGGGAAAACGCAACTCGGCCGCGCACACTTTTCGCAACGACTGCGGTCACGCCCGCGCATATTGTACATGTTCGCGCTTGGCCCGCCCAGGTCCGTAATCGTCCCGCCGAAACCCTCCATCTGCGTCACGATTTCCACCTCGCGCAAAATGCTCTCGCGACTGCGACTCGCGATGAACTTGCCTTGGTGCGCATTGATGGCGCAGAAACTGCACCCGCCAAAACAACCGCGATGCGTGTTGATGCTGAACTTGATCATATCGAACGCAGGAACCGCCCCGCGCTTCTTGTAACGCGGATGCGGTGCACGCGCGTACGGATATTCAAAACTCTCGTCCAGTTCGCCGTACTCCATCGGCGGATACGGCGGATTGATGACAACCGTCTGGCTTCCGACATCCTGCAAAATACGGTGCGGGAACATCTTGTTGCTCTCGATGTCCACCTTGCGATAATTATTCAGCTGCGTTCGTTTGTCTGCAACACACTCCTCGTGACTTGCGAGAACCATGTCCACCCAGTTCTTGTTCGCGGGCACGTTCCCCTTCGGCGCCAAATACGCCGTTTGCTGAATGCTGTTCAAATTCCTGAAAGGCACGCCCTTTTTCAACAAACGAACAAGCTCCTTCATCGGACGCTCACCCATCCCGTAAATCAAAAGGTCCGCCTGCGTATCCGCGAGAATGCTCGGCTTCAGCGCATCGCTCCAGTAATCGTAATGCGTCACGCGCCTGAGACTCGATTCCAAACCGCCGATGACCAGCGGCACATCCGGATAAAGTTTCTTCAGAATCTTCGCATAAGTGTACGTCGCGTAATCCGGCCTGAAACCCGCCTTGTTGCCCGCCGTGAACGCATCGTCATGACGCAACCGCTTCGCCGCCGTGTAATGATTCACCATGCTGTCCATGCCACTGCTGATGGCAAAGAACATTCGCGGCTTCCCGAGCTTTTTGAAATCGCGCAAATCGTCGCGCCAGTTCGGCTGCGGCAAAATCGCCACGCGCAAACCCTCGTGCTCCAGAAGCCTCCCGATGACCGCATGCCCGAAACTCGGATGGTCCACATAAGCGTCGGCGCTCACGAGCACCACATCCACATAGTCCCAACCCAGTTCCTCCAGGTCCTCTTTGCAAATCGGTAAAAACTTCGGATCGTACATGACGCAAATCTAGAAAAATAAAAAAACGATAGTGGTAAGCGTCACCCTGGAGCGCAGCGACGGGGTCCACTCCGAACCCATTGCAAAAACCGCCCAATCGCGTCACCCTGGAGCGCAGCGACGGGGTCCACTCCGAACCCATTGCAAAAACCGCCCAATCGCGTCACCCTGGAGCGCAGCGACGGGGTCCATAACTCCCCGAATCGCAAATTTGCACAAATCGCCACTTTTTGTAGATTATGTGTATAATAATCACATTTTCTACAGCTTTTTCGTGGAAAACATCACGTTTTCTACAAAAATTATGTATATTGGTATAAAATGGAGCCGCGCATGAAACGAAAAATTCTTGACGAACTTCTGCAATGGAAAAATCGAGAAGACCGAAAACCGCTCATCTTGCGGGGTGTCCGCCAGTGCGGTAAAACGTGGGCGCTGAAGGAATTTGGTCGTACGAATTTTGAAAATGTCGCTTACTTTAACTTTGATTTTGACCAAAATCTTGCTTCGATTTTTGAAGTGACTAAGGACCCTAAACGTTTGATCCCGCAGCTTTCTCTGTTGAGCGGAGTCCCTATAGTACCTCAAAAAACGCTTGTCATCTTCGATGAAATCCAGTGCTGCGGCAAGGCTCTGAACAGCCTCAAATATTTTTGCGAAGACACTCCCGAGTACGCAGTTGCTTGTGCTGGGTCGTTGCTTGGAGTCTCGTTATCAAAGGATGGTTTCCCAGTTGGGAAGGTTCAGTTCCTGGATGTCTATCCCATGGACTTCGAGGAATACCTTGCGGCCTCCGATGCGGAAAACTTTGTGAACTACATACAAACTATTAATTCCCTTGAAAATGTTCCGCTTGCATTTGCAAACCCTCTTGAAGAAAAAATAAAACAGTATTTTGTATGTGGCGGAATGCCGGCCGTTGTCAAGAACTTTGTTCAAAATTACGATTCTACCCGGGCGGATTACGGACTCGCGGAACTCAACGATTCCTACGAACGGGACTTTGCTCGCCATGCCGATCGTGGTGATTTTCCAAAGATATCCCTGATTTGGAAATCAGTGCCGTCTCAACTTGCCCGCGAAAACAAGAAGTTCCTCTATTCCGCGGCAAAGCCCGGCGCAAGGGCCCGGGAATATGAAGATGCGTTGATGTGGCTCGTAAATGCAGGCCTTGCGTACAAGGTGCCTCGCATCAAGAAACCCGAATTGCCTCTTTTGGCCTACGAAGATTTGTCCGCTTTCAAAATTTACATGGTCGACGTGGGGCTGCTGCGCAGACTTTCGGAAGTTTCCCCGCAAACTGTTGTCCTTGGCGACAACCTTTATACGGAATTCCATGGAGCCTTTGCCGAAAACTACGTGCTGCAAGCGCTCCGCAAACAGTATGGCAAGAACATCTATTATTGGACCGATGAAAATTCCAGATACGAGGTGGACTTTGTCGTTCAGCATGAAAATTACATTATTCCGATAGAAGTTAAATCCGGCAAGAACATCATCTCGACCAGCATGAAAAACTATGCGACCCGCTTCGAAGATTCCACAAGACTCCGCGTCCGTTTCTCCATGAAGAACTTGACTCTCGACGACGACGTGCTGAACATTCCCCTTTACCTCGCCGACCAGGCAAAACGACTTATTACACTAGCCTTGGAAACCCTTGCTAGGTGATGGTGATTGTGCGCAGCGACAGTCTTTGTCGTCCTAAAAGCCAAACCCCCAAGCAGTTTTGCTTGGGGGTCGGTTTATAAATTTCAATAAAAAATCAAATATTTTCTTAGACTAACGTCTATATTGAATGCTTGCCCGTATGCGGATTAATGCACCCAAACTTAAAACAGCCTTTTTGGGGTATTCCCATTGCAGGCTTGTGTTTGGACGGGTCGACGTACCCAAGTTTCAGGCCGCTTTTTGGGGTAGCATCCGTTGCGGGTGAACCTTTGGGAGTTTTAATGAGGTTCGGCTTTGGAACGGCCATTTGGGGTATTCCCATTGCAGGCTTCTTCAAAACTGTAACCGTTGTTTTCGTGGGACCGAGGCCCACTATTGTAGTTATTTTATAGTAGTATTCCTGAGTATTTGGATTAGATGCGTCCATGCTTACTCTTCCTAGTTGTCGCTGATGTGAGTATCCCACTCGTTCCAATCGAAATCGGGCGTGTCGAATCTCTCGCTCATGTAAGAGTTGAACGAGTCTTCTCCGCCGTTGACTGCGTCGTCGTAGCGGCTCTGTTCAGAGTTGTAGTCGTAGGTATCTGGATCGAAGTTCTCGATTGCCATATTATCCTTCCTTGTTTGTGTGGTTTGAAATGAAGCGGACGGAGCACAGCTCACGACCGCTGCTTGAAAATGCTGATGAACCGTCTTGCTCTATACAGAAAATCAAGCGGTTGCCTTCCTTATCAAAAGACGAAGTCCAAAAGAACGCAGCTTTGCCTATGTCGAAATACTGGGGTCGGTCGTCGGAATTTTCGGCCAACTTGCCTATGCCGCCCATGGGCAAAACCCCTGTTTCGTCAAGGGCGCTTCCCGACATGAACTCCGTAAAGCGCAGGTCGTGAAATTTCTCTTTCCACGCGACATATAGTTGCCGCCACTCTTGAATAGAAGGCAGTTTCCAATTTTTCGGGCAAAGCAACTCGGCGGCATCGCTCAAGTAGAGATATCCGTACGTTCTGAGGTGCTTGCTGCAGTCGTCGTAGCTGAAAGCGTCGTATAACACGAGATGCCGTAAATTTTCCGCAAACCACAGGCTGTCGCCGAGCCTAAAAACGTTATAGCGGTTTTGGTCTCGATCGTCTATAAAGACTAAACCTAGGTCAGCGATATCGCTTTTTTCCGGGGCCGAATCTGTGCGAGCCTTCGATTCTGTAGAGTACGATGTTTTCTTCATACTTTGTTTCCTTCGCCCCGATTGTTGAATAAGTGCTGGACGAGACCGGGGCGTAAACCTGCCAGCAGAGGGATTCGGCGAGCTGTCGTAAAAGACTGTTCGTCGGTTGTCAGTATTGCCATTTATTTTCTTTTCGCCTTTGAGAGATCCTTGACAATGGACGCGACGCCACTAATGATGGTTGCGCCGAGGGAGAGGATAGTGATGACTGTTTTTGGGTTCATACGGACTCCTAGGTTTGTGGTTTTGTCAGCAAAAGGCTTTAACTGTACTGTAATTTAGCTTATTTATTGTTCTTTGTCAACAACTGTTTTGTGCTTTTGTGAAAACTTTTATTAAAAATCAATAAAAGTAACGAATTAACATCTTTTTTTTTCTATCTTTTAATCAAAAATGAGGTATCGCATGAAAGATGTACTATTAGAAAGTTTGGAACTTTGCTGGAAAAGTACAAAGCTTCCCGTTTGTACCGTTCCTTATGTTGGAAAACGATACAATTCCGATACTGGTCGAATACTTATCGTTTCCGAGGCTTTATTCATTTCTAAAAATTCCGAGTTAAGCACTGTGGATACCCCTTTTGATTATTATGAGAATGCTGAAAGGTTCTACAGGGGGGAGGAAAAGGATCTTGCGGCTCTTGCGGATGACCCGAAAAAAGAAAACGAAATATCAGTCGCTAATATTGCAGAAAATCTTCGTTCGTATTTAGAGTCGGACTATTTTAGAAGCGTCAGTTATGATGATTGCCCCAAAAAGGGCGAAGACAAGGAAGAAAACTTTTTGACAAAATTGGCATACACATTGTCCAAAGCTCGCGCTTCTATAGATGATATCGCCATCCACCGTTTCTTTTTGCGTCCCTGCGTTGTTGATGGGAAAAAAACTGATAATTATTTTAATGAGATGGATAAGAACATTGGCATTGACATGCTTGTGAACGTGATAAACTCGTTATGTCCGAAAAAAATATTTTTCACCTCTCAAAATTTGGCTAATTTGGTATCCTCGTTTTTTGAAAACCGTAGAGAGAACGAAAGAATGGACGTGTTTTTTAAAGCGAGAGGAATTTTAAACGATTTGGATTCGACATGGGATTCAGACAAAAAACGCATAGAAGCCTTTTTCTCCAAAAAATTTGAAGATAAAGTAAATGAAAGTGACAGGAGTGAAAGCCTAACGGGGCAAAAAAGGATGCGTCTATTGGCAGATGCTCTTATAGAAATTGAAAATGAGCTTCGTCAAAAAACAGTAGGAATGACTGAAGGGGCAATCTTAAAAGATAAACTGAACGATCTTCGGGCCGTTGCAGACAATATCAAGGCTCTTGTCAGCAAACACGAGGAAAATTTAAAACGCTGCGGCTCTACTAAAAATAAAAAACGCGTTCTGTCGTTAGAAGAGCAGGAAAAGCGCCGTGAACGAATGAAAAAGGCTAGAGAAAAACGTTGGATTAAAACATAGAACTCTAAATTTAATTTTCCACTTTTGTTACAATCTGTCAAAATCAAATTGTATATTTAATCCCGTATTACGACAATCCTCCCCATTCGAGGACCATTCACACTAAGCAATAAATTGCTAAGTGTTCATGCTTGCGACAGTCGACATAGACTTGCAAAAGTCCGTACGTGCATTCGCGGCAGGGCGCATCAACCTTCTTGAAGGTTCTGTTGGGTGAGCATCAAAGCCCTTGATATTAATCAAGGGCGGATGCGAGAGTGAGGTCTTTGGACCGAACGGTCTGTAAGGCTGGCAGGAACACGACCTGCTCGAGTGCGTTGTGAACAACAGCGCCAAGTAACGCCGGAGAAAACCTCCGCCAACAGCACAGCCAGATCATCCAATCTCTACAATATGTAGGGAACATTTCTAAAAAAAAACGAAAATTTGCGGACGAAATTCTCGGCCGCAAAAACGTGATGCCGCATTTTGCGACTTCGCGAAGCACATTTTGTGCAAACATTTTGCCAGCGCCGGCAAAATGGCCGTTTTAACGTATGGAGTTTACATGTCAAAAGAAATTGCAAAGCAAAACGAATCGGAATACAAAGAAATACTGCGACAGGTTGTCGCACTAATTTCCCAGGCAAGGGCGAAAGTCGCTCGGCAACTGAATGTCGGTGAAAACGCCGCCTATTGGGAAATCGGCAAGATGCTTCAGGAGCGGAAACTGGAGAGTAAACACGGAAATTCCGTCGGCATTCGCGAACGAGACTTTCCGCAGCACCTACAATTTGGGTTTTCTCGGCGTAACGGAACCTGTTTTGGAGCTGGAACTGGAATGTAAACTGGTGGAGAAAGTCAAGCAGTTCCTATTGGAATTGGGTAAAGGTTTCACCTTTATCGGGAACCTGCACGAGTTGGAATTTAACGGCAAAACAAGCAAAGTGGACATGCTCTTTTTCTATAGGCAGTTGCGTTGTCTTGTGGCCATTGACTTGAAAATCGGGGAATTCAAGCCGGAATATGTCGGCAAGATGAACTACTATCTTTCTTTATTGGATCGTCTGGAACGCGGTGATGGCGTAAACAAGCCCATTGGAGTTGCAGATTACCAGTTACTCTTGCCTAAGGACCAGTTGCAAAAGGTCTTGATTGACGAAGTGCGGGCATTTCAAGGAGGAGACAAAGGTAAGTAGATAAAATTGAAGTTTTTTGGCCAATTTCTGGTGGACTTTATTCTTTAGAGTTACTTCCCCTCCCCAAAAAAACACCCCGCTCGTGGAGCGGGGCTTGTGTTATTTTATGCGTAAATTGCAATTTAGTTGGCAGGCGTCAACCAGCTCGGGCATTCGGTCATGGATGCGTCGTAGAAGAAGGAGAGGCTTCCGTCGGTGTCTGCGCACTTGAGGTTTTCGCCGGCGGGGCAGCTTGCAACCGTTTCGCTGGTGAAGGTTACGCCGTCGCTAGAACCGGATCCGCCGCAAAGCATTACGGAAGAATCACCGGTGTTGCATTTTTTGGTTCCGTCGGAATAGCTGATGAGGCAACCTTTTTCGCTGCCTGCGGAGGTGTTTTCGGCCGGAGTGTTTGCTTTGGCGGCGCACTGGCTGAGGTCCCTGCCAATTTTGGACTGGAACAAGGTGCCGAGGCAAATCAAGGTGTCCTGGACAGTCGGGTCGTCCAGGATGATTTCTTCGCACTGGTTCGCTTCGGAGCATGGTGCTTCCATGGCGTCTATCATATCGTGATAGATGGTACGGCCCTGCGGGTCTTTATTGGAAGAGCTGGCGTTGGAAGAAGAGTCGTCGCTACAGGCGGTGAAAGCCATTGCAATGCCGAATGCGGCCGCAATCGTGATAATCTTTTTCATTATTTTCTCCTTGTTTTTTTTTGATGAGATAACAATCTTGTTGTTATTTTGTGCACAAATATATTCAAAAACGGGTCGAAATGCTATATGATACACGGAAAAATCTGAAAAAATATTTTATCTTTGTCTTTCGGGGTATGGTCTAAACGAGAAGAGGTTCGATATATGCAAAAAATTTACCGAATGGTTTTGGCCGTCCTGATTTTCCCGTTCATCGTTTTGGCGGCCCCTGCCGATTCCGACAGCGTTATCAAGTTCGGCGCGCATTTGCAGCGGAACGGTCGCGATGTGATGCAGGCTTTTGCGAATCGCAAGTCGGGCTCCAATTTCAGCATGAAGATTATTTCCAACGAGGATTTGGGCAATTTGTTGTGGGCGGCAAACGGCATCAACCGTCCTGAAACGGGGCACCGCACGGCTCCTTCGGCCTTGAACAAGCAGGATGTGAGTTTGTACGTATTCACGCAGAAGAATGTGTACCTTTACGATCCGCAGGCGCACGCCATGAATCTCGTGGTGAAGGGCGACCATCGTTCGCTTTTCACGGAACGCATGAAGACGCCTGTCATTGTGCTCTTGGTGAGCGACGTTTCCAAGTTTGACAGTGTCCCGGGTTCTCTCGAAGACCACAAGATGACGGGTGCCCTGGATGCGGGAATCGTCTCGGAAAACATTTCGATTTTCTGTGCTTCCATGGGTATTTCTACGCGCGTCCGTGCCAGCATGGATAAGACCGGTTTGCAGAAGTTGCTTAACTTGTCTGAACTTCAGCTTCCTTTGCTGAACCATGCCGTCGGCTACGAAAAGTAGGGCTCGCGGGCTTTAATTTTCTTTTCTGCGGCTTTAATTCGCATTTCCGCAACGTTAATTGGCATTTCCGCGGGTTTTAATTCGATTCGTTATTTTTTGCTTCGCGTTCTTTTGCTTCGCGCATGGAATAGACGCACCCGCAAAAATTTTGTCTGTAAAGATGGTATTCCGCCGAAAGCTGGATGGATCTTTTGTATCCGCCCTTCTTCTTGAAGTCGCTCGGCAACCTTTTGATGCCAAAAATATCGCACTGTTCCCCGACCACTTCGTTTAACACTTGTGCGTCTTTCATGGGGCTTATCGTGAGCGTCGTGGTGAAGTAATCGGCGCCCAGTTCCTTGGCGAGCTTGGCCGATTCCGCCAGGCGCAATTCGAAACACTTGCGGCAGCGTTTGCCGCCTTCCGGCTCCTGTTCCAGGCCGCGGGCGACTTCGTAAAATCGCTTGGGGTCGTATTCGCCTTCGATAAGTGCAACGGGGTGTTTCGTCTTGAATTCTGCCACGAAGCGCTTGATTTCGGCGACCCTGTGCCTGTATTCCTCTTCGGGGGCGATATTCGGGTTGTAGTAGAAAATCGTAATCTTGAAGAACTGCGAAAGGTATTCAATGCAGTAGCTGCTGCAGGGGGCGCAGCAGGCGTGCAGCAAGAGGTGCGGCACTTCGCCGGTCTTTTCGAGTCTGCGGATGATGCGGTCCAAATCCACTTGGTAATTGTGGTAGCTCATTCTATTTACCGATCAAGGCGAGCGTGCCGAAGGCCGTCACCCAAAAGCAAACGGACGTGGCGATGGCGAAAGGCCCCATCACATGGCGTTCCTTCGAGCTTGTGCTGAAAAGTACCGTGGCCGTGTAGAAAGTTACGTACAGCGAAAAGAAGAAGGCGAGAATCCGCGTGATGGCGTAGGGAATGGTTTCCGGGATAATCTGGCCTGCGCTGAGCAGCACGAACAGTGCCACGAACTGCATGATGATGGGCACGACGAAAGCCCTGCGCACTTCCTTCGGAACGACTTTATGGCGCCCGCACATGGCGTACATCCCGAGCGGAGCGCCGTTTGCGAGCGCGATGTTCAAGGCGATGGAGGGCAAAAACGTGACCGCTCCGATTATGGCGGAAATCATCATATTGAGAATATAGAATAAAAAAGACCCCTTCAGGCAAAGGAGGTAACCTAAAGGGGTCAGGGAGTGTTTGGGTTTGATTGTAAATTACAAAAAATGGAGGCTCAAATTGAAAAAAATGGAATTTTTTTGTATACCTCAGTAAACACGGCGTTTTTGGGGTCTCCTAGAACATAATTTTCGCCGTTATGGCGGCGTGGCTTGGGTGCAAGCCTCCGTCATCGCCGTTTTTGAACGTGGTGGAGAGCGAAATGTCCAAAAATTCGTTTCTCAGGTGGGTTTCGTTTCGGAGCTGGAATTTTTCCATGGTGGCGCCTTTCGGCCATACGGCGGTTACTTTTGCAAAGTTCTTTTGCGAATCGCAGATTTTGGCACCGATTTCCATTTGCGGTGTTCCGAGGCCGTCGTCGCGCTGGTAGCGGGCTTTGGCTTTTGCCTGCAGTGTCAGGTTTTGGACAAATGAACTTTCGATTCCCGCCAACAAATCGTCTTTGCGGCAGTTTTCGCTGGCTTCGAGGCATGTGGCGGCGGCGCTTGTTCGCAAAAAACTCGGACCGCTTTGGACCGCGAGTTTCAAGCGCATCGAGATGCTGTCGCTGTGGAGCGGGTTTAAAAAGCGCGCGTTCGCGGTAATCTTCGTGTTGGCGAGTTCCTGCGCCGTCCCTGTGATGGCCTGCGAGCCCCAAATGCGGCTTTTGGCGATTGTGGAACTCAGTCTGGCGAATCGTGGAATGGAATCGCCGTGGACGTACGCCGTGCTCGTCCATTGGATTTTGGGTTGGTTCGCGCCGCTCTTGTTTGCGTTACCTTTGCTTGCGCCGCTCTTGTTTGCGCCGCTTTTGCCTTTCAGGCGTATTTTGACAAGCGGGGCGTCGTGGCCCTGCTGCCACCAGACGGCCGTTTCGCCGAAATTGAACTTTGTCTGCAATTCTCCGGATTGAATGTCGCGCGCGCCGTGCGCATCGTCGTTCTGCTGTCGCCAGTAGATGCCTTCGACGAACGCGGCTTTATCTATGCGGTAACCCAGGCGGACGTTCGCCGCCGTCGACGTGTCGAGCATTCCTCCGACGAAAAGATTGCCGATGGGGTAGAGGAGCGCAGTTCCCCATAGCGTGTCGAGCGGGATTTGGCTGTGGAGCTCCCTTGTCGAAATTTCTCCGAAGTGCGCTTCGCTTGCCCCGTTTTTGTAGGTGAGAAGTTCCTGGGAGCCGAGCTTTAGCGTGTAGCGGTAAAACTCCAACTGCAGTTCTTCGCGGTGGCTTTTCAGGTGCCCTGCGGAATCGAATCTGGCTTTGTACAAAAAGTGCCCGTGGACTTCTTTTGCGCTTGGGCGTTTCGCCGTTTTGGCCGTCTTCGTTGCATTCTCTGTTCCCGTGTCGGAGCTTTCTTCGCAGCTCTCCTGGGCGTAAGTCTCTGCTAAGATGCAGGCTTCGCTTTCGTCTCCTTCGTCCAGTTTTGCGAGGATTTCCTCGGCCTCCCCGGGCGAAATGATTCCGCTGTCCCACCAGTCGAACACGTCGGCTTCGGTGACGGCGCCAAGCGCGCCCGTTGCGCCGATTCCCGTTATGGCGGCAGTACCCAAAATTAAATTTTTAAAAAATTTCAGTCTCATATACCTTAAAGACTGATTTTTCGGTCAAAGTGTTACCTCTTTTGAAAAAAAAGTTGGGAATTTTTATCTTTGGGGGCATGGCAAAGTCTTCCTGGTCAAAAAAGCCCTTTGGGCAGCCTGCCCGTGCCGCCGATGCCGTGGGCAAGGCCTTCGTGCCGCATCTCAAGGCTCCCCGCACCGATTTTCCGCTGTTCGGCGGTAAGCGAGTGGTTCCGTCCATTGCCGGTCTCGACAAGCTTCTGCACTATTACGGCGTGGAACTTCAAGAAAATACCTTGAAGCAGTTCTGGGAATTCCACCAGTTGCTCAGGGCCAACAACGAAGACCAGGACTTGACCCGTCTGAATGCTTTCGAGACGATGGTGGAGCGCCATTACGCCGACTGCACGCTCATAAACGCGTACGTCGATAAATGGCCCGCCCGCATGATAGACGTAGGGAGTGGCGCCGGCTTTCCGGGAATCCCGCTAAAGCTCGTGAATCCGCAGATTCGCCTTACCTTGTGCGAACCGCGCCCGAACCGCATCAACTTCTTGAACATGGTCATCGAAAAGCTCGGACTCAAGGGAATCGACGTGTTCGGCCACAAGGTGACGAGTCGCAGCATGGATATTCCTGTCGATGGAGTCATCAGCCGCGCTTTCGAATGGATGGACAAGACGCTTCCGCGCCTCGAAAATTCGCTGAAGGTGGGCGGTCGCGTGTTCTTCATGAAGGGCCCCGGAGTGGCCGAAGAGCTGGCCGTGTTCCATCCCGAGGACTTCGGATACAAGTTTGTCGGGAAGCATTTCTACACGATTCCGAACAGCACGCAAGATCGCGCTCTGATAATCCTCGAGCGCGTAGAAAGATAATAACGACTAGAACTTGAAGAGCATGCCGAAGCGCATCTGGCCGTCGCGCACGCCGTCGTTGTCGCCCACGTCGCGAATGGTGGCGAAGTCGAACTGCAAAACATCCGAGAGCATGAATCCGAAGCCGAAGTCGACTTCGTTACGCTTGCCTACGTCGTCGTACAGATAACCCATGCGAAGGGCGATGGTGTTCGAATAAATGAATTCGGTACCGACGTTGAACACGCCCTGCATTATGGAGTGCTTCACGGCATCGAAACCGTCGCCTTCCTTTTCGGGGTTCAGCAGAGACTTCCAGCACGAAATGTAGAACGGCTCCGGAGTACCCTTGCTGTCGTCGTAAACCACTTCGCGGTTGTAGTCGGCGACCACGGTCCACTTGTAGTCGGCGAGGCTCAAGATTTCATAAGAAAGTCCGAGGCGCCAGGTCAAGGGAATCGGGTCTTCGATGGTCTTGTCCACGTAGTACACGTTCGGGCCGATGTTCGCAAGCACCAAGGCTAAGTTCAACTTGTCGATAAAGAGGTTCTGCTTGAGCATGCCCACGTCGAAGGCGTATCCGAGCGTGGTGGCCTTTTCTTCGCCGGCGCCCGCGCCAGAGCTCAGGTCGGAGTAGAACAGCTTGATCGAAAGGCCGAGACCCCAGTCGTTCGGGAGCCTGGTGCCGTAGCTGATGCCGCCCACGATTTCGGAGCTGTTGTAGGCGACCAGGTCATCGGCGTCCACGTCGCCCGAAACCACGGTCGAACCGAAGCTCACGAAGTTCACTGAGAATCCGATGGTGCCCCAGTCGTTCATGGGAATGGTGAGGCCGCCGTACAGATGGTAAAGGTCGGGGATGTTCAAGATGGGCAAAAGTTTTTCGTAGAACGCTGTCAGCTGGTAGTCGGCGTCTTTGTACTGTTCCATGCCGTTCGCGGTGCTGAACCACACGTCGTTACTCTGCGGCAAAACGGCCCAGACCTTGTTGCTCGTGAGGCCGTTGCCTGAATGGTAGTGCGTCCATTCGTCTTCGCTCTTTACGCTACCTTCTTCTTCGGCGGTGCCGCGTTCAAGTTCTGCCTTGCGTCCGCTCGCGGTTGCGTATTCGGGGATGTGTCTCCACACGCCCTTGTCGGTTGCAATCCAGATGGCGCCTCTCTGGTCCACGGAGATGGAGTTCACCTTGTTGCCTGCAAATTGCACCTGTTCCCACTTGCGGAGAGTGAAGTGCGAAAGGCCTCCGTTGTGGGCAGCCCACACGTGTCCCGAGCTGTCGACGGCGAGGGCTGTCGGGTTTAAGTCCATGATGCCGTCTTCTTCGTTGAACAGGCTCCAGCGGTCCTTGTCGTTCACGCTCTTCTTGGGCACGAGCCTTGCGATGCCTGCGCCATCGACCGCCACGTAAAGTTCCTTGCGGTTTTCGGACCATACCAGGGCGTTGATTTTCTGGCTGGGGAGCACCTTGCCCTTCTGTTCGAACTGGCCGTTGCGGTAAACGAACAGGCCGTTGTCGGTTCCGATCCAGAGGGATGCGCCTTGGCTTGCGAGCGAGGTGATTCTATGCTGCCCGAGTTCCTCGTTGTAGTTTTTCCAGGCCTTTCCGTCGAACCTGTAGAGTCCCTTGGGTGTGCCCGCCCACAGCTTTTCGGTGCGGTTGTCGTAGAGCACGGCGGTGATGGTGTCGTTTACGACCAGGTTCCATGGCATCTTCACTTCGACCACGTGCGATTCGTCGTCGGCGTTCTTGATGTCATTGAACTTTTTCACCTGGCGGCTGTATTCGTCGAGGCCGCGTTCTGTGCCCACGTACACGCGTACGGCGTCCTTGACCTTGGCGTTGCCTTGCAAGGTGACGGAATGGTAGTCTACCCACTGTTCTCCGTCAAACTTCAATATGCCCTGGGCGGTACCTGCCCAGAGTTCGCTTTTGGAAAAAAATCCGTTTTTGGAACGGGATGTCATCGACGTGAAAAAAGGAGCGCTCTTGCTGTCGGCGGGGTACGACATTTTCCATTCGTCGGCCAAAGGCCCGAAGGCAAGCCCTGCCGGGTTGTAGTACATGGCCGTAGCGTCGTCTGCCAAAGCGGCACCCGCTTCGCCCATACCCAGCTGGCGTGCGCCAACCGGCATTTGCAGAGTGATAATCGCGGAGCCGGCGGCAAAAGTGAGGGCCGGAGCCAAAATAAGAGCAGAAAATAGAGATTTACGCAAACTGCCTCCAGTCCGGGACGTCGTAAGAGCTGCCACGGGTTGGGATGACGGCTTTCCAGCCGGATTTACTGGGGTTTTCCCAGGGCTGCTTGGGCAAAAGCTTGCAGTCGCAACCGAATACGTAGGGTGGCAGAATTTCGGCATGGTTGCGAATCTGCTCACGGGTTACAAAATTATCCTCGTTCACGAACTTGCAGTAGTTCTTGCCCTTGGGGCCGAGTTCAATGCGGTAGGTGGCGACTCCGTTCTTGTCGCCGTCGTCAATGGTTTTGATGGTTTCTTCGAGGGCGGCATTCCATTCGTTGATGTAGGCTTCGCGCTGTTCGGGCGTCAGCTGTTCCTGGGTTTCGAGCCATGACCTGAGGGATGCTTCGCCGGGCTTGACCGCAGTGAGGGATTCCCTTGCCGGGCGCACTACGACTGCATACTGTCCGGACACGTCGATGACCGGCTTCACCTCTTCTTTTTCGTCTGCACTATGTATAACGACATACGCCCCAATACCCGCAAGGATAATGGACAACACCACGATTGCGATGATGATAATGTACGATAGCATAATCTTATCCGTTTTCTCAAAGAAACTATTCTCTTTAAAACTAGCATTTTCTATCTTGTGGGATAGGAGTTTTTATGTCAAAATTGAAGATTTTTCTTGTACTCTTGATTTCCAGCACACTTTGGGCCACCCAATACAACATGGAAGTGGTCAAGGAAGGCTCTGGCGACGAAATTCGCGCGGGCCAGTTGATCAAGGTGCACTATAAGGGATTTTTGCTTGCCGACCTCCTGGATACGGCTAAAACCGACACCGCCAAGGCCGTTTCTGTGGATTCCGCCAAGGCTGTCGCAGCTACCGATTCCTCCGTTGCCGATTCCACTGCTGCCGATTCCGCCGAACCCGAAAAGACGGGTCCGCAGCCGTTCGCCGATTCCTACGGCGGAGAACCTCTCGAGTTCACTCTGGGCATGGGCCAAGTGATTCCGGGCTGGGAAAAGGGCCTCATGGGCATGAAGGTGGGCGAAGTCCGCAAGCTCACGATTCCCGCATACATGGGCTACGGCGAGAACTCCATGGACGGCATCCCGCCCAATTCCGATTTGTACTTCGAAGTCGAGCTCGTTCACGCCGAGAAGGCCATGGAACCCGACAAGTTCCCGCAGAATGTCGAAAAGATGAAATGGAAAGAAAAGACCAAGGGCCTCAAGATATACGACGAAAAGGTGGGCACAGGCAAGCCTTCCATGGCCGGCGCTACTCTCAAGACCCACTATACGGGCTGGCTCCTCAACGGTCGCAAGTTCGGAAGCTCCAAGGATCTGGGCAAGCAGTTCTCCGTGGTGATGGGCGCAGGCAAAATGATCAAGGGCTGGGAAGCCGGCCTCGAAGGCATGCGCGAGGGCGGCGTCCGCTGGCTTCGCGTGGCTCCGTCCATGGGTTACGGCTCTACGGCGTACACCATGATTCCTTCGAACTCCACACTCATCTTCCGCATCGAACTAGTGTCTTCCGAAGTCGACGAAGAAATCGCCGCCCGCATGGACTTCTTCCCGGATACGGCTAGCCTTACTTTTGAAAACGGTTCCGAAGGTCTTCGCTACGCTATCATCAAGCCGGGCGAAGGCGAACCCGCCAAGTCGGGCTCCACGGTCAAGGTGCATTACACCGGCTGGCTCGTGAACGGCTACAAGTTTGACAGTTCCCGCGATCGCGGGCAGCCTTTCGGATTCCCCCTGGGCGGCGGCCGTGTGATTCGCGGTTGGGAACTCGGTGTTGCTGGCATGCTCCCCGGTGAAAAGAGAATCCTCATCGTTCCTCCTGGACTTGGCTATGGTAGCCGTGCCGCAGGTCCCATCCCGGGCGGCTCCACGCTTATATTCGCAGTGGAATACCTGGGAGAGTAATGTTTAAGATTTTATTCGAAAAACTCAAGGAGGCGTTTGCGTCGGTATTGCCGGTGGCGTTGATAGTGCTGCTGCTGTCGTTTACTCCTTTGGTGAATTTTTCGACTAAGGAACTCGTGGTCTTTGCCGTTTGCGCCGTGTTCCTCGTAGCAGGAATTGGACTTTTCAACCTTGGCGCAGACCTCGCCATGACCCCCATGGGTGAGCACATGGGCTCGGGCCTTGCCAAGTCCCGCCAGCTTTTGCTGCTTGTGTCGGTGTGCTTTATGATGGGCATGCTCATCACCATCGCGGAACCCGATTTATCGGTGCTTGCCGAACAGGTGAAAAATGCCGTGGAACCCTTGCTCTTGATTGGCACCGTGGGTGTGGGCGTCGGGATTTTCCTTTTGCTTTCCATCGTGAAGATTGTATGGAAAAAGGACCTTTCGTCCATCATCATCTTCTTGTACATGGTGCTGTTCATGCTCGGCATGCTCATGATTTCTTTGGGCAAGGATGTCTTTGTTCCGCTCGCGTTCGATTCGGGTGGCGTGACTACGGGCCCCATTACGGTTCCGTTCATCATGGCGCTTGGCGTGGGTGTGGCTGGAGCGATTGGCGGCAAGGATGCCAACGAGAACAGTTTCGGCCTTATCGCGCTTTGCTCGGTGGGCCCGATTTTGGCGTTGATGGGCCTTGTGATGTTCTCGAAGGGCGACCTCACTTACGAGCTTTCCCCGCAGTCGTATTCCATTGACGCGAGCCTTGGCGTGAACTTCGTTCCTACGGTGCTTACCGTTGCGAAGGATGTGATGATTGCCCTCGGACTCATCATCGTGTTTTTCTTGATTTTGCAGTTCGTGGTGCTGAAACTTTCGAAGGCGAAGCTTGTGCAGATTGCGTTTGGCATTTGCTACACGTTCGCCGGCCTCGTGATTTTCTTGACGGCTGTCACGGTGGGGTTCATGCCGATTGGTTTCCAGCTGGGTTGTGAACTTGCGAAGATGCCCAAGGCGCTTGTGGTGGCGGGTTTCGTGATTGGACTTGTGGTCGTGCTCGCAGAACCTGCGGTCCACGTCTTGAACAAGCAGGTCGAAGAAATCACCGGCGGCCTTGTGACGAAGCGTTCCATGCTTATTGCCCTTTCTGTTGGCGTGGGTGTTTCCATCGGACTTTCCATGCTCCGCATCATTGTCGGATTCCCTCTGATTTACTATTTGATTCCCGGCTACTTTGTTTCACTCGGGCTCTCGTTCTTTGTCCCGAAGCTTTATACGGCGATTGCTTTCGACTCCGGTGGAGTCGCGAGCGGACCTTTGACTTCGAGTTTTATTTTGCCGCTTTCCATTGGCGCCTGTTCCGTGATTCACGATGGCGGTGGTTCCATTTTGAGCTATGCCTTTGGAATCGTGGCCATGGTGGCGATGACTCCGCTTATCACCATCCAGATTCTCGGTTTCAAGGCGATTGTGTCTCGCACGCTCCGCAACCGCATGATGATGCGTCGCATCCAGGATGCCGACGATGAACAGATTATCGACTTTGTGTAGGGGTAGCCATGGCTGATGTGAAAAAAACAGGTTCTTTACGCAGGCGTTCGGCGCTCCCCGCCGGTCATTCCCGTGTTTCGATGAACAGACTCAAGGTGCTTGTGACGATTGTTGGGCGTGCGAAGGCCGATTTTTACATGGACCATATCCAGTCGTTCGGCGTGAATATGCAAATGGTGTTTTTCGGCAAGGGAACTGCCCCGCAGGAACTCTTGGCGGCCATGGGCCTTGCCGATTCCGACCGTGCCGTTATTTTCAGCGTGATTGGCGAAGACCGCCTGCGCGCGGCTCTCGACAGCCTTGAAGAAAAATTCAATACCATCGTTGGAGGCAAGGGAATCGCCTATACGGTGCCTCTTGCAAGCATTATCGGCAAGTCCATTTTCAACTTTTTGAGCGACAACCGCACGCAGGTGAGGAGAATCGAAAAATGAGCGACAACAGTCATGAACTGATCATGTGCATCGTAAATACCGGTTTTTCCGAGACGGTCATGGCGGCCGCCAAGGACGCTGGCGCCCGTGGTGGCACCATCCTCAATGGCCGCGGTACGGCGAACAAGGAAGCCGAATCGTTCTTCCACATCGCCATCCAGCCCGAAAAGGAAGTGGTGATGATTCTTGTGGATTCGAAAATCAAGGATGCCGTTTTGCACGCCCTTTACCAGAAGGCCGGCCTTGACACCATGGGCCAGGGAATCGCCTTTTCGCTCCCCGTCGACGATGTTGTCGGTCTCACGCCTTGGAAAAATATCGACAAGGACGGAAAAACCATTAAAATGCCCACGCTCCCTCGCGATGAGGCCAAATCGTAGATTAAATTTATTCCATTCACAATAAACGAATTTTTCCTATGAACGTCCTAGTTTACATTCTCTTCGCCCTTTCCGGATTCGCTGGCCTCATTTACGAAGGCTCGTGGGCTCGCTACCTCAAACTCTTCCTGGGCCATTCCAGCTACGGCCAGGTGCTTACGCTCTGTATCTACATGGGCGGCCTTGCCATTGGTAGCTTCGTTGCCGGAAAGCTTGTCGAAAAGGTAAGGCGTCCGCTGCTCGGCTATGCCGCCGTGGAACTTGCCATCGGCATTGGCGGTGTGGTTTACCATCCGCTGTACAACTTCCTCACGGGTCTTTTCTTCGATAGCGATCTTACCTCTGGCCTCGGCTTTACCGGCGCAGAAATTGCGAAGGTTGTCTTGGCGACGGGCTCAACGCTCCCCATTGCCATTGCGGTGGGCATGACGTTCCCCTTCATCGCATCGGGCCTCATGCGCAAGAGCGGTGCGGAACTTTCGCTCCCCATGCTCTACTTCACCAACAGCCTGGGCTCTGCCATCGGTATCTTGTTTACGAGCTACATGCTCATCCCCGAACTTGGCAATCACGCTACTTTGTGCGTAGCCGCATCCATCAACTTCTTGCTGGCCGCCGTTTTCGGTTTCATCGGATTTGCGACATCGCCCAACAAGGAAGACGACGAGGATTCCGAGGCTTCCGATGTCGAACCGGAAAACTTGGATTACGTGGCCGAGCACAAGCTCCCGATGCCGCCCAAGAGCACGTGGTTCTGGATTGCCGGCATCACGGGCCTTACTTCGTTTGTCTATGAAATCGTATGGATCCGTTTGCTCAGCCTTTTGATGGGTTCTTCGAGCCACAGCTTCGACCAGATGCTTTCGGCTTTCATTTTGGGACTTGCCATCGGCAGCGCCGTAAGTGGAAAACTTTTGAAGAAGGATTCCCTGGTGGTGCTTTCGCTTGCGCAAATCTTCATGGCGTTCTTTGCTCTCTGCACGCTGTATTTCCACCAGCCCTTCTGGGGCATGATGAACGAGGCGAACCAGATTTTCAATACCACCTCTGACGGTTACATTTGCTGGAGCCTCTTCAAGTACGCGCTCTCTGTTTTGTGGATGGTTCCCACGAGTTTCTTTGCTGGCATGACGCTTCCGCTCATCACGCTCATTCTCACTCGTGCGTTCAAGAGCGAAGCTCCGATTGGAAAGGTCTATGGCTGGAACACTCTCGGTTCCATTCTCGGTTCTGCGGGTGGTGGACTTTTGCTGTTGCCGCTCCTGCAGCTCAAGGGCGCCTTGGTGCTTGCCGCCGGTCTTGACTTTGCCATAGGCTTTGTCTTGCTTGTGGTGTACCGCAAAAAGTTCCGTTACAGCGTACCGTTCTACCTTGTGGCTTTGTTCATGGTGCTCCCGTCCGTATTCGTGAACTTCGACCCGCACCTTATTACGTCTGGCGCCTTCCGCGCCTACAAGAATTTGCACCCTGACGAAAAAATCATTGTGCGCGACGGTAAAACCGCAACCATCAGCTTCCATGAATCCGATGTCCATTTCTATGTGAAGACGAACGGCAAGGCCGACGCCAGCATGAGCAAGGACCGCAACCATCCTATCGAAGGCGACGAACTCACGCAGGCGGCCACTGCCTTCATGCCGATGGCCGTGAAAACGGAACCCTACGATGCCGCCATGGTGGGCTTCGGAAGCGGCATGGGTGCGCATTACCTGCTTGCAGATCCGCTGCTCAAGGATTTTGACTGCGTCGAAATCGAAGAAGAGATGATGGACTTGGCGAAGGGCTTCTATCCGTGGAATTCCCGCGGCTACGACGACCCCCGCATCCATATCTTCATTGACGACGCCCAGACGTTCTTCCTTACGAACCGTCGCAAGTACGACTTGATGATTAGCGTGCCTTCGAATCCGTGGGTGAGCGGTGTGGCAAGTCTCTTTAGCCATGAGTTCTACAAGCGCATGCGCAACTACATCAAGCCGGGTGGACTCTGGGTGCAGTGGATTCAGACCTACGAATTTAACGACCAGCTGTTCCTCAACATCTTAAAGGCTTTGGATGTCACCTTCCCGTACGTGAGCCTTTACAAGGCTCCCGAGGAACCCGACATTATCATTATCGCAAGCGACGAACCTGTTTATCAAAAGGGCATCGGTCGATTCCACACCGACCCCGTGCTGATTGAAGAATTCAAGCGCATCCATCGCGACCCGGACTTCTTTGGCGAACAGAACTTCTTGTTCACGTCCAAGATGGTCCGCCCCATGATGGAACACATTGCTCCAAACAGCATCTTTACGCCCATGGTCGACAACAAGGCCGAAGAAGCCCGCTTCGTGCATTCCAACGCACGCATCGTGGAAGTGTTCGACTCGTGCGAAGTCTGCTGGCCCGAATATCTGGATTCCGCCGACTACGCGCTGCGTCGCGAGGCAAGAGTCAAAGCGATGCTTGCAAACGACAAGGACCCGTACCGCAAGCTGGGCCTCATGGCGTACTTGAACACCATCGATACGACCGTCGTCGAAACCGCCCCGCAGTGGAAAAAGTTCCGCGAGGAATACATCGAATGGGTCCGCGGCGTGCCGATGGAGGCCCGCGACACGAACGAAGTCTATGTGAAGGTCCGCGAATTGGTGAACGCTGGGTTCCTGCCGATGTCGTTCATCGACGAGTTCAACATCCTCGAAGTGGCGCGCCTCAAGAACTATCCTGTGGCGGCAAGGCTCGTGGCAGACTTCTACGAGAAGTACGAAATCAAGGAAATGGACGAAATATTCCTGCGCAACGCCGTGCTGTGTGCCTTCCTCGCCAAGGAGCCTGAATTGGCCAACGAACTCTACAAAGAGGCCATCCACCATCACGAGGACATCTCCGCAGTCGAAAAGCTGATGATCGAAAGGGAAATCGTCAGACTCCGTCGCGAGCTCGCTACAAAGAAGTAGCCTGCGCGGACCTTCGCATTCGTGCGACGGTCCGGCAGCTTTCCTCGGCAGTCCTTCGCCATTGCGGCTGTCCTTCGCTGCTGTGGCGCTTGTCCTGCGCAGCGTGCCCCGACCGATTCCGTGCGACGGTCCGGCAGCTTTCCTCAGCAGTCCTTCGCCATTGCGGCTGTCCTTCGCTGCTGTGGCGCTTGTCCTACGCAG